>NZ_SCFF01000002.1:0-846557 GCF_022496745.1 Pseudomonas sp. TMW22080 | reverse complement strand
GTTGGTTACATCTTTGATTTCTCGCGGAGTAACTTGTGATGCTGATAATCTTGTTGACTATCAGTCTGACTCCACAAGCACCCACACGAATTGCTTGATTCAATTGTTAAAGAGCGGTTGGTCAGCTATTCGCTGTACCGAGGCGCGCATTCTACAGCAGCCTCTGTATCTGTCAAGCAGTTATTTTAAGATGTTTTCAAAGTTTCCCTTGTAACATCAACCACTTGCGCTTTCGATCTCTCGTTAGCGGGAGGCGAATTCTACAGCGTTACACGCTGCTGTCAACACCTCATTTCCTGCTTCGATGACTTGAAGCTGACACCGCCGAAAACCATCCAACTCATTGAAACCCAAGGAGTTTTCCGTTTCGACTGCGCCGGAAGTGGGGCGAATTATAGACAGTTACAATTCCGAGTCAAGCATTAATCGAAACTATTGATCTGTAAGCGCCTATAGCGTGAAAAACGCCAGAAGTTGCGCACTATATTGCACATTCTCAATCAGTTAAGCATCATGCCTGCCTTAAAGCCCCTCAAACCCAGGCACACTCCGTAATGACAAAGCTCCCCCGCAACCTGATGGCGACGCTTTTCCCTGTTGGCTTGCTGCTTATTGCCATGGCTTCGATCCAATCGGGTGCATCGCTGGCTAAAAGCATGTTCCCCATCATTGGCGCCCAAGGAACAACCAGTCTGCGCCTGGCATTCGCCAGCATTATCATGTTTCTGATACTGCGCCCCTGGAGAGCCAGGCTCAGCGCAAAATCCTTAAAAACCGTGATTGTTTACGGGATAGCACTGGGGGGGATGAATTTCCTCTTCTATATGTCATTGCGCAGCGTTCCGCTGGGTATTGCTGTGGCCCTTGAGTTCACGGGACCTTTGGCCGTGGCTATTTACACCTCCCGCCGGCCGATCGACTTCATATGGATAGGTCTGGCAATCACCGGACTGCTGCTACTCATACCCTTTGGTGAAAGCACGCAAGGAATCGACCCTGTCGGCGCGGGTTACGCGTTGAGCGCCGGGGTCTGCTGGGCACTGTACATTCTTTATGGGCAACGGGCCGGAGCGGATAATGGCGTGCAGACCGCTGCTTTAGGCGTAATTATTGCAGCACTTTTTTTCGCACCTATAGGTGTGTACCACGCTGGCGCCGCATTATTGACTCCAGGCCTGATTCCCATAGCCATTGGCGTAGCCCTTATGTCCACCGCTCTGCCCTACACACTTGAGATGATTGCCCTGACACGCATGCCAACTCGAACATTTGGCACACTGATGAGCATAGAACCCGCCTTCGGAGCACTGTCGGGCCTGTTGTTTCTGAATGAGATCTTGTCATTTACGCAATGGATGGCCATTTCCTGCATCATCATGGCTTCGATCGGGGCGACTTTAACCATGCGCAACCATTCCACACCTGTTGCTACTGACAAAAAAGACGCCAGTTGACACAGTTATTGTAATTGACTCTCATTTAAGGGATGTTTGTCACTCCAGATTCATCAGGCCGATTCAGGATACGGACATCTACAGGGGCCACGGACAGGCAGCCTCACACATGCGTATCCCGTAAACCCGATGCAAACGCTTAAGGACAGGAATGAAACGTATTTTGGTAGCTTTAGCCGTACTTGCTTTAACCGGCTGCGCTGCAACCTCCGAAACCTCCGTCAAGCATGGCAAGCGAGGCCTGCATATCAATTGTTCGGGATTGTCCTCCTCGTGGAACAAATGCTATGCCGAAGCCGACAAGTCTTGCGGCACCAAGGGATACCGGGTGATTGCCAAATCGGGTGATGCGGCCGAAGAGCCAGGGGACTACCCGTTCGGCCTTAACCCTGCGGGTTATACCAGTCGCAGCATGATTGTCATCTGCAGGTAGTAACACCTGTTGCCATGCTGTCGACCCGACCGGCAGCATGGCATCAAGATCAGCGCTTGATCGCGACGGGTGCCGTACGAACCTGCAACCACTCCAGAGCGGCGCCTGCAAGCAGCGGACTCAAACGCTCGAGAACCTGGGCGTGGTAGCCGTCAAGCCACTCGACCTCCTCACGCGTCAGCAATGACGGTTCCAGACAGCGAGTGTCAATCGGACATAGCGTCAGGGTTTCAAACTTCAGAAACACTCCAAACTCCGAATCACCCGCTTCCCGGTTCAACACCAGGTTTTCGATGCGCACCCCCCAACGACCCGGACGGTATGTCCCCGGCTCGATCGAGGTAATCATCCCCGGCTGCATTGCCGTGTGCGGCGCCGGTGCAGCCTGATAGGCGATAACCTGTGGCCCTTCGTGCACGTTCAGGAAGTAACCGACGCCATGCCCAGTGCCGTGCCCGTAATCGACGTTTTCAGCCCAGATCGGTGCCCTGGCAATCGAGTCCAGCAAAGGCGAGAGGACGCCCTTTGGAAAGCGAGCACGAGACAAAGCGATCACGCCTTTTAGTACACGGGTGCAGTCACGTTTTTGCTCATCGGTCGGCGTACCGACGGGAACCATGCGCGTGATATCGGTCGTGCCCCCCAGGTACTGCCCGCCCGAGTCAATCAACAGCAAGCCGTCACCTTCAATGACTGCATGTTCTTGTTCGGTGGCATGGTAATGGGGCATTGCGCCATTGGCATTAAACGCAGCAATGGTGTTGAAACTCAGTGATACAAACCCGGGACGACGGGCACGGGCCGCGGTCAGCTGTTCATCAATCGTCAGTTCGGTAATGCGCTCACGCCCAAAAGCCGTTTCCAGCCAGGCAAAAAACTCACACAGCGCAGCACCATCCTGCTCCATGGCCTGGCGAATATGAACGGCGTCATAAAGACTCTTTTGCGACTTGGACAGGGTCGTAGGGTTCAAACCCTCAACCAGCTTCACTTCAGGCTTCAGGTGGCCGATCAGCCCACAGGTCACGCGGACAGGGTCTACCAGCAACCGGGTAGTGGCCGGCAAGGACGCCAGCGCCGCATTGATCCCGGTGTAGTCGCACAGCTCTATGCCTTCGCGGGCCAGGGTGCCACGCAGTTCGGCACTGACCTTGTGCAGATCGACAAACAAGGTAGCCCGGGCCTCCTCGATTAATGCAAACGACACGAATACAGGGTTGAAAGAGACATCCGAGCCACGCAAGTTGAACAACCAGGCGATGTCATCCAGGGTTGCAATGAAATGCGCGTCTGCTTTGCGCTGCTTGAGTGTTTCGCGCAACTGCTGGAGCTTGTCGACCCGACTGACCGTCGCTTGTGGTGGCAAGTGCTCATACACCGGCTGCACCGGCAGTGTTGGCCGATCCTGCCAGACAAGGCCAAGCAAATCGATATCCGTGCGCAAGGTTGCACCGCGCTCCTTGAGCCGGCTTTCAAGGGTTCGTGCTGAAGCCAGGGCAAGAACGGCGCCATCAACGCTAACCGTTGCACCTTCTGGCGTTTGTTCAGCCAGCCACTCCAGAGGACCCGGCTGCCCGGGCAACAGTTTGACCAGTTCAATGGTGCTGCCACTGAGCTCTTTGCCCGCTTGCTCCCAGTAACGGCTGTCAGCCCACACGCCGGCGAAGGTCGGTGTGACAATCAATGTGCCCACTGAACCGTAAAAGCCTGACAGCCACTGACGGCCCTGCCAGTAGGCAGGCAAGTACTCCGAAAGATGGGGATCGGCCGAAGGCACGAGAAGCGCATGGATCCCGTGCTGGCTCATCACTGCCCGGGTGCGTTTCAAACGCTCCACAACAGACCCCGAATTCAACACCTGAGTACTCATTTATTCTCCTGCCAGTCACTGGTAATTATTATTCGTCGCTGATGATGGATCAGCCATCAAGGTTGGGCAACCGCCCAAAAAGGTGCGGGCGCTGCTACGCAAGCCTTGATTGCCTTTGCAGCTACATCGATGTCCTGCTCGCGGGTGAAGCGGCCAAGGCTCAGGCGGATGGTACGCCCGGCCTGGCGTGCATCATGCCCCAGCGCCAGCAGCACATGGGAAGGCGCATTGCTGGCCGAGTTGCATGCCGACGTTGCCGAGTACGCCAGCTCGCTACTCAAGACAGCGCTGTTAAAGTGTCCTTCGCTGAAGGTCAGGCTCAAGGTATGAGGAATACGTTGGGTCGGACAACCATTGCATTGCAGGCCCGGCACATCGGCCAGTTGTGCAAGCAAACGCTGACGCAATTCACGAATATGCTCCAGCTCTTCGGCAAACGACTGATTGGCCAATGCAAAAGCTGCGCCCATACCGGCAATTTGATGCGTCGCCAGCGTTCCAGAGCGCAAACCGGACTCATGCCCACCACCGTGAATCTGCGCCTGCAAGCGATCCTGTGCCCGCGAGCCCACATACAACGCGCCGATACCTTTGGGGCCATAAATCTTGTGCCCCGAAAACGACATCAGATCGACGGCCCACTCATTCAGGTCGATGGCTACTTTGCCTGCACCTTGCGCAGCATCTACGTGAAACAACGCACCATGCTCGCGCACGCGACGGCCAATCTCCGGGATGTCATTCACCGTCCCCAGTTCATTGTTGACCAGCATCAGCGACACCAGCAGCGTATCTGCCCGCAGGGCGGCGCTGACCTGATCAGCGCTGACAAGCCCGTTGGCATCAGGTGCCAGGTAGGTCACGTCAAAGCCTGCATCCTGTAAAAAACGCGCGGTATCCAGCACCGCTTTGTGCTCGATCTGGCTGGTGATGATATGCCCGCGCAACTGGCCACCGGCCTGTGCCACACCTTTCAGGGCCAGGTTGTTGGACTCGGTAGCGCCCGAGGTCCAGATGATCTGCTCCGGCCTGGCATTGATCAGTTGCGCGACCTGCTCTCGGGCCAGTTCTACCGAATGCCGGGCTTGCTGACCAAAGACGTGGGAGCCGGAAGCTGGATTGCCAAAGTTGCCTTCAAAGCCCAGGCATTCGACCATCACCTGGATGACACGAGCGTCCACGGGAGTGGTGGCCGCGTAATCGAAATAAAGAGGTCGCTTGTTCATTGTTCAAATCCACTGAGCGCTTTCCTGAATCAGGGCGTCCCTGATTGAGGATTAATGAGACCACTTGAAAATGCGGCCGTTAGAAATAACTGATTGAGCCGGGTGAAAACAGGTAAATAAGAGAAAACCCTCCCAGGCTCAATCCTAAATTAAGGAGGCCTGGAAAGCAGTGTCTTATAAAGCGCTAAAAACACGTCGCGATGCAAGTCCGATATGCAATATCGATATATAAATATGGAATTAGGTTAGTTTACGGAATAACAAAATAACTTTATAAAGCTGCCTCCGGCTTTCCTTTTGTGGGCAGAGCCCCTGTTAAAAGGAGCTGTCAATGCAGCTTTTAACATTACCTGCCACCCCGGCACTGGCCACGTCCATACGCGCCACGGCCCAAGTATTTGAAGACCCAGCGTCCAAAGCGCTGTTGACGCACTTGCAACAAATTGCCCCCAGTGATGCCAGTGTGCTGATCATTGGAGAAACCGGCACCGGCAAGGAGCTCGTTGCACGCCATATCCATCAGCTCAGCCACCGGCACCAGCAGCCATTCGTGGCGGTCAACTGCGGGGCGTTTGCCGAGTCACTGGTTGAGGCTGAGTTGTTCGGCCATGAAAAAGGTGCTTTCACGGGCGCCCTGAGTGCAAAATCCGGCTGGTTTGAAGAGGCCGATGGCGGCACGTTGTTTCTGGATGAAATCGGCGACTTGCCGCTGGCCATCCAGGTCAAGCTGTTGCGCGTCCTGCAAGAACAAGAGGTTGTGCGGCTGGGTTCGCGCAAAAGCACCCCGATCAACGTTCGGGTGCTGGCTGCCACCAACGTCAACCTGGAGCAGGCCATCGATGCCGGACATTTCCGCGAGGATCTCTACTACCGCCTGAATGTTGTCAGCCTTGCGTTGCTGCCCTTGCGCGAGCGACCTGGAGATATTCTGCCGCTGGCCCGCCACTTCCTGAAAACCTATCGCCAACGCCTGCCCCACGGGCCAACGGCCCTGAGCGAGTGCGCCGAGCAAGTCCTGGTGCATCACCCCTGGCAGGGCAATATTCGCGAGCTGGAAAACGTCGTGCACCACAGCCTGCTGCTGTGCCGCAACCAGACCATCACGGTGCAGGACCTGCGCCTGTCCCAGTCACGAAGCAGGCGCCAGGACTTGCTGACGCAACAACCGGTTCAACACACTACCCGGGATCTGTTGCAGCGCGCATTTCGCAAGCTTTTCGAAGAAGAACCGGGAGCCCTGCATGAAACCGTCGAAGACACCCTGCTGCGCAGCGCTTATGAATTTTGCCATCATAACCAGGTGCACACGGCCAAATTGCTGGGCTTGAGTCGCAACGTCACCCGCACCCGGCTGATCAAGCTCGGTGCACTATCAGTCAACGTCCGGCGGATGGATGCCGACGCTCTCGTCTATTAATAGAACACCCGCTGACGCAATTGCCTGACCATAGCGCCAAACGATCCCCATGATCGTTCATGGCGCCGTCGGGCAATCACAAAAGCCCTATCGCCGCTGTTCTCGCTTATCGGTAAGATGACGTCCTTCCCGCGCGCCTGCGCTGTACGTCCCGCCGAATTAAGTCGATCCCATGCCTTTTGAACTCAGCGTAGATTTGACCACCCTCGCCATTCTGGCCGCCGTTGCTTTTGTTGCCGGTTTTATCGATGCCATCGCAGGTGGTGGCGGCTTGCTCACCACCCCTGCCCTGCTCACCGCAGGCTTGCCGCCACATCTTGTGCTGGGGACCAACAAACTCAGTTCGACCTTCGGCGCAGCCACGGCGAGCCTTACCTTCTACCGTCGCAAACTGTTCCATCCCCGCGAGTGGAAACTGGCCATTTTCGGCACCCTGGTCGGCAGCCTGATTGGCGCAACTGCCGCCCATTACATGCCCGCAGAGTGGCTCAACAAGATGCTGCCGGTGATTGTCTTCGGTTGCGGGATTTACCTGTTGTTTGGCGGCACCCCAAAAACACCCGTCGACAACGACGCGCCGATCAAAAAGAAATGGCAATTGCCGCAGGGTCTGGGCCTGGGGTTCTATGATGGCGTGGCCGGCCCGGGCACCGGTGCGTTCTGGACTGTCAGCAGCATGCTGATGTACCCCATCGATCTGGTGAAGGCCAGCGGCGTGGCCCGCAGCATGAACTTCGTCAGCAACATTGCAGCGCTGTCGGTGTTTATCTTTTCCGGGCATGTGGACTGGATAATCGGCCTGACCATGGGCTTTGCAGTGATGGTCGGCGCTTACTTTGGCGCCCGCAGCGCGATCAGCGGCGGCGCCAAGTTTATTCGTCCGGTATTTATTACCGTGGTCCTGGGCCTGACCGTGCGCCTAGCCTGGCAGCACTGGTTCGGCATGGCCTAAGCGACGCGCCACATACAGGTCGATAAGATAGCGCGCAATCGAGCGCGACGCCGGCAACGGCGGTAATTGATGCACATTGAACCACTGCGCATCTTCTATCTCATCGGCCTGGGGCACAATCTCGCCCCCGGCATATTCCGCGTGAAACCCCAGCATCATCGAGTGCGGGAACGGCCAGCACTGGCTGCCCACATACTGGATGTTCCTGACCTCCAGCTGCACTTCTTCGCGCACTTCACGAATCAGGCAATCCTCGGCCGACTCGCCTGGCTCGGCGAAGCCCGCCAGGGTGCTGTAAACCCCCGGCACAAAGCGCGGCGAACGGGCCAGCAGCACTTCATCACCACGGGTAATCAACACGATCATGCTCGGCGATATGCGCGGGTAACTGCGCAAGTCACAGGTAGCGCAGTACATCGCCCGCTCCCTTGACACCTGCGTCATGGCCTGCCCGCAACTGCCGCAAAAACGATGTTCACGAGCCCAGGTGCCGATTTGCGCGGCATAACCCAGCACTTTATAAAGCGTGTGGTCGTCGCCCAGCATAAAGGCGCGCAAGCCCTGCCAATGGCAGCCCTCTACCTGAGCGGCGCCCTTGAGCTCCAGCAAATATACCGGCTCGCCGTCGAGGTGGCCGATGCCATGCTCGGCCAGTACCGGCAAGTTCTGGCGTTTGAGCCATTCGCGAGGGAACAGCGGGCCATTGTCATCATTCAGAAAACCGTCGGGGCCGCGCGCCACGGCCCAGCCGCCAGTCAGGTCTGTATCCAGTACTGCCGTGATCCAACGCGGTGTCATCAAGTGATCCTTGTTCAGGTTACAAAGCCTTCAATCGAGAAATTCGGGTTTCTGCTTGGTCATATGCGCCGTCATTGCCAGGCGCAGATCGCTGGATTGCAGCATCGCAGCATTCCACGTCGCAACATATTCCAGGCCATCCTCCACTCGGTGATCGCGCATATAGCCGATCATCTGCTTGGTGCCAGCAATGGCAATCGGCGATTTACTGGCGATTTCCTGGGCAATCGCCATAACGCCCTCAAGCAACGCCTGTTGATCACTGTAGACCCGGTTTACCAGGCCGATGGCGCGAGCTTCATCTGCCGCGACCATTCGCCCGGTATAGGCCAGCTCGCGGAGCATGCCATCACCGATGATACGCGGCAGGCGTTGCAGTGTCCCGACATCGGCGGCCATGCCCATATCGATTTCCTTGATCGAGAACTGTGCATCTTCAGCGGCGTAGCGCATGTCGCAGGCGGCAATCAGGTCTATCGCCCCGCCAATACAATAACCCTGAACCGCTGCCAGAACTGGCTTGCGGCACTGGTCGACGGCAGTGAACGAGGCCTGCATTTGCAGGATTTTTCGTCGCAGCATGCGGGCGTTGCGCCCCACATCCTTGCCCATTTCATTGGCCACCGACGCCAGCAGCATCAGGTCGATGCCGGCCGAGAAATGCTTGCCCGCCCCACTGAGCACCACCACGCGCACCGCGTCAGTTTCATCAATCCACTGGAAGATATCGATGATTTCGGACCAGAACGCAGCATTCATCGCATTGACCTTTTCAGGTCGATTGATCTGTACATGGGCGATATTGCCGTTCAACTCAACCTGAAAAGCCTGGTAATCGGACATAACCTGAATCCTTTGCGGGGCGCCGTCGCCGGCCGATAAGCGGCGGACTATAACAAGGCTTGCAGGCTGCAGGCAGGCCGCGATCACGCCAAAATACGGACAAAACGACCTGTCACAGCCCCCTTCAGCGCGTCAGGATAAACCGCTCGATCGCCTGGGCAACGCCATCTTCAGTATTGCTGCCGGTGACATGCATCGCCTGCTCGCGAATAGGCGCATCGGCCTGGCCCATGGCAATCGACAGCCCGGCACGCTGGAACATGGCCGGATCATTGCCGCCATCACCAATCGCCACCGTGCGCTCAAGAGGCACACCCAGGTGTTCGGCCAGCGTGGCAAGGGCATCGCCTTTATTGGCCCTGAGCGCGGTGATATCAAGATAACGGGCCTGGGAGCGGCTGGCAGAGGCCTCCCCATGCAGTAACTGCTGCAAACGCTGCTCCAGCTCGACCAACAAGGGTGCATTGCCGGTAGTGGCCACGATCTTGTCCACCCGGTGCAGGTAGGGTTCAAAACTCTCGACTACCAGCGGGGCATAACCCAGGCCCTGCTGCTCGTGGGCAACCATCGGCCCCGTCGGGTCGCGCAACAGCCACTCATCGTCGGCAAACACCCAGACCTCAACGTCATGCCCGGCCAAAAACTCGAGTGTCTTGAGTACGGCCTGGTACGGCACATGGTGGGACTGCAGCACGCTGCCATCGGCGTTGACCAGCACCCCGCCATTGAACCCGGCAGTCGGCAGCTCAACCCCCAACTGCCGGATATAATCGCGCATGGCCCGTGGCGGGCGGCCGGTAGCCAGGGTGAAATGAATGCCGGCGGCCTGCAGCGCCTTGACTGCCGCCAGGTTGCGCGGGCTGATGCTGTGATCAGGTAAAAGCAGGGTGCCATCCATGTCACACAACACCAGCTCAATCGGGTTTTGCTTCACGTCTCTCATCCTATGTTGAGCCAGACACGCCCATCGCGACCCAGCAATTCTTTAGCGGCCTCAGGACCGTCTTCACCGGCCTTGTACGGTTGCACGTCCGTTTGTTCCTGCCACGCGTCCAGAAAAGGTTGCACACCCCGCCAGCCGTTTTCAATGTTGTCCGCACGTTGAAACAAGGTCTGGTCGCCAGTAAGGCAGTCGTAGATCAAGGTCTCGTAGCCTGTTGAAGGCTGCATTTGGAAAAAGTCCTTGTACGCAAAACCCAACTCGATATTGGCCATTTTCAGCCCCGGCCCGGGTTGCTTGGCCTGCAGGTCAAACCACATGCCTTCATTGGGCTGGATCTGGATCCGCAAATAGTTGGGCTGCAACCGTTCAACGTCGGTGTCACGGAATTGCGCATAAGGCGCAGGCTTGAAGCAGATAGCGATTTCAGTGTCCCGCGCACTCATGCGCTTGCCGGTGCGCAGATAAAACGGCACGCCCACCCAGCGCCAGTTGTCGATCATCACCTTGAGCGCGACAAAGGTTTCGGTGCTGCTGTCGGCCGCCACGTTGTTTTCCTGGCGATAACCCACCACCGGCTTGCCGCCGGACTCACCCTGAGTGTACTGCCCGCGCACCGAGTTCTTCAGCGCATCCTCTTTGGACCAGGGGCGGATTGCGCCAATCACCTTGGCCTTCTCACCGCGCACCGCATCGGCACCAAAGGCCGCAGGGGGCTCCATCGCGACCATCGCCAGCAGTTGAAACAGATGGTTGGGCAACATGTCGCGCAAGGCGCCGGTGTGTTCGTAAAAACTGCCACGTGTCTCAACCCCGACGGTTTCTGCCGCCGTGATCTGCACATGGTCAATGTAATGATTGTTCCAGAAAGCTTCGAAAAGCCCGTTGGAGAAACGGCTGACCAAAATGTTCTGGACGGTTTCCTTGCCCAGGTAATGGTCAATCCGGTAGATCTGCTTCTCGCTCATGACGCTCAGCAGGCATTCGTTCAATGCCTGGGCTGTTTGCACGTCAGAGCCAAAAGGTTTTTCAATGACTACCCGGCGAAAAGCCTCCGGGGTTTCCTTGAGCAACCCGCTGACGCCCAGCCGCTGCACGACTTCGCTGAAAAAGCGCGGTGCAGTGGCCAGATAGAACACCGCATTGGCGGTGCCACTGGCGAAAATCTTCTGTTCCAGCGCCGCGTAGGTGCTGTCATCGAGAAAGTCGCCCTGCACATAGCTGATGTTCTTCGCCAACGAGGCCCATAAAGCGGCATTCAAGCCCTCGCCGTCAGGATGATCCACTTTGCTGGACGCTTCATTGCGAATGAAGTCTTCCAGCTTTTTGGCAAACCCCTCATCACTGATCGCATTGTGGTCGACGCCCACAATGCGCAGGCCACCGTCCAGTAAACCATCACGACTCAAGTTGTACAGCGCCGGCATCAGCAAGCGCTTGACCAGATCACCGTGGGCACCAAACAAAAACAGAGTGGTGGGCGGCGCAGGCTTGGCATCAGGTTTACTGGACAGATCGGTCATTTTTTAGGCGTCTCCACATGGCCGCCGAAACCAAAGCGCATGGCTGACAACAATTTGTCGCCATAGAGGCTTTGCTGGCGTGAACTGTAGCGGGCAAACAGGGCTTGCGACAACACTGGCACCGGGGTCGACTGCTCCATTGCGGCCTCGATGGTCCAGCGGCCTTCGCCACTGTCTGCGACGGCGCCCGAGTAGCCATCCAGCGGCTCATCAGTGGCCAGAGCATCGGCGGTCAAATCCAGCAACCAGGAAGACACCACGCTGCCACGACGCCAGACTTCAGCGATATCACCCAGGTTCAGGTCAAAACGCTGCTCTTCAGGCAGGTTTTCACCACCTTTCATCTTCATCAGGTTGAAACCTTCGGCGTACGCCTGCATCAAGCCGTACTCGATACCGTTGTGCACCATTTTGACGAAATGGCCAGCGCCAGCCGGGCCAGCATGGATGTAACCACGCTCGGCACGGTCATCGTCAGAGGTGCGATCCTTGGTCCGCGCAATATCGCCCATGCCTGGCGCCAGCGCTGCAAACAGCGGGTCCAGATGTTTCACGACAGCGCTGTCTCCGCCGATCATCATGCAATAACCGCGCTCCAGGCCCCACACGCCGCCCGATGTACCCACGTCAACGTACTGGATGCCTTTCTCGGCCAGCGACTGCGAACGACGAATGTCATCCTTGTAGAAGGTGTTGCCGCCATCAATGATGATGTCATCGGCGTCCAGCAACTCGCTCAAAGTCTCGATGGTGTCTTCGGTCGGCGCACCGGAAGGCAGCATGACCCAGACAGCACGGGGTTTGGCCAGGCCTGCGACCAGCGCTGGCAAATCGGCAACGGCGGTGGCGCCTTCCTGTTCCAGAGCGCTGACAAAGTCGGTATTGCGGTCAAAAACCACGGTTGTATGCCCATTGAGCATCAGACGCCGCGCGATATTCCCGCCCATACGGCCCAATCCAATAATTCCCAACTGCATGTACTGTTGCTCCCAACGACAAATAAATAGGTGTACAGCACCTCGGTGCAGCATTGCCCAAGGTGCCCGATCAGGATCAGCCCTGACACATGCTGCATAGTTTCGCACAAGCTGGAGGGCAGATTCCCGATTCAATACACTCAACAGACGGACGAAGCAGTAAAGACTGCAAAAAACGTAAAATTTTCAAGGTGCGACAAGACCGATCCATGTCTACCAGCCCGATCATGGGTGACAAAGTTTTCACATCCCCTTGGCGATACTTAAACACTTTGTGACTGCCCACTCTTGAGGCAGTACTCATGTGCTGTGCCTGGCTACATGGCACTGACCATTCAAGTAGTTATCAGCTGGAGCGCTGTATGGGGATGTTTAAACGCAGTAATACATCTGCGAAGGGATTCGATTGGGCAGGCCTTGGCTGGCTGTTCCTGTTCTTTTGGTATTTTTCCGGCATTACCCAACTGCTTATCCAGCTGACTGGCACTTCCGGGTTCTCAGGCTTTCGCCAAGCCTTTGTGATGAGTGCCATCTGGCTGGCCCCGATGCTGATGTTTCCCAGGCACACCCGGGCAATGGCGGCGGTCATTGGTGTCGTGCTGTGGGCCTGTTCGATGGCCAGCCTGGGCTACTTCTTTATCTATCAACAGGAATTCTCGCAAAGCGTCATCTTCATCATGTTCGAATCGAACATATCTGAAGCCGGCGAATACATGACCCAGTACTTTGCCTGGTGGATGGTGCTGGCATTCCTGGCACATACCGCCTTTGCGGTGTTTCTGTGGACCCGCCTGCGCCCGGTGTATTTGCCGCGCATGCAGGCCTGGGCTGCAGCGGTGGCCATATTGGTGGCGGTTATCGGCTACCCGCTGGTCAAACAGACGATCAAGCACGACAACCTGGCCACGGCCATGGAAAGCTTCGAAAGCCGTGTTGAACCTGCAGTACCGTGGCAGATGTTAGTAGCTTATCGCCGCTACCTGGAGCAACTGGACAACATGCAGGGCATGCTCGCCAGCGTCAGCAAGATCCCGCCGCTGACCAACCTCAAGGACAACGAGGCCGGCAAGCCGACTACCCTGGTACTGGTCATTGGCGAGTCCACCAACCGCCAGCGCATGAGCCTGTATGGTTATCAGCGCGAAACCACGCCAAACCTCGACAAGTTGCGCGATCAACTGGCCATTTTCGACAACGTGGTGACACCGCGGCCCTACACCATTGAAGCGCTGCAACAAGTGCTGACCTTTGCCGACGAAGAAAACCCCGACCTGTACCTGAGCACCCCGTCACTGGTCAGCGTGATGAAGCAAGCCGGTTACAAAACCTTCTGGGTCACCAACCAGCAAACCATGACCAAGCGCAACACCATGCTCACGACCTTCTCCGAGCAGGCTGACCAGCAGGTTTACCTCAACAACAACCGCAACCAGAACGCCCGCCAGTATGATGGCGACGTGATTGAGCCCTTCAACAAGATCCTGGCCGACAGCGCCCCGCGCAAGCTGATCGTGATTCACCTGCTCGGTACGCATATGAGCTACCAGTACCGTTATCCACCGACCTTTGACAAATTTGTCGACCGTAGTGGCGTACCCGCCGGTTTGAGCGATGCACAAGTACCCACCTACAACAGCTACGACAATGCCGTTCTGTACAACGATTTTGTTGTATCGAGCCTGATCAAGGACTTTGCCAAGACCGACCCCAATGGTTTCCTGCTGTACCTGTCGGACCACGGTGAAGACGTGTTCGACTCGGTCGGCCACGCGACGCTGGGCCGCAACGAGGCCAAGCCGACAGCCCCGATGTACACCATTCCGTTTATGGCCTGGGCCTCGCCCAAGTGGCGTGAAAACCATGCCTGGAATTTCGCTGCCGACCTCGGGCGACCTTACAGCAGCTCGCAGTTTATCCACACCTGGGCAGACCTGGCGGGCCTCAGTGCCGACGAACTGGACGACAAGAAAAGCCTGGTCAGCGACACGTTTGTCGCCCGCCCGCAGCTGATTGGCGACCCCTACTCGCGCCCACAAAAGGCCTTGATCGACTTCAGCCTGATCAAGCCAAAACAGCCCGCCCCTGCCAACGTGGTCCAGCAATAATCAACGTGCGGGGCGCACGGCGCGCCCCGCAGGTTTCCGACACTTCTTTACAAATAATTCTCTTTTCGCCTAACTCCGCGCCTTGTCATTCGTTTGAAGCACTGAACAACTTCATAACAACGACAAGGAGTCGGCAGCGATGTTCGCGCCAATCACCCGTTCCATGACCCTCACCCTCGGCCTCATCAGCAGCGCCGCATGCCCGCAATTACTGGCGGATACCGAGCAGGAAGAGGTCAAGAAAACGACCCGCTCACTGGAGCTGGGCACCACCAGCGTCACAGCCCAGGGCCTGGGTGCCACCACAGAAAATACCGGTTCCTACACCACGGGCTCGACCAGTACCGCGACCAAACTCAACTTGAGCATTCGCGAAACTCCGCAGTCGATCTCGGTCGTCACCCGTCAGGAAATGGACGACTTCGACCTCAACACCCTGACCGAAGCCATGCGCCATACCACAGGCATTGTGGTACAGCACAACGACTCGGACCGGGTCAGCTACTCGTCCCGCGGCTACACCATCAATAACTTCCAGATTGACGGCATGCTCAACACCTTCAGTTTTATGAAGACCGATGCCGACACCATTATCTACGACCGTATTGAAGTAGTGCGCGGCGCCACCGGCCTGACCACCGGCGCGGGCGACCCGTCGGGCACCATCAACATGATCCGCAAACGCCCTACCCACCAGTTGCAGGCCAAGGCCGGTGCTTCAGGCGGCAGCTACGACAACTATTACAGCTATGTCGATGTGGGCGGCCCGCTGGCCTTCGACGGCCGCCTGCGCGGGCGCACGGTGCTGGCCTATCGCGACAGCAAATCGTTTCGCGATATCTACGCCCTCAAGCGCGAAGTGGCTTACGGCATTCTGGAAGCCGACCTGAGCGACAGCACTGTTCTGGCCGTGGGTTACGACTACCAGGACAAGCAGGTAAAGGGTTCTTCCTGGGGCACCACACCTTACTGGACCGGCTCGGGCGACAAAGCCAATTTCGGGCGCTCGACCAACCTGGCGACTTCCTGGAGTTCATGGCCGATGAAGGACAAAACCGCCTTCGCCACCCTCGACCAGCAACTGGTCAATGACTGGCGCCTCAAAGCAGCCTACACCCATCGCACCAGCGACGCTGAAGGTAAGGTTTATTACGCCGGCGGCGGCTTCCCCAACCCCGATGGTACGGGCATGTCGGCCTATGCCAGCCACTTTATCGGCGAAGAGAAGATGAGCGCCGTTGACGTCAATATCTCGGGCACCTACCCCTTGTTCGGGCGTGATCACGAGTTGATGGTGGGTTATGGCCAGGCCAAGAACGACAACACCTCGCCCCTGATGGTTGACCTCAACCCGGACGACTACTACAACATCCCCAATTGGCAAGACATGAGCGCGATTCCCAAATATCAGGATTTCAATACCGGTATTGAAGGGACTCACGACGTCATCAAGCAGAAATCCGGCTACCTGGCCACGCGCTTTAACCTGACCGATCAATGGCATGCCGTACTGGGCACCCGGTATGGCAGCTGGCAAAGCTCCAGCACCAACTTCCCTGCCCCGAAAGTCAGCCAGACCCAAAACGATGTGATTACGCCTTACGCCGGCGTGCTGTATGACTTCACCGACGAGTTGACGGCCTACGCGAGTTATACCGACATCTTCAAGCCAACCACCAGCAAGGACGCCAGCAACTCCTACCTTGAGCCGGTGGTGGGCAGCAACTATGAGCTGGGGCTGAAGGGTAGCTTCTTGCAGGAGCGCCTCAACCTGTCGACGGCGGTGTTCTGGAGCAAGCAGGACAATGTGCCGGAAATCGATGACTCAGTACCACGCGGCCCCAAGGGCGAGGAATATTACAAATCCGGCGGCAAGGGCAACAAGATCAACGGTTTCGAAGTCGAGCTGGCCGGTGAAGTGATGCGCGACTGGAATATGCTTGCAGGCTACACCTACACCCATTCGCGCAACGCCGCAGGCCAGCGCATGAATACTGCAGCGCCTTTGAACATGCTGAAGATTTCGAGCACCTACCGCCTGCCTGGGGACTGGAATGCAATGACCGTGGGGGCGGCCGTCAACTGGCAAAGCGATATCTATCGTGCCGCCAATCGCCCGAACGGCGAGAAAAATGACAAAGGCAACCCGATTACCTTCAAGGAAGACATCACTCAGAAGTCCTACACCCTGGTCGACCTGATGGCCCGCTACAAGTTTGACGAACACGTCTCGGCATCCCTGAACGTCAAAAACCTGTTCGATGAAAAGTACTACGAAAACGTAGGTTTCTATAACGGCGTGTTCTGGGGTGATCCGCGGACGGTGAGCGTTGGCCTGGAGTGGACACTGTAGGCAGAGGAGGCAAACCTTGTAGCTCGTCAACTGCTACAAGGTTTTTCTACAGTTACAAATATTTGTTCCAGAACAGCATGCGCCCGTGCGCCGGGTCGAGCTGGCCATCGCTGAAGCCGAATTTGCGATAGGAACCTTGCGCCACAGGGTTGCCCTCGAGTACTTCGAGGGTGATCTTGCAGCAGCCGCGTTCGCGGGCGATGTCTTCCACCTTGAGCAACATCTTCTGGCTCAGGCCCAGACCGCGAAACGTATCGACCACCGACACATCATGCACATTGACCAGGGGTTTGCCGGCAAAGGTGGAAAAGCCTTCAAAGCAGTTAACCAGACCCGCCGCCTCACCATTGACGAACGCCAGTACGCTGAAGGCATGAGGGCGCCTGGCAAGCTCTGCCGGCAAGTGCGCCAATACCGTTTGCGACAACGCTTCACCTCCGCCCATCGGGTCCCGGGCGTAGTGATTCAACACGTCCCTTAACGCCTGGGCATGAACCGGGTTGGTATAGTCTGCTTGCACTACGACGACATCCGACATTACGGGTTTTCCTTGACGAGTCCGGGCATTGGTTTGTTGGAACAACGCCAGACCTTATCGCGGCCCCGGCAATGCAGACAAGTGCCTGTTTCAGGGGTTGGCAGAAACATCCAGCATCGGCATCACACTGGCAAGCTGATTCACAAAACTGTCGGCATCCGTGTAAATCAGTACATGCCGAAACTGCGAGTTGTCCTTGCGATATTCGACCTCATCCGCAATGACCTCACCTGCCATTTTCTGACTGATCAACAACACATCATATTCATTGGTGGGTGCTGCCTTCAGGCTTACCAGCGCCTCGCCATGGTACAAAGGCGCGATCCGGTAATAGCCCAGAATATTAAGAGCCCTTTCTATTTTCAGAGCCTCGTTCGGGTCTGCATCGGCAATCAGTATTCGTAAAGATTTTGTTGGCATTGCAGCCTCGTCATCCATGTGATTGATTAGCTTGAGCATAATGTTCAAGTTCGTCAGCCAACTGCTCCATACTGCTGTGAAGTGCATCGACCGCGACGGTGAGTTCTTCTGATTTTCCGGACTGGCAAACCGCTTCCAGTTGTTCGCAACACTCAATCAGCTTCCTGGCCTGAATAAGTCTGCCCCCTCCTTTGATGCCATGGGCCAGGGCAGCCAGGCCTGCGTAATCATCTTTCAAAAAGAGTTCGATCAGGGCAGTGAGATCGAGACGATTTCTTGTCGCAAGCTCTGCAAGAAGTGTATGAATCATCTGCTCATCACCCTGACTCAACTGTTTAAGATACGTCAGATCAATCCTATCGCCTCGATCAGATTCATCGGCATCGGTATATATCAGGTTCTGCGCCTGGCCAGTTGCCAGGCAGGCGCTCAAGTCTTTCAGGCTGATGGGCTTGAACAGGCATTGATCCATTCCCGCATCGAGACAACGCTCAACTTCGCCGGGCTGTGCGTTCGCAGTAAAACCAAAAATCTGGCAAGGGGCCTTTCCCAGCTGCGCCTCTTCGGCTCGTATTGCCTGGGCCAACTGATAGCCATTGATGACCGGCATCGAGCAATCAGTAATTACCAGGTCGAAAGCCCCCTGCCGCCACGCCTTGAGGCCCAGCTCGCCATTCTCGGCGTCTGACACACGGTGCCCCAGATAGCTGAGTTGCTGGGCCAGCAGCATCCGGTTAGCCGGATAATCATCCACGACCAGAATGTTCAGCGACCGGGTAATGGCCGGGGCTTGCTCGAGGGCGTCTGCAGCTTGCTCTTCATGTTCAAGCAGAGGCACTACCATCATGATCTCAACTTGGGTGCCCAGCCCCTCAACACTGCTGAGGTGCAACTGACCTCCCATCATTTCGCAGAGCTCACGGCAAATCACCAGGCCCAGGCCTGAGCCCTGACGCGCAGATTGCGTGTTGTTACTGGACTGAACAAAAGGGTTGAACAGCAGGCTCTGGTCTTCCTCAGAAATACCCACACCGGTGTCCTTCACGCGCAAACAGATCGCTGTATGCTGCGCATCTGCAGCCAGCCCCAATGTCAATATCAGCCGGACCTCCCCCGTGTCCGTGAACTTGATGGCATTACTCAGCAAATTGGAAACGATTTGCTTGAAGCGTATCGGATCAATCAGCACATCCACATCCGCTGCCGGGCTCGATTCACAGACCAGGCTCAATTGCTTCTGCCGCGCCAGCCCATCAAACATTCGTGCCACGGCTTCTACCAGCGACTTGATATTTGAGCGTTTGGGGTGCAATGAAAGATGACCGGACTCAATGCGCGCGATATCCAGAATATCGCCAATCAAATCGAGCAACTCGTGGGCCGAGACTGAGGCCACTTCGATTGCGAAACGATCAATAACGCCTTGGTCGGCCTTTTTCATGGCCAATTCGAGCATGCCAATGACCGCATTCATGGGGGTGCGGATCTCATGACTCATGGTTGCGAGAAAGGTGGTCTTTGCGCGGTTTGCCGCATCGGCACTTTGCTTGGCAGCATTCAACTCATTCACCAGCTGCTGGCGCCTGCCTATGACTCTCTGCAAATAGGTAATCCATACAATGGCAACCAATAGCAACGCCGCGGCAATGGCAAACCCTCTTACAATCGCAGGACGGTTGCGCAGCCAGTAGCTCTCAACCTCTGGTGTGTCAGTGAACCAACGACCGGTCAGCTCACTCAAGTCTCCTGGAGTGATATTGAGCAAGGCCTTGTCCAGAATGGCGCTTAACTGCTGATCATTGCCGGCAGTGGCAAAACCGATCTGCTCGGGTTGAGTACCTACGGTGCTGGTGATTTTCAGCTGATTGTCAAAGCGTCGCGAAACCAGATAACGCGCATTGACCAACACGCTGATCGCGGCATCAGCGCTTCCCTCTGCCACCATGGCCAGGGCCGCAGGCGGGTTGTCTGCTTCCTGAATCTGAACCTGCGGATAGTTCTGCGCAATAAAGTCGCGCAGTACATTGCCGCGAACCATCACGACACGCCCGCCAGCCATTTCATCCAGGGTTTGAGGTCCCTCTGAGCCGATACGGGAAATAAGCACAAAAGGGGTTGTGAGGTAGGGCCGGGTAAAGCTCAGTTGATTTTCTCGGGCGGTACTGCTCGTGATAGCCCCCAACACATCTGCCTTGCCCGACTTGACCAGTTCAATCCCCTGCGCCAGCGTATACACACGCACTGCCTCGAAATTAAGCCCTGTGCGTGTACTGATGCTGGATAAAAGATCGGCAATCAAGCCTTTGAACCTGCCTTGCTCATCAAAAAAGGACAGTGGCTGGAACGCATCATAAATTGCCACTTTTAACCGCGGATGCTCAGCTATCCAGCGCTGCTCGCTGGCTGCAGGGGTAAACTGCCATGGGGCATACGTTTTTGGCCCGTCGAAGCTCCAGCGGCGCAGAATTGTCATGCGGTCACTGGCTGGGATCGCCGCCAGCGCTGTATTGACGATACGCAGTAACCCCGGATTTTTACGATTCACCGCAAAGGCGAAGGGGTTGTCTTCCAGTCGCGAGAAATCGGCCAATTGCACATTGTTCAGGTAGTTCTTGTGAATCAGGTAACTGGCACTAATAAAATCCCCAAGATATACATCCGCTTGGCCAAACGCCACGGCGCCAATGGCCGTCAGGGTTGACGGATACAACTGCAAGCTAGCTTTGGGGTAGAAGTCCTGGACCTTCTGCGGCGGCAGGTAGTGATCGAGCATGGCCACACGCAGCCCCGCCAGATCAACTGGCGGACGCTCCTGGTTACTGCTGCGGGTCACCAGAGAAGGCGAATCGTCTGCGTACGCACGGCTTAACACCAGCTCAGGATATTGCGCTTCGAAACCATTGGAACTGCTCAACAAATCCAGCTCACCACCCTTGAGCGCTTCTATCGCCTGCGGCCTTGAAGGGTAACGCTTGACCACAATGTCAGTGCGTAGCAACTGCGACAGCAGTTGCGCGTAGTCGGCCGTCAACCCTTCAAAGTCCTGACCGTTTACCGTCATTTCAAAAGGACCGTAGTCAGGTGCGGAGATACCCAGACGCAAAGGTCCGTGTTGCTTGAGCCACTGCCTGTCTGATGGTTCAAGTGCCACGCTGTACGCCTCGACATTGGAGCGCCCCATCAATTGCAAGGTCTGTACTTTTGGGTCAGCGGCTGCAACGGGCTGTCCAAGAACCAGGAGCAGCCCTGCAAGCCCCAGACATTGAAGGATGTTCAATTAAATCAAATCATTGCGCTTGGCAAATTCAGCCAAGTAGACGACCGATTTTATATTCAACTTTTCGATCAGGCGCGCCTTGTAAGTACTGATGGTTTTGCTGCTAAGAATCATATCTTCAGCAATCTTCTTATTACTCAGGCCCCGGGCAAGCTGTTGCAGTATGTACAATTCTCGCGCCGACAAATTCTGTATCAATTCTATGTCGCTCATACTTGTATCACTGTTTCGCACTGAGCTGGCCGCCAAAAATGGAAAAAAGGTATAGCCGTCCATGATTACTTTTACCGCTCTCATCAACTCAGTGAGATCCTGGCCTTTGGTAATAAAACCTGCCGCCCCTGCTTTCATGCTCCGCTGCGAATAAAACAGGGGGGATTGGGACGTGACCACCAAAATGCGACTTTTAACCTCCGAAGCCCTGATTCTGTTGATCACCTCCAGACCATCCAGGCCTGGCATGGTGATATCAAGGATGATCAAGTCAACATTATGCTTGCGAGCCAATTGAACAGCATCGGCGCCATTGTCTGCTTCAGCCACGACTTCATGACCATCACTCTCCAGCAACAACTTCATCGCCGATCGAATAAGTGGATGATCATCAGCAATCAACACTCTCATACATTTAACCCTCTAGTAGTAAGCCGGGCATCAGCGTATGTCAGGCGTGAATGTATCGTTTTGAATAGGTTCAATTGGTTATTCTCAAAAAAACAACCGAATGAGTGATACTGAAATTATAGGATAAATCCTGCAATCAGCGTCCACCATTGCGACAATATTCGCGCATAACACACATAGCCCGTTCGCAATCGCGCCGCGCATAATCACTAATCGAATACGATTTACGAGAAGGGAAATAGCTACACGTCATGTGCGAATTTTCTTAATCTTCCAAATGGTTGTGGGTAAATCACTGCAGTCTGTTGATCCATCACACCGGCCCTTTAAGACCAGGGCCCACGCAAAGACAAAAGACTGCAGTTTTTCGGCCAACTGCCCCGGCCAGGCCTTATTGCCAGCCAAACCTGCGAATATAAAAGCTTTTCACGGCCTGGGTCAGCGCCATGTAAGCCAGTAAAATCACGGGCAAGAACACAAAGTACAGCGGCGGCAGCGCCTGCAATTTGAAGTAGCCCGCCAGTGGCCCCATCGGCAGGAAGATGCCCACTGCCATGATCACCCCTGTCATCACCATCAGCGGCATCGCTGCGCGGCTCTGCAGAAACGGGATTTTAGGCGTGCGAATCATGTGCACGATCAGGGTTTGAGTCAGCAACCCGACCACGAACCAGCCCGACTGGAAAAGGGTCTGGTGTTCAGGTGTGTTGGCCTTGAACACGTACCACATCAAGCCAAACGTCAGGATGTCGAAAATCGAACTGATCGGCCCAAAAAACAGCATGAAACGGCCTACATCCGCAGGCTGCCAGCGCTGTGGCTTTTTCAGCATTTCCTCATCGACGTTATCGAACGGGATGGCAATTTGTGACACGTCATACAGCAAGTTCTGAACCAGCAAATGCATTGGCAACATCGGCAAAAAAGGAATGAATGCACTGGCCACCAGCACCGAGAACACATTGCCGAAGTTCGAACTGGCTGTCATTTTGATGTACTTGAGCATATTGGCGAAGGTTCTACGCCCTTCCAGCACGCCCTCCTCCAGCACCATCAGGCTTTTCTCCAGCAGGATGATGTCAGCTGCTTCCTTGGCAATATCCACGGCACTGTCCACCGATATGCCGATATCCGCCGTGCGCAGTGCCGGAGCGTCGTTGATGCCATCACCCATAAAACCCACAACATGGCCATTAGCCTTGAGTAAACGCACGATGCGTTCCTTGTGCGTGGGTGTCAGTTTGGCAAATACGTTGGTGGTCTCCACAGCCACGGCCAGTTGGGCATCCGTCATCCGTTCAATATCATTGCCCATCAGCAAGCCTTGCTGCTCCAGGCCCACCTCACGACAGATCTTGGCCGTAACCAGCTCGTTGTCACCTGTCAGAACCTTTACCGCTACCCCGTGCTCGGCCAGGGCTTTAAGCGCCGGTGCGGTGCTCTCCTTGGGCGGGTCGAGGAACGCCACATAGCCAATCAACGTCAACTCCTGCTCATCACTCAGGCTGTAAGCGTCACGCCCATCAGCCATGGACCGCGCAGCCACGGCCACAACGCGCAAGCCCTCTTCGTTGAATGCCGCAGTCACTTGGCGAATGCGCACCAAGAGTTCATCGCCAAGGGTTTCTTCCTGCTCACCATGACGAACTGTCTTACATACGGAGAGTACTTCCTCGACAGCTCCCTTACAGATCAGCAAGTGCGGCCGGTCCTGCTCGACCACTACCACCGACATGCGCCGACGGGTAAAGTCGAACGGAATTTCATCGACCTTGCTGAAGGCCGTCCCCACGTTCAATTCGCGGTGGACCTCGACGTGCTCCAGTACTGCCACGTCCAGCAGATTTTTCAACCCGGTCTGGTAATAGCTGTTCAGGTAGGCCATTTCCAGTACGTCGTCAGACTCCTGCCCCCAGACATCCACATGCCGGGCCAGAAAAATCTTGTCCTGTGTCAGGGTCCCCGTTTTATCGGTGCACAGTACATCCATCGCACCAAAGTTCTGGATGGCATCCAGGCGTTTGACGATGACTTTTTTACGCGACAGGAAGACGGCTCCCTTGGCCAACGTCGAGGTCACAATCATTGGCAGCATTTCCGGAGTCAGCCCCACAGCAACGGAAAGTGCGAACAGCAAGGCTTCAGTCCAGTCGCCCTTGGTGAAGCCGTTGATAAACAGCACCAGCGGCGCCATCACAAACATGAACCGGATCAGCAACCAGCTGACTTTGTTGACCCCGGCCTGGAATGAGGTCGCACCGCGCTCAGTGGTCCCGACGCGCTGCGCCAGAGCACCGAAATAGGTGTTATTACCGGTCGTCAGCACGACCGCAGTGGCGGCCCCGGACACCACGTTGGTGCCCATGAACAAAATAGTGTCCAGTTCCAGCGGGTTGCTGGTCTGGCTGTCGAGCTGACGCGCAAACTTTTCCACGGGCATGGATTCGCCCGTCATCGCGGCCTGGCTGACGAACAAATCCTTGGCGCTGAGCACCCGGCAATCTGCCGGGATCATGTCGCCAGCAGACAATACGATCAGATCGCCCGGCACCAACTGCTTGATCGGCAGCTCGATACGCTGCGCCCCCCTGATCTGGCGTGAGGCGCCGGAAAACTTGCCGAACACGGGCGAAGCGTCTGCACTGAAGTCGCGACGCATCACCGTCGCGGTGTTGCTCACCATGTCTTTGAGCGCATCGGCGGCTTTGTTGGACTTGGCCTCTTGCCAAAAACGCAGCACGGTCGACAGCACCACCATGGTGCCGATCACCACCGCCGCCTGAATGTCATCAGTGGCCAGGGAAACTGCGGCCAGCAAGGTCAGCAGCAAGTTGAACGGGTTTTTGTAGCAATGCCACGCGTGTATCCAGGGGCTTAGCGGCTGCTCGTGTTCGATCTCATTGAGGCCGTGGCGATCGCGCAGCACATCGACCTCGGCGTCGCTCAAACCGTCGGTGTGGGTGCCCAGGTTGTCGATCAGTACCGCGCTGTCACTGTTGGCCGCGACCACCAGCATCTGTGCCAGCGTGGGTGGTACTTCGCGGTTGACCGTGGTGTTGGTCAGGCTGTCGAGCAGGACCAGACGCCGGAAATGCCGGCCAATATGGCGAGTCCGCAAAAAGCCGGCGAAAAATTCTTTCAGGGAGAGTTTCATGGTGCTGCTCCTGCGCCGCCTGCGCTCACGCCATGCAGAGTACCTGCGCAGCCGGCATTGATCTGAGGCCTTCGTTCATGGGGTCAAACTCGTGAGCGAGCCAAAAGGCACGCGCATGCAACGTGCTGCGACCTGCCACTGGAGGGGCGTAATCACATACGTTTCTGTGTCGATAAGTGGACTTGGGCAATCAGGCCAGAACAGCCCAACCAAGACGCCAACTGCTTATGCGCGACGTTTTCGAGATTAAACCCTGGTGGGGTTTGTGGTGTGCATATAAGAAAGTTCTTCAGGCGCAGTTCAGTTTCATCTCTGAAATGTCATGCGATCTGATTTTTTAGCGCCACTCAGGCGTTGTCCCACTGCCTGATACGGATTCGGCAATGCTTCATGGCGTTAACGATATGCTTCTCGACCACACTGCGCGATACCCCGAGGCGTTCGGCGATTTCAGGGTGCGACAGTCCTTCGATCTTGCGCAGCAGAAAACACTCGCGACACGCCGCAGGCAGCTCAGCCAGGGCTTTCTGGATCATGGCCAGGCGTTGGTCGTGGTCCATCAATAGTTGAGGCGAGGGGCTGTAAAAACGTTCTTCGCTATCCAGCACTTCCAGCGGTTCGGCCTGGCGCAGGCTGCTGCGGCGATGGCCGTCGATCACCAGGTTAAGTGCAGTGCGATACAAAAAAGCACGTGGCTGCGCGATCGGCTCGTCGCCTGAACGCTCCAGCACTCGCACATAAGCGTCATGCACCACGTCTTCGGCCGCCTGGGCATTACCCAGCCTGGCACTCAAAAAGCCCACCAGTTCGCGATAGTAGTTTTCCAACAGGACTCCTGGCCGCAACAGCAGCGGCAACACTCCATGAGCGCAGAAACAGATCTAATGGGATAACGGCGTGATGATGGCACTTTTGTAGATGTAATTTATAGTAATTCTCATATAGATTTAAACCCCACCTCCTCAAACAACTGCGAAACATTCAGCAGCATCCCAATCGGCAAACCGCTAATGGGGTGGCAGTCGGGGGGGGGGGTCAGCTGAAGATTCATGATCTGTGGTCAAGAGTGCTTTGCTTGGCCAGCGGTTTTTCCGCCGGTGAAGGGCGAGGATACTCAACCTCATTCTTACGTCCACCAAGGAGATATCCATGACAGTTCCAGCATTTGGCCTCGGTACATTTCGCCTTAAAGGCCAGGTAGTCATAGACTCGGTCAGCAATGCCCTGGACCTGGGCTACCGCGCCATCGACACCGCACAGATTTACGAAAATGAAGCTGAAGTCGGCCAGGCCATTGCCGAAAGCGGCGTGGCGCGTGACGAACTGTTTATCACCAGCAAAATTTGGGTCAGTAATTTCACCAGGGAGCAACTGATCCCCAGCCTTGAAGAGAGCCTGAAAAAACTGCGCACCGACCATCTGGACCTGACCCTGATTCACTGGCCGAGCCCTGACAATGCAGTCCCGGTAGCCGAGTTTATGGGCGCATTGCTTGAAGCCAAAGAAAAGGGCCTGACCCGGCAGATTGGCGTCTCGAACTTCACCATCGCCCTGATGAAAGAAGCCATTGCCGCGGTGGGCGCGGAAAATATCGCGACCAACCAGATCGAATTGCACCCCTACCTGCAAAACCGCAAAGTGGTGGAATTCGCACAAAGCCAGGGCATCCATATAACCTCGTACATGACCCTGGCTTACGGCGAAGTGCTTAAAGATCCAGTGATCATGGCCATTGCCGACCGCCATAACGCCACTGCGGCACAAGTGACCCTGGCCTGGGCCATGCAATTGGGCTATTCGGTGATTCCGTCTTCGACCAGGCGCAGCAACCTTGAGAGCAACCTCAAGGCCTGCTCACTGAAACTGAGCGATGACGACATGGCCCGGATTGCAGCCCTGGACCGCGGCCATCGCCTGACCAACCCGCAGAGCGTTGCGCCAGCGTGGGATTGACCTTGAATCCTTCAAGCCCCTTGTAGTCGCTGACGAGGAACGAAGGCTGCGAGCGGCTGGACACGTTCAGAAGTGGCACCCTCCCATTGCTTTCAAGCCCCCCTCGCAGCCTCGCTCCGCGAGTCAGCGACTACACGGCCCACGCAATCACGGGTTATTGGAGGCCAAACCGCTGCAACTGCATTTCCTGCAGCCGGCTCAAGGTGCGGCGAAAAGCGAACTCCAGATAGCCCTGGGTGTACAACTGATCCATCGGCACCTGCGCTTCAATACACACCGGTACCTTGCGGTCATAGCACTCGTCGATCAGGGCAATAAAACGCCGCACACTGTCATCGTATTTTGACAGCTGCGGCAGCTCACGATCCCCCGCCGCGACCTTCACCGCCCCGTCTTCCGTACCACGGGCTATTTTGCCTTCGCGCTGCTCGGCACTCAGGCAGGGCACTTCGCTGAGCAACATGACCTTGTAACGATCACAAATCTGCATGAACTCAGTGGCCGCCAGCGGCTGCTCGCATAACTCATGAAAATTGCACCACAGCACCCCATCACTGGCCTGCACCACGTTCAGCGAGCGATGGCCCACATCAATGGGTTGGTCAGACACCGCCTGGCCCTCGGTCAAGGATCTGAACACCGGCTCTATGGCACTCGGCCGGCCCGGCCCGGTCACCCAGTAACGCTGATGTGCAATGCCGGGATGCAGGCGGTGGTCTTCAATACCGTTTACCGCCACCACCTCCATATGCTTGAGAATCGCCGTAATACCGGGAGCAAAACGATCACGGTTAAAACCGTGACCATAAAGGTCGTTCGGTGGCTGGTTTGAGGTACAAACCAGCACCACGCCTTCATCGAACATCACCTGAAACAGACGCCCAAGAATAATCGCATCGGCAATGTCATTGACGAACAGTTCGTCAAAGCACAGCACCTTCACTTCCGCGCCCAAGCCTTTAGCCAGTGTCTTCAGCGGGTCCGCCGTACCGGTCAGCTGAAACAGGCGCTGATGTACCCATTGCATAAAGTGATGAAAATGCTGACGCCGTGCGGGCACCCGCAGGCTTTGATAGAACTGATCCATCAACCAGGTTTTGCCCCGCCCCACCGGCCCCCACAAATACACGCCATTGACCGGCTGCGCACCCGAGTGCAGGGCCTCATGGCAGCGCTGCAAGGCCTGGACTGCAACCCATTGGGCGGGGTCGTGGACAAAGCCCTGGTGTTCGACAGCTTGTTGATAGGCATTAAGGGGGGACACGACATTCATATCGATAAATGGCTCCTGAATCAGAGAGGCCAGTATGCCAGCCAGGAGACGACCCAGGCACTTGAAAAATAATGCAGGGCCCTCACATTGTTACCCATGTGGTAACAGAGCATTTTGCCATCAGCTATTTTTACTTTTGCAAATCAGCGTAACCTCACTCACATGACTCAACTATCAGTTGCACTTGAAACTTCGGTACTTCGTACGTACCCGGCGACCTTGCCGGGTGTCGTAACTTCTTCCCGCCTTATCGGCAAATGAAGTCAGTCAGCTTTAAATCTTGATTACTTTAGAGGCCAATCACATGAAAAATCTTATTGCACTGTTTCTTGCCGGCTTTGCCACATTGGCTGTTGCAGGTGAAACTTCCACTGTTCAGCCTGCGACTGTAGAACACTACCACTACGGTACCCAACTGGATATTGCGCGGGTGGTCAGCCTGTCCAACATACCCAAGGTGTGTGAAGTGGTACCGGCCACCATGGTCTATGAAGACTCCCAAGGCCAGCGCCACACCCTTGAATACCAGGTGATGGGCGACGGCTGCAGCACCCACTAAAGTTCAATGGTTGCACGCACGGATGCGACCCCAGCCCCCTCTTTGAGGGGGCTTTTTCGTGGTGCTGCGGAAAAAGCGTCGATTGTTACTGATCCGGAAAGACTCCATGACGATCTTTTGACTTTAATCAATACGCAGCGCGCGTATTCTATGTACATCCCTCAACGCAACACTGAAACAGGGCACGGTACTTCGTGTTACGCCACTTACTCCACGGCGTAACAACTTCGACCGCCACCATGGCAACTGAAGTCAGTGATTCGTGATTGTTTTAAGGTCTTATAAATGAAACGTTTGATCGCTCTTGCACTTATTGGCTTTTCTACCCTGGCGGCTGCTGACGAACTTCAAGTTACGCAACTACAACCGGTGGTCGAGCATTACACTTATGCCACCGATCTGGATATTGCCAAAGTTATCAGCGTGTCTCCGGCTGCCGATGTCTGTGAAGTAGTACCCGCACAAATGACCTACGAAGACCACCAGGGTCAGCGTCATATTCTTGAGTATCGCGTGATGGGCAATGGTTGCAGTAACGGCTGATATTATCGCCAGGCGCAACTATCCCCATACAGCCCCCGTTTAACGGGGGCTTTTTATGGATGGTATTGCGCGGTACTCTCGACGCAAACCAATGGCAAGGAGCCACCCACGATGCAGCCCCTACCTACCCTCCAGACCTCGCGACTGGTACTGCAACCCCTGCAACTAAGCGACGCGCCCGCCATCCAGAGGCGCTTTGCCCACTGGCAAGTCGTGCGCTACCTGAATGCAGTCGTGCCATGGCCCTACCCGGACGATGGCGCACTGAGCTATGTGCGTGACGTGGCGCTGCCAGCCATGGCCCGCAGCGAAGAGTGGCACTGGACGATTCGCCTGTTAGCAGAGCCAGATGAGCTGATTGGCTGCATCAGCCTGATGGATGCCGTGGACAACAACCGGGGGTTCTGGCTGGCGCCGCAATGGCAGGGTCAGGGGTTGATGAGCGAAGCCTGCGAGGTGGTCGATGCCTACTGGTTCCAGACCTTGAACCGCGCGTGCATGCACGTGCCCAAAGCGGCGCCCAATACGGCTTCACGACTTATTTCCGAGCGAGGCGGAATGCGCTTGATAGGCAGGGAAGAGAAAGACTTTGTCAGCGGCAGGCTGCCATGCGAGCTGTGGGGAAT
Source organism: Pseudomonas sp. TMW22080 (assembly GCF_022496745.1). Taxonomy (NCBI): domain Bacteria; kingdom Pseudomonadati; phylum Pseudomonadota; class Gammaproteobacteria; order Pseudomonadales; family Pseudomonadaceae; genus Pseudomonas; species Pseudomonas sp. TMW22080. The sequence goes on along the minus strand of NZ_SCFF01000002.1, from coordinate 816,699 downwards.
AACTCGCGAACAATGGTTGGCCCGGCAGAAAACCTGAGGCGTAAAAACACCCGACCCTGTCAAAACAAACGATCAGGGCCGGGTAGAAACGCTCAGTGCACGATTCGTTTCAGGTACCGGGAATCAGTCTTTCTTCTCGGAAATTACCTTACCGGTCGAATCGAAAATAATTTCGTATTCCAGGCCATCGACCTTCTTGATGCCTTCGGCCTTCCAGATACCGGCAGCCGGGTCCTGGGCTTCAATTTTCTTGATCACGGTGTAGCCGTTCTTGTTCTTGAGAACTTCGACCAACTCCTTGGAGAATGCCCAGTTCGGATCAACAGGCTGAGCCATCGCTGCACCGGCACCCAACAAAGCAGCAGTAGTGATCACAGCAGCAAAGGTTTTCTTCAACATTGTCTTAACTCCATTAATTGATGTTGCGTCTGGTACTCAATGTGACTGGAACAACCGTAGCAGAGAAAAACCCGGCCATAGGGCTAAATGACATGCTTTTGACATGGCTCATGTTCTCGTTAGCTCTGGCACGGGGTTAGAATGCGCAAAACCGGGAAATATCAATGAGTGAAACACGCCACACAGACGCTGAAAACGAGGCCATCACCGAAGCTGCGGCTCAGTGGTGCCTGCGTTTGCACGAGCCCGACTGCACCTGCCAGGAACGTGAAGCTTTCGCTGTGTGGCTAAATGCCAACCCCCTCCACGCGCTGGAATATGAAGCGATGCTGGATGTCTGGGACATCAGTGCGCACCTGACACGCCCGGCCCCCGCTCCAGCCCGGGTGGTTGCATTGCCTCCCGCACCGCGCCGCAGCACCTGGCAGCGCTTTGCCGTGGCCGCCGCCATTACCCTGCTCGCCCTTCCCGTGGCGGCCTACAGCGGCTGGCAACTGGGCTGGGTGCCCAATGCCCATGAGCGCTACAGCGCCGATGCCAGTGCCAGGACGGTGACACTGCCCGATGGCAGCCAGGTCGAACTCAACCTGGGCAGCCAACTGACCTTCAGTAACTACAAGGATCAGCGCCAGGTGACCCTGAGCAAGGGCGAGGCCTTTTTCAAGGTCAGTCACGACGCATCCCACCCGTTTCTGGTGCAGGCGGCAGAAGGCCAGGTGCGTGTCACAGGCACCCAGTTCAATGTGTGGATGTACGAAGACCAGGTGCGGATCACCCTGCTCGAAGGTTCGGTGCTGGTCACCAGCAACAAGCGCCTGAGTGGCGATGGCCTGCGGTTGGAGCCGGGCATGCAGGCGCGTTACAAGGCAGGCGACCATGCCGCGCAAATTGGCCCGGTCGCGGCCGTCACCTCCGAGCTGGCCTGGCGCAACGGCCAGCTGGTGCTGGACAACCTGTCACTGGCTGACGCCTTGCCCCTGATCAACCGCTACCTCGACACTCCCCTCGCCCTGGCCGACAGCGCCACCGGCAAACTGCGCATTGGGGGTGTATTCAATACCCGGGAAATCGATCATCTGGTGACCTCCCTGCCCAAAGTGTTGCCGGTATACCTGAGCCGCAACACCGAGGGTCGGCCGGTGCTGACTGCCCGCCAGGCCCTGTAGAGGGCCAGAGCATGCCCTTCACGATTAAAAAAATTTAATAATCGCTCCAAACCCCCGCCTACACTGGTCGCAAACGCGATTGAGACGAATTCACGACAAAATTTCTACATTTGAATGTTCATGATTTCTGTCGCTCATTCGTCTAGTTAAGTGAGAGCATTTTTTTCTTTTCCTGATCAGGCTCTGAAAAGGAGTTTTTTGCATGCATAACCAGCAAATACCAACGGATGGTAGAAACCCGCATCGCGAAGTCGCTTTTCAGCCCGATACCGGGCTGCTGGAAGCGCTCGCGCCCTTGCAAGGCAACGAACGGATCCGCCACCTGCTCAAGTGTTTCGGGCTGCGTACCAGCCTGGTGCGGCTCAAGGTCATTGACGCGCTGTTAACGGCTGCAGGCAATGATCGCAGGCTGGGGGTGCGCGGCATGCACAGCCACTTGCAGGCGCTGGATATCCCGCTGTCATTCTTGAGTGTGCGCGAGGTACTCAAGCGCCTGTGCAGCGAAGGGGTGGTGGTACTCAACAGCGACAAGAGCTACAGCCTGCATCCACAGGCTGAAGCCGTTTTGACCGGCAAGATCGAAGCTTAGATCTTGGTCTTGCGGCGCATGACGCCGTTGATGACAACCACGATCACGGCCACACCGATGGCGATGTACTGGAACATCTTCTCGGTGATCATGCCGGCGTTTTGCAAGTAAGAAAGGCCGAACATGATGCCCAGAACCACCAGTGATATCAAAATCGAGTATTTCAAGCGCTGCGAAGGGGTCATGACCTGTTCCTGACAGTAAGTCCGTATACGAAAGCCGACAACCGGGTCGGCTTACATGGAGAAATTGAAAAAATCGGGCCCCATCTTACAGCCAAGCCAGCTTTTTGGCTGCCACCAACGAACATCCCGGGCCTGCCCTGCAGGCCCGGGCTAACGTTTGAAGGCACTCCCCGGCCGGGCACACAGGTCCACCAGCCAATCCACAAAGACACGTACCCGCGGCGACAATTGCCGATGGTGTGGATATAAGGCTGTTAACGCCAGCCGCGGTGGCAAACAGTCTCTGAGCACTTCTTGCAGGCGCCCTTCGCGCACCAGCTGCGCAACATGGTAATGGGGGGTTTGCACCAGCCCGTACCCCGCCACACACGCCGCCAGATACCCCTCGGCACTGTTGACCGCAAGCCGCTTGGGCAAGTCGACGAGGCGCACTTCATCATCGACCTGGAATTCCAGCCCGTAACGCTTGCCCGAGGCGCTGGAGAAATATTCCACCACCTGATGCCCGCTCAAGTCTTCGAGCGATTGCGGTACACCGCGAGCTTGCAAATAGGCGGGGCTGGCGCATGTCACCTGATCCATCTGCACCAGGGGCCGCGCCACCAGGGAGTCGTCCATGGTCAGTCCACCGCGGATCACACAATCCACACCTTCCCGAATCAGGTCCACCGGGCGGTCGTTGAGGCCGATTTCCAGTTCGATCTGCGGGTAACGGTCCGTGAACTCCGGCAAGGCCGGCAACACCACCAGACGCCCCACCGAAGCGGGCATCTCGACCCGCAGCGTGCCTTTGGGCTGGCTGCCGCGAAACAGCCCTTCGGCATCTTCAAGATCATCCAGCAGGTTGACGCAGCGCTGGTAGTACGCCGCGCCGTCCAGGGTCGGACTGACCTGGCGAGTGGTGCGATGCAGCAGCTGCACGCCCAAATGCGCTTCCAGTTGCTTGATCAACACCGTCACCGATGCACGAGGTAATTGCAGACTGTCGGCAGCCTTGGTAAAGCCGCCCAGTTCAACGATGCGAGTGAAGACCCGCATCGCGTTGAAACGGTCCATAACCCCTCCATTGTTTAGAAATTACGAACAGTGATGGTGTATTTACCCTGTTTATCTTGCCACTGTCGAGGTGAAGAATAGCTCTACCCCACTCATTCAGGAGCACCTCGCATGCACACTCGCCAACTGGGTAAAGACGGACCTCAGGTCAGCGCTATTGGCCTGGGCTGCATGGGCATGACCGACTTCTACACCACCGGCAGCGACACCCGCGAAGCCGTGGCCACCCTGCACCACGCTCTGGAACTGGGCATCAACCTGCTCGATACCGCCGACATTTATGGGCCACACACCAACGAAGAACTGATTGGCCAGGCCATTCGCGGGAAACGCGAGCAAGTGTTTCTGGCCAGTAAATTCGGCATCGTCCGCGACCCGGCCAATCCGGCCTTTCGCGACATAAATGGTCGCCCCGAGTACATCCGCCAGGCCGTCGAAGGCAGCCTCAAGCGCCTTGGGGTTGAGACGCTCGATCTGTACTACCAGCACCGCATGGACCCGAACGTACCGGTTGAAGAAACCGTCGGCGCGCTGTCAGCTCTGGTCAAGGCAGGCAAGGTGCGTTATCTGGGCCTGAGCGAGGCATCGGTGGCGACCCTTGAACGAGCGCACAAAGTGCATCCGATCAGCGCATTGCAAAGTGAGTACTCGCTGTGGAGCCGCGACCAGGAAGGCAACGGTTGCCTTGAAGCCTGTCAGCGCCTGGGCATTGCCTTTGTGCCCTACAGCCCGCTGGGTCGGGGATTTTTGACCGGTGCGCTAAGAACCGTGGACGATTTTGCCGCAGACGATTTCCGCCGTTTCAATCCCCGTTTCCAAGGTGAGAACTTCGGCAAAAACCTGCTGTTGGTCGAACAAGTGCAAACCCTGGCTGCCGAAAAAGGCGTGACGGCCGGGCAACTGGCGTTGGCCTGGGTACTGGCACAGGGCGATTACCTGATCCCGATTCCGGGCACCAAGCAACGCAAGTATCTGCAGGAGAATGTGGGAGCGCTGGAGGTCAAGCTGAGCGCCAGCGAGCTGGCCGCACTGGAAAGCATATTCCCGGCCAGCGCCGTGGCCGGGTTGCGCTATGCCGAAGCAACGATGAAGCAGCTCACGCTCTGAGGCTGCACTACCTTTACCCTATCCTGTGGGAGCGAGCCTGCTCGCGATACAGGCAAACCGCGTCGCCTGTTTCGCGAGCAGGCTCGCTCCCACACCATCAGGTCATATCACAGCACGTCAGAAATCCCGTTTGTAGAAGATATCCAGCGAGCTGGCAAAACCGCTGGCTACTTCGACATACACACGCTTGCTCAGTTTGTAGCGCAGGGCAATGGTACTGGCAGGTTCAAACACACCCACACCATAGCGTACGCTCAGCCGCTCGTTGATCTTGCCACTGGCCACCACTGCAGTGCTGTTGCCGGTGCCTTCGGTATCAAGCTCAAAATCCTTGATCCCCAGGTGGTTGGCCAGGCTGGTGGTAATCCCCGAACTGCCCATCAGGCCCAGGCCCAGCGCCGCCTGCGCCAGCAGGTTTTCATCTTCCCCGGTACCCGTCAGCGGACGCCCAAGAATCAGGTAGGACAACGCCTGTTCCTGGCTCATGGCCGGTTCCGAGAAGATTTGCGTAGTGGGCTGTTCCGCACTGCCTGTCAGGCGAATCCCGGCAATCACGTCGTCGGTCTGGCGGACCGCTTCGATATCCAGATAAGGCTGGTCAATCGGCCCGGCGAACAGCAAACGCGCACGGCGTATGGTCAGCTTCTGGCCATAGGCACGGTAGCGGCCGTTATTGAGGCGCAGCTCGCCACGGGTGTCCATGTCGTTGCCAATATGCACCTGCCCCGCCAGATCGGCGTTCAGGCCAAAGCCGGAGAATGTCAGCAACTCCTGCCCCACCACCACGGTGATATCCATGTCGACCTGCATCGGCGCGGCTTCACCCGTCGTCTGCTGGCCCACAATCACCGTGTCATCTGACACCTTGACCGTCGAGGGTGGCAATTCCCGTACCACGATTTCACCCTTGGGCACGTTCACCGTACCGGCGATCAACAGGGTGTTGTCGGGGTTGAGGGAGATTTTCAGGTCCGGGGCGACTTCCAGCTTGGCATAAGGCTCGACCGTCACCGGCAGGTTGTTGCCCTTGACCAGCACATTGACCGCCACTGCCTGACCCCAGGCCACATTGCCGCTGACGCTGCCCTGGCCCTTGTCGCCGCTGGTCCAGCCGCCATTGATCTGCGCCGTTTCGCCGTTGATGGCCAGCGAAAGCTGCACATTCTCGAAGTTGGTCGGCAGCTCCGGCCCCGAGATTTCACCGCCGGTCAGGGCCACATTGCCGTTGACATGGGGCGACAGCAAAGCACCCGAAATCGTGCCAGAGCCGTTGAGCTGGCCGGTGAGTTTTTCCACCATCGGCGCAAACGGACGAATCATCGACACATCCAGCCCGGTGAGACGGAATTCACCGGTAACAGGTTTGCTTTTGGGCAGCGGATTGATCCGCGCTGCCAGCATCAACTGCCCCAGCTTGCCACCATCGAAATCAAGCCGCGATTCAACCCGGTTAGGGGTCAGGTTGCTGGTCAGCTTGAACGCCTGGTATGGGAAGTCCAGCCACTGGCCCTTGTCTTTGAAGCGCAACGTGCCACCACTGGCATCCACCACCACCTGGCCTTTAGGCCCGCTGGCAGGCAAGTCCAGCATCAAGTCGGCATTGAGCTGGCCCTGCCACTGGAAGTCCTTGGGCAACCACTCAGCCAGGCTGTCGAGGGGGAACTGCTTGAGGTGCAGACGCAGTTTCGGGTCCGGCACCAGGCGCTGCTCTTCGCTGCACAAGCTCGCCGGGCCGGAGAGCCAGCACTGCGCGCCCAGATTGAGCCGGCCATCGGCCAGGCGCTCCAGCCGTGCCGGGTTTTGCAGCACCCAGGCCTGGCCGCCGGCCTTGACGTCGCCACTGGCCAGTCGCCCGCGCCAGTTGCCTTTGTCCAGGCCGCCATCCACGGCCAGGCCCAGTTGCACCAACGGTCCTTGCAAATCCAGCTTGAGCTGCTGACGCTTGATATCGCCACTGCCGTTGGCGGTGAGCACGCCCAGTTGGGTGTCACCGGCGCGGATGCCGCTGCCCTTGAGGTCGATGCGGCCACGCTGGTTGCGATCGAGGCTGGCATCCAGGGTCAGGCTTTGCAGATGATTGTCGGCAAACGCAAGTTGCTGCCCATTGAGCGCCACTTTGCCTTGCGGTGCCTTGAGGGTTCCGCCTACATCGACACGGCCCTTGAGCTGACCGCGCAGTTCGGGCCACAGCTGGCCCAGACGCGGCATATTGAGATCAAGCTGGGCCTTGATTTGCTCCTGCAAACTGGCGCTACCATTGATGCGATTATCGCCCAGGCGAATATCCAGCGCACTGACGGTCCAGGCCTCACCGGCGCCCTGGGCCTTGGCTTGCAGCACCGCAGGCAGGCCGCGCAAACGGCCCTTGAGGTCGAGATTGGCATCCAGCTCCAGACGCTCGTTTTTAAATGAACCCTTGCTGCGCAACGGGCCTGCCAGCGTACCCGGCAACTCGGCCACCCAATACGCAGGGTTGAGCGCACTCAGGTCCAGCGCCGTGTCCCACACCACGCCATCGGCAAACTGCACATTGACGTGGCCCTCGGCTTTGCCCTGCCCGGCCACCAGTTTGAGCTGCGGCAGGAAGACCTTGCCCAGATCGCCACTGAACGGGCTGCTGAGGCTGAACTTGCCCGCCGGGCCATCAAGGTCCGCCTTGAAGTTGCCCAGATAATTACCGTCGCGATAGGACACTTCACCCACAAACGTGCGCAAATCCACATCAGGCTTGTCGATCAGCGGATACAGGTTGTGCCAGGGAAACTCCAGCCAGTCGATTTTGGCCTCGGCGCTCAAGCCTTCATGCCAGTCCACTTGCCCCGACAGTTTCAGGCGCTGCTGCGGGTTGGCGGTCAGGTCCAGCGCAGCGATCTGCGCACCCTTGGCATCCACGCGGCCTTTGAGCTGCAGGTTCACTGGCTGTTTTTCGGCAGGCAACAGGGCGCTGCCATTCAATTCATAGCCGTCCTTGAGGTCGCCCTTGGCCGTCAGCAACAACTGATTGAGCACCAGGGTGTCCGGCAGATCGGGGCTGGCCTTGAACGGTTCGGCGGTGATTTTCAATTGCGCCGGCAAGTTGTCGGCCAAAGGCTGCAGCTCGCCCGTCAGGTGCGCATTGATGTAACCGGTGGTGTCGGCCTTGAGGTTCAAGCTAGTACGCAGATTGCCATCAACCTTGAGCGCGATCGCCAGGGGTTTGCCATCCGGAGCTGGCAGGCTGACGTTACCTTGCAAGGTCAACGGCCAGTCGCCATTGGGTTGCAGCAGGCCGGACAGTTCAACGTTGAGGTCTTCGCGCTCAACCTGCACCGAGTCGAGCTGCAAGCCCTTGGCCGTCCACTGCGCCGACATCTGCATGCCCTTGAGCTGCTCGATGCCGTTGAACAGTACATTGCCGACCTTGACCACACCCACTTCAATCGCCAGTGGCAATTTCAGCTCCGGCAGGCTGATCGGCCCGCTGCTGCTGTCTTCACTGGGCGGAAATTGCAGGCTGATCGCGTCAGCCTGCAATTGATCGATACACAGCGTCATGCGGGTCAGACAGCCCGGCGACCAGGCAAAGATCGGCCGGCTTACCTCCACCCGGCTGGTGCCTTGCTCCCACAAGAGATGATCGGCACCCCACTGGCCGCCCAGGCGCCCGGCAAAATTCTCCACCTGCAAACCCGGTACCTGCCCCAGCACCCAGCGGCTGCCTGCTTGCGTACCCAGAATCACGCCCACACTGACAACGGCCAGCAGCACCAACGCCACCAGCACCAGCCCGGCTATTTTCAAACCACGAATCACAGTTCTGGCCCCATCGAAAAGTGCAAACGGACACCGCCATCGTCATCCAGCGCATGGGCCAGATCCAGACGTATGGGGCCTACCGGCGAGATCCAGCGAATACCAACGCCGACCCCGGTTTTCAGGCTCGGAAAGTCCAGTGTGTTGAACGCATTGCCCTGGTCGACAAAGGTCGCCCAGCGCCACTTTTCGGCGAACTGATATTGATATTCCAGGCTACCCGCGAGCATGTAGCGCCCGCCAATACGATCACCTTCGGAGTTTTTCGGCGACAGACTCTGGTAATCATAACCACGCACGCTCTGGTCGCCACCGGCGAAGAAGCGCAGTGACGGTGGAATCGATTTGTAGCCGTTGGTGGCACTGCCACCAAACTGGATCCGGCCCAAAAAGCGGTGTTTTTCCCACAGGGTGGTCAACGCCTTGAACTGCACATCGCCATGCAGCAGGTTGGTATCGGACATCAACCCTTGCTTGGCCACCTGCATATCCGTGGTCACACTGTAGCCGTGACTGGGGTCGATGCGGTTGTCGCTGCGCAATACCGAATAGCTGACGCCCGGCATCAGCAAGGTACTCAGGCCCGAGTCATCGCCCAGGCGGTACTCTTCATGCTGCCATTTGAGCGAGATGACGCGCGTCCAGCCGTTATCCAGTTTGCTGTGCCACTCCGGGCCGACCGTGAGCAGCTTGCTCAAGGTGTCGGTGTTGGCGATTTCTTCGTTTTGATAACCCGCAGCAAGACGCAGTTTATCGGTCAGCGGTGGATCCAGCGGGATGTCATACCAGGCACCGACGTTTTGCTTGGGCTGGGATATTTCGGATTCAAAGCCGTAGCTGTCACCGCGCGGGTTGCCCCAGTGGCGCATCCAGCTGGCCTTGCCACGGGCTCCGGTATCGGTCGAGTAACCCAGGCCCAGGGTCATGGTGCGCGGCTTGCGGGTTTCCAGGTCGACGTCGACCGGGATCACCTGCCCCACCGCAGTACTGGGTGCGGCATCGACGCGCACCACTTCAAAGTAGCCACTGCTTTGCAGGTTCTGGTTAAGTTCGGCAACCAGTTCCGAGTCGTACGGGGTATCCGGGGTAAACGGCACCATGCGTTGCAGCAAGGTCTGGTCAAAGGGTGCATCGCCGGCAAAACTGACTTTACCGAGAAAAAAACGCGGGCCGCTTTCGTAGACCAGATTGATATCGGCAAAACCGCCCTTGGGGTCGACCAGCAGTTCATGCTGAGTGAATTTACCATTGAAAAAACCGTAACGCAGGGCACGGTTCTGGATCAGGCGCTTGGCGTCTTCGTAGTTGCCCTGATTGAGCACCGCGCCGGGTTTGAGATCATCGCTGGCCGGTATCTGAAAGGCCTTCAGCGAAGCGGCCGGGCCTTCGACGCGCACGTTGACGTTGCGCAGATGCACCGGCTCGCCGGGATCGATGCTCAACACCAGACGCGGCGGATCGCCGGGCTTGACCTCGGCGTCGATGGAGGGCTGGTAGTAACCCAAGGCCTGGGAGGCTTTCAGGGCCTGCTCCTGCGCGCCACGTTGAAAACGCAAAAGCGCTTTCTCGTCACGATCGCCGAGGCTGCCAATATAGCCTTCCACGTTGGCCTTGAGGGCGTCGTTTGCCGGTTTGACCTTGACCACCAACTCGCTTTGGGCACACGCCGCAAAACTGCTGAGCAGCAGGACAACACCACTGGTAAATCTTCCTGGGAACGTCATAGGCGCGGATGCTATCACGGGCTGGGGTGCTCATAGAGCGCGTCAACGGGCAAAAAGTTCGTGTTCAAACCGTTGCGGTATGTGACACCTGCGGATTGGCATGGAAGAACACATGTTCTATCACCGGCCCCACCGCAACTTCCCCGATCTCCACATAGCCCTGGCGCTTGTAGAATTCAAGGTAATGCGGGTTTCCGGTGTCGAGCACCACACCTTCGGAGTGCTCGTCCTCGGCGCACCAGTTATGCACTGCTTCAAGCAACTGCTCACCGTAATGCAAACCCTGGAATTCGGGATGAATACCCAGCAACGGCAGCATATGCACGGCATCTCCCGGCACGCAGGCCTGCACTGCCTGGTGATAGTCCAGATACCGCCGCGTGCAGTTCAGCCCGGCACTGAGCACCATGCGCAACTGCCAGGCCCAGCTTTCGGTAATCCCCAGGCGCCGCTGCGGCGGGGCAATCAGGGCAATGCCCACCAGGCGGTCATTGACCAGCAACCCCAGCGCCGGCAAGTCCTGAAAAAAATGTTGCCTGACCAGCTCCCGCACTGTCGCGCGAACCCGTTGTTCGTAACCGCTGCGCTCGGCGTTGAACAGAAAGCGGAATGTCGGCTCATGGCGATAGGCCTGATACAGCAAGGAGCGCGCTTCTCTTGAATAGCCACTGTCAAGCAACTGGATCTGACTGGTGGCGTTCGGCGTTTGCGTCATGCGATCAACTCCCCGGCGCGGCCTGGATAGCGGCGCTTCTAATGCGTACGAACCCCCGAGGGCCACAACAGTTCCATCATGGCCAAGTGCATCCTACGTTAGCAGTGCATTTGCCCCACTGCACGCTGGCAGCCAGAGCGTCAGTCCGCTAGCATCGCAGTTTTGTTCAGGACTGCCCGCCCATGAAAATCGTTTCATTCAACATCAACGGCCTGCGCGCTCGGCCACATCAGCTGGCAGCGCTGATCGAGAAACACCAGCCTGACGTGATCGGCCTGCAGGAAACCAAGGTCCATGACGATCAGTTCCCCATCGCCGACATCGAAGCGCTGGGGTATCACGTGCACTTCCATGGTCAAAAAGGCCATTACGGGGTCGCCCTGCTCTCGCGCCAGGCACCTCTGGAGCTGCACAAGGGTTTTGCCGGTGATGAAGATGACGCCCAGCGGCGTTTTATCTGGGGCACTTTCGCTGACGAAAACGGCCAGCCGGTGACCATCATGAATGGTTACTTCCCACAGGGCGAAAACCGCGATCACCCCACCAAATTCCCGGCCAAGCAGCGTTTCTACAGCGACCTGCAGCAGCTGCTTGAAAGCCAGTTCAGCAATGAACAACCACTGGTGGTAATGGGCGATATCAATATCTCGCCGCAGGACTGCGATATCGGTATCGGCCCGGACAACGCCAAGCGCTGGCTGAAAACCGGCAAGTGCAGCTTTTTGCCGGAAGAACGCGAGTGGCTGGAACGTCTCAAGGGCTGGGGCCTGGTGGACAGCTTTCGCTACCTGCACCCGGACGTGGCCGACCGTTTCAGCTGGTTCGATTACCGCAGCCGTGGTTTTGAGGATGAGCCCAAGCGTGGCCTGCGCATTGACGTGATCCTTGCCTCCCAGGGGCTGGTGCCACGAATCAAGGCAGCGGGTGTGGACTACGACCTGCGTGGCATGGAAAAACCATCGGATCATGCGCCGATCTGGCTGGAGTTGAGCTAAGAACAATCCCTTAGCAGCAGCCTCGTTCCTTCGGCAGCTGCTACAGAGGGGCCTGTCATCGGCTTGAAACCTTTCTGACTTAAATTGCAGGCCTTTCTATGGCTCCAGGAAGGTGCCTGCCGATGCTGCGTCTTATGTCCTTGACCCTGTTATGCGCGCTGACCGGCCTGGTCTGCGCTGCCGACCTGCGCATCCAGGGCTCCAACACCATCGGCGCCAACCTTGGCCCTGCACTGGTCAGCGCCATGCTCGCCGAGCAAGGCCTGCATGACATCCACAGTGTCCCGGTCATCCCGCCCAACGAGCACACTATTGTCGGCACCACGGCGCAGGGCCGGCAGATCCGGGTAGATGTCGCCGCCCATGGCTCGGGTACCGGCTTTACTGCCCTGGCCGCCGGGCATGCGGATCTGGTGGCGTCCTCGCGCCCCATCAAGGACCGCGAACTGGTAGACCTTGAGCGCCTGGGAGACCTGAAAAGCCCGAGCGCCGAACAAGTGATTGCCATCGATGGCCTGGCGATCATTCTCCACCCGCGCAACCCGCTCAATCAGCTTGATACCGAGCAACTGGCACAGGTTTTCAGTGGCCGGATCAGCCGCTGGGAACAGCTGGGCGGGGTCGGTGGTGCCATTCATTTATATGCCCGCGATGGCCAGTCCGGCACCTGGGAGACCTTTAAAGAGCTGGTCTTGAACCGCAACGGGCAGTCCTTGAGCAGTACGGCACAGCGTTTCGAATCCAGCGAAGAGCTATCCGATGCCGTCAGCCGTGACCCACAAGCCATCGGCTTTATCGGCCTGCCGTATATCCGTGAGGCCAAGGCCCTGGCTATCGTTGATGGCGCATCGCAGCCCATGCTGCCGCTCACCAGCCTGATTGCCAGCGAAGACTACCCCTTGTCGCGGCGTCTGTTCTTTTACCTGCCTCCCTCGACGATAAATCCCTGGGCAAAAGCACTGGTTGCCTTCACCCAAAGCCCGCAAGGTCAGGCCATTGTCGGGCAAAACGGCTTTGTCGCCCAAAGCGTACAAGCTGGCAGCGTGCTACCGGGCGGGCACATGCCCCAGGCGTATCAGGCGCTGACGCGGGAGGCACAGCGCCTGTCAGTCAACTTCCGTTTTGAAGAAGGCAGCGCCTCACTGGATAACAAGGCGCGTCAGGACTTGCTGCGTGTGGCCGACTACCTGAGCGCCCATGGCAAACTCGACAAACAGATCACACTGGTGGGTTTTGGCGATGCCAAGGATGACCCGCAGCGTGCACAATTGCTGTCAACGTTGCGGGCGATGGCCGTACGCCGCGAGCTGGTGAAAAGCGGCGTGGTGCCCAGGGAAATTCGTGGCTATGGCGCACAAATGCCGGTGGCAGCCAATATCGAAGATGAAGGGCGCCAGAAGAATCGTCGGGTTGAGGTGTGGGTTTATTGAGTGTGCAAGGTCAAATGCCCCCTCTCCCTAGAGTGCATATTTATCCAGCTCAAACTTGCCCACTGCCGCCCGGTGTACTTCGTCCGGACCATCCGCCAGGCGCAGCGTGCGCTGCATGGCGTACATATAAGCCAGCGGAAAATCCGCCGAAACCCCTGCCCCGCCATGCATCTGAATGGCCCGGTCAATCACCTTCAAGGCAACGTTGGGCGCGACAACCTTGATCTGGGCGATTTCACTTCTGGCCACCTTGTTGCCTACCGTGTCCATCATATACGCAGCCTTGAGGGTCAACAGGCGCGCCATGTCGATCTCCATGCGCGAGTCGGCGATCTTGTCGATATTGGCCCCCAGACGTGCCAGCGGCTTGCCGAACGCGGTACGTGCCAGCGAACGCTTGCACATTAAAGCCAGTGCCCGCTCGGCCATGCCAATCGAGCGCATGCAGTGGTGAATCCGGCCCGGCCCAAGACGCCCCTGGGCAATTTCAAAGCCCCGGCCTTCACCCAACAAAACGTTTTCATACGGCACTCGTACGTTGTCGAACAGCACTTCGGCATGACCATGAGGAGCATCGTCGTAGCCGAATACCGGCAGTGGCCGTACGATTTTCACCCCTGGGGTGTCTACCGGCACCAGGATCATTGAGTGCTGCTGATGCCGCGGATTTTCAGGGTTGCTCAAGCCCATGAAAATCATGATCTTGCAGCGAGGGTCACAAGCTCCCGACGTCCACCATTTGCGGCCATTGATCAGCCACTCGTCACCGTCACGCACGGCGCATGCAGTCATATTAGTAGCATCCGACGAGGCGACGTCCGGTTCGGTCATGGCAAACGCCGAGCGAATGTCACCCCGCAACAGCGGCTCCAACCACTGCTTTTTTTGTGCCTCGCTGGCGTAGCGCACCAGTACTTCCATATTGCCGGTATCCGGTGCCGAGCAGTTGAAGGGCTCGGAACCCAGCATCGAGCGCCCCATGATTTCTGCCAGCGGTGCGTATTCAAGGTTGGTCAGCCCGGCGCCCAGTTCGGACTCTGGCAAAAACAGATTCCACAGCCCTTCAGCCCTGGCCTTGAGTTTCAACTCTTCCATGATCGCTGTGGGCTGCCAGCGATCACCTTCAGCCACCTGCTGATCAAAAATCGCCTCCGCCGGGTAAACATGGGCGTCCATAAACGCTGTCACACGCTCACGCAGTGCCTGAACTTTCGGAGAGTAAGCGAAATCCATAAGTGACTACCTTCTACCGGGCTGCTGAAAAGTGATACCCGATGCTAGATTAGCCACCCTTTATTTGCGCCATCTATTAACGACGTGTATTACCATTCATAAGCAATATATGATCGGGGCGCGTTTTCCTTTCCAACAACAAGAGCCAGCGCGTCATGAACCTGAACAAGGTCGATCTCAATCTGTTTATCGTCTTCGACGCCATCTATACCGAAGCCAACCTGACCCGCGCCGGGCAGATTATCGGCATCACCCAGCCAGCCGTGTCCAATGCCCTGGCGCGATTGCGCGAGAGCTTCAATGACCCGCTGTTCGTGCGCACCGCCCAGGGCATGGTGCCCACCCCCATGGCACAGAACATCATCAGCCCGGTGCGCAGTGCCCTGGCGCTGTTGCGTGTTTCGGTGCAGGAAAGCCGCACCTTCAACCCCCTGCAAGCCAACAAGACCTACCGCATCAGCATGACAGACCTGTCAGAAGCGGTGATTTTGCCGCCGCTATTCCAGCGGCTACGGCGTCAGGCGCCTTCGGTGGTGGTCGAGAGTTTTCTCTCTCATCGGCGTGAGACCACCAGTGATCTGGCTGCCGGGCGTCTGGATTTTGCGATAGATGCCCCCCTCAATACCGACCCGCAGGTACGCCATGTCAAATTGATGGAAGACCGTTACGTCTGCGCCATGCGCCAGGGCCACCCATCAGCCGGCAAGGCAACCCTGAGCCTGGATGAATACCTGGCGCTGACCCACATTCATATCTCGACCCGACGCAACGGCCTCGGCGAGGTCGACCTGGCCCTGGGCAAGATGGGCCTGCAGCGCAAGATCACCCTGCGCTCGCAGCATTACCTGATGGCCTCCAATGTGCTGCAGCAAACCGACATGGCAATGACCGTGCCCGAGCGTTTTGCCCGCCGCCATGGCCTGCACTTTGTAGCCTTGCCCCTCAATGAACTGCCCAATGTGGAAACCCATTTGTACTGGCACGAAAGTACCGAGCAAGACCCGGCCAATCGCTGGATGCGCGAGCAACTGATAGAGCTGTGCCAGCAACAACAGAAATTCGAAGCCGCAAGCCTGCTTGACGTATACGTCAACCAACCTTTAGTTTAGCAACACGATTTCTCCAGAGCCCGCCCATGAGCAGCCAGACGTACAGTATTTCCGACCTTGCCCGTGAACTTGACATCACCACCCGTGCCATTCGCTTTTATGAAGAGCAAGGCCTGCTCGCCCCTGAACGACGCGGTCAGGAGCGGGTGTATTCGGCGCGGGACAAAGTCAGCCTGAAACTGATTCTGCGCGGCAAGCGCATCGGCTTTTCGCTGGCCGAATGCCGCGAACTGATCGAGCTTTATGACCCCACCAGCGGCAACCAGAAACAGCTCAACAGCATGCTGGCCAAAATCGCCGAACGCCGCGAGCAGCTTGAGCAGCAGTTGCTGGATATCCAGCAGATGCAGCTGGAGCTCGATACCGCTGAAGAGCGGTGTCTCCAGGCGCTGGAACAGACCATAAAAAAACAGACGACTAACAGTCCCTCGCTCTGACTGACCGCCTGCGAACTCCAGCACACCCCCATCTGCCCCCTCTCCCTCCGCGAGAGGGCTGGGGTGAGGGTTGGGCAAGACCCCATTTCAACGGACACGGTGATCCCCATGACACTTCCAACCCATGTGCGGCTGATCGAAGTAGGCCCGCGCGACGGTCTGCAAAACGAGGCCCAACCCATCAGTGTCGCGGACAAGGTGCAACTGGTTGACGCTCTGACCGACGCCGGATTGGGCTATATCGAAGCCGGCAGCTTTGTCTCCCCCAAGTGGGTGCCGCAAATGGCCGGTTCGGCTGAAGTCTTCGCACAAATCCGCCGCAAGCCGGGCGTGGTCTACGGTGCGCTGGCACCGAACCTGCGTGGTTTTGAAGATGCCGTGGCCGCCGGGGTAAAGGAAGTCGCGGTATTTGCCGCCGCATCCGAAGCGTTCTCGCAACGCAATATCAATTGCTCGATCAGCGAAAGCCTGGCGCGCTTTGTGCCCATTATTGAAGCGGCCAGGCAGCACGGCATCAGCGTACGCGGCTATGTGTCCTGTGTGCTGGGCTGCCCTTATGAAGGCCAGGTCAGTGCGCAGCAGGTGGCACAGGTAGCGCAGGAGCTGTACGCCATGGGCTGTTACGAGGTGTCACTGGGCGACACCATCGGCACCGGTACACCGACAGCCACACGCACCCTGTTTGAGACGGTAGCGGCTTGCGTCCCGCGGGAAAAACTCGCCGGGCATTTCCACGATACCTACGGTCAGGCGCTGGTAAATATCTACGCCAGCCTGCAGGAAGGCATCGCGGTATTCGACAGCTCCATCGCCGGCCTCGGCGGTTGCCCCTATGCCAAGGGTGCCAGCGGTAACGTGGCCACGGAAGACGTGCTGTACATGCTCAACGGCATGGGCATCGAAACCGGGGTCGACATGGACAAGCTGTTATTGGCCGGCGCGCACATCTGCAAGGTGCTGGGTCGTGTTACCGGATCACGGGTGGCAAAGGCCCGCCAGGGCTAAAAAGTGTTCCGGGGTGTTACCTCGCCGCCACACAAACGAGTAACACGGAAACAAACCGGCCATGCCCAAGGCCGGTTTTTTATTGCCTTAATTCTCAAGTAGTTGATTTATAAGGGTTTTTAAAAGTTGGCACGGCTCCTGCTATCTCTATGGCATAACAAGAATAAAAACCGCAGCAACATAATAAAAACAATACGAAACGACTCTGACATAACAAAAACAACACGGCAGAGACGCAGCTAACAGATTTTTTTGGAGAAGGTTTACTTTTCCGAGGCGCCTAAAAACCACCTCGCAACCGGGCAGAGAAGAATAAAACTACCTTCAGGTAGCACCCGCACAGGTTGGATCACGGGTTTGAT
Source organism: Pseudomonas sp. TMW22080 (assembly GCF_022496745.1). Taxonomy (NCBI): domain Bacteria; kingdom Pseudomonadati; phylum Pseudomonadota; class Gammaproteobacteria; order Pseudomonadales; family Pseudomonadaceae; genus Pseudomonas; species Pseudomonas sp. TMW22080. Next base: position 799,395 of record NZ_SCFF01000002.1, on the reverse strand, counting down.
AGCCGGTGATAAAAGTGGATCAGCGCTCAAAAAAATACGTTTGCTCTTGACCCCGGATGGGGGTCGCACAAAAACGCAGCAAAAGGGCGAGTTCCAAAAACAACAATAGACCGCCCTTCAATAATAAAAAAAGAGCACGCAACGACATATTAAAGGGGAGCTTCGGCTCCCCTTTGTGCTGTCTGTGGTTTGATAATTTGCTTAACTGCATACCCCCGTGGGAGCGAGCCTGCTCGCGATTCAGGCGCCGCGGTCTGTCTGGCAAATCGCGGTGATGCCATCGCGAGCAAGCCCGTTCCCACGGGCTTGGTCATTTCTGTTGGCACTCCTGAATACTGATCTCGCGCATTTTGAATTTCTGGATCTTGCCGGTCACGGTCATCGGGAATGCATCGACAAACTTGAAAAAACGCGGCGCTTTAAAGTGCGCAATCCGCGACTTGCACCAGGTTTGCAGCTCAAGCTCATTGGCCGTATGACCGGGATGAAACTTGATCCAGGCAACGATCTCTTCGCCATATTTGGCGTCAGGGATACCCACAACCTGCACGTCAGCCACTGCCGGGTGGGTAAAAAAGAACTCCTCCAGCTCCCGCGGGTAAATATTTTCTCCACCGCGAATAATCATGTCCTTGTTGCGCCCCACAATGCGTACATAGCCCTGCTCATCCATCTGCGCCAGGTCACCGGTATGCATCCAGCCGTCGCCGTCGATGGCATCAGCGGTGGCCTGCGGGTTGTTCCAGTAACCGAGCATCACGCTGTAGCCACGGGTACACAACTCGCCAATCTCACCCCGGGCAACGGTGTTGCCCGCAGCATCGATCAACTTGCTCTCAAGTTGTGGCTGGGTACGCCCCACCGTGGTAACCCGCAATTCCAGTTCATCCGCAGGCCCCGTCTGTATCGATACCGGGCTGGTTTCGGTCATGCCATAGGCGATTTGTACTTCGCCCATATGCATTTCACTAATGACGCGGCGCATGACCTCGATCGGGCATGTGGCCCCGGCCATAATCCCCGTGCGCAGGCTCGACAGATCAAACGAGGCACGCTGCGGGTGGTCGAGCATGGCGATAAACATGGTCGGCACACCGTACAGCCCGGTGGCGCGCTCTTGCGCAACCGCTTGCAGCGTAAGGCCCGGGTCAAAGGCCTCCGCAGGGTAGATCATGGTAGTGCCATGGGTCACGCAACCCAGATTACCCATCACCATGCCAAAGCAGTGATAAAGCGGCACGGGGATTACCAGACGGTCGCTGGCCGTCAGCCCCAGGCTTTCGCCTACCATATAGCCATTATTGAGAATGTTATGATGGCTAAGGGTCGCCCCCTTGGGGAAGCCTGTGGTACCGGAGGTGTACTGGATATTGACCGGCTGGTCGACGTGCAGGCTGGCTTCGCGGCAGCGTAACTGCTCCGGTTCGACCTCGTCAGCCAACATGGCAAGGTGCGACCACGGCAAAAAACCTGCCGGCGGCTCAGCCGCGAGGCTGATGACCCCACGCAAATCGGCAAAGCGCACACAATCCAGCGCCCCGACCGATTGCTCCGCCAGCTCAGGGATCAACTCCTGGAGCATGGCGTGATAGTTGGACGTCTTGAACGCGCCCGCACACACCAACCATTGACACGCCGATTGCTTGAGTACGTATTCGAGTTCCGAGAGCCGGTATGCCGGGTTGATATTGACCAGAATCACGCCAATCTTGGCGCTGGCAAACTGGCTGATAAACCACTCGGCGCCATTAGGCGCCCACACCCCCAGCCGGTCCCCTGCCTGCAAACCCAAAGCCAGCAGTGCCCTGGCATGCAGGTCGACCTCCTCGGCCAATTGTGCCCATGTATAACGTTGCTGCTGATGGCGTACCACCAACGCCTCCCCCTGCGGGTAACGCGCAGCAGTCTGATCAAAAGCCTGGCCTATCGTCATCGCCAGCAGCGGCTTGTCCAGCGCACCCTGGCTGTAACTGGGGACGGATTGCAACTTCATGGCAACTCCTCTTGTGATTGTTTTGGGAGCATGAGCAAGGCGCGTACTGCACCGGCTCATTTGAAGAACAACAAATACTCTGGCCTAAGTTGACGTTAACGTAAAGGTCGTTGACAGTTAAAGGCGCCAAGTTTACGTTAACGTAAAGGTTATTAATGGCGACGCAGTAACTGCCTCCACAAGAACAATGAATATAGGTGCCCCATGAGCTACCCCACCCTGAACTTCGCCCTGGGCGAAACCATCGATATGCTGCGCGATCAGGTCCAGGCATTCGTCGCTGCCGAACTGGCGCCACGGGCGGCGCAAATCGACAAGGACAACCTGTTCCCGGCCGACATGTGGCGCAAGTTCGGTGACATGGGGTTGCTCGGCATCACCGTCTCAGAAGAGTACGGCGGCACCGGCCTGAGCTATCTGGCCCATGTGGTGGCCATGGAAGAAATCAGCCGCGGCTCGGCATCGGTGGCCCTGTCCTACGGCGCCCACTCCAATCTGTGCGTCAACCAGATCAACCGCAACGGCACCCACGAACAGAAACTCAAATACCTGCCCAAGCTGATCAGCGGCGAACACGTCGGTGCCCTGGCCATGAGCGAACCGAACGCCGGTTCCGATGTGGTTTCGATGAAACTGCGCGCCGACAGACGCGGCGACCACTTTGTCCTCAACGGCAGCAAAACCTGGATCACCAATGGCCCGGACGCCAGCACCTATGTGATCTATGCCAAGACCGACCTGGAGAAAGGCCCGCACGGAATCAGCGCATTTATCGTTGAGCGTGACTGGAAAGGCTTCAGCCGCAGTAGCCATTTCGACAAGCTTGGCATGCGCGGTTCCAACACCAGCGAGCTGTTTTTCGACGACGTCGAAGTGCCTGAAGAGAACCTGCTGGGCACCCTCAATGCCGGCGTAAAGGTCCTGATGAGCGGCCTGGACTACGAGCGTGTGGTGCTCTCGGGCGGCCCCACCGGGATCATGCAGGCGTGCATGGACCTGATCGTGCCGTACATTCACGACCGCAAACAATTCGGCCAGAGCATCGGCGAATTTCAGTTGATCCAGGGCAAGGTGGCTGACATGTACACCCAGCTCAATGCCAGCCGTGCCTATCTGTATGCCGTGGCTGCCGCGTGCGAACGTGGCGAAACAACGCGCAAGGATGCCGCCGGCGTGATTTTGTACAGCGCCGAACGCGCCACGCAAATGGCCCTCGATGCCATTCAGATTCTCGGCGGCAACGGCTACATCAATGAATTCCCTGCCGGGCGCCTCCTGCGCGACGCCAAACTGTATGAAATCGGCGCTGGCACCAGCGAAATCCGACGCATGCTGATTGGTCGCGAACTCTTCAACGAAACCCGCTAAGGAGCGCAGGCATGTCCATCTTGCAGACGACAATCAACCCGCGCTCGGCCGAGTTCGGGCTTAACCGCGACGCCATGCTCAAACAGGTCGACGCCTTGCATGCCCTGCTAGCGCAGGTGCAACAAGGCGGTGGCGCCAAGGCGCAGGAGCGGCATACCTCGCGGGGCAAGTTGCTGCCTCGCGAACGGATTGACCGCCTTTTGGACAGCGGTTCGCCCTTCCTTGAATTGAGTCAGTTAGCGGCTTACAACGTGTACGGCGAAGACGTTCCGGCAGCCGGGATCATTGCCGGCATTGGTCGGGTCGAGGGCGTGGAGTGCATGATTGTCGCCAACGACGCCACGGTCAAAGGCGGTTCGTACTACCCACTGACGGTCAAAAAACACCTGCGGGCGCAAACTATCGCCGAGCAGAACCGCTTGCCGTGCATTTATCTGGTGGACTCGGGGGGTGCCAACTTGCCGCGCCAGGACGAGGTGTTCCCGGACCGCGAGCACTTTGGACGGATCTTCTTCAACCAGGCCAACATGAGCGCAGCGGGCATCCCGCAAATTGCCGTGGTCATGGGCTCCTGTACCGCAGGCGGTGCCTATGTACCCGCCATGGCCGACGAAGCCATTATGGTGCGTCAACAGGCAACGATTTTTCTCGCTGGCCCGCCGCTGGTAAAGGCCGCCACGGGCGAAGTGGTCAGCGCCGAAGACCTCGGCGGGGCCGATGTGCACTGCAAGATTTCCGGGGTGGCCGACCACTATGCCGACAGCGACGAACACGCCCTGGCGCTGGCCCGGCGCAGCGTTGCCAACCTCAACTGGCGCAAGCTGGGCCAGTTGCAGCAGCGCACACCACAGGTACCGCTGTACGACCGTGATGAGCTGTACGGCATAGTCCCGGCTGATGCCAAGCAGCCTTTTGATGTACGCGAAGTGATTGCGCGGCTGGTGGATGGCTCGGTATTCGATGAGTTCAAGGCCCTGTTCGGTACCACGCTGGTGTGCGGCTTTGCCCATTTGCAGGGTTACCCGGTGGCGATTCTGGCCAACAACGGGATCCTGTTTGCCGAGGCCGCGCAAAAGGGCGCGCACTTTATCGAGCTGGCCTGTCAGCGCGGCATCCCCCTGGTGTTTTTGCAAAATATCACCGGCTTTATGGTCGGGCAGAAATACGAAGCCGGTGGGATTGCCAAACACGGTGCCAAATTGGTCACCGCCGTTGCGTGCGCCAGGGTGCCCAAATTCACCGTGATCATTGGCGGCAGCTTTGGCGCCGGCAACTACGGAATGTGCGGCCGCGCCTACGATCCACGCTTCTTGTGGATGTGGCCAAATGCCCGAATCGGCGTGATGGGTGCGGAGCAAGCCGCGGGTGTGCTGGTGCAGGTCAAGCGCGAACAGGCCGAGCGCAATGGCGTCGGGTTTACAGCCCGGGAAGAGGCCGAGATCAAGCAGCCGATCCTCGACCAGTACGAGCATCAAGGCCACCCCTACTACTCCAGCGCGCGCTTGTGGGATGACGGCGTGATCGATCCGGCGCAAACCCGAGAGGTTTTGGCCCTTGGCCTGTCGGCGGCCTTGAACGCCCCTGTCGAAGCCACCCGTTTCGGTGTGTTCCGGATGTAACCCCACAGCCTTTCAGGACTGACAAACATGATGGATTTCAACACCCTCGAACTGCACACCGATCCCCGGGGCTTTGCCACCCTGTGGTTGAGCCGCGAGCAGAAGAACAATGCATTCAATGCCGAGATGATTCGTGAGCTGATTCTGGCGCTGGAGGCCGTACAAGCCGACCCTGCCCTGCGTTTTCTGGTGCTGCGCGGGCGCGGCAAGCATTTCAGCGCCGGTGCCGATCTGGCCTGGATGCAGCAATCGGCCGAACTGGACTACCACACCAACCTTGACGACGCCCGCCACCTGGCCGAGCTGATGTACAACCTGGCCAAGCTGAAAATGCCCACCCTGGCCGTGGTCCAGGGCGCGGCCTATGGTGGTGCGCTGGGCCTGATCAGTGCCTGCGACATGGCTATCGGCGCCGAAGACGCGCAGTTCTGTCTGTCGGAAGTGCGTATCGGCCTGGCACCTGCGGTGATCAGCCCCTTCGTGGTGCAGGCCATCGGTGAGCGCGCTGCCCGCCGCTACGCCTTGACGGCTGAACGCTTCAGCGGCGAACGTGCCCGGGAACTGGGCTTGCTATCGGAGTGCTACCCGCTCGCCGAGCTTGAACAGCACATCGACCTCTGGATTGACAACCTGCTGCTCAACAGCCCCCAGGCCATGCGCTCATGCAAGGACCTGTTGCGGGAAGTCAGCCACGGAGCACCGACCCTGGCTATTCGCCGTTACTGCGAAAACGCCATAGCTCGCATCCGCGTCAGCCCCGAAGGCCAGGAGGGCTTGCGCGCCTTTCTGCAAAAACGTGCCCCCAGCTGGCAAGCCGATCCATCGACCCTGGAGCCGCGTTCATGAGCGCCCCTATTCTGACATCCGTACTGGTTGCCAACCGTGGCGAAATCGCCTGCCGGGTAATGCGCACAGCCAGGGCCCTGGGCCTCACCACAGTAGCCGTCCACAGCGCGACCGATCGCGATGCGCGGCATTGCCGCGAAGCCGATATCTGCGTAGACCTGGGGGGCAGCAAAGCGGCCGACAGCTACCTGAAAATCGACAAGATCATTGCAGCCGCCAAGGCCAGTGGGGCCCAGGCCATTCATCCCGGTTATGGCTTTTTGTCGGAGAACGCAGGCTTTGCCCGTGCCATTGAAGCTGCCGGGCTGATATTTCTCGGCCCGCCCGCCAGTGCCATTGATGCCATGGGCAGCAAGTCCGCCGCCAAGACCTTGATGGAAGTGGCGGGCGTACCGCTGGTGCCGGGTTACCACGGCGAAGCCCAGGATCTGGAAACCTTTCGCCTCGCCGCAGAACGCATCGGCTATCCGGTGCTGCTCAAAGCCACGGCAGGAGGTGGCGGCAAGGGCATGAAGGTGGTCGAGGACGTCGCCCAGCTGGCAGAGGCGCTGGCCTCGGCACAGCGCGAAGCCCTGTCGTCCTTTGGCGATGCGCGCATGCTGGTGGAAAAGTACGTACTCAAGCCACGACACGTGGAAATCCAGATTTTTGCCGACCAGCACGGCAACTGCCTGTACCTCAATGAGCGCGACTGCTCGATTCAGCGCCGCCACCAGAAAGTCGTAGAGGAAGCGCCAGCACCGGGCCTGAGTGTCGAACAGCGTCAGGCAATGGGCGAGTCCGCCGTGCGTGCGGCCCAGGCCATCGGTTATGTGGGCGCGGGCACTGTAGAGTTCCTGCTGGATGCGCGAGGCGAATTCTTCTTTATGGAGATGAATACGCGCCTGCAGGTTGAGCACCCGGTCACTGAAGCCATCACCGGCCTCGACCTGGTGGCCTGGCAAATCCGCGTGGCACGAGGTGAAACCCTGCCCATCAGCCAGGCTCAGGTCCCGTTGAACGGCCATGCCATAGAAGTGCGACTGTATGCAGAAGACCCGGGCCATGATTTCCTTCCGCAAACCGGCCGTCTTGAGGTGTATCGCGAGTCGGCCGCTGGCCCGGGCCGTCGCGTGGACAGCGGTGTCAGCGAGGGCGACGAAGTTTCACCGTTCTACGACCCGATGCTGGGCAAGCTGATTGCTTGGGGTGAAGACCGCGAACAGGCACGTTTGCGCCTGATGGCCATGCTCGATGAATTCGCTATTGGCGGGCTGAAAACCAACCTGAATTTCTTGCGCCGCATTATCGGCCACCCTGCCTTCGCCGCAGCCGAACTCGATACCGGATTTATCCCACGCTACGAAGAAGAATTACTGCCTGCTGCCGAACCTTTGCCTACGGCATTCTGGTCTGCCGCTGCCCAGGCATTCAGCCAAAGTCAACCGCTACGGGTACGCAACGATGACCCGGCATCGCCCTGGTCGACAGCCAATGGCTTTCGTAGCGGTCTGCCGGCAAACACCTTGCTGGTTCTGGCCTGCAAGGGTGAACAGCAGGTTATCCACCTCAGTGGCAACACCACCACTTTGCGCGATGAACACTTGCTCATCGAGCAGGACGGTGTACGCCGTCAGCACCTGGCCATCCGTCGGGGCGATGCGCTGTACCTGCGCTGGGACGGTGAACTGCACTGCGTGCGTCTGCACGATCCGATCAGCGCCGTGGACGCCAGTCACACGGCCCAGGGCGGCCTGACTGCACCGATGAACGGCAGCATCGTACGTGTGCTGGTCGAGGTCGGGCAAACCGTCGAGGCCGGTGCTCAGCTGGTGGTACTGGAAGCCATGAAAATGGAACACAGCCTGCGAGCCCCCCATGCAGGCGTGATCAAGGCGCTGTTTTACCAGGAAGGTGAAATGGTCAGTGAGGGTTCGGCACTGGTCGAGCTGGAATGAGAAAAGGCGGGTACCGTGACCGGTATCCGCCTTTTCACTTGCAGCATGGACACACCGCTTCTAAAACTTGGCAGTGGCCTGTACCACCACGCCGATAATCCGGCAGTTTTCATCAAACAGGGTTTTCGGGTAGGTCGGATTAAGTGGCTTGAGGTAACGTTGCCCGCTTTCTTCGATCAACTGCCGGAAAGTCGTGGCATCGGATTCCGGCGTAAGAGCGATGACCATTTTGCCTGGCGTGGCCTCGATGTCCGGATCAACCAGAATCATCATCCCCTGCGCAATGCTGACCCCCACCGGGGCAGTCATTGCGTCTCCCGTGACCAGCAGCCAGAACGCAGCGCCTTTGGCGTAGTGATCACTCACTTCAAACAGCGTACCGGGCGGTGCATAACCGGGCAGCAGCTTTTCGCTGACGTGACCCGCCGCTACCCAGTCGCGCACCGGGTAGCGGAATGCCGATGTGATCTCGTAGGTGTATTCGTCAACCCCGGGCTTGTCGCCCGCCTCGTTGCGCTCACGAATCACCAGGGCGACCTCAAGGTGCTCCAGCCCAAGGGCGTGAAGTACGTTGTTCATCGTCGGCAAGTCGGGTTGACGGCGTTTATTGAGCCAATGGCCGACCCCGCCCTGGGAAGCCCCGACGCGTTCGGCTAGTTTTTCTTGCGTGAGTTTCAGCTCGCGCAATTTGGTTCTGACTAAAGCGATCCATTTATCCATCTGCCGAACAATACGGATTGAATTCGACGCAACAATACACGAATTGTATTATTTACTTATAAGACAAAAATACTTAATGTACTAATCTGCTTTAGCTGACTCGATCAACTCCTGAGACGCAGGTAAATCATGACTCCCATAACAAAAATCCCTTTCGAAACCGAGTCCGATGCCGGGCTTGAATCCATCAAGGACAGCATCGCGACCCAGCGTGCCCTCGACTATTATTTGAAACCTCCTGTTTCTCAACACGCTACGGGTAAGAAAATTTTCCAGGTCAGCGATGACGTGAGCCAAGAAGAAGCTCTGGTGCTGGCCTCGGATTACTTGCGCTGCGCAATTGCCAATGCGCAAAGCGCCAGCGAGCATCAGCAGGGCTCTCAACGGGATCTGCTGCTGAGCCTGCTGCTGCTTATGGAGCCATCCCGGCAATTGCTGGACAAGGCTATCGACATGCAACAACTGACTGCCCGCTGAAGTGAAAAGGCGCTGATTGCCTGCTGCGGGCACCAGCGCCCTGGCTATCACGCGTTCAGACGCTCCTGGGCGAGGCTGTCGGCAATGCGCGTGGTGTTCATGTCCTGCGCTTTAGCCCTTAGAAAGATCTGACGCAACGTCTCGCCAATGCCTTCAACGTGCTGGCGAACCTGCTCAGGCGTGCCACCGTTGTACTCGTAAGACACGTCAATAATGCCGCCCGCATTGATTGCGTAATCCGGTGCGTGCAAGCAACCCCGACGCCACAGTTCATCGGCATGGGAAGCCTTGGCCAATTGATTGTTGGCCGCACCGGCAATCACCGGTGCACGCAGTACCTGCAAGGTTTCATCGTTGATGATGGCACCCATGGCACAGGGCGAGAACACGTCGACATCGAGCCCGTAAATATCCAGTGCACTGACCGCATGGGCACCGAGTTCGTCGACAGCACGGCGCACATTGGCCTCCTGGATATCGTGAACCCACAGCTCGGCGCCCGCCTCCTTCAGGTGCCGGGCCAGGTTGTATCCCACCTGACCCAGCCCTTGAACGGCCACCCGCAGGCCCGTCAGGTCGTGGCGCCCCAATCGCTGCAACACTGCCTCACGCAGGCCAATAAAGACCCCGAGGGCGGTAGCCGGAGACGGGTCGCCACTGCGCGTGCCACCGCCCAGTTGTTCGCGGGTGCCAGCACCCACCACGTGGCGGGTGCGCTGGCCCATGAGGGCCATTTCAGCAACCCCGGTGCCGGAATCCGCCGCCGTGATGTAGCGTCCGCCCATGCTCTCGACAAAACCGCCCATTGCCTGAAACAGCGCCTCGCTCTTGTCTTTGCGCGGGTCACCAATGATCACCGCCTTGCCGCCACCCAATGGCAACCCGGCCAGCGCCGACTTGTACGTCATGCCACGGGACAGGCGCAGCACATCGTTCAAGGCTTGCTGCTCGTCGGCATAGGGCCACATGCGGCAACCGCCCAGGGCTGGCCCCAGGCGCGTGTTGTGCACCGCAATAATGGCCTTGAGGCCCGTGGCCTTGTCATGACAGAACTGGACTTGTTCGTGGTGATCGAATTCGGGGTGGGTAAAAATCGGCATTGCGTTCTCTCTCTTGTTTTTAGCCAGAATGCGAGCCAGACCTTAAAGTCAGTCTGTGACCCGTGGCAAAAGAGTGAGGGTTTTACCTAGGATTTTTCTTTCTAAATTGCAGGAATTGTTCTGCTAATCTGCATGCATCATTCAAAAACAATAAGAAAACAGATCAATTCATGCAGATAAAGTTAAGCGCCATCGACCGCAAGATCCTTCGCCTGCTTCAGCACAATGCCGACCTGTCTGCCGCCGAGGTGGCGGAACGCGTGGAATTGTCGCAATCACCCTGCTGGCGGCGTATCCACCGTCTGCAAGAGGAAGGGCTGATCGAGCGCAAGGTCGCCCTGCTCAACCCGAAAAAACTCGGTCTCAATGTAGTGGTGTTCGTCAATGTGCGGCTGTCGGGCCACGGCCGTCGCCATCTGACCGAGTTTGAAGAGGCGATTACCGATTACCCCGAAGTGATCGAGTGCTACACCATGGCCGGGGACATGGACTACCTGCTCAAGGTGGTCACCCACGATATCGACAGCTACGAACGTTTTTTGCGCGATCACTTGCTGCAGAAACCACACGTACAGGAAGCCCACTCCAATATCGCCATGAGTGAGGTCAAACGCACCACGGAACTGTTACTCGATTAGGTCTGCAGGCCGCTGGATAGAGCATTGGGCCGGGGAGCGAAAAATTAATTTCGGAAAAGCGCGGGAAATAGCTTGATTTGCAAATGATAATGATTATTATTGCATGCAGCTGGTCGCGAGATCAGTCGATAATTCAAGGGACCTTAGGTCGGTCTTTTGAATTACCTCCTCATCAGGCTAATCACGGTTATTTGACCCGGCTTCTGGCCGGGTCTTTTTTTTGCGGCCAGTTATCTGGCTCTGCGTGCTTCAGGCTAATGAAGTCTGGTGTGCAGCCATTTTCTTGGGTGGCCGTCACGATAGGGTGATGATAGCAAAAGAACATCGAGAAACGGAAGCCTGAAGTCTAGGACTATAGCCGTAATGGCAATCTAGCACTTGAGAATCAATCGCAAAAACCCTACAATTGCGATGCGTCAAGGATGACGCCCCCCTTCGCTATTTCCTTCTTCCTCCCGCCTAAAATTCTGTATTGGCCTATCGCCATAGCACGGTACAGTAACGTCCACAATTATCAGATTTCGGGATTTGGACGATGACCGTGGCGCCCTCTTCACTTCATATCAGCAGCGACTTCGACAGCGGCAATATCCAGGTGCTGGATACCAGCAACCCGTTGCAGGTAAAACTTGCCATCAAGCCGGACACCAAGAGCCCGCATTTTCAGTGGTTCCATTTCAAGGTCGATGGCCTGACACCCGGTCACACCCACCATTTCCAATTGAGCAACGCCAGCCAGTCTTCCTACAATAAAGCGTGGGATGGCTATCAGGCAGTGGCGTCTTACGATCAGGAAAACTGGTTCAGGGTACCGAGCGATTTCGACGGCACATCCCTGAATATTCATTTTGCAGCCGAGCAACCTCAGGCCTGGTTTGCCTACTTCGAACCCTACAGCCGCGCACGTCATGATCAGTTGATCAAAAATGCCCTGCAGTGGTCAGGTTGCGAGCTGCTGGCCACCGGCAAGAGCGTTGAAGGTCGCGACATCCAGTTGTTGCGCAAAGGTAGCGGCGCCAGCCACAAGCGCAAGATCTGGATCATCGCCCAGCAACATCCCGGCGAACATATGGCCGAATGGTTTATGGAAGGCCTGTTGGAGCGTCTGGAGCAAGGCAGCGACCCGCAAATGCGCAAGCTGCTGGACTACGCCGATCTTTACCTGATTCCCAACATGAACCCTGATGGCGCCTTCCACGGGCACCTGCGGACCAATGCCAACGGTCAGGACCTGAACCGCGCCTGGCAAAACACCAGCCCGCAGGTCAGCCCCGAAGTGTTTTTTGCCCTGGAGCAGATGAGCCAGTACGGCGTCGATCTCTTCCTCGACATTCATGGCGACGAAGAAATCCCCTACGTGTTTACCGCAGGCTGCGAAGGTAACCCGGGCTACACCCAGCGCCTGGCAACTCTGGAAGAACGCTTTCGCACGCACCTCAGCGCCCTGACCAAAGATTTCCAGACCACCCACGGCTACACCCGCGACGAACCCGGGCAAGCCAATATGACCCTGGCCTGCAACAGCGTTGGCCATCGCTTCGACTGCCTGTCGCTGACCCTGGAGATGCCGTTCAAGGACAACAACGATGCGCCGGACCCGCAGACCGGCTGGGATGGCAAGCGTTCTAAGCAATTGGCCAAGGACGTGCTGACCACCCTTTCGACGATGGTCAGAGAGCTGCGTTAAAAGCTGCATAAGCAGTACCGGGCCCGACCAAGGGCCCTTTACCGCTGACTGGCCAGAGCCCAGGAGCATCACGTTTTGCGCTCATAACCCGCCGACAAATCCTCGGCCCCAAGCCGATAAATCGCTATCATGCGCGACACTTTTTGTCCTGCTTACGAGTCCCGACCCTGCATATGGATACCCTCGCTAAACTGCGCGCTGGCCAACTGGCGGGCCTCAAACGTCTTGATCTGTCGTGCGGGCTGACCGAGTTTCCGGCCGAGATATTCCAGTTGGCCGACACCCTGGAAATCCTCAACCTCAGCGGCAACGCCCTGAGCAGCCTGCCCGCTGACCTGCATCGCCTGACCCGGTTACGCATCCTGTTTTGCTCGGACAATCAATTCACCGAGCTGCCGGTTTGTCTTGGGCAGTGTGCGCAATTGAGCATGATTGGTTTCAAGGCCAACCGGATCGCCAACGTACCCGGTGCGGCACTGCCTCCTTTACTGCGCTGGCTGATCCTGACCGACAATTGCATCGAGCAACTGCCCGAAGAGCTGGGCCAGCGGCCACTGCTGCAAAAGCTGATGCTGGCCGGTAACCGCTTGCAGCAACTGCCCGCCAGTCTGGCCAAGTGCGAGCGCCTGGAGCTGATCCGCCTGGCTGCCAACCAGTTCAGCGAACTGCCCGACACCCTGCTGGCCTTGCCGGGCCTGAGCTGGCTGGCGTATGCCGGCAACCCGCTGCGTGAAGATGCCAGCACCCGGCACCAGCCCGACACCACGCCAAATATTGACTGGTCGCAGCTCGAGCTTGAGCAAAAGCTGGGCGAAGGCGCCTCCGGGATCATTTATCAGGCGCAGTGGCGCGCACCGGGGCAATCCCTGCAACCGGTGGCGGTCAAACTGTACAAGGGCAGCATCACCAGTGATGGCTCGCCGCTCAATGAAATGAATGCCTGCATCGCGGCAGGCCAGCATCCAAACCTGATCAAGGTACTGGGCCGCGTCACGGGTCATCCCGACGATCAGGCCGCATTGGTGATGGAACTGATCGACCCGTCCTTTATCAATCTCGCGGCCCTGCCCAGCTTCGACACCTGTAGCCGCGACGTGTATGCCGACAGCACCCGTTTCACCCGCGACAGCGCCTTGCGCATTGCCCGCGGTATTGCCTCGGCGGCCGGCCACCTGCACGCGCAGGGCATCTGCCATGGCGACTTGTACGCACACAATATTTTATTCAATGCCCGGGGTGACTGCCTGCTGGGCGATTTCGGTGCCGCGTGCTTCCATGCCCTGGACGACAGCCCGCAAAGCCGGGCGCTGCAACGCATCGAAGTGCGAGCGTTCGGGATTTTGCTGGGCGAATTGCTGGAGCGGATCGACTCGGGCTTGAGCGATCAACAGCGCATTGAGCTGCAAGGGTTGCAACAGCGCTGTATTCAGCCAGAGGTACTGGCACGGCCGGGATTTGCCGAGGTTATACGGGCATTAGAGTAAGTCCTGTAGCAGCTGCCTTCGTTCCTCGGCAGCTGCTACGGGATAGGCTCGATGGCTTACGCCAACGCTACAAACATGTCCTGCACGTCGTCCTGCTCTTCCAGCTTGGCCAGAAACTCTTGTACTTCGGCCATTTGCTCGTCCGTCAAACCGCTTACCGGGTTCTTCGGCTGGTAGCCCAGCTTGGCTGAAACCACGGTAAAACCTTGCTCGGGCAATGCTTTCTGTACAGCGTCGAGGTCAGTCGGCTCGGTGATGAACAAGGTCGTGCCTTCTTCTTCGCCTTCTTCGAAATCCTGGGCACCGGCTTCAATCGCGGCCATTTCAGGGTCTGCGTCCGGGGTATCAGGCTTGGCCTCGATCATGCCGACATGATTGAAGTCCCACGCCACCGAACCCGAAGCGCCCAGTTGGCCCTTGCGGAAGGCCACGCGGATTTCAGCGACGGTACGGTTGATGTTGTCCGTCAGGCACTCAATGATCAGCGGCACCTGGTGGGGAGCGAAACCCTCGTAGGTAACGCGGTGGTATTGCACGGCCTCGGTGCCGATACCGGCGCCCTTGTTGATCGCGCGCTTGATGGTGTCAGCCGGCATCGAGGCTTTTTTGGCCTGCTCATAGACCAGACGCAAGTGCGAGTTCATGTCCGGGTCGGCGCCGTTGCGCGCAGCAACCGTCAATTCCTTGGCCAGCTTGCCAAAAATCTTGCCGCGGCTGTTGGCGGCGTCCGCTTTATGTTTAACCTTCCACTGTGCGCCCATTACTCACTCTCTCAATCTGGTGTGTCGCAGCCTGTCGGCCGTCGAATGGGCGCAAGTTTATACGGCAAGAAGTCGGCAATCGACCAAAAAATCCAATTGATACCTGCTTAACCCTTGTCAGCCTTGCCCGCCGCCGCGGCAAATCTGGCCAGGCGCACATCCAGATGCCGAGGCCGGCGACCATGATCTTCGGCCCGCTCCTTGCGCCGAATGGCGTTGCGCACCATCAGCGACCCCAGGTAACGAATGGGTTCGGGCGGGAAATACCCCAACGGTCCGTTGACCAGCGGCGAGCGGGTCCAGTCATTGGCCAGCCCCAACACCAGCGAGGCGAGAATCTGCCCGCCCATATGGCAAGGCCCCACGCCGCTGCCCGAATAACCAAAGCCATAAAACACATTGCCGTGGCTGCTCATCTGACCAAAAAACGGCAAACCGGTGACAGAACGGTCTGAAGGACCATTCCATGTCGCCTCGATCCCAACCCCGGCAAACGCCGGAAAGAACTGCTCCAGGCTTTTGCCCAGCAGCCCGGCGTAGGGCGACGGCTGATCGAACACAGGCAGCATGCGCCCGCCGTAGGCGAAGGTATTGCCACCCTTGCCCAACATGATTCGTCCGTCCGGGGTGTTGTGGTAGTAGTGCACGAATATTCTCGAATCGAGCACGGTGACACCACTGGTCAGGCCGATGTCCTGCAGCAGGTCCGGGCGCGGTTCCGTGATCAGCATATCGCTGGAGACAATCGCCACACTGCGCTCGAACTGCGGGAATGCCCGGGCCATCCAGGCATTCATCGCGAGCACCACGCGGTCAGCACGAATGCTTCCGCCAGGCGTGCGGATAAGCGCCGGCGCGCCCTCTTCCAGCCCGGTCATTGGCGTGTTTTCGTGGATTTTAACCCCCAGCTGCAAGGCCACCCGACGCAAACCACGCACCAGTTTGCCAGGCTGTACGCTGGCAGCAGCGGGAGAAAACCAGCCCTCCAGATGCTGGGCAGAACCGGCCCGGCGCTGCACGTCATCAACCGCCAGCTTGCTGAACGAGTTGATGGCCTGGCGCTCCAGCGCAGCAATCACGCCATCCGTCGATCCGATCTGGGCCTGATTGGTCGCGGTGTATAACGTGCCATCGAGGCGGTAATCAGCCTCCACACCATAGCGCTCACAAAATGCACCGATTGCGTAAATGCTCTGTTCCGAGGCTTTGACCAGCCGCACGGCCTCCTCCACCCCGAACAACCGCTCAAGGGTGAAATACTTGGCCGACCATGACAGCGCACAGCCACCGTTGCGCCCGCTGGCACCTGCGCCGCATATATCGGCTTCAATCAGCACCACATCCAGTTCAGGGCTTTGCTCCTTGAGCATGATCGCCGTCCATAACCCGGTATAACCGCCACCCACAATGCACACCTGGGCACGGGTTTCACCCGCCAGCGCCTCGCAGGGTGCTTCATTTTCCAGGGCCAGTGCCTGTTCCAGCCAAAAAGGTCGCATGGGTCATTCTCCTGCTCAGGTGCGTAAAGGCTTGATCAGCAATGGATGATTGGGCACAAACGGGCACGCGGCTTTGAGCCCCGCAGGTCGGCTGTTCCAGTGCGGAATCAGCACCAGCGAGGAAAACAGCGCGCAGCAGGCAAATACGATAAACACCGTGACCGTGTCGAAATAACCGGGCAGCAGGCCGCCCAGAATCGCCCCGACCGAGCCGCAGCCATTGACGAACCCCGCCGCCGTGGCTCCGGCCTTGGCGGTGCCGAAATCAATGGCTGCAGCGCCGCTGATCATGGAGTCAGGCCCATACAGAGTCAGGCCCATGACAAACAGCAAGGCCACCACCAGCACCACGCTGCCGGAATGCAGTGCACCCATGAAAAACGCCAGGGAAACGGTCAGCGCCAACAGGCTCAAAATGCAGGCGGGCATGCGCCGGGCACCGAACAGCTTGTCGGAGGCCAGGCCGATCATGATCGGCCCCAGCAAACCCGCCAACTCAAAGGCCGTAGGAATAATCGCGGCGCCTACCTTGCCCACTTGCGGCATTTGCTCGAACACAATCACCGGCCCCCACAGCAGAATCGCGTAGCGTGCCGGCTTGAGCATGAAGTACGCCAGACCCAGGGTCAGCACCGTGCGATTGCGCATGATCTCGCGCAAGGGTGCCCAAACGCTGATGCGCTTTTCGGCAGCGATTTCATCGGCGCTCATTGGCGGCTCGGGCTCAACCGCCGGCAGGCCGACATCTTGCGGCGTATTGCGCTGGAAGATAAAGAACAGCACCGCCACCAGCGCCACCACCGCCGCGCTGGAAATAAACGCCGCATGCCAGCTGCCGATCAGCGTATACGCCCACCACCCGGCAAAGGGTGAGGCCACCAGCCCGCCAAAGGCGTAGCACGAACTCCACAGTCCCAGCACCCGACCACGTTGCTGCGCCGGGAAAAAGCTGCCGATGTTTTTGCACAGCCCCGACCAGCCGGTGGATTGCGCCAGACCCTGGATCAGCATGCAGGTGGCAAAGATCGGCAAGGTGGCGTAAGTGCCCATCACCAACGCCGCCAGTGCAGAGATGATCAAGCCGCCCAGCACCACAACCCGCGGGCCGAAGCGATCGGCGAGAATGCCCCAGGTAAATTGCCCTACGGCGTAGGCTGCCAGGTAGATGGCATCGAGGTTGGCCATTGCCATCTTGTCCAGATGGAAGCCGGGATCATCAGCAATCCCCAGTTTGGCCACGGAAAAGGCTTTACGAGTGAAGTAAAAGGCCGCGTAGGCCAGCCAGGTGATGGCAAAAATCTGCACGCGCCAGCGCTTGATGGTGGCAAAGGAGTTGTTCATGTCGGGTCTGACCTCAGAGGTGGAATGTGCCGGCAGAATCAGAAGAGAACGCCTGTTTTTTTATTGTGTTGAGCACTTCAATACCGCCCTTCAGACAAGAGCCGTATTTGACAGACACACCCTGAACGGCCCTTTTTTTGTTGGAGTTAGGGGCTGCACATCAGTGTGTCGCGACCCACCGTTATCGAGGACATAACGCCGGGCTGAGGTCGATCAAAGCAATTACTGACTAATAGGTAAAATCGATTTATCGTATTTCACTCATAAGCTCAGCTTGTAAGAGGTTTTTCAATGTCAGTTTCCCATGCGCAGTTGAAGGCCTTTCATGCCGTCGCCGTTCACGGCAGTTTCACACGGGCTGCCGAACGTCTGTTTTTAAGCCAGCCGGCCATCTCCGATCAGGTCAGAAAACTTGAAGAACGCTTCGGGGTGTTGCTGTTCCACCGCAACAAGCGCTCGGTGCGCCTTACCGACCTGGGTGAGCGGTTGCTGAGCATCACCCAGCGCCTGTTCGGGGTACAGGCCGAGGCCCAGGAGTTACTGCAGGACTCCCAGGCCCTGCAAACCGGCAGCCTGATCCTGGCCGTGGACGCCCCTGTTCATGTGTTGCCGCAAATCGCCCGCTTTTGCCAGCGCTACCCCGGGATCACGGTAAAAATCGAAACAGGCAACACCGACGAATGTCTGGCGCGGCTGTTCAACTACCAGGCAGACCTGGCCCTGCTGGGGCGCGATGTGAATGATGACCGGCTGCTGAGCGTGCCCTTGCGCAGCGACCCGATGGTGGCGTTTGTAGCACGCACGCACCCTTGGGCAAGCCGCCGTTCGATCTGCCTGGCCGACCTGGATGACACACCGCTGGTATTGCGCGAAGTCGGTTCGGTAACCCGGCAAACCCTGGAAGAAGAAATGAGCCAGGCCGGCCTGCGTATCCGCGCCGCGATCCAGGTAGAGGGTCGTGAAGCGGCGCGTGAAGCAGTGGTGGTCGGGATTGGCGTGGGGGTGGTGTCGGCGGCGGAGTTTGGCTCGGACTCCCGGGTGTGCGCCCTGCCCATCATCGACTGCAAAAGGCGCCTGACCGAAACCCTGGTGTGCCTGCAGGAGCAGAGCTCACGGCGGGTAGTGGCAACGTTTCTGGAGATTGTGCGGGCAGACTTGTAACACACCATTCGTAGCAGCTGCTACGCGTGTTATCCCCGCACAAATCACACCGCCAGTTCCATAAACGCCTTGATCAACCGCAACTCGGCCCGCCGTTCCATGCAGCCGAGCATATGCAGGTTGACCAGCCCCGCGCCGTTGATCGGCACCGCACGCACGCGGGGGTCATGACTGACTTCCACCGACGACACAATGCCCACACCCAACTGCGCAGCGACGGCTTCGGTCACCGCCTCCCGGCTGTCCAGTTCCAGTAATACCCGTGGATTGACTCCAGCCTGCTCACAGGCATTGTCGAAAGTGCGACGGGTAATCGAGGTTGGTTCACGCAGCACCATGATCACCTGATCCAGTTGCCCGATCGCGATGCCATCAGGCAAGGCCAGCCACGGGTGGTTGGCGGGAACCAGCGCACAAATCCGTGACTCGTTAAGCGCACGCAAGGCCAGGCCCTTGCGCGGCTCCACTTCGGTCAGCACCGCCACATCGGCATGCTCCGACAGCAACGCCGCCAGGGTTTCCTGAGCGTTGCCCAGGCGCAAATTCACGGTAACCCCCGGATAACGTGCGCGCAGGCTTGCCAGCATCGGCATCACCAGATGCGGACCATCGGCCGCCACCTCAAGTCGCCCGGTAAGCAACTGGCGGTTGGCCTCCAGCATGACCTGCGCTTCATCCACCAAACCGAACATGGCCCGGGTGATGGCCGCCAGCTTGGTGCCTTCTTCAGTCAACTCCACCCGCCGCGCCGTACGCCGCAGCAAGGTGATCTGGTAGTGCTCCTCAAGCGCCTTGATATGCCCGGTCACCGCCGGCTGGCTGATAAACAGCCGGGCCGCAGCCCGGGTAAAACTGCCCTCGCGGGCCACGGCATCAAACGCACGGAGCTGGAATAAATTCATTTATAAGCCTCACTGATGGCAGGCATAACAACAAACAATTTGATTGATATCAACACAAACTGCAATTTATGTCCTGTACCAAGTAGCCATCCCATGCTTGTGAGGAATTCAGAATGAGTACTGCCGCGCCGATCCTGCTGACCCCTGGCCCACTGACCACCTCGGCGCGTACCCGCCAGGCGATGATGGTTGACTGGGGCTCATGGGATGACAGCTTCAACCAGCTGACTGCCAGCCTGTGCCAGCAACTGCTGGCCATTATCAACGGCGCCGACAGCCATCACTGCGTGCCCCTGCAAGGCAGCGGCACCTTTGCCGTCGAAGCCGCCATCGGCACCCTGGTACCACGGGATGGCAATGTACTGGTGCTGATCAACGGTGCGTACGGCAAACGTCTGGCGAAAATCTGCGAAGTGCTGGACCGTCGCTACAGCACCTTTGAAACCGCTGAAGACGAGCCCACCACGGCGGCAGACGTCGACCGCCTGCTGCATGCAGACCCGAGCATCACCCACGTGGCGTTGATCCACTGCGAAACCAGCACCGGCATCCTTAACCCGCTGCCCGACATTGCCGCAGTGATCGCTCAGCACGGCAAACGCCTGATCATCGATGCCATGAGTTCCTTCGGTGCCCTGCCGATCGATGCCCGGCAAGTCCCTTTTGATGCATTGATCGCTGCCTCCGGCAAATGCCTCGAAGGTGTGCCCGGCATGGGCTTTGTATTCGCCCGCAAAGAAGCCCTGGGCAATGCCGCCGGTAACAGCCATTCACTGGCAATGGACCTGCACGATCAGCACGTTTACATGAGCAAAACCGGACAATGGCGCTTTACCCCGCCGACCCATGTGGTAGCCGCCCTGCACGAGGCACTGCTGCAATACAACGAAGAAGGCGGCTTGCCTGCCCGCCATCAGCGTTACGCCAACAACTGCCAGGCCCTGCTCGACGGCATGGCCAAACTGGGCATTAGCAGTTTTCTGCCCGAGGCTATCCAGGCGCCGATTATCGTCACCTTCCATGCGCCAAAAGACCCCCGCTATCAG
This sequence comes from Pseudomonas sp. TMW22080, assembly GCF_022496745.1. Classification (NCBI taxonomy): domain Bacteria; kingdom Pseudomonadati; phylum Pseudomonadota; class Gammaproteobacteria; order Pseudomonadales; family Pseudomonadaceae; genus Pseudomonas; species Pseudomonas sp. TMW22080. Next base: position 778,816 of record NZ_SCFF01000002.1, on the reverse strand, counting down.
TTCAAGGAGTTCTACGAGCGGGTCAAGGCCAAGGGTTTCATCCTGTATCCGGGCAAATTGACCCAGGTTGAGACTTTTCGTGTGGGCTGCATCGGCCACGTCAATCAGGCCGAGATGCAGGCAGCCGTAGACGCCATAGGCCAGGTGCTGCAGGAAATGGAAGTCTTCGATATTTGATGGTGCAGGAACAGGCTAGAACAACCCTATTTACTTCGTGCGGCACAGCCCGCTCTTACAGGATTAACAGACATGAACTACACCAACCCGAGCAAGCTGCAAGCCGCCATCCTCGACTGGGCCGGCACCGTGGTCGATTTCGGCTCGTTCGCCCCAACCCAGATTTTTGTCGAAGCCTTTGCCGAGTTTGACGTGCAGGTGTCCATCGAAGAAGCTCGCGGGCCGATGGGCATGGGCAAGTGGGACCACATTCGTACCCTGTGTGATCAGCCGCAGATAACCGAGCGCTATAAAAAAGTGTTTGGCCGTGCACCGACCGACGATGACGTCACCGCGATTTATGAGCGCTTTATGCCGCTGCAGATCGAAAAGATCGCCGAGCATTCGGCCCTGATTCCCGGCGCACTGGACACCATTGCCCAACTGCGTGAGCAAGGTATCAAGATCGGCTCCTGCTCGGGCTACCCCGCGCAGGTCATGGCCAAAGTGGTTGAACTGGCCGCCACCAATGGCTATGTGGCCGACCACGTCGTGGCCACCGATGAAGTCCCTAACGGTCGCCCCTGGCCGGCCCAGGCACTGGCCAACGTGATCGCGCTGGGTATTGATGATGTGGGTGCCTGCGTCAAGATCGACGACACCGTACCGGGCATTCTTGAAGGTCGCCGCGCCGGCATGTGGACCGTGGCGCTGGTGTGCTCGGGCAACGCCCTGGGCCTGACCTGGGAACAATACAAGGCACTGGCCCCGGCAACCCTGGACAGCGAACGCAACCGCATTCACGCCCTGTTCGCCGGCTCTCGCCCCCACTATCTGATCGACACCATCAGCGACCTGCCCGCAGTGATTAGCGATATCAACCAGCGCCTGGCCAAGGGCGAGATGCCGCAGAGCAGCTGATAGCTACAGGTTGATAGCTGCAAGCTGCAAGTTTCTGACTTGCGGCTTGCGACTGCTGTAGTCCTAGCGCTCTACCCACCCGGCAAACTGATCGATAAATTTCTGCAAAAACGGTCGGGTTTTATCCGACAGTTTACCGGATGCATCAAACGCATCACCGGCTCCTCCCAGATAGGCCTCAGGCTGCTGCATGCACGGCACATCGAGAAACACCAGCGACTGGCGCAAGTGATGGTTAGCCCCAAAGCCACCAATGGCCCCAGGCGAAACGCTGATCACCGCGCCCGGCTTGCCACTGAACACACTCTGCCCATAGGGTCGCGAACCGACATCAATGGCGTTTTTCAACACGCCTGGCACCGAGCGGTTGTACTCGGGGGTCACAAACAGGATGGCATCGGCCGGGCGGATCTGATCGCGAAAAACCGTGTATGGCGCAGGTGGCGACGCACCATCAATGTCTTCGTTGTAAAGCGCCAGCTCACCGATTTCGACAATAAACAGTTTCAGGCTTGGCGGAGCCAGCTCTGCCAGAGCCTGAGCCACTTTTCGATTGAGGGAATCCTTCCTCAAACTGCCAACCAACACTGCAACGCTGTAGACCTTGCTCATGGAAAACCCCGAGTCAGTAGCTGTAGGAAGAGTAGTTATAGATGATCGGACGGCTTTCTTGCACCCCAGTTCACCCTATCGGCCTGCAAGCCTGTAAAGTAGGGGGACTATTTTTTTCACATGGTTAAACTTCCCCTGCTGAACAACGGTCTACAGAACCGCAAATTGGGTGTTTATCTCCAGAGGTTCTCTACAAATGGCGGCAGTTCTCGTTGGACAATTTCATGCAAGAGATGCGGAAGGTCGCGTCTATTCCGTGCATGAGTTTGAAGATTCACAAGCAACCGGCGATCAACCCGTAATGACCTACAAACTGGCCATTGGCGATCGTGTCAAAAAGAACGATGACAACAACTTCGAGCTGGTGCAGTCGGGTGTCATCCTGGTTCGCGACCCGTCGCCCGTCGTCGCAGCCTGACCTGCCACTCAGGGCGTACAGGTTGAAGTCAAAGGATGAGAGACGGATCAGGCTTCGCAACGCTGAAACCTCATCTGCCGGGCACTGGTGTCCGGCCTCATGATTACGATCCTTTTTGACGACAACAGACGCCGTCAAAAAGGATCAGTATTTGCGAGACAGGACACCAGTATGCGTCTACGCCACATCGAAGTGATTCAAGCCATCTTGCAAACCGGCAACCTCGGCCATGCTGCCGAATTGCTGCAATTGCCCACGGCCACCCTCAACGCAACGCTGCAGGAAGCCGAACAGCAATTGGGCTTTATGCTGTTTGCCAGTATTCGCGGGAGGCTGCAAGCCACCCGCGACACCCTTGTGCTGCAACCCCTTATCAATCAGCTGTACCAGGCTCTTGAGCCTCTGCGCCAGCTGGGCAACGAGCTGCGCCAGCATCAGGAACCGGCCTTGCGCATAGCCTGCAGCGAAACCCTGGCCCAACCGCTGCTGCCTCATTGCATAGGCGCTCTCAGACGGCGCTTTCCCGATACCCCGACAACCTTGAGCAGCCAGCCTTGCGCCGAAATTGTGCGCCGTCTGTTAATGGACGAATGCGATCTGGGCTTGAGCCTGCAGCAATCGGAGCAATCCGGGATCGAATCTCAGCCACTGGTTCAAGGCAAGGTGCAGTTTCTGGCGCCTCATGGCTGGTTGTCACCCAAGCACAAATACATCGCACTGCAAGAGCTGGCGGGACAGGCAATGATCGGCCTGCATCAGCACGACCCGTTGAGCCGCCTGCTCGACAGCAAGCTGCAAGCCTTGCGTCCGGCACCGGTGGTGCAGATTCAGGTGCAGAGTTACCAGATGATGCGCAGCATGGTCGAAGCGGGAGAAGGACTGGCGCTGGTCGACCCGTTCACGGCAGTGGGTGCCAGGGCAAGCGGGCTGGATGTGTGCCCGATCTCACCGGCGATCCCGGTGACGCTCTATGCGCTTACACGCAAAGGCACCCGGCACGGGCTGGCACTGGATGCCTTGCTGGAGATCGTGCGGCAAAAGGCCGAGGCATTGCTGGCGGATCAGGGCTTGGTGGTGCTTTAAAACACGAGCCCTGTAGCAGCCGCCGAACGCAGCCTCGCAGAGCTCGACAACTGCTACAGATCCCTGCGCTCAAATATCAAATACCAGAAAATAGCCACTTCACGGGTCTGTGGGTCAATACCGCGATAGCGCAAATCATCGATGCCCCCTACCTGATACCCGCAACGCTCATACAACCGGCAGGCGCCCAGGTTGTTGTTCTGGGTCTCGAGCATGATCCCCGGCAGGTTTTTTTTATGGCTCCAGAACCTCACCACTTCCAGCAATGACCTGGCCACACCGTGGCGACGGGCGCCCGCGATAACGGCCAGTTCATCGACATGGGCAAAGCCGTTCCAGTGGGTGCTTACAACCACATGCCCCACGGGCTGGTTGTCCAGGTACGCCATAAAGATGTCGCTGCCCTTGCCACCGCGGTAGCTGGCGAACTCATCCGGGTCGATGCCGTAGCACTTGCGATAGGGCGTAATCAGCTCCAGCGGCCAGTGCTCGACCTTTTTATGCCGGTCGGCACGGGCATAGGCACGAACTTCAAAGCTGAAATCGTTGCACCAGACATAGGGCGCAAAACCCTCGTCGGCCAGGCGTACCGAGACTTGAGGGTCTTGGGGGTTGATAACCAGATGCATGAAAAATCCTTCTTTCCTGTCGTCGACGCTGACAATAAGCGGCAGCGGCAGTCAGGTAGGCGCCAGGTTACTGCAGCGTCTGCCCTTTCGCGTCGAGGAGTTGCGCCCACAACGACGGGCCGCCAGCCGATTTGGCAATGGCTTCAAGTCGAGCCGCATGCTCGGTCAAGTCGCTTTCACTTGCACGAATAATCCGGCCCGGTTGACGGTCCGCCGACAGGCGGCGAATTTCGCTGGCCTGATTGCCCGACCCCTCACCCGAGCCATTACCGTCAGAAGCATTCCCGGCCAACGACAGGCTGGTCTGGCCACCGGTCATGGTCAGGTAAACGTCGGCCAGGATCTCGGAGTCGAGCAAGGCGCCGTGCAGCTCACGGCCCGAGTTGTCGACACCATAGCGTTTGCACAGCGCATCGAGGCTGTTGCGCTGGCCCGGGTGACGGGCCCGTGCCATGGCCAGGGTATCGAGGATGGTGCAGTGCTGAGTCAGGTCGGCGCGATCGGTCTGGCCGATCAGGGCAAACTCGTTGTTGAGGAAGCCCACGTCAAACGCAGCGTTATGAATAATCAGCTGTGCGCCCTTGATGAATTCGAAAAACTCATCGGCGACTTCAGCAAAACGCGGCTTGCCCACCAGGAATTCATTGGTAATGCCGTGGACGCCAATGGCGCCTTCGTCACTTTCACGGTCGGGTTGCAGATACACGTGAAAATGGCGACCGGTCAAACGGCGCCCCATCAACTCGACGCAACCGATCTCGATCACCCGGTGGCCGTCGGTGACCGGCATACCGGTGGTTTCGGTATCGAGTACAACACTACGCATGCTTGATTCCCCGTACCTGATCGACCCCACGATTGGCCAACTGGTCGGCGCGCTCGTTGCCGGGATGGCCGATGTGACCGCGTACCCACTGCCATTTCACGGTGTGACGACTGACCTGCTCATCGAGCAGCTTCCACAGGTCGGCATTTTTTACCGGCTCCTTGGAGGCGGTTTTCCAGCCGCGTTTTTTCCAGTTGACCATCCACTCGGTGATGCCTTTCATCACATACTGCGAGTCAGTCACCAGCAGCACCTCACACGGACGCTTGAGCTCTTCAAGCCCGCGAATGGCGGCCATCAGTTCCATGCGGTTGTTGGTGGTATTGGCCTCGCCACCCCAGAGCTCTTTCTCGACACCCTGGCAGATCAGCAAGGCACCCCAGCCACCCGGGCCAGGATTGCCCTTGCAGGCACCATCGGTGAACATTTCAACGCTATCAATCATTGCAAACTATCCAGGTAAGGCTGCTTATGGCCTGACCATCAGCAATGGCCAGCACCTGAGCCGGGCAAACCCGGCCCAACATAAATTTAGGAGTCTGTGTGGCGCCGATTGACCTTGGCCATCTGCAAGGGAATCAGCTTGCCCATCGGTTCCCGGCGCATCGGGTTGACAGGGCGCAAGCCCACCACCATTTTGCGAGCAACCAATACATAGAAGCCGCCACCTGCCAATTGCCAGCTACCGGCCTTGCGTTCCCAGCCGGACAAGCGGCTTTGCCACACTTTGGAAGCAAGCGGCGGACGATAGCACCCGAAGCGGCGTTTCTCCAGCGCAAAGCCCAGCAGGTTCAGCCAGTCGGCGACCCGTGAAGGTGAGATACAGCGTGCCTTGCGCAGGGCATCCTTGGCGAAGACATGGCGCAAGCCCCAGCTGCTCCAGGGGTTGATCCCGACAATCAGCAGGTGCCCGCCAGGGCGTACGCTGCTGGCCGCTTCGCGCAACAGACCGTGGGGCGACAGACAGAAATCCAGCCCGTGCTGCAGCACCACCACGTCGGCAGCGTGCTCGCACAATGGCCAGGCCTGTTCTTCGCAGATGATTTCAACACCCGGTAATGGCGCGCCCAGGCGTACGTTGCGCTGAACCTGCGGGGCCTTGGGCGGGGTGTCGGCAGCAGGGCCGTAATGCACCAGATAGCCGCCGAAAAAGCGCCCCAGCTCGTCCTCAAGCACCCGTTGCTCATCTTCGAGCAACAACTGCCCATGGGGGCCAGACAGCCACTCACGCGCCGAACTGATCAGTGCCAGCCACTCAGGATCAGCCTGAGCCAATGCTTTATCGGTCATTGCTCCTCCAACTCGCCCTTTATCTGTCGCAAGCCCTGACGACGCGACTCGCAATAAAACGTCAACAGCCCCTAAGATGCGCCATTGTTTCACACTTGGGAATTGCACCATGTTACAGATCGACGCCCTGCCCGCCTTCAACGACAACTACATCTGGTTGTTACAGGACACTACCCAAAAGCGCTGCGCCGTGGTCGACCCGGGTGATGCCGCGCCTGTTCTGGAGTGGCTGGCCAGGCACCCGGACTGGGTCCTCAGCGACATTCTGATCACCCATCACCATTTCGATCATGTAGGCGGTGTCGCGCAACTTCACGCACACACTAACGCGAAGGTCTGGGGGCCGGCGCTTGAGACCATACCGGCCCGACAAGTGGCACTCAACGACGGCGACCGCATCGAGGTACTGGGCCTGGAGTTCCAGATCCTGCTGGTACCCGGCCATACGCTTGGGCATATCGCCTACTATCACCAAGACCCGACAGCGCCCCTGCTGTTCTGTGGCGACACCCTGTTCGCCGCGGGTTGCGGCCGACTGTTCGAGGGCACCCCGGAACAGATGCATCACTCCCTGACTCGCCTGGCCGCGCTGCCCGCCCACACCGGCGTGTACTGCACCCACGAATACACCTTGAGCAACCTGCGCTTCGCCCAGGCCGTGGAACCGAACAACCCGGATATTGCCGCGCGTGTAGCGCAAGTCACGCAGTGGCGGGCTGAAGGTCGTATCAGCTTGCCATCATCTATGGCACTGGAACTACGCACAAATCCCTTTCTGCGAGTCCACGAAACATCTGTTAAAGAAAAAGCTGACGAGTGGAACTCCCGCGACAACGACTCGCCCAGTGCGGTCTTTGCCAGCCTGCGCAGCTGGAAAGACAGGTTCTAAAACCGGCCGCGGTCAGAACAAAAATTCTCAACAGTTGACCGCGCCCCCCCTGCTTTCTAGAATCCCCCGACATTTTTTCCTGACTTTTTTCAAAACAATGTCGTCATTTAAAGGTAACTCCATCAATTCAGACGCATTGACGCGCATGGTCAAAGCCATTGCGGTGGCTGTCTGCGCCACGCTCGCGGGCTGCCAGTCCATGGATCATTCGGCGCAGACCACGGAGCGGGCCAGCCTTAAAATCGCCAAACGCATTCCCCAGGATCCACTCTGGCTCAGCCAGAAGCCCAGCCCCCTCCCCCCTCAAGATGTGTGGGAGCGCATGCGCCAGGGTTTCAAGTTGCAGGACGGCCAGAACGTCAACCCCCGAATTGAACAACAGCGCCTGTGGTTTGCGAGCAACCCGTCGTTTCTCGAGAATGCGGGCGAGCGCGGCAGCCTTTATATCCACTACATTGTAGAGCGCCTCGAAGAACGCAATATGCCGCTGGAACTGGCCCTGCTGCCAGCCATTGAAAGCGCCTACAACCCAATGGCGTATTCCCACGCAAATGCGGTCGGGCTCTGGCAGTTCATTCCGTCGACAGGCCGCTACTTCAACCTGCGTCAAACCCGTGCCTACGATGGTCGCCGTGACATTACCGCCTCGACGCTGGCAGCCCTGAACTACCTGAACCGTCTGCATGACATGTTCAACGGCGACTGGCTGCTGGCCCTGGCGGCCTACAACGCTGGCGAAGGTACCGTCAGCCGGGCCATCGAGCGCAACGAAAAGCTCGGCCTGCCGACCGACTACTGGAACCTGCCACTGCCGCAGGAAACCAAAGACTACGTGCCAAAACTGCTGGCCCTGTCACAAGTGGTTCTGGCCCCTGAAGCCTACGGCATCAACCTGAACCCGATCGCCAACGAACCCTACTTCGAAATGGTCGAGATCAAACAGTCCATGGACCTGTCCCGCGTGGCAGCCCTGGCCGAAATCGACGAAGACGAAATGTTCCAGCTCAATCCGGCCTACAAACAGCGCGCCACCACCGATGGCCCCCAGCATCTGCTGGTACCTACGGCCAAAGCCCAGCTGTTGACTGCCAGCCTGTCCAATCTCAGCTCCGACCAACTGGTCAGTCTGCGCCCCAACAAGCCGGTATTTGACAAGGTTGCAAGCACATCCCCAGCTCGCCTGAACCGCAAGTACCGGGTCAAGAGCGGCGACAACCTGACCCTGATTGCCAAGGCCAACAAGGTCAATGTCAAAGACTTGCAACACTGGAACAAGCTCAGCGGCAACAACCTCAAGGCCGGCCAGGTCCTGGTGATGCAGGACACACGCAAGCCCTCGGGCAAAAAGCCGACCCAATACAAGGTCCAGAAAGGCGACTCGCTGTATATGGTGGCCAAGCGTTTCAACGTTGAAATGCAGCATCTCAAGCGCTGGAATCCAAACAGCGCAAAAGCCCTCAAGCCGGGGCAAATGCTGACCGTTTCCAAACCCCGATAAGCACAGCGCTGACATCCCCCGCGGGCAAGCTGATTCCTACACAAAAGTAGGCCGCAGCTTGCCCGTCGTGCTTACCAGCGTGGCCTTTTTCCTACAGATACAAGCTGTTACTGTACGGAAACCTTAAGCCCAATGCCTGGATCGGATCTCTGACTTGACGCGTCCCCTCCTTACGCTATTTATCTGCCTGGCCTTGAGCTTCACCGCCAGCGCAAACCTGAGCGAAAGCCACGGTTATGCGCAGTTCGGCACACTCAAGTACCCCGCCACCTTTACCCATTTCGACTGGGTAAACCCTGACGCCCCCAAGGGCGGCACCTTGAAGGTCATGGCGTTCGGCACGTTCGACACGCTCAACCCCTACACCTTCAAAGGCACCAGCCCGGTTTCGACTCCCAACTTCCTGCAGTACGGGGTCAATGAACTCAATGAAACCCTGATGGCCGGTACGGGCCAATATGCCCCCTCCGGCGATGAGCCAACATCCAGCTATGGTTTGATCGCTCAATCAGTGGAGTACAACGAGGACCGCAGCTGGGTCGTCTTTAACCTGCGACCCGAAGCCCGCTTTCATGATGGGACGCCGATCACTGCCTACGATGTTGCCTTCTCCTACGACCTGTTACTAAAAGAAGGTCATCCGCAGTACCGCACCAATCTTCAGGAAGTCCAGCGGGTCGATATCCTGGGCCCCAAACGAATTCGTTTTGTCTTCAAGCGCTCAGGCAACCCGTTGCTGATTTTGCGCCTGGGCGAACTGCCCGTGTTGCCCCAGCATTACTGGGTAAAGCGCGACTTCAAAGCCACCACCTTCGAGCCACCGCTGGGTAGCGGCCCCTATCGCATTACCCGGGTTACCCCCGGGCGCCAACTGGTCTTTGAGCGCGTCAAGAACTGGTGGGGCGCCAACCTGCCGGTCAACCGCGGCAAATACAACTTCGACCGGGTTGAAGTGGAGTTCTACCGCGACAGCGATGTCGCCTTCGAGGCGTTCAAGGCCCGCGAGTTCGACATCTACATCGAGCACCAGGCCAAGAACTGGGCCAATGGCTATAACTTCCCGGCGGTACGCCGCGGCGATGTGATCAAGGCCGAAATTACCCACCAGATCCCGACACAAACCCAGGGGCTGTTTATGAACAGTCGCCGCGCCACCTTTGCGCAAAACAAAACCCGTGAGGCCCTGGGCCTTATGTTTGATTTTGAATGGACCAACCGCACCCTGTTCAACGGCGCCTACCAGCGCGCCGTGAGCCATTACCCCAACAGCGAATTCTCGGCCAGCGGCATTCCCCAGGGGCATGAGTGGCTGATGCTGTCACCCTGGCGCAGCCAACTACCGCCCGAACTGTTCAACCAGGCCTTTACCTTGCCGCAAACCGACGGCCGCGGCATCCCCCGCGCAACTCTGCGCCAGGCACTGGCACTGCTGGATGAAAGCGGCTGGAAACTGTCGGGCCAGCGCCTGGTCAATAGTGAAGGCAAACCCCTGCGTTTCGAAATATTACTGGTAAACCCGAACCTTGAGCGCATCCTGCAACCCTATGTGGAGAACCTGGCCAGCATTGGCGTCGATGCCCGGCTGCGCACCGTGGATCGCGCGCAATACAAGCAGCGCCTGGACCAGTTCGACTTTGACATGATCCTGATGACCCTTGACCAGACCCTGAGCCCCGGCCTTGAACAGTGGCAGTACTTCCACTCCAGCCAGGCCAACGTCAAGGGCAGCAAAAACTATGCAGGGGTAGCCAGCCCGGTGGTGGACCAACTGCTCGAGCGCCTGCTGGCCGCACGGACCCGCGACGAGCAATTGTCTGCCGGCCAGGCCCTGGACCGCGTGTTGCTTTGGCAGCACTACATCATTCCCAACTGGTATCTGAACTATCACCGCCTGGCGTACCGCAACCGGTTCGCCTTTGTGACTACGCCGCCCTACACCCTGGGCCTCAGCGCGTGGTGGCTTAAGCCTACGGAGAAAAAACAATGATGCCTTTGCGTACATGGCTAAAGCCCCTTGCCAGCTTGTTGTTTGCCGGTTTTGCCTGCACGGCCATGGCCGCTCCCCAGCATGCCTTGACCCTCTATGACGAGCCGCCGAAATATCCTGCCGACTTCAAGCATGTCGACTACGTCAACCCGCAAGCCCCCAAGGGCGGTACCTTTCGCAAGTCTGCGCTGGGCAGCTTTGACAGCCTCAACCCGTTTATCAATAAAGGCGTGCCAGCCGACGACATTGATCTGACCTTCGATACCCTGGCCCGGCAAACCCTCGACGAGCCTTTTACGTCCTACGGCCTGATTGCCGGGAAAATCGAGAAAGCCCCGGATAACAGCTGGGTGCGGTTTTACCTGCGCCCGGAAGCGAAGTTCAGCGATGGCCATCCGATTCGCGCCGAAGATGTCGTATTCAGCTTCGATACCCTGATGAAAAGTGGCTCGCCGCTGTACAAGGGTTATTACAGCGATGTCGACCAGGCCATCGCGGAAAACCCACTGCAAGTGAAATTCACCTTCAAGCACAACAAAAACCGCGAACTGCCGCTAATCCTTGGCCAGCTCCCGGTTCTGCCCAAGCACTGGTGGGAAACCCGCGACTTCAACAAGGGCAACCTGGAAATCCCGCCCGGCAGCGGCCCCTACACCATCGCCGAGATCAAGCCCGGGCGCTCGATCCGCTACGAGCGCAACAAGGACTACTGGGGCAAGGACCTGCCCATCAACAAGGGCCTGTACAATTTTGATGCCATCACGGTCGATTACTTTCGCGACAACAGCGTTGCCTTCGAAGCCCTCAAGGCCGGTCAGTTTGATTACTGGCTGGAGATCAGCGCCAAAAACTGGGCCGGAGCCTACAACTCTCCGGCATTTACTCAGGGCCGCCTGAAAAAAGAAGAAATCCGCAACCACAATCCAACAGGCATGCAGGGATTTGTCTTCAACCTGCGCAGGCCAATGTTCCAGGATGTGCGTGTACGCGAGGCACTAAGCCTGCTGTTCGACTTTGAATGGGCCAACAAGCAACTCTTCAACGGTGCCTATGCGCGCACTGGCAGCTACTTCGAAAACTCGGAAATGGCCGCCAAGGCGCCGCCGACCGAAGCTGAACTGGCCATTCTGGAGCCCTTGCGCGGCCAGATTCCCGAGCAGGCGTTCAGCCAGGTGTTCAAACCCAGCGTCACCGACGCCAGCGGCATGATTCGCGAGCAACAGCGCCGCGCCTACCAACTGCTGCAAGACGCCGGCTGGCGCATCGTCGATGACAAGATGGTCGACGCCCAGGGCAAGCCGGTGAAGATCGAATTCTTGCTGGCACAAACCGAATTCGAGCGCATCCTTCTGCCGTTCAAGCGCAACCTCAGCGACCTGGGCATCGATTTGCAGATTCGCCGGGTCGACACCTCCCAATACCTCAACCGCCTGCGCTCAAGGGATTACGACATGATTGTCGGCAGCTTCCCGCAGTCCAGCTCACCCGGCAGCGAGCAGCGCGAGTACTGGGAATCACAAAGTATCGACAAACCCGGCAGCCGAAATTTTATCGGCCTGAAGGACCCGGCCATCGACCAGTTGACCGAAGGCCTGATCAACGCCGAGTCACGGCAAAGCCTGATCAACCATGCCAGGGCGCTGGACCGTGTGTTGCAGTGGGGCTTCTACGTGATCCCCAACTGGCATATCAAAACCTGGCGCGTGGCCTACTCGAACCATATCGGCCATCCCGAAATTACGCCCAAATACGATATCGGCACCAACACCTGGTGGGCTAAACCTGACGCAAAACCTGCGCCCTCTACCAAACCTTCAAGCGCAAGCCAGGAGCCTTAAATGCTGGCTTATATTTTCAGGCGACTGCTGCTGATCATTCCGACACTGTTCGGGATTCTGTTGATTAACTTCATCATTATCCAGGCGGCCCCCGGCGGCCCGGTTGAACAGATGATCGCCAAGCTCGAAGGCTTTGACGGCGCCACCAGCCGCATCGCCGGTGGTGGTTCGGAAGTATCGGTGGCTGGCTCCAACTACCGTGGCGCCCAAGGGCTGGATCCGGAACTGATCAAGGAAATCGAAAAGATGTACGGTTTCGACAAGTCGGCGCCGGAACGCCTGTGGATCATGATTAAAAACTACGCCCGACTGGACTTCGGCGAAAGCTTCTTCCGCGACGCCAAGGTCATCGACCTGATCAAGGAGAAAATGCCGGTCTCCATCTCGCTGGGGTTGTGGAGCACCCTGATCATGTACCTGGTGTCGATCCCCCTGGGGATCGCCAAGGCCACGCGCCACGGCAGCCACTTTGATGTCTGGACCAGTTCACTGATCATCATCGGCTACGCCATCCCGGCCTTTCTGTTTGCCATCCTGCTGATCGTGCTGTTTGCCGGGGGCAGTTACCTGGACTGGTTCCCCCTGCGCGGCCTGACGTCCAACAACTTTGACGAACTGAGCCTGGGCGGCAAGATTCTCGATTACTTCTGGCATCTGGCATTGCCCGTTACGGCACTGGTTATCGGCAACTTCGCCACCATGACCCTGCTGACCAAAAACAGCTTTCTCGACGAGATCAACAAACAGTATGTCGTCACTGCCAAAGCCAAGGGCCTGACCAACCACCGGGTGCTCTATGGCCATGTGTTCCGCAATGCCATGCTGCTGGTTATTGCCGGTTTCCCGTCGGCCTTTATCGGAATTTTCTTTACCGGCTCACTGCTGGTCGAAGTGATTTTCTCCCTCGATGGCCTGGGCCTGATGAGTTTCGAGGCCGCGATCAATCGCGACTACCCGGTTGTATTCGGCACCCTGTTTATCTTTACGCTGGTCGGGCTGGTGGTGAAGCTGATCGGTGACCTCTCATACACCCTGGTCGATCCGCGTATCGACTTTGAAAGCAGGGAGCATTGAGATGAAGCTATCCCCCCTCAATCGACGCCGTTTTGCCCGTTTCAAAGCCAACAAGCGTGGCTGGTGGTCGCTGTGGATCTTCCTGGTGCTGTTCGGGCTCAGCCTGAACGCCGAGTTCATTGCCAACGACAAACCGCTGGTGATCAATTACGACGGGGAGTGGTATTTCCCGGCGCTCAAGCGCTATCCAGAGACCGACTTCGGCGGCGAATTCCCCCTCGAAGCCAACTACAAAAGCCCGTATATCCGTGAACTGCTGGCCAAGAAAGATGCCTGGGTTGTGTGGCCACCCATCCCCTACAGCTATCAAAGCATCAACTACGACCTGAAAGTCCCTGCCCCTGCACCGCCCTCCGCCGAGAACTGGCTGGGCACCGACGACCAGGGCCGCGACGTGCTGGCCCGAGTGATTTATGGCTTTCGCATATCGGTGCTGTTCGCCCTGACCCTGACGGTACTGAGCTCCATCATCGGCGTGATCGCCGGGGCCTTGCAGGGCTTTTATGGTGGCTGGGTCGACCTGGCCGGTCAGCGCTTTCTGGAAATCTGGTCAGGCTTGCCCGTGTTGTACCTGCTGATCATTCTCGCCAGTTTTGTGCAGCCCAATTTCTGGTGGCTGCTGGGCATCATGCTGCTGTTCTCGTGGATGAGCCTGGTGGACGTCGTGCGCGCCGAATTCCTGCGTGGGCGCAATCTGGAGTATGTGCGCGCCGCCCGCGCCCTGGGCATGCAGGACATGGCCATCATGTACCGCCACATCCTGCCCAACGCCATGGTCTCCACCATGACCTTTATGCCGTTTATCCTCACTGGCGCCATCGGCACCCTCACTGCCCTGGACTTCCTGGGCTTCGGCCTGCCCCCGGGCGCGCCGTCGCTGGGCGAACTGGTGGCCCAGGGCAAGTCCAACCTGCAAGCGCCCTGGCTGGGCATCAGTGCATTCGCAGTGCTGGCCATCATGCTCAGCCTGCTGGTGTTTATCGGTGAGTCCGCTCGCGATGCCTTCGACCCGAGGAAATAAGATGACGCAGGACAATCTGATCGAAGTGCGCGACCTCAGCGTCGAGTTTGTAGCGGGTGACACACCGCAGCGGGTGGTGCAAGGCGTCAGTTTTGATATCAGGCGCGGCGAAACCCTGGCCCTGGTGGGCGAAAGCGGTTCGGGCAAATCGGTGACCGCGCACTCGATCCTCAGGTTGCTGCCCTACCCCCTTGCACGCCACCCCAGCGGCAGCATCGCCTACGGCGGCCAGGATTTGCTCAGCGTGGACGAGAAAAAGCTGCGCAACATTCGCGGCAACCGCATTGCGATGATTTTTCAGGAGCCCATGACCTCCCTGAACCCGCTGCACAGCATTGAAAAACAAATCAATGAGGTGCTCGGCATTCACAAGGGGATCACCGGCAAGGCCGCTACCCTGCGCACCCTGGAGCTTCTGGAGCTGGTAGGCATACCCGAGCCTCACAAACGCCTCAAGGCGCTGCCACACGAGCTCTCAGGGGGTCAGAGACAGCGCGTGATGATCGCCATGGCCCTGGCCAATGAACCCGAACTGCTGATTGCCGACGAACCTACCACCGCCCTGGACGTGACCGTTCAGCTTAAAATCCTCGACTTGCTCAAGGATCTGCAAGCCCGCCTGGGCATGTCGTTGTTACTGATCAGTCACGATTTGAACCTTGTACGAAGAATTGCGCATCGCGTATGTGTCATGCAGCGCGGTTTAATCGTCGAACAAGCATCGTGCGAGCAGCTGTTCCGTTCGCCGCAGCATCCTTACACCCGGGAACTGCTCAGCGCAGAGCCCAGCGGAGGCCCGGCCAGCACCATTGCCGGTCCGCCATTGCTGCAAGTCGAGGACCTGAGGGTATGGTTCCCGATCAAGAAAGGCCTGCTGCGCAAGACCGTCGATTACGTGAAAGCGGTGGACGGTATCAATTTCAGCTTGCCCCAGGGGCAGACCCTGGGAATTGTGGGTGAAAGCGGATCGGGCAAATCAACGCTGGGCCTGGCGATTTTGCGTCTGATTGCCAGCAAGGGCCTGATCAGCTTTGAAGGCAAACGGCTAGACTGTCTGTCACAGAAAGAAGTCAGGCCATTGCGACGGGAAATGCAGGTGGTATTCCAGGACCCGTTTGGCAGTCTCAGCCCGCGCATGAGCGTCAGCGAGATTGTCGGTGAAGGGTTGCGCATTCACCGTATGGGCACCGAAGCGGAACAGGAAAGTGCAATTATTGAAGCCTTGCGAGAAGTAGGTCTGGATCCGGAAACCCGGCACCGTTACCCTCACGAGTTTTCAGGCGGACAACGGCAAAGAATCGCCATTGCCCGCGCACTGGTGTTAAAGCCGGAGTTGATATTGCTGGACGAGCCAACCTCTGCGCTGGACCGCACAGTACAACGCCAGGTTGTTGAACTGCTGCGCTCACTGCAAGCCAGGCACAACCTGACGTATTTGTTTATCAGCCATGACCTGGCTGTCGTCAAAGCGCTGAGCCACCAGTTGATGGTGGTCAAGCATGGCCAAGTGGTCGAACAGGGTGATGCGCAAAGTATCTTTGCCTCACCGCAACATCCATATACACAACAGCTGCTGGAAGCCGCCTTTTTGGCACCAGTGGCTGTCGATTAACCTGATAGAGGAACAACACATGGGTTTTCTCACCGGTAAGCGCGTACTGATCGTTGGTGTCGCTAGCAAATTGTCCATCGCTTCTGGCATTGCTGCCGCCATGCACCGTGAAGGCGCCGAGCTGGCTTTCACTTATCAGAACGAAAAGCTGAAAGGTCGTGTTGAAGAATTCGCCGCAGGCTGGGGTTCGAACCCTGAGCTGTGCTTCCCTTGCGACGTTGCCAGCGATGAAGAAATCGCCAAGGTCTTCGAAGACCTGAGCAAGAAGTGGGACGGTCTGGACTGCATCGTTCACTCCGTAGGTTTCGCTCCTGGCGACCAGTTGGATGGCGATTTCACCGACGCCACCACCCGTGAAGGCTTCCGCATCGCTCACGACATCAGCGCCTACAGCTTCGTGGCCCTGGCCAAGGCCGGCCGCCCGATGATGAAAGGCCGCAACGGCAGCCTGCTGACCCTGTCCTACCTGGGCGCCGAGCGCACCATGCCTAACTACAACGTGATGGGCATGGCCAAGGCCAGCCTGGAAGCCGGTGTACGTTACCTGGCAGGCAGCCTAGGCCCTGAGGGTACTCGCGTTAACTGCGTATCGGCAGGCCCGATCCGTACCCTGGCAGCGTCGGGCATCAAGAACTTCCGCAAAATGCTGGCGGCCAACGAAGCGCAGACGCCACTGCGTCGCAACGTGACCATCGACGAAGTCGGCAATGCCGGCGCCTTCCTGTGCTCCGATCTGGCATCGGGCATCAGCGGCGAAATCATGTACGTAGACGGTGGCTTCAACACTACCGCCATGGGCAGCCTCGAAGAGTAAACCCTTCGTTACAAGCGCTACTCAAAAACGCCCGATGCAGAGATTGCATCGGGCGTTTTTTTGCCTCGCGACAATCTCTGGGAGATGATCTGTGGGAGCGGGCTTGCCCGCGATACAAACGACGCGATACGTCAGACAGAGCGCATGGATGCCATCGCGAGCAAGCCCGCTCCCACAAAAAAACCAGCGCAAAAAAATGGCCGCTCAATGAGCGGCCATTTTTAGCGAAGCAGGCTGAACTTAGTAGCGCTCAACCTTGGCTTCGTTTTCCAACTGCTTGCGGTAGGCAGCAAAGTCTTGCTGGCCAACACGCGAAGCGAGGAAGCGGCGATACGACGCTTTCTCTTCTTCAGTCGGCGCTACTGCATCGTTGACGCCGTTCAAACGCAATACAACCACAGTGCCATCTGCCAGGGTGACACTGCTGAATGTCGGCTTGTCCTTGGCTGCAGGTTTCGGCATGCGGAATACCGCTTGCAGCACGGCAGGATCAATACCTTCCTGACCACGGGCAACCGCTTCCTGGACCTTCCACGCCTGACCATCAACCGGCTGGTTCAACGGCAGTTTGCCATCGCGCAGCTCCTTGATGATTTCTTCGGCACGGGTTTTGGCCGCAGCACTGGCGTGCTCCTTGACCAGTTGCGCACGAATGCTCGAGGCAACAGCCTCCAGCGGCAACTGCTCAGGCTTGCGGTGCTCCTTGACGCGCAACACCACTACGGTCTCAGGGTCCAGCTCCAGGGCTGTACTGTTCGCGCCCTCATCCATCACTTCGGTGCTGAATGCGGCCTGAATCACAGCGCGATTGGCGGTGACACCCTCGCCCCCCTCGCGACCAAATGGCGCAGAGGTATGCACAGTCAGCTTAAGCTCTTGAGCTGGCTGAGCCAGATCGGACGCTTCAAATGCCGAGTCTTCCAATTGCTTGGTTGCATCGACAAACAGGCGTTCAACCTGCTGGGTTTTCAGGTCATGGGTCAGCTTGTCTTTCAGGCTGGCAAAGCTCGGCACTTCAGGTGCTTCAACACCCAGCAGCTTGATCAGGTGATAACCGAAGCTGGTGCGTACCGGCTCCGAAACCTGGTCCTGCTTCAACCCGTAAACAGCCGTTTCGAACACAGGATCGTAAACACCAGGGCCTGCGAAGCCCAGGTCACCGCCATTGGCAGCCGAACCCGGATCCTGGGAGAACTCCTTGGCCAGAGCTTCGAAGCTTTCACCTTTGGCCAGACGCTGCTGAATCTCGGCGATCTTGGCTTTGGCCTGCTCGTCGCTGACCTTGTCGTTCACTTCGATCAGGATATGCGCAGCGCGGCGCTGTTCGGCCAGGTTGGCGATTTCCTTTTGATACAACGCTTGAAGCTCATCATCCTTCACGGCTACCTGGTCAAAGAAAGAAGATTTCTTCAACTCGATATAGTCGATCACGACCTGATCAGGGGTCATGAATTCCTTGGCGTGCTCGTCGTAGTAAGCCTTGATTTCGTCATCGCTCAGTTTCACCGCAGCCGGGTCGGCCTTGATGTTCAGCGAAGCGAAATCACGAGTTTGTTTCTCAAGACGGGCGAACGCATTCACCTGTTCGTCGGTCACGAAACCACTGCCCGCCAGACCGGCACGCAGCTGACCAATCAGCATTTCTTCGCCCAGCATGTTACGGAACTGCAAGCGACCGTAACCCAGTTGACGGATCACCTGGTCGAAACGCTCAGGGCTGAATTTGCCGTCTTCCTGAAATTCAGGAGTCAACAGAATGACTTGGTCCAAAGCGGCTTCAGAAAACGAAAACTTCGCGTCTTTGGCGCCTTGCAGCAACAGCTTGCGATCGATCAACCCTTTGAGGGCCGCTTCACGCAGCATTTTTTCATCCAGCAACGACGAGTCGAAATCCTTGCCCAACTGCTGCAGCAGCTGCCGGCGTTGCATATCGACGGCCTGGCTCAGTTCAACCTGGGTGATTTCTTCACCGTTAACCTTGGCAGCATCCTGGCTGGTAGAGGTGGCTTGAAAAATGGCATCGAAACCGGTCAACGCCATTAACGCGACGATGACACCGATGATGGTCTTGGCAATCCAGCCTTGTGAATTGTCCCTGATATTTTGCAGCATGCTTCCCCCAGAAACGGTCTTGCATAATGAGCAACCGTGGAGCGTGGGTAGAGTCCGGATAGAAGAAAGGCGCATCCGAGGATGCGCCTTCTCGTAACTGGCGGAGCGGACCGGGCTCGAACCCGCGACCCCCGGCGTGACACATCGATGTTGCCACCGACTGCACTACCGCTCCGCTGCCAAGCCTGGCGTGCGCCTGACCCGGTTGGGTAAAAGGTGTTACAGAAACTTAGTTAACCGCTTCTTTCAGTGCTTTACCGGCTTTGAAGCCTGGCTTTTTGGCAGCAGGAATTTCCAGCGTTTTACCGGTCTGTGGGTTACGACCAATACGGGCAGGACGATCGGTTACAGAGAAAGTACCAAAACCAACCAGTACCACAGAGTCGCCAGCCTTAAGAGCGCCAGTGACGGATTCGATTACTGCGTCCAGCGCACGGCCAGCTGCAGCTTTCGGGATATCAGCAGATGCAGCGATAGCATCAATCAGTTCCGACTTGTTCACTCTAAGTCCCCTTATATCTGTCTGAGTATGTTTCTAAAGTTTTTTGGTAAAAGCAAAACGACTGCTGAAGCACTTACGGACACTTATAGAGCCGCTTTATAACAAGGGCTCTAAAAAGCGTCAAGAAAGCCCGTCAGGCGAATCCGTATTAATGCGTGCTAATTCTTTCCTTAGAGTCAGATTCTCGTTTGTCGTCCTTGGCAACAATCTCGGGAGCCACATCCGGCAAGGGCTCCGGGGCGTATTGCAGCGCAATTTGCAGGACTTCGTCAATCCATTTAACCGGTTTAATCTGAAGATCCTGTTTGATGTTGTCAGGAATTTCCTTCAGGTCACGAACGTTCTCTTCAGGAATAATTACAGTTTTGATGCCACCACGATGAGCAGCAAGTAATTTTTCCTTCAGGCCACCAATCGCCAACACCTGACCACGAAGGGTAATTTCACCGGTCATGGCAACATCGGCGCGTACCGGAATCAGGGTCAATGCAGAGACCAGGGCAGTACACATTCCCACACCAGCACTAGGGCCATCTTTAGGCGTAGCGCCTTCGGGCATGTGAATGTGAATATCGCGTTTTTCGTGGAAATCCAACGGGATACCCAGGCTCTTGGCGCGGCTGCGCACCACCGTCAATGCAGCGGTGATGGACTCTACCATCACGTCGCCCAGCGAACCGGTCTTGATCAGCTGGCCTTTGCC
Source organism: Pseudomonas sp. TMW22080 (assembly GCF_022496745.1). Taxonomy (NCBI): domain Bacteria; kingdom Pseudomonadati; phylum Pseudomonadota; class Gammaproteobacteria; order Pseudomonadales; family Pseudomonadaceae; genus Pseudomonas; species Pseudomonas sp. TMW22080. The sequence continues at coordinate 758,831 of NZ_SCFF01000002.1, read as the reverse complement.
AGGAACAACGGCCGCTTCGATGGTCAACAACTCGCCACCCACCTGGGTCCAGGCCAGGCCGGTCACTTGACCGATCTGGTCCTGAACTTCAGCCAAACCGTAGCTGAATTTTCTTACGCCCAAAAAGTGCTCAAGTAGCTCCGGCGTGACGGTGACCGCAAAGCGTTTTTCCAGCGCATGCTCTTTGACCGCCTTGCGGCAGATCTTCGCAATCTGGCGCTCAAGGCCCCGCACACCGGCTTCCCGGGTGTAGTAGCGGATCATGTCGCGGATGGCTTCGTTATCAAATGCCAGCTCGCCCTTCTTCAAGCCATTGGCTTCAATTTGTTTCGGGGCCAGGTATTTGACAGCAATGTTGATTTTTTCGTCTTCGGTGTAGCCAGGCAGACGAATGACTTCCATCCGGTCCAGCAAGGCTGGCGGGATGTTCATCGAGTTGGACGTACACAGGAACATCACATCGGAGAGGTCGTAATCAACCTCGAGGTAATGGTCGTTGAAATTGTGGTTCTGCTCGGGATCGAGCACTTCAAGCAGTGCAGACGCCGGATCGCCGCGCATGTCACTGCCCATCTTGTCGATTTCATCAAGCAGGAACAGCGGGTTGCGCACACCAACCTTGGTCATCTTTTGAATCAATCTTCCTGGCATCGAACCGATGTACGTACGGCGATGGCCACGAATTTCCGCTTCGTCACGCACGCCACCCAAGGCCATACGCACGAATTTACGGTTTGTTGCGTGGGCAATGGACTCAGCAAGCGAGGTTTTGCCTACACCCGGAGGACCGACCAGGCACAGAACCGGACCACGAATTTTCTTCACACGCTTTTGCACGGCAAGATATTCGAGAATCCGCTCTTTGACTTCGTCCAGACCGTAGTGATCTGCGTCCAGAATGTCTTCAGCACGCTTGAGATCCAGGCGCACCTTGCTCTGAGCCTTCCACGGCACCTGCACCAGCCAGTCGATGTAGGAGCGCACCACGGTGGCTTCTGCGGACATTGGCGACATTTGCTTGAGCTTGTTCAGCTCCGCCTGGGCCTTGGCCATTGCATCTTTCGGCAAACCGGCAGCATCGATGCGTTTTTTCAGCTCTTCGATTTCATTGTGACCTTCGTCACCATCACCCAGCTCTTTCTGAATGGCCTTCATCTGCTCATTCAGGTAGTACTCGCGCTGGCTGCGCTCCATTTGCTTTTTGACGCGACCACGGATGCGCTTTTCGACTTGCAGCAAGTCGATCTCGGCATCCAGCAGGGCCAGAACGTGCTCGACACGGGCCTGCAGATCGATGATTTCGAGGATTTCCTGCTTCTGCTCGATCTTGAGTGCCATATGGGCAGCCATGGTATCGACCAGACGGCTTGGCTCGTCAATGCTGTTAAGCGATGACAGAACCTCGGCCGGGACTTTTTTGCCCAGTTGCACGTATTGCTCAAACTGCGAAAGCAGGCTGCGCACAAAGACCTCGGATTCGCGATCCGGGGCAGCCACTTCGTCAATCAGGGAGACTTCGGCACTCAGATAACCATCTGCCTGACCAAAATGCTCAACCGCACCGCGCTGCTCACCCTCAACCAGCACTTTGACCGTGCCGTCCGGGAGCTTGAGCAGTTGCAGAACAGTTGCAATGGTACCAACGCGATACAGGGCGTCTTCGCCCGGATCGTCGTCAGCCGGATTCTTTTGAGCCAACAGCAAAATTTGCTTGTCGCCCGTCATCGCAGCCTCAAGGGCCTCGATCGACTTCTCGCGTCCCACGAACAGTGGGATCACCATGTGCGGATACACAACAACATCACGCAACGGCAGGAGAGGCAATTCGATGGTTGTCTTCATGATTTCGCCTCTACGGCGGCCATAAGGCCGTAATCAGATGGATGTAAGCTTGAAGCCAAGATGGGGGCAGTCTTGAAAAAAAACAAGCGTTGAACGACAGGAAAAACAAAGGGGCCCGAAGGCCCCTTCTTTAACACGCAATGTGGAATGCCAGCATTACATTTACGCGTCAGGTGCAACCTTGGCAGTCGCTTCGTTGTTTTCATAGATCAACAACGGCTTGGACTTGCCTTCTATAACGCTTTCGTCGATCACAACTTTACTCACCTCGGATTGCGAGGGGATTTCATACATTGTGTCGAGCAGCACGCCTTCAAGAATCGAACGCAGGCCACGAGCGCCCGTTTTGCGCTCCAGAGCACGCTTGGCCACGGCCTTCAAGGCGTCGGCACGGAACTCAAGATCTACACCTTCCATCTCGAACAGCTTGCCGTACTGCTTGGTCAAGGCGTTCTTCGGTTCGGTGAGGATCTGCATCAAGGCAGCCTCGTCCAGCTCGTCCAGGGTTGCCAGCACAGGCAGACGACCCACGAATTCCGGGATCAGGCCAAACTTGACCAGATCGTCAGGCTCGACTTCACGCAGGGATTCGCCAACCTTCTTGCCCTCTTCCTTGCTGCGCACTTCGGCACTGAAGCCGATGCCGCCGCGAGTCGAGCGCGCCTGTACAACCTTCTCAAGGCCCGAGAACGCACCACCGCAGATAAACAGGATGTTGCGGGTATCAACCTGCAAGAACTCCTGCTGCGGGTGCTTGCGGCCGCCTTGAGGCGGTACGGAAGCCACGGTACCTTCGATCAGCTTGAGCAATGCCTGCTGCACACCTTCACCGGAAACATCACGGGTAATCGAAGGGTTGTCAGACTTGCGCGAAATCTTGTCGATTTCATCGATGTAGACAATGCCCATCTGGGCTTTTTCTACGTCGTAATCGCATTTCTGCAGCAGCTTCTGAATGATGTTTTCAACATCTTCGCCTACGTAACCGGCTTCAGTCAGCGTGGTTGCGTCAGCGATGGTGAAAGGTACATTCAACAGGCGTGCAAGGGTTTCTGCCAGCAGGGTCTTACCCGAACCGGTAGGGCCGATCAGCAGGATGTTGCTCTTGCCGAGTTCGACGTCGTCGTTTTTCTTGTCACGCTGGTTGAGGCGCTTGTAGTGGTTGTACACCGCTACAGCCAAAACCTTTTTGGCACGTTCCTGACCAATGACGTATTGATCAAGGATGCCGCTGATTTCTTTTGGCGATGGTAATTTATGCGCGCTGCTCTCGGCCTGGGCTTCCTGCACCTCCTCACGGATGATGTCATTGCACAGGTCAACGCATTCGTCGCAGATAAAGACCGAGGGGCCGGCAATCAATTTGCGCACTTCATGCTGGCTTTTGCCACAGAAGGAGCAATAGAGCAATTTGCCGTTGTCCTCGCCGTTGCGGGTGTCAGTCATTCGATCGATCCAAATCCGATAGGCTTGCAACACAAGATGAAGGCAACTGCGGGCTTTTTCAAGCCCGCAGGTGGTCGGTTAACCCAACCACCCACATTTGAGCTGCTTAAGCGGGCATTTGACGCTTGCTGAACACAGAGTCGATCAAACCGTATTCGGCTGCACGCTCGGCGCTCATGAAGTTGTCACGCTCGGTGTCGCGCTCGATGGTTTCGAGAGTCTGGCCCGTGTGGTGAGCCAGCAGCGAGTTCAAACGGTGACGGATGTTGAGGATTTCCTTGGCATGAATGTCGATATCCGACGCCTGGCCCTGGAAACCGCCCAGTGGCTGGTGAATCATCATGCGCGAGTTCGGCAGGCAGTGACGCTTGCCCGGTGCGCCACCGGCCAACAGGAAGGCACCCATGCTGCAGGCCTGGCCGATGCAGATGGTCGACACGTCAGGCTTGATGAATTGCATGGTGTCGTAGATCGACATGCCTGCAGTCACCGAACCGCCCGGCGAGTTGATGTACAGGTGGATGTCCTTGTCCGGGTTCTCGGCTTCAAGGAACAGCAGCTGCGCAGCCACCAGGTTGGCCATGTAGTCTTCTACGGGGCCGACCAGGAAGATGATTCGCTCCTTCAGGAGGCGCGAGTAGATGTCGTAAGCGCGTTCGCCACGGGCGGACTGCTCGACAACCATCGGGACCAGGCCGCCAGCGGCGTGGATATCAGAGTTCTGCTGAATATAAGAATTGCGGGACATGTCCGGCAGTCACTCCCAAATAGTCTTGTCTGGATACGCATAAGCCAGCTCGAGGCTGGCTTATGGTTGTGTTTTCTAACGAGTCAGAAATCAGTCGGCTTGTGGAGCTTCCACCGGCTTGACAGCTTCTTCGTAAGAGACCGCTTTATCGGTCACCTTGGCCTTCTGCAGAACAGTATCCACAACTTGCTCTTCCAGCACAACCGAACGAACCTCGTTCAATTGCGCGTCGTTTTTGTAGTACCAGGCTACAACCTGCTCTGGCTCCTGGTAAGCGGAAGCCATTTCCTGAATCATTTCGCGAACGCGATCTTCGTCAGGCTTGAGGTCGAACTGCTTGACCACTTCAGCCACGATCAGACCCAGCACTACACGGCGGTTGGCTTGCTCTTCGAACAGCTCTGCCGGCAGTTGATCAGGCTTGATGTTACCACCGAACTGCTGAACAGCCTGCACGCGCAGACGGTCAACTTCGTTGGCCAGCAGCGACTTCGGCACTTCGATCGGGTTGGCAGCCAGCAGGCCGTCCATTACCTGGTTCTTGACCTTGGACTTGATGGCCTGACGCAGTTCACGCTCCATGTTCTTGCGAACTTCGGCGCGGAAGCCTTCCAGACCGGTTTCCTTGATACCGAACTGGGCGAAGAACTCTTCGTTCAGCTCTGGCAGCTTAGGCTCGGAAACAGTGTTCACGGTTACGGTGAACTCGGCTTCTTTGCCAGCCAGGTCCAGATTCTGGTAGTCAGCAGGGAAAGTCAGTTTCAGAACGCGCTCTTCACCGGCTTTGGCGCCTACCAGGCCTTCTTCAAAGCCAGGAATCATGCGGCCCGAACCCAGCACCAGCTGAGTACCGGTGGCGGAGCCGCCAGCGAACACTTCGCCGTCTACCTTGCCAACGAAATCGATGTTCAGCTGATCATCGTTCTGGGCAGCACGGTCAGTCACTTCAAAGCGGGTGTTCTGCTTGCGCAGCACGTCCAGCATCTTGTCCAGGTCGGCATCAGCCACTTCGGCGCTCAGGCGCTCGATAGCGATGGTGTCCAGACCGGTCACTTCGAATTCAGGGAATACTTCGAAAGTAGCAACGTATTCCAGATCTTTGCCTTTTTCGAAAACCTTAGGCTCGATCGAAGGAGCACCAGCCGGGTTCAGCTTCTGCTCAACCACAGCTTCGTAGAACGAAGACTGGACTACATTGCCCAGCGCTTCCTGGCGCGCATCAGCTTCGTAACGCTGACGGATTACGCTCATTGGCACCTTGCCTGGACGGAAGCCCGGGATCTTGGCCTTTTGGGCAGTCTGTTGCAGACGCTTGTTGACTTCAGCCTCAATACGCTCAGCTGGCACGCCAATGGTCATGCGACGCTCAAGAGCGGAAGTATTTTCAACAGAAACTTGCATGGATATTCCTCGTTGCACAGACATTAGCCGGCCGTTTCCGACCCCATAATCAAGGGCAAGCATTCTAGTGGGTCAAACTCAAGAAGTCACCCTACCGCAAACACCCTAAGAAACGGCCGACAGAAATTAAGTAAAAGCAGCCATCCGCCTCGCCTTCTATATAGATAGAAGACTGCACTGATCAATTGGCGATAACGGGCAGCCTTTGGAGCTACCCCGATCTGCGCGCATTGTCACACAAATCACAGAGGACGCTAAGCATGCGGGAAACAAGGCGCCGAACGACACCCCTATATGCGATTCTCAAACCGCAGATACAAAAAAACGCCAGAGGGTTAGTCTGGCGTTTTCTTTTAATATGGGGTGGACGAAGGGGATCGAACCCTCGACAACGGGAGTCACAATCCCGTGCTCTACCAACTGAGCTACGCCCACCATAGTGCGCTTACAACGCTGCCTGCTCCTGGAAGCCGACAGTTACAACCAAAGAAAAAGCCGCTACAAGCGGCTCTATCAAAATTTGGTGCGGACGGAGAGACTCGAACTCTCACACCTTTCGGCGCTGGAACCTAAATCCAGTGTGTCTACCAATTCCACCACATCCGCATTTCAAACTCTTGAAGCAAAGACGCCAGACTTTTAATCTGGCGGCTTTCTAAATATGGGGTGGACGAAGGGGATCGAACCCTCGACAACGGGAGTCACAATCCCGTGCTCTACCAACTGAGCTACGCCCACCATATTGCCTGTACTGCTTTACTTGTGCCAAAGCTGCCTAATGGCGCACCCGGCAGGACTCGAACCTGCGACCATCCGCTTAGAAGGCGGATGCTCTATCCAGCTGAGCTACGGGCGCATTGTTAGCCTGTATTCTTTGACGACTACAAACCAAGTGCTTTCAGTATCACCAAGCTGGACAACAACTTCGCTCTACCTTCTTAACCAGTGCTAGGCTGTGCCCGACAAGTGCGACGAATGTTATAGGTGAGCCCGTAAGTCGTCAACTGTTTTTTAAAAAAAGTTTAGAAATATAAAGGAGTTAGGGCAATAAACAGACCAGGCGCCTTTGCCCTCGCGCCGCGGCATGCGAGAATGCACGTCCTTTTTCCACCCTTTACGATGGTTAATCACGCGTAATGACTGCACAACTAATCGACGGCAAAGCGATCGCCGCCAGCCTGCGCCAGCAGATTGCCAAACGTGTCGCCGAGCGCCACGAGCAAGGCCTGCGCACCCCTGGTCTGGCAGTGATTCTGGTCGGCAGCGATCCTGCTTCCCAGGTTTATGTTTCGCACAAGCGTAAAGACTGCGAAGAGGTAGGCTTTATTTCCCAAGCCTATGACCTGCCCTCCGACACGACCCAACAGGACCTCACCGACCTGATCGACCGTCTCAATGACGACGCGAACATCGACGGCATCCTGCTGCAACTGCCTCTGCCTGCCCATCTGGATGCCTCCAAACTGCTGGAGCGTATCCGTCCGGACAAAGATGTCGACGGTTTCCACCCCTATAACGTCGGTCGTCTGGCCCAACGCATCCCGCTGCTGCGCCCATGCACCCCCAAAGGCATCATGGCCCTGCTGGAAAGCACCGGCCAGGACCTGTACGGAATGGACGCGGTCATTGTCGGCGCCTCCAATATCGTTGGACGCCCGATGGCCATGGAATTGCTGCTGGCTGGCTGCACCGTGACCGTAACCCACCGTTTCACCAAGGACCTGGCCGGCCACGTTGGCCGCGCCGACCTGGTGGTGGTAGCTGCCGGCAAGCCTGGCCTGGTCAAAGGCGAATGGATCAAGGAAGGCGCCATCGTCATCGACGTGGGCATCAACCGCCAGGCTGATGGCAAGCTGGTGGGCGACGTGGTGTACGAGACCGCCCTGCCCCGCGCGGGCTGGATCACCCCGGTACCGGGCGGCGTAGGCCCGATGACTCGTGCCTGCCTGCTGGAAAACACCTTGTACGCAGCCGAAGAATTGCACGGCAACTAGTGCAAAGCGCTGCAAAAAAACGGCACCTTCGGGTGCCGTTTTTATTGGCGCCGCTAAAATCCGGGCAAACAAAAGCCCGCACTTGGCGCAATGCCATGACCTCAATTGTGGGAGCGAGCCTGCTCGCGAAAGCCCACCCGAGACCTTCGCGAGCAGGCTCGCTCCCACAAAATCATCAGCATCACGCCCCGTACGGGCTTTTGTTCACACAACGGGCAATCTAGTCAGCCAAGCGCCAGGTTGTCCCGCCTTTACTGTCTTCCAGCACCACACCCATTGCCGCGAGCTGATCACGGATACGGTCAGACTCCGCCCAGTCCTTGGCAGCGCGGGCAGCCAGACGCGCATCGATCAAGGCCTGCACCTGAGCGGCATCGATCTTGCCTTCAGCACCGGCCTGCAGAAAGTCATCCGCTTCAAGCTGCAACACACCCAGCACATCGGCCAATTGCTTGAGACGTGCCGCCAGACCGGCAGCCGCCTGCAGATCGGTTTCGCGCAACCGGTTGATCTCGCGAACCATCTCGAACAGCACCGCACAGGCTTCCGGCGTACCGAAGTCGTCGTTCATGACCTGGGTAAAGCGCTCAACAAAGGCTTCACCACCGGCCGGAGCAACCTTGGGCAACCCTTTCAGTGCGTTATAGAAGCGATCAAGGGCTGCCTTGGCATCCTTGAGATTGTCTTCCGAATAGTTGATCGAACTACGGTAGTGGCTCGACACCAACAGATAACGCACAACCTCCGGGTGATACTTCGCCAGAACGTCGCGAATGGTGAAGAAGTTGTTCAAGGACTTGGACATCTTCTCGCCATTGATGCGAATCATCCCGCAGTGCATCCAGGCGTTGGCGTAGGTTTTACCCGTAGCCGCCTCGCTTTGGGCGATTTCGTTCTCATGGTGCGGAAACTCCAGGTCGCTGCCGCCGCCATGAATATCGAAGGTCTCACCCAGGCAGCAGGTAGACATCACCGAGCATTCAATGTGCCAGCCCGGACGACCCGGGCCCCACGGCGACTCCCAGCTCGGCTCGCCCGGCTTGACGCCTTTCCACAACACGAAGTCCAGCGGATCGTCCTTGGCCTCGTCGACCTCGATGCGCGCGCCGATGCGCAGATCTTCGATCTTTTTGCGCGACAGCTTGCCGTAGCCCATGAACTTGGCAACGCGGTAGTACACGTCACCATTGCCCGGGGCATAGGCGTAACCCTTGTCGATCAGGGTCTGGATCATCGCGTGCATGCCAGGGATATGATCCGTGGCACGAGGCTCCATATCCGGCTTGAGGATATTGAGCCGCGCTTCATCTTCATGCATGGCCGCGATCATGCGCTCGGTCAGCACCTCGAAAGGCTCGCCGTTTTCACGCGCACGATTGATGATCTTGTCTTCAATGTCCGTAATGTTGCGCACGTAGGTCAGGTTGTAGCCGCTGAAACGCAACCAGCGGGTCACCAGATCGAAGGCAATCATGCTGCGACCATGGCCGATGTGGCAGTAGTCGTACACGGTCATGCCGCACACGTACATGCGCACATTGTTGCCGTCCAGCGGCTTGAAAACTTCTTTGCTCTTGGTGAGCGTGTTGTAGATCGTAAGCACGGCTTGTTCCTTCAAAACTTGATCACTGGCCCCACGAATCACGCAGGGTCACGGTACGGTTGAATACCGGGTGACCGGGTTTCGAGTCCTTGATATCTGCGCAGAAGTAGCCTTCGCGCTCGAACTGGAAACGGTCTTCCGGCTGTGCATTGCCCAGCGAGGGTTCAGCACGACAACCGGTCAGTACCTGCAGCGAGTCAGGGTTGATGTTTTCCAGGAAGCCCGCGCCGTCTTCGGCCTTTTCAGGGTTCGGCGAGCGGAACAGACGATCATACAAACGCACTTCGCATTCGACGCTGGCAGCCGCCGGCACCCAATGCACAACACCCTTGACCTTGCGACCTTCAGGGTTTTTACCCAGGGTCAGCGGATCGTACGAGCAATGCAGTTCAACGATGTTGCCATCGGCATCCTTGATCGCTTCGTCGGCACGGATCACATAGCTGCCGCGCAAACGCACTTCGCCCGCAGGCTCAAGACGCTTGTAGCCTTTTGGCGGCTCTTCCATGAAGTCTTCACGGTCGATGTAGATTTCACGGGCAAACGGCAACACCCGCACACCCATGTCTTCCTTAGGGTGGCAAGGCAGCTCGAGGTTTTCGACCTGACCTTCCGGGTAGTTGGTGATGATCACTTTCAATGGACGCAGCACGCACATGGCGCGCGGCGCGCTGTGGTCCAGATCGTCACGAATGCTGAATTCCAGCATGCCGAAGTCAACAACACCGTCAGAACGGTTGGTGCCGACCATGTCACAGAAATTACGAATCGATTTAGGCGTGTAACCGCGACGGCGGAAACCCGACAGCGTCGACATGCGCGGGTCATCCCAGCCGTTGACGTGCTTTTCATCGACCAGCTGCTTGAGCTTGCGCTTGCTGGTGATGGTGTAGTTGAGGTTCAGACGGCTGAACTCGTACTGACGCGGGCGCGCCGGTACTGGCAGGCTGTCCAGGAACCATTCGTACAGCGGACGATGGCTTTCGAACTCCAGGGTGCAGATCGAATGGGTGATGCCTTCAATGGCATCCGACTGACCGTGGGTGAAGTCATAGTTGGGGTAGATGCACCACTTGTCACCGGTCTGGTGGTGATGGGCATGACGGATGCGGTACATGATCGGGTCGCGCAGGTTCATGTTCGGCGAGGTCATGTCGATCTTGGCGCGCAGCACACGCTTGCCGTCTTCAAACTCACCGGCGGTCATGCGGGCGAACAGATCCAGGTTCTCTTCAACGCTACGGTCGCGGAACGGGCTGTTCTTGCCGGGCTCGGTCAGGCTGCCGCGGTATTCCTTGGCTTGCTCGGGCGTCAGGTCGCAGACGTAGGCCTTGCCTTCTTTGATCAGGTAAATCGCCCACTCGTGCAGTTGATCGAAGTATTGCGACGCGTAACGCACTTCACCGGCCCACTCGAAGCCCAGCCACTTGACGTCGCTTTCGATGGCGTCGATGTATTCCTGGTCTTCTTTTGCCGGGTTGGTGTCGTCAAAACGCAAATGCGTCACGCCGCCAAACTCTTGAGCCAGCCCAAAGTTCACACAAATGGATTTGGCATGACCGATGTGCAGATAGCCGTTTGGCTCCGGCGGAAAGCGGGTCACGATCTGTGTGTATTTACCCGAGTCTAGGTCCGCCTGAACGATTGGACGCAGGAAGTTAGCCGGGACAGCAGGGCCAGCCTTTGGATTCAGAGTGGGGTCGACAGTGGGCTTGCTCATAGGATCCTTGAACGTAACAGGGTGCGCGGCCTGGGTCGGCCGACTAAATCAAAGCGCCTATCATAGCCGATGCCGCCAAGTCACTGACAGAGCAGGTGCTCAATCAAAGCGATTGAAATGCCGGCTTTTAGTCCCCATATGGGAAAAACACCATCGAAATGCCGTGCGAGCACGCTAAACTCCGCCCGCGGCTGTATCTACCCAGCCAGCCCGGGAGATTGAGGTGTGTTCACCCCGCTCCCCGGCCCGACGAATTCCCTGATAGAGCGATACGACCATGACCCAAGTAAAACTGAGCACCAACCACGGCGACATCGTGATCGAACTGAACGCTGAAAAAGCACCGATCACCGTAGCCAACTTCATCGAATACGTAAAAGCCGGCCACTACGAAAACACCGTTTTCCACCGTGTAATCGGCAACTTCATGATCCAGGGCGGCGGTTTTGAGCCAGGCATGAAAGAAAAGAAAGACAAGCGTCCAAGCATCCAGAACGAAGCCGACAACGGCCTGCCGAACGAGAAGTACACCGTGGCCATGGCTCGCACCATGGAACCGCATTCGGCTTCCGCCCAGTTCTTCATCAACGTGGCTGACAACAGCTTCCTCAACCACAGCGGCAAAACCGCTCAGGGCTGGGGCTACGCCGTATTCGGTAAAGTCGTTGCAGGCCAGGACGTAGTAGACAAGATCAAAGGCGTTGCCACCACGTCCAAAGCCGGCCACCAGGACGTGCCTAAAGATGACGTGATCGTCGAGAAAGCAGAGATCATTGAGTGATACTGCTGATTTCAGATTTGCATCTGGAAGAGGAGCGCCCGGACATTACCCGGGCGTTTCTGGATTTCCTGACCGGGCGTGCGCGCTCGGCTCAGGCGCTCTACATCCTGGGCGACTTTTTCGAAGCCTGGATTGGCGACGATGCCATGACCCCCTATCAGCGCTCGATCTGTGCAGCGCTGCGCACCCTGAGCGAGACCGGCACGCAGATCTTTCTGATGCACGGCAACCGCGACTTTTTACTTGGCCAGGCCTTTTGTAAAGCGGCTGGCTGCACCCTGATCAAAGACCCCAGCGTGGTCGACTTCTATGGCGAACCGGTTTTGTTGATGCACGGCGACAGCCTGTGCACGCGCGACGAAGCCTATATGCGCCTGCGACGCATCCTGCGCAACCCCGTCACTTTGTGGGTCCTGCGCCACCTGCCGCTGAGCACGCGGCATAAACTGGCGCGCAAGCTGCGCAGCGAAAGCCGCGCCCAGACCCGCATGAAAGCCAACGACATCGTTGACGTGACCCCCGAGGAAGTACCCCGGATCATGGCGCACTTTGGTGTGCACACCCTGATTCACGGCCACACCCACCGCCCGGCGATACACAAACTGCAGATCGGCGAACAGACCGCCCGGCGCATTGTGCTGGGTGACTGGGACCGCCAGGGCTGGGTACTGCAAGTGGATGAGCAAGGCATGCAGCTCGCGCCGTTTGATTTTGCTCCGCCTGGCGCACAGTAAACTCGTGGGAGCGAGCCTGCTCGCGAAGGTTTCTGCACAACATCACAGATAAACCGCATGCCGACTTTCGCGAGCAGGCTCGCTCCCACAAGGGACTTGCAGGGCTCCAGCCCCTCTACCTCTAATGCCCGCTGGTCGCCGGCCCCGCCTTGGCTATAAACGGTGGTTTCGCCAGCCACACCAGCAGAATCAAGCCCATAAACAGCCAACCCATCATGGTGAAGTAATCCACGGTGGAGAACATATAGGCCTGACTGGTCAGAATCTTGTCCATCTGTGCATAGGCGGGCGTGCTGGCGCCCCCCAGGCTTTCGAGCGTATGCCGGGTCACAGGGTCATAGGCGCTGATGCTTTCGCTCAAGTAGGCATGATGCTGATCCGCCCGGCGAATCCAGATCCAGGTGGTCAAGGACGCCGCAAAGCTGCCGCCCAGTGTGCGCAGGAAGGTCGCTAGCCCCGCGCCATCAGCAATCTGATGCGGCGGCAAATCCGACATCAAAATGGTCAAGGTCGGCATAAAGAACAGGGCCACGCCAATCCCCATGAACAGCTGCACCATCGCGATATGCTGGAAATCCACCTCATTGGTGAACTCGGCACGCATAAAGCAGCTCAGGCCAATAGCCAAAAAGGCCAGCCCGGCCAACAGGCGCAAGTCGAATTTATTCGCGTACTTGCCCACAAAGGGCGACATCAAAACCGGCAAGATCCCGATCGGTGCCACCGCCAGACCGGCCCAGGTAGCGGTATAGCCCATCTGCGTCTGCAGCCATTGCGGCAAAATCAGGTTGATACCAAAGAACCCGGCATAACCCAACACCAGCACAATGGTGCCAATCCGGAAGTTACGGTGAGCAAACAGGCGCAAGTTGACGATCGGATGCTTGTCTGTCATTTCCCAAATGATAAAGGCCGCCAGTGCCACTACCGATAACGCCGTGCCCGAGAGAATGAAACTGGACTCGAACCAGTCCAGATCATTGCCCTTGTCGAGCACGATCTGCAACGCACCCACACCGATGATCAAGGTGATTAGCCCCACGTAATCCATCGGTTGACGGGTAATCACCACCGGGCGCGCCTTGAGTTGCTGACGAACCACCATCACGGCAAAAATACCGATCGGGATATTGATAAAGAAGATCCACGGCCAACTGTAACTGTCGGTGATCCAGCCGCCCAAAATAGGCCCGGCAATCGGTGCAACCACCGTGACCATTGCCAGCAATGCCAATGCCATCCCCCGTTTTGCCGGGGGATACACCGCAATCAGCAAAGTCTGGGTCATGGGATAAAGCGGCCCTGCCACCAGCCCCTGGAGCACGCGAAACCCGACCAGCTCTGGCATCGAGGTGGAAATACCGCACAAAAACGAGGCCAGAACGAACAGCATCGTGGCCCACAGAAATAACTTAACCTCACCAAAACGCCGGCTGAGCCAGCCGGTTAACGGCAAGGCAATCGCGTTACTGACCGCAAATGACGTAATGACCCAGGTACCCTGCTCCGAACTCACTCCAAGATTACCGGAGATGGTGGGCAAGGCGACGTTGGCGATGGTGGTGTCCAGCACCTGCATAAAGGTCGCCAGCGACAGGCCGATCGTGGCCATTACCAGGCTGGGAGGGGAAAATGACGCGTTTGTACTCATCGCAAATCCTTTAAAACCGGGGATGCAGCCCCACCCTTGCGGCGGGGCTCATGGATTGGCGAATCAGCGTTGGGCGGCCATGTCGCCAGTGCCAGCGCTGTTGCTGTCAATCAAACGCGTAATCAGGGCTTCGGCATCGACCAATTGCTGCGCATACACCGTGGTGGAGAACGAAGCTTTTTGCGGCGGTTGCTGAGCCAGTACCGGACCACTTTGGTCACGCAGGTTGACATCCACAGTCGTCGACAAGCCGACCCGCAACGGGTGCTCGGCCAGCTCATCGGCATTGATATGAATACGCACCGGCACACGCTGGACAATCTTGATCCAGTTGCCCGTGGCATTTTGCGCGGGCAACAGAGCAAATGCACTGCCGGTACCGGCACCGATACTGTCGATGGTGCCGCTGTATTTCACGCCGCTGCCGTAGATATCAGACTCAATATCCACCGCCTGCCCGATACGCATCTTGTGCAACTGGGTTTCCTTGAAGTTGGCATCGATCCACAGCTGGTTAAGCGGAATGACCGCCATCAACGCCGTGCCCGGCTGAACCCGCTGGCCCAGCTGCACGGTGCGCTTGGCCACATAACCGGTGACCGGCGCAATCAGGGTGGAACGGGCATTGGCCAGGTACGCCTGGCGCAGTTGCGCCGCTGCAGCCTTCACATCCGGGTGGTTGGCCACCGTGGTGTTATCGACCAGCGCCAGGGTGGTGTCGAGTTTTTGCTCGGCATTGCGCAAGGCGCTTTGCGCCGAAGACAGATCATCCCGGGCATGGGACAACTCTTCCTGAGAGATCGCCCCGCCTGCTGCCAGGCTTTTACGGCGGCTGTAGTTGTCCTGGTTTTTCTGCACTTCAACTTTCTGCGCAGCCACCTGGGCTTTCATGCCCTTCACATCACTGAACAGGCCGCGTACCTGGCGCACGGTACGGGCCAGATTGGCTTCAGCGCTCTGCAGGCCGACCTGGGCATCGCTCGGATCGAAATCAATCAGCACCTGCCCTTCATGCACCAGATCGCCATCATCGGCGCCGATACTCACCACCGTACCGGTGACCAACGGGGTGATTTCAACCACGTTGCCATTTACATAGGCATCGTCGGTGCTTTCATTCCAGCGACCATAGAGCTCTTCCCAGGCCCAGACACCCAGCCCGAGCAGGATGACCAAAATTGCCAGGCCGCTCAGCCAGAGCTTGCGTTTGCGCTGGCTGGCAGCGTCCTGGGGTTGTTGCGTTTCATTCGGTGTTTGCACAGTGGCCATGACGGGTACCTAAATTATTCTGCCAGCGAGGGCTTCAGCGGGAGCGGCCGCAGCCGGATTGCCGGGCTCAAGTCCGCCGCCCAGGGCTTGCATCAGTTGAATCGAAAGGTCGATCTGCTCGGCATTCAGGCCCGCCAGCTGGCGCTGCGCCTGCAACAATTGCTGCTCGATGCTGAGCACGTCGAGGTAGTTGCCGACACCCGAGCCGTAGCGCTGCAAGACGGTATCGAACGACTCCTGAGCGATCTGGGTGGCCCGTTGCTGGGCGCTTATCTGCTGGCCCACGGCACTTAACTGCGCCAGGGTGTCACTGACATCGCCCAGGGCGCCGACCAGGATCTTGTTGTATTGCGCCACCGCCAGATCGTAATTGGCGTCCTCTGCGTCCAGCCCGGCACGCAAACGCCCGCCATCAAAGATCGGCAGCGAAATCGCCGGGGCAATATTGAGGAAGCGACTGGCAGAACCGAACAGCGCATCACCCAGCAACGACTGGGTTCCCGCCGCTGCACTCAAATTGAGATTGGGATAAAAACGCGTCCGGGCGGCGGCAATATTCTTGCTCGCCGCCTCTACCCGCCAGCGCGCAGCCACCAGATCGGGGCGACGCCCCAGCAGTTCAGCTGGCAAGCTGCTCGGTAACGCCACGGCGCCCGGGGCGAGGGTTTTCGGGCGAGCGATATCCATCCCGCGGTCCGGCCCCTTGCCCAACAACACCGCCAGTGCGATGCGTGCACTTTTGAGTTGTTTTTCAGCATTGATCAACTGCTCCTGGGAGCTGGCCTCAAGGCTTTCGGTTTGCTGGTACTGGTAATGGCTGTCGATACCGGCTTGCAGGCGGCGCTTGCTCAGGTCCAGCATTTTACCGGTGCGTTCCAGGTCATCCCTGGCCAGGTCGCGCACGATAAAGGCATGTCCCAGGCTGCTATACCCCCGCGCTACATCGGCAGCCAGGGTCAGGCTCGCGGCCTGAGTGTCGACTTCGGCAGCGCGGGCCTGGCCCAACGCCGCTTCCCAGGCCGCACGCTGGCCGCCCCATAGGTCGAAGGTGTAATTAAATGTCAGGCTGGCGTTGCGTAGCGTGTCGTAACGGCCACCCTGGCCGGTCGGATCCTGGGAACGCGACAGGCGCGAACGCGAAACATCGGCCTCGGCATCCAGGGTCGGCATGCGTGCGGCATCTGCAGCCCCGGCTGCAGCCGTTGCTTGATGGGCGCGGGCACTCGCTATTTGCATATCAGGGCTGTCGCGCAACGCTTGTTCGATCAAGCCATCCAGTTGAGTGTCGCCCAGGCGCTTCCACCAGTCCTTTTCAGGCCATGCCGCCGGGCTGACGGCAATGCCTGCAAGGGTCCTGGCCGCTTCCAGGTTTTTCCCGTCCTGGCTCACGCCCTCGGTGTTCAGCCCGCTGTAGCTGGCACAACCGGCCAGCAGCATCGACGTAAAAACCAGGCTCAGGCCTGTACGCAGTGTCTTGTGGCTCATTTTTCACCTAAACGCATGACAGTGATGGGATCACCCGCTGCCAACAGTATTTTCTTGAGGATCTGTTCCAGGCTTTGCAGTTCTTGCGGGCTGATGGCGCCGGCCAGCTGGTTCATCGCATCGGCACCGACCTTCGGCAGAAGGCCTGCCAGGGCCTTGCCGTCTTCGCTCAGTACCAGCCGCACCTGGCGACGGTCAGCCTCGGAACGCTGGCGCACCAGCAGGTTTTTCTGCTCAAGACGATCGAGCATGCGCGTCATCGAGCCGCTGTCCAGGCACAGATGGCGGCAAAGCTCAGCCGGAGTGTCGACGTCGAACTGGGCCATGATGATCAGCACCTTGAACTGCGCCGCGGTGATGCCGTAAGGCTCCATATGGCGGTCAATGATCTTGTCTTTGAGCATGGCCGTGCGCCCCAGGAGCAAACCCAGGGTGCAGTTTTGAAAGTTATCGGGGTGAAAATGCTTCATCAGGGCACCAGGAAGCTGCCTAGGCAGTAATGTTTCTAAATATTACTGTCTAGGCAGCTAATGTCAAGCCGATTATTAGGTGGCTATCTATCTGGTTTTTCAGCGGGCACGCAAACCGGTGCCTAAGAGAGCAACTATCTAGATGATGGCGGGATTGTTGTGGGAGCGGGCTTGCTCGCGAGGGCATCGCCCTGCCTGCATGACAGACCGCAGCGTCTGCATCGCGAGCAAGCCCGCTCCCACAGTAGATCTACAGAAGACTCAAGAAACTGCCGGCACACCACTATGAAAGCGGAATTCAACATCCGGCGACTCAATCAGCTCCTGCTCCGCCGCCCTCACCCGCTCGATCACCTGGGCGATATCCTTGGCGTCGCCATACTGGTAGGCCAGTTTCAGATAACCCTGGAAATGTCGGGCCTCGCTCTTGAGCAGACCGAAGTAGAACTTGCCGAGCTCTTCGTCCAGATGCGGCACCAGCGCCTCGAAACGCTCGCAGCTGCGGGCCTCGATAAACGCCCCCACCACCAGGGTATCCACCAGTTTGACCGGCTCATGGTTGCGCACCACCTTGCGCAGCGCCGAGGCATAGCGCCCGGCCGATAGCTGGCGCAGCTCGATCTTGCGCTTTTTCATCAGACGCATGACTTGCTCGTGGTGCACCAGCTCTTCACGAGCCAGACGCGACATCATATTGATCAGGTCAACATGGGAGTGATATTTGGCGATCAGGCTCAGCGCCGTGCTGGCGGCCTTGAACTCGCAGTTTTTGTGATCGATCAGCAGGGTTTCCTGATCAGCCAGTGCCGCTGCAATCCAGCCGTCAGGCGTTCGGCAACCCAGGAACTCATGAATTTCAGGAAGATTCACGCGCACACTCCCAGGCATTGGGAATTGCACGGCAGACCGGCAGTGATTTGAACAATTGCTGACATGGGACTCACAAAGACTGAATTGAGGCGAGCCGGTGATTATACGGGCCCCGGCGCGCAGCACCAACGACACAACTTGATATGCATCAACGCAGGTTCAACTGCCGACCAACTATAGTGAATGCACGCCTTTTCTATTACATGTGGAGTCACCGGTCATGCACAGCATTAACAGCCTGTTGGTCGTCATCGAGCCTCACCTGATGGAAAGCCTCGCACTCAAGCGGGCCAAGCACATTGCCAGTCACACCAAGGCGCATCTGCATCTATTGATCTGCGATAAAAAAAATGACCACTCAGCCCTGCTGAGCGTGCTTGAAAGCAGCCTCAAAAGCGAAGCCTACAGTGTGAGCAGCGAGCAGGCCTGGCACGAAAGCCAGCACGCCACCATTATCAAAGTGCAGCAGGCGCACAACTGCGGGCTGGTGATCAAACAGCATGTGCCCGACAACCCGCTAAAAAAAGTCCTGCTGACCCCTGAAGACTGGAAACTGCTGCGCTATTGCCCAAGCCCGGTGCTGCTGGCCAAAACAGCACAGAGCTGGGAGCACGGCGAGATACTGGCAGCCGTCGACGTGGGCAATAACGACCCGGAGCATATGGCCCTGCATACCAGCATTGTCGACCACGGCTTTCGCATCGCCAGCATGGCCCATGCCGAACTGCATGTGGTCAGCGCCCACCCGGCGCCAATGCTCGCAACAGTCGACGCGGTCTACCCGCTGGATACCGAGCTGGAACAGACCTACCGCGCAGAATGTAAAGTCTTCCAGCAACAATGCGAAATTGACGACAGCCGCCTGCATATTGAAGAAGGCCCGGCGGACGTGATCATTCCGCGGGTAGCCAAAAACCTGGACGCCGTGGTCACCGTGATGGGCACCGTCGCCCGTACCGGTTTTTCCGGGGCCCTGATCGGCAATACCGCCGAAGTGGTGATCGACAAGCTGGAAAGCGACATTCTGGTGCTCAAGCCCGATGACATCGTCGAGCATCTGGAGCAACTGGCGAGCAAGCTCTGAGCGCTTACTCGCCAAACGCATCCTTCAGAAAGCCCGGGGCGATATAGCGCTGATAATGCGCTTCGGACAGGAGGAAAAATTCCCGATCAATGGCATCGCGCAGATCGGTCAGCGGCCAGCCGCGAAACTCCGGCAACAGCACCATGCCGTACAGCTCCAGCTGGTTGATCACCCGCGCCCCGCGGGCAATCAGCTGGTAGGCCCAGCAATACTCGGACTGGGCAGGCACAAAGCGGATTTTGCGCGCCACCAGCTGGTCACGCAGCGTGGCCCGGTCGAACACTTCGACCTTGCCGGCCATCACCTGCACCAACAACTGCTCGAGCCGACGCCACACGGCACGCTTTTCTTCCTCGTTGTAACCGTTCCAGTTGATCACTTCATGATGGAAACGCTTGCAACCACGGCACACAAGGTCGCCGTAAACCGTTGAGCAAAGGCCTATGCAGGGGGTCTTGATGGTTTGATTGGACATGGCGAAATAGAGCACTGCAGAACGAAACAGGTGGCCATGTTAGCCCTTTGTCTAACGCAGATCACCCCTCAACCTTCAGGGCCTAACTTACCTTTAACAAGTTTTTACCGTAGAATCGGCCTGCCTTTTAAGGCGCCAATGTCCGTTAGAAGCTGTTTTCAAAGCGTCACGAGCACAGTTGATCCCGAAGAACGGTGTTGGTGAGGGGTGTTTGCACTGCAGATACCCCCACCGACATTCATCATCTCCCCCGTTCGGAAGGCGTAAAACTTTGAAAACAGCTTCTGTTGGGAATCCTTGAAACTCTGGCCAAGCGGCTCATAAAGCCGCGCAGCGCATGAGTGCTCGGCATTCCTGGATGAGCGTCCCGGACACCCATTTGGGACCAATGATGAGGGTAATAACTGTGCTTGAAGCCTACCGCAAACATATCGAAGAGCGCGCAGCACTGGGTATCGTTCCCCAGCCGCTTAACGCCGAACAAACCGCAGGCCTGGTTGAGCTGCTGAAAAACCCGCCTGCCGGCGAAGAAGAATTCCTCGTAGACCTGATCACCAACCGCATTCCGCCGGGTGTTGACGAAGCTGCTTACGTAAAAGCCGGCTTCCTGGCCGCGATTGCCAAAGGCGAAGCGACCTCTCCGCTGATCAGCAAAAAACGCGCTGTTGAACTGCTTGGCACCATGCAGGGCGGCTACAACATCGTGACCCTGGTTGACCTGCTGGACGACGCGGAGCTGGCTCCGGTTGCCGCCGAGCAACTCAAGCACACCCTGCTGATGTTTGACGCCTTCCACGACGTTGCAGAAAAAGCCAAGAACGGCAATGCCCACGCCAAAGCCGTGGTGCAGTCCTGGGCTGACGGCGAGTGGTTCAAGAACCGCCCTACCCTGGCTGACAAAATCAGCCTGCGCGTGTTCAAGGTAACCGGCGAAACCAACACCGACGACCTGTCGCCGGCACCGGACGCCTGGTCGCGCCCTGACATCCCGCTGCACGCCCTGGCCATGCTGAAAATGGCCCGTGACGGTATCGTGCCGGACGTGCAAGGCTCCATCGGCCCGATGAAGCAAATCGAAGAAATGCGCGGCCAGGGCTTCCCTATCGCTTACGTCGGTGACGTAGTCGGTACCGGTTCGTCGCGCAAGTCGGCAACCAACTCCGTACTGTGGTTCTTCGGCGACGACGTTCCTTATGTACCGAACAAGCGTGCCGGCGGTTTCTGCTTCGGCAGCAAAATCGCTCCGATCTTCTACAACACCATGGAAGATGCTGGCGCACTGCCAATCGAATTTGATGTTTCCAACATCAACATGGGCGACGTGATCGACCTGTACCCGCACGCAGGCAAAGTCTGCAAGCACGGTACTGACGAAGTCATCACCACTTTCGAACTGAAAACCCCGGTTCTGTTGGACGAAGTACGCGCTGGCGGCCGTATTCCGCTGATCATCGGCCGCGGCCTCACCGAGAAGGCTCGCGCCGAGCTGGGTCTGGGCCCTACCGACCTGTTCAAGAAGCCTGAAGCACCGGTTGAAAGCACCAAGGGTTTCACCCTGGCGCAGAAAATGGTCGGCAAGGCTTGCGGCGTGACTGGCGTTCGTCCAGGCACTTACTGCGAACCGAAGATGACCACCGTAGGTTCTCAGGACACCACCGGTCCTATGACCCGTGACGAACTGAAGGACCTGGCGTGCCTGGGCTTCTCCGCTGATCTGGTGATGCAGTCGTTCTGCCACACCGCGGCTTATCCAAAGCCGATCGACGTGACCACCCACCACACCCTGCCTGACTTCATCATGACCCGCGGCGGTGTTTCCCTGCGTCCGGGCGACGGCATCATCCACAGCTGGCTGAACCGCATGCTGCTGCCGGATACCGTCGGTACCGGTGGTGACTCCCACACCCGTTTCCCGATGGGCATTTCGTTCCCGGCCGGTTCGGGCCTGGTGGCGTTCGCCGCAGCTACTGGCGTAATGCCATTGGATATGCCGGAATCGGTTCTGGTTCGCTTCAAGGGCGAAATGCAACCGGGCATCACCCTGCGTGACCTGGTTCACGCCATTCCTTACGTCGCTATCCAGAAAGGCCTGCTGACGGTAGAGAAGAAAGGCAAGATCAACGAATTCTCGGGTCGTATCCTGGAAATCGAAGGTCTGGACAACCTGAGCATCGAGCAAGCCTTCGAACTGTCCGACGCTTCGGCAGAACGTTCGGCAGCCGGTTGCACCATCAAGTTGTCCAAAGAGTCGATCACCGAATACCTGAACTCCAACATCACCCTGCTGCGCTGGATGATCGGTGAAGGTTACGGCGACGCACGTACCCTCGAGCGTCGTGCTCAAGCGATGGAAGCCTGGGTAGCCAACCCTGAGCTGATGGAAGCCGATGCTGACGCCGAATACGCGCACATTATCGAAATCGATCTGGCTGACATCAAAGAGCCTGTGCTCTGCGCGCCAAACGACCCGGATGACGCCCGTCTGCTGTCCAGCGTTGCTGGCGAGAAAATCGACGAAGTGTTTATCGGTTCGTGCATGACCAACATCGGCCACTTCCGCGCTGCGGGCAAGTTGCTGGACAAGGTCAAAGGCCAGCTGCCAACCCGTCTGTGGCTGTCGCCGCCGACCAAGATGGACGCTCACCAACTGACCGAAGAAGGCTACTACGGTATTTACGGCAAAGCTGGCGCGCGCATGGAAATGCCGGGCTGCTCGCTGTGCATGGGTAACCAGGCACGTGTAGAGCCGAACTCGACTGTTGTGTCGACTTCGACCCGTAACTTCCCGAACCGTCTGGGTGACGGCGCGAACGTTTACCTGGCTTCGGCCGAGTTGGCGTCGGTTGCCTCGATCCTGGGTCGCCTGCCTTCCGTTGAGGAATACATGGCCTACGCGGCAGAGATCAACACCATGGCTGCGGACGTGTACCGCTACCTGAGCTTTGATCAGATCGCCGAATTCCGTGAAGCGGCAGCCAATGCCAATATCCCGGTTATTCAAGCGTAAGCTGATGCAGTAACGAAAAAGCCCCGACTCTTACGAGCCGGGGCTTTTTCATGTCTGGCGTTCAGTGATTTACAGCAGCGGTGATACGACTTGCTGCTCGCGCGGCCAGGCATCGAGCACGGCCTTGAACAAGGTCGCCAGCGGGATCGCAAAGAATATCCCCCAGAACCCCCATAAACCGCCAAACAACAGCACCGCGCAAATGATCGCCACCGGGTGCAGGCTCACCGCCTCGGAGAACAGCAGCGGTACCAGCACATTGCCATCCAGGGTCTGAATGATCCCGTAGACCGCCATCAGGTAGATAAACTGATCGCTCCAGCCCCACTGGAACAGCGCAATCAGCAGCACCGGCACCGTCACCACCACCGCCCCGACATAGGGCACCACTACCGAAACCCCCACTAGCAGCGCCAGCAAGGCCGCATAATTGAGGCCCATGGTGACAAAGGCGATATAGGTCACGCCGCCACAAATGATGATCTCGATCACCTTGCCGCGAATGTAATTGGCAATCTGGCGGTTCATTTCTTCAGCCACGCGGGTAATCAATGCCCGTTCACGGGGCAAATAACCCCGCACCCAACGGCCAATCACCGCGCGGTCCTTGAGGAAGAAAAACACCAGGATCGGCACCAGCACCAGATAAATCATGATGTTGACCAGCAGCGGCAAACTGGACAGCGAAAAGGTCAGTGCCAGTTGCCCGAACTTGCCGATTTCACCCCGTGCAACTTCGATGGCCTGTAACACCTGCTCATCCGACACGAGGTGAGGGTAGCGCTCAGGCAGCAACAGCAACAACGATTGCCACTTGGCAAGCATGCCCGGCAGCTCGTTGAACAGGGTGATCAACTGATGCCAGAGCAAAGGCACTACCACCACCAGAAACACCAGCAACAGCCCCATAAACAGCGCAAACACCAGCCCGACTGCCGCCGCGGCCGGCATCCGCATGCGTTCCAGTGCAACCACCAGGCCCTGCATCAAATACGCCAGCACCATGCCCGCCAGCACCGGCGCCAGCATGCCGCCCAATGTCAGTACGGCGGTGAAAGCCAACACCAGCAACACCGCCAGCACCACCGCTTCTTCATCAGAGAAATAGCGCTGCACCCAACCACGTAAAACCTTGAACATCGATATTCCTTAAAAGAAAGTGCAGCGCTTCTGCGGCAGCGATTCATTCGCGAGCAGGCTCGCTCCCACAGCGAGGTCAAGCAGGCTCAGGCCTTGCGTAACCAGTAGCGATAAGTGCCAGCATCTACTTCTTCACGCAGCAATTCATGGCCTGCCAGGCGCGCGAAGGTACGAATGTCCCGTTGTGAGCCGGCATCGGTGGCAATCACCTTGAGGGTCTGGCCACTGCCCATTTTGTTAAGCGCCATCTTGGCCTTGAGCAGTGGCAGCGGGCAATTGAGCCCGGCAGCATCCAGTTCGGCATCATGGGCCAGCACATCAGTCATTGCATACGTCTCCACAGAGGGCTTTTTTTATGCGGGCTAGAATACCCCAAGCAACCCCGCCACTGGTCGCCAGCCAAGTGTCCAGCTACAGTAAGCGCTTTACCGACCAGAGCCTTGTGCATGACTTTTCTGCGCCCTACCCTGTTGACGCTCGCTTGCCTGCTCGCATCACCGAGTTTCGCCGACGATTTACCGTCTCTGGGTGACGCCAGTTCGTCCATTGTCTCGCCACAGCAAGAGTACCAACTGGGCCGCGCCTGGCTGGGCATGTTGCGCGGCCAGGTGTCACAACTCAACGACCCGCAGCTCAAGGACTACGTCGAGACCAGTGTCTACAAACTGGTCGAAACCAGCCAGGTGCAGGACCGCCGCCTGGAATTCATCCTGATCAACAGCCCGCAGCTCAACGCCTTCGCCGCACCCGGCGGCATCATCGGGGTTAACGGCGGCCTGTTCCTCAATGCCCAGACCGAAGGTGAATATGCCTCGGTAATGGCCCACGAACTGGCCCACTTGTCCCAACGCCACTTTGCCCGTGGCGTGGAAGCCCAGCAGCGCATGCAACTGCCGATGATGGCAGCGCTGCTCGCCGGGATCATCGTTGCAGCCTCTGGCGCAGGAGATGCCGGCATCGCTGCGATTGCCGGCACCCAGGCTGCGGCCCTGCAAGAGCAGCGACGCTTCTCGCGCCAGAATGAGCAGGAAGCTGACCGCATCGGCATTCTTAACCTGGAGAAAGCCGGTTACGACCCGCGCTCCATGCCCACCATGTTTGAGCGCCTGATGCGCCAGTACCGTTTTGATGGCAGGCCGCCGGAATTTTTGCTGACTCACCCGGTCACCGAGTCGCGTATCGCCGACACCCGCAACCGCGCGGAACAGGCCCGGCCAGGCGGCACTGAAGACAGCCTGCGCTATCAGTTGATCCGCGCCCGGGTGCAACTCAATTACGAAGAAACCCCGGGGCTGGCGGCCAAACGCTTTCGCCAGCAACTGGATGAAAACCCGAAAAATAACGTAGCCCGTTATGGCCTGGCGATTGCCTATATAAAAGGCAGCCAGTTCAACGAAGCCCGCGAGACCCTCAAGCCACTGCTGGAAAAGGCGCCCAACGACATCACCTATAACCTGGCACAGATCGAGCTGGACATGGACAGCAACCGCCTGAGCGAAGCCCAGCAACGTATCGACCGGATGCGCACCCTGTACCCGGGCAATTACCCGCTCAATCAGGCCCGGGTTGATTTGCTGCTCAAGCAGAATAATCCCAAGGAAGCCGACAAGGCCCTTGAGGCGCTGCTCAAGAGCCGCCCCGACGACCCGGATGTCTGGTATTCGGTTGCCGAGACCCGAGGTTTGTCAGGCAATATCATCGGCCTGCACCAGGCCCGTGCGGAGTACTTCGCATTGGTGGGGGATTACCGCCAGGCCATCCAGCAGCTGGATTTCGCCCAGAAGCTGACCAACAACTTTCAGCTGTCGGCACGCCTGGATGCTCGCAAGCGGGAGTTGATGGATCAGGAACGGGCGCTCAAGGAAATGATGAACTGAGCCTGACTGGCTCAGTTCCTGTGGGAGCGGGTTTGCTAATCAGGCATTCCCCGCCAGCTTCAACCGCGCTGCCTGGGTGAAATCGAGCATGCGCTTGAGCGGGCGAATGGCATGGGGCACCAGTGCCGGGTCGACAAAGATTTCGTTGCTGCCCTGCTGCAAGCATTCCAGCGTGCGCTCCAGGGTATTCATCGCCATCCACGGACAGTGCGCGCAACTGCGGCACGCCGCACCGTTACCCGCGGTCGGGGCTTCGATAAACACCTTGTCCGGGCACAACTGCTGCATCTTGTAGAAAATGCCGCGATCGGTGGCCACGATAAAGGTCTTGTTCGGCAGGTTCTGCGCCGCAGCGATCAACTGACTGGTAGAGCCCACGGCATCGGCCAGATCGATCACCGACTCTGGCGACTCCGGGTGCACCAGAATCGCTGCATCCGGGTACAGCGCCTTCATGTCTTCCAGCTGCTTGGACTTGAACTCTTCGTGAACGATGCAGGCACCGTCCCACAGCAGCATGTCGGCACCGGTCTGGCGCTGGATATAACGGCCCAGATGCTTGTCCGGCCCCCAGATAATGGTTTCGCCGTTATCCATCAGGCTTTCGACGATTTCCAGCGCGCAGCTTGACGTCACCACCCAGTCCGCCCGGGCCTTGACCGCCGCCGACGTGTTGGCATACACCACCACCGTGCGCTCGGGGTGCTTGTCGCAAAACGCGGAGAACTCTTCCACCGGGCAGCCCAGGTCCAGCGAGCAGGTGGCCTCCAGCGTCGGCATCAGCACGCGTTTTTCAGGGGTGAGGATTTTTGCGGTTTCGCCCATAAAGCGCACACCGGCGACCAGAATGGTCTTGGCCGGGTGAGCCGCGCCAAAGCGGGCCATCTCCAGGGAGTCAGAGACACAGCCGCCAGTTTCTTCGGCCAGGGCCTGAATCACCGGATCACAATAAAAGTGCGCCACCAGCACCGCGTCGCGGGCTTTAAGTTCAGCCGCGATTTGCGCCCGCAGGCTGAGGGCTTGAGCCTCAGTCAACGGCTTGGGCTGCTTGGCATCAAGGTGGGCTTGAACCAGAAGTCGTTCAGAAATTTGCGTCATGTTCGCAAGACCTGCAAGCGCTGTTGCGCGAAAGTCGAGTGTACCACCAGCTCCGGGCCGGCAAGCCCCGCTGGGAGAATGTATGTATCAGGCACGGACAAGCACTGAAGCGCGACAAGGCTACAGAATATCCTTGGGATTCAAAAGTTTAATGTGGGTATCAGGCAGGTAGATGCAGGCTGAGGGGCCTGCATCGGCTTTAGAACGGGGGATTTTACTGAATCGCCGCCAGTACCAGCTCGGCCACCGGCCCGCCCGATGCCGGGTTTTGCCCGGTAATCAGCCGTCCGTCTGCGATGGCAAACGGTGCCCATGGGGTGCCGGCCTTTTGATACAAGGCACCGCGCTTCACCAGCTCGGTTTCGGTCAGGTACGGCACATGCTGGCTTAATCCGGCCAGGTCTTCCTCTTCATTGGAAAAACCAGTGACTTTCTTGCCCTTGACCAGCAGTTCACCATTACTCAGCTTGATATTCAGTAAACCCACAGCGCCATGACACACCGACGAAACCACCCCGCCGTGCTCATAGATATGACGGCTGAGCGCTTGCAGTTTCTCGTTGTCAGGAAAATCCCAGATCACACCATGGCCGCCCGCGTAATAAATGGCGATATAGTCATCCGGGTTGACCTGATCCGGCGTCAGCGTCGCCCCAAGCCGGCTCATAAACGCTTTGTTGTGGTACCACTGCCAGTCAATCGGCGACGCCATGTCGGCGGCAAGGCTGTGGGGGTCGATCGGCGTGTACCCACCTTGCGGGCTGACGTAGTCGACGGCATAGCCTGCGGCCTCGACCTTGTGCACAAAATGCACGGCCTCGCCCAGCCATAAGCCTGTGGCGCGATCAAGGTTCGGGTATTTCTCGACGCTGGTCAGTACCACCAAAATCTTCTTGCTCATGGTCAACCTCCTGTTTGTGCGGACACCGGCAAACCGGTGGGAACAAGAGCATAGACCACGCCAGCGCGCATTTGTCCTAGCCTGCCCAGACCGCCGCCGGCACACACACCACCCCGTCAAACAGCAACCGCGCCGTGCGCATCAGCCCGCACCCAGCCAACTGGCCGTGGTGCAAACGCAGCTCCACCGTGAACTCTCCTGTCGGGTGTTCTACCGAAAGTTGCCGCACATCCCCCTTCCCTACCCGGGCCAATCCTGCCGCCACACTCCCCTCGATCAAACACGCGGCAGCCACGCTGACCGCCCCGAATACGCCAATACTGGTATGGCAGCGATGCGGAATGAATGTACGTGTACACAACGCCCCCCCCGCCTGTGCAGGTGCCACCAGGCACATTTTCGGCACATTACGCTGGCGCACATCACCCAGGTTCATGGCCAGACCGGCCTGCATGCGGATCGACTCAAGCCGTGCTCTGAGCGCAACGTCCGCATCCAGCTGTGCCGGGCTTTCATAGCCACTGCATCCCAGTTCCTGGGCCCGCAGCAACACTACCGGCATGCCATTGTCAATGCAGGTCACTGCAACTCCGTCCAGCACATCAACAGCGTTACCCGTTGGCAATAGCGCACCGCAGCTGGCCCCGGCGATGTCTTCGAACTCGACGACCAGGGGCGCGGCAAATCCCGGCACACCATCGATTCGCGCATCACCGCTGTAGCAGACACGGCCGGAAGATGTGGGCACATGGGCAATCGCGATCTGCCCGCTGTTCTGCATATATATCCGTACCGGGGTTACATCCCCCGCCACTGGCACCAGCCCCCGCTCAAGGGCAAACGGCCCGACGCCGGACAGGATATTGCCGCAGTTCTGGCCGTAGTCGACTCGCGGCTCATCCACCAGCACTTGCGCAAACAGATAGTCCACATCAGCGTCCGGCCGGGCAGACGGCTGGATAATTGCAACCTTGCTGGTTAGCGAGTCGGCACCACCGATGCCGTCAATCTGCCGGCTGTCCGGCGAACCCATGACCGCCAGCAGCACGAGATCACGCAACAGCGGGTCTGCGGGCAAGTCGCTGGCCAGAAAATACGCGCCCTTTGAGGTGCCACCGCGCATCAACAGGCAAGGAATGCGGGTCTGGGTCATGCTCAGCCCCCGAGTTCTTCAATGCTGTCGACGTAACGCAGGCCTTTCTCGGCCAGCCGCCCGCGCATGTTATAGATATCAAGCCCCAGCTCGCCCTTGGCCAGGCGCAGGGCTTTGTGGTCTTCCAGATCAGCCCGCTCGCGGCTGGCCTCGACCACCTTCGCCACCTCGACGCGGCGCACAATCACTACCCCGTCGTCATCCGCCACCACCACATCCCCAGGGTTGACCAGTTGCCCGGCGCAGATGATCGGCAGGTTCACCGAGCCCAATGTTTCCTTGATCGTGCCCTGGGCACTGATGGCCCGCGACCACACCGGGAAGCCCATGCCACGCAAGGTATGGGTGTCGCGAACTCCCGCATCGATAATCAGTGCACGCACACCACGGGCCTTGAGCGAGGTGGCCAGCAGATCGCCAAAATAACCGTCGGTACAAGGTGAAGTCGGTGCCACCACCAGAATGTCGCCGGGTTGGCATTGCTCCACGGCAACATGGAACATCCAGTTATCCCCTGGCGCTACCAGCACTGTCACTGCCGTGCCGCTGATCACCGTACCGCGCTGGATCGGTGTGATGCGAGGGGCCAACAGGCCTTTGCGGCCCTGGGCCTCATGGATCGTGGCCACCCCGTAGCGTCCCAGTTCGTTGACCAGCGCCGCGTCGGCACGGGGGATATTGCGCACGACCAGGCCGGTTTTACCCATCAGTTCGCTCATGCCAGGTTCTCCGTCACACGCGGGAAGATGCTCTGGTAACCCTCGGCATACTCGATATTGCGCCCCGAGGCGATACCCACGTTGCGCTTGGCCTGCACCCCGCGCTGCAAAGCAACACGGGTGTAGTACTCCCACAGATGTTCCTGACCGGCCATGCATTGAATGGCCGCGTATTTTTTGTCCCACACATCGGTGATATCCAGCAGCACATCCGGGCGCCACTCGCACTGTTCCGGCTGATGCGGCTCGAAGCTGTACACCGGTGGTGCCCCGATGATTCTCTCGCCCGGCCGGTAACCTTCGGCCTGAGCAATGATGCGTGCCTCCTGGGTCAGGTTCATGGCCAGCGGATGATCGTAGTTGAACGGGTCCTTGATCGAATGGCTGAGCACAAACTCCGGCTGCACGCGGCGAAACACATCAGCCAGGCGAAACAGCGTGTCCTTGTCGGCGCGCATCGGGTAGTCGCCGATATCGAAGAATTCGACGCTGGCGCCCAAAATATCCGCGGCCTGCTGTGCTTCCTCGCGGCGCGCCTGCTTGACCCGCTGTTCACTCATCTCGCCTTTGCGCCACAACTTGGCGGATTCACCGCGCTCGCCATACGACAGGCAAACAATGTGCACCGCATAACCCTGTTGCGCATGCAAGGCGATGGAACCGCCGGCGCGCCAGACAAAATCGGCCGAGTGGGCACTGACAACCAGTGCGGTTTTGGGTGATGCATTCATGTGCGGGCTCCTTCAACAGTTGGCCAAAGGATCGCACCCACCTGCCGCCCCGGAGTAATGCATAAGCTTGTTACAGGTATGCGTTTTATTTATTGCCAGCTCATCTTCCAGGCAGGCATAGTCCCACCGTATTGCCCAATCAAAGAGCCTGCCCCCATGCAGCCGAGTGAGCTACCCAGCCTGATGCACGTGCGCGCCTTTGTCCGGGTGGCCGACTACGGCAGTGTGTCCAAAGCCTCTGAAGCCCTGTTCCGGGCACAGTCGGTCGTGACCCGCTCGATTTCCGAACTGGAGGCTCGCCTCGGCGTGCTGTTGTTTGAGCGCCATGCCAACGGCATGCGCCTGACCGATTACGGCACCCGCCTGCTGCCTCGCGCCCGCCGCGTGCTGGCCGAACTGGACAGCGTCCCGCAGCTGCTCAACGGTGCAGACAAAGCCCAGAACGAGCCGCTGTACCTGTTTCAGGCCCGACGCCTGCAAGTCTTTGTCAAACTGTGCGAAACCCACCATATGCAGACCGTCGCCAGCCTGCTCGGGCTGAGCCAGCCGGCCATAAGCTCGACCCTCAAGGTGCTCGAAAGCGGTTGCGGCCAAACCCTCTTCGAACGTACGCCACGGGGCCTGCTGCCCACCCGCGCCAGCCTCGACATCCTGTTCCCGGTGCGCCGCGCCCTCAATGAACTGCGCCATATCGACACCGATATCAGCGCCCTGCAGGGAGCGCTGCAGGGTGTGGTTCAGGTGGGTGCCCTGCCCTTGGGCCGCACCCGCATCCTGCCCGAGGCCATCGTGCGCCTGATGCGCGAACACCCCGGCATCCAGGTGATCACCAACGAAAGTCCGTTCGATCTGCTGGCCACCGAGTTGCGCGCGGGCGATGTCGATTTTATTTTCGGCGCCTTGCGCTCGACAGCGTACGCCAGCGACCTGTCGGGCGAGGCCTTGCTGACGGAGGAGATGGTGGTGCTGGCGCGACGCGGTCATCCGCTGTATTCGAAAAGTGCCTTGCAGGCCGAACTGGCTGATGCGCAATGGGTACTGCCACGGGCCGGCTCGCCGGCGCGACATATGCTCGACGACTGTTTTACGGCATTTGGCATTGCGCCGCCGCGCCCGGCGGTCGAGAGCGGCGACATGGCGATCATCCGCGGCCTGCTGCTGCGCTCGGACATGCTCGCGGCGGTGTCCGCACACCAACTGGAGCCTGAAATCGCCAGTGGCGAGCTGTGCATCCTGCCGCTGGAACTGCGCCATACCTCCCGCGCCATCGGCCTGACCTCACGCACCGCCAGCCTGCACTCACCGGTGGCGCAGGCGTTGATGGACGTGATCCGTGAAATAACCCGAAGTCAGAGAATATTCAACGGATAGCTGACAATCAGACGGTTTTCATCAAACTCGCTGGTGCTGTAGTCGCGGCGTATCGTCGAGTTGCGGATGCGCAGGTTGAGGTCTTTGAACGTGCCACTCTGCAGGGTGTAGGCCAGCTCGGTTTCACGCCCCCATTCCTTGCCATCTGTGATGGTGCCGGTATGCACGTTGCTGCCACTGAGATAGCGGTTCATCAACGTCAGGCCGGGCACCCCAAGCGCCGCAAAGTTGTAGTCGTGGCGCAACTGCCAGGACTTCTCCCGGGCACTGTCGTAGCTGGAGTTGTACGTGTCATTGGCCAGGGTTCCGCCGCTGGTGCCATTGACCCGCATCCAGCCGTCATCACCGCTGACCTTTTGCAGGCCCACATAGAACGTGTTGCCGCCATAACGGGCCGAAAGCAGCGCCGACACCGTGCGGTTATCCAGGTTGCCGGCTTTGGCACTGCCCTCTTCGGTACCCCGGAAGTAACCCAGGTTGGCCCCCAGCGTCCAGTCGCCCAGCGGCTGGCTGTGGGTCACTTGCAGGTATTGCTGCTGGTAGATGTCCTTGAGCTCGGCATTCCACAAGCCGACCATCGTGCGTTTTTCGTTGAAGGTGTATTCGCCGCCGACAAAGTTGAAGCGATCGGATGTAACCGTCGCTTTGCCCTGCATAAACATGTCGTCCATGCTCGAGTCGTTACGCGGGCTGTTTTTGCGGAATTGGCCGCCGTACAGTGTCAGGCCATCAAAGTCCTGCGAGGTTACCTGAGCGCCTTCAAAGGTTTGTGGCAGTGAGCGACCATCATCGGAACGCAGGATCGGCAGCACCGGCATCCACTCCCCCACTTTGAGCACGGTCTTGCCGATTTTCATTTTCCCGGCCACCGCCAGACGCCCGAAATCGTCAGCCGGGCGCCCGTCACTGCCCACCGGCAACAATTGGGTGCCACCACTGCCCTTGCCGCCATCGAGCTTGATCGAATACAGGCCCAGCGCATCCACCCCGAAGCCGACAGTGCCTTGGGTAAAACCCGACTTGGCGTCCAGAATAAAGTTCTGGGTCCATTCCTGAGCCAACCCCTGGGCATTGCCCGGGTTGGTAAAATTGCGGTTGATAAAGAAATTGCGCAGGTTCAGGTTGACGCTGGCATCGTCGACAAAGCCGGCCGCCTGGCCTGGTAAAGGCAACGCACAGGCAAGCGCCAACGCGCAGAAATTGCGTGAGTTGAGGGTGACAGTCATTGTTATTGTTTTCCGTTTGTATTGGTTAATCGCCCCCTTTGCGGGGGCAACACGATCAGCGCGAAGCTTTGCCCGCCACTGAATAGAGCACTTGCTGATTGCGGGTCTGGATAAAGTCTTCCAGGCTTTCGCCGCGCATGGCGGCATATACCTGCAGATTGGGAATACCCAATACCGCCGCGAGTTTTTCCAGCACAAAGAAAATCACTCCGTAGTGGATCAACCCGCGCCAGTCGCGACGACGCAACAGGTCACGTTCTTCTTCGCTGAGCCCGGACTCGGCAAACATCGCCTCAGGCCCGGCCAAAAAGCGCTGGCGCCATTCGGGCTCGATCATGCGGTGCAAAAACTTGTTCAGGCGATAGCCCTTGGCACTGCGGGCCAGGGTGAAGGGGTAAGTGCCTGGCAACTTCTCGATCCCTGCCAGTTGGTGCTGCATATGTGCCCGATGACGGGCATTGACCTCGGCCGGCACCGGGCGATCCTGGTTCTCCAGCAACAGGGTGGCAATCCCGGTCATGGACGGCAGGTAGTAATCCTGATGCAGGTTTTTCACCACAGCCGACAACGCACCGCGCATGATCAGCCAGGTAATGACCTCTGCCCCCTCCAGGCCGCCAAGGGTGGCAAACTCGGCCAGGGTCATTTCAGTCAAACGCACCGGATCATTGACCAGCAGGTCGACAAACTGCGCATCCCACTCCGGGTTGTTGAAGCCGCAACGCTCCCCATGCACCTGGTGGGAAACCCCGCCGGTGGCGACGATGGCGACCTTCAAATCCTCTGGATAACTTTCGATGGCGCGGCGCAGCGCCAGCCCCAGCTTGTAGCAGCGCAACGCACTGGGAATGGGGAACTGCAACACGCCGACCTGTAGCGGCACGATTTGCACCGGCCAGTGCGGCTCGTGGGGCAGCAGCGCCGACATGGGCGAAAAGAAACCGTGATCCAGCGGTTTGTCACGGAAAAAACTCATGTCGAATTCATCGGCCATCAGGCTTTCGCCGATATGCCGGGACAGGGCCGCATGCCCGCCGACTCCCGGTAACGCGCGCGGATTTCCGCCTTCGTCGGCTACTTCGTAACGCTCATCCACCCCCAGAGAAAACGCACCGTAGTGGTCGAAAAAAAACGACGTCACATGGTCATTGAAAATGTAGAACAGCACGTCCGGCTGCTGCTCTTTCAGCCACACCTTGATGGGTTCAAAACCATCAAATATTGGTGCCCAGGCGGCCTCGTTCTGTTTGTCGTGATCAACGGCGAAGCCGATGGTCGGGGTGTGTGATACAGCGAGGCCACCTATGATGCGAGCCATGACGAATTCCTTGAATAATAAGAGTTTATTGCGCCAGCACCGCACGGCTGACAGCCCGTTGCCGTGCCCGGCCATTGCCCATGATTGCCAACGCAGCGATAAAGGCCGGCACCGCCAGCATCGCGAACAGTAACGGTAAGTCCAGCCCCAGGCTGAGCACCGCACCGCCGATCAGCGAGCCGAAAATCGCGCCAAAACGGCCAATGCCCAACATCCAGCTCACGCCGGTAGCGCGGCAGTCGGTCGGGTAGTAGCCCGGCGCAAAAGCGTTAAGACCGGTTTGCGCTCCGCTCATGCAAAAGCCTGCGGCAATCACGCCCACGGCCAGCAGGCTGGACTCCAGGCTGAATGCCCCCAGCAGCAGGATAAAGGCACCGCCCAGGGCATAGGAGGTGGCGATCACGGCATTGGGATTGCGTCGGTCCATTGCCCAGCCCACCACGATGGCACCCACCGTGCCGCCGATCTGGAACAGCCCGGTGATGGTGGCGGCACGCTCGATGGACAAACCACCGTCACGCAGCAGGGTCGGCATCCAGCCCATGGTCAGGTAGATCACCAACAGGCCCATGAAATAGGTCAACCACAGAGCCAGCGTGCCGAAGCGGTACTGCCTGGTGAACAGCATGCGCACTGGCGCTTTGTGCTGCACCTGGGGTTCGGACATGACAAACCGGGTGGCGGCAGTGAAAGTGCCGCCCAGCTTGTTCAGCACCTTGGCAATCTGGCTGGCCGAGGCATTATGGGCCGCCAGAAAACGTGCGGATTCGGGTAGCAGCAACCACAGGAACGGCAACAGCAGCAGCGGCATGATTCCGCCAAACAGCAGCACCGACTGCCAGCCATGGCTCGGGATCAACCAGGCTGCGACAAAGCCGCCGAGTCCGGAGCCCATATTGAAACCGGTGAACATGATGGTGATAAACAGCGAGCGGTTGCGTTCCGGCAAGTATTCAGCCAGCAGTGTGGTGGTATTGGGCAACGCCGCCCCCAGCGCCACCCCGGTCAGCAGGCGCAGGGCTGCCAACTCATAGGGATTACGGGCAAAAGCGCAGGCCAGGCTCAGCACGCTAAACCCGGTCACGGCAAACAGCATGATTTTCTTGCGCCCCAGACGGTCGGCGTATGGCCCCGCAGTCAGGGCGCCAATGGCCAGCCC
This sequence comes from Pseudomonas sp. TMW22080, assembly GCF_022496745.1. Taxonomy (NCBI): domain Bacteria; kingdom Pseudomonadati; phylum Pseudomonadota; class Gammaproteobacteria; order Pseudomonadales; family Pseudomonadaceae; genus Pseudomonas; species Pseudomonas sp. TMW22080. The sequence goes on along the minus strand of NZ_SCFF01000002.1, from coordinate 723,558 downwards.
GACCATTCCCGCGCTCATCACCGGGCCGAAAGCAGCGCGTGACAGGCCCCATTCCTGGATCAGTGACGGTGCGACAAAGCCCATCACCGCCACATCGAAACCATCGAACAACACAACGAAAAAGCACAGTGCAAGAATCAACCACTGGTATTTGGCGACGGGCCTGTCATCGATCCAGGCCTTGATATCGACCGTTTCGTGAGTCATGTTTTCCACCTTATTATTTTTGTAGAAATTGCGACTGGCACTGGCATAAGCGCAGGCCAAAAAAAGTCATGCCCAACAGTCGAACTGTTGGGCATGACTCTAAGGCCGCCGATGCCTGCCCCGCCTCTGGGAAATCCTTAAGCGGGTATCGATTTTTCTTATCAGGTGTTCCACACGTTCGTGCGTACCGCCTTGCTTTTCTACTTAAATCTTGCCGAACACCTTGAACACACTGATGATCGCAGGCCCGATGGCCACCAGGAAAAAGCTCGGCCACAGGCAGAAGATCAGTGGAAACACCAGCTTGGTACCGACTTTGGCGGCCTTTTCTTCAGCCAGCTGGGTGCGCCGATCGCGAAACTCTTCAGCATAAATCCGCAGGGTCGTCCCCACACTGGTACCAAAGCGAATGCTTTGTGCCAGCAAGCTCACCAGCCCGCGAATATCTTCCAGCCCGGTACGCTCGGCCAGGTGCTTGAGCGCCTCAGTACTGGGCACCCCGGCACGCACCTCGGCGTTGACCAGCGCCAGTTCCATGGCCAGGTCAGGCTGGCTGACGGCCATTTCCTCGGCCACCCGTTCAATAGCCTGGGGCAAGGCCAGGCCCGATTCCACACACACCACCATCAGGTCGAGGGCATCCGGGAAGGCAATGAGCAACCGCGACATGCGCGACTTCTTGCGTGAGCTGACATAGATCGCCGGTATCAACCAGCCCACCCCGAGCGCTACTGCCAGGATGCCGCCCCCCAGCAGCAGCGACATGTTGGGAATAAACGGCAATGCCAGAAGCGCAATACCCATCAGCAGCAGTGGCAGCAGCAGACGAATCGCCCAGTACACCTGCACCGCAGACGGCGAGCGATAACCGGCATGGATCAGCAGGGTCCGGGTGGCCGATGCCCCCCGGGTCTCACCGGAGCTGAAACGCTGCCCGACCTGCTCCAGCATCATTTGCAGATTGCTCGGCGGCGCCCGGTGGTCGACACCATGCCCGCGCTTGATCAACATCAAGCGCCGCTGTACCGGGCTTTGCAGGCCCTTGACCAGCACCGCCAGGGTGACCACCACCAACACCACACTCAGGCCGATAAGCCCGGCAAACAGCATGCGGGTCAGTTGCTCGTTACCCACCATCCGGTTGATCAGTTCGAGTAAATAGTTCATGTCACCCTCCAGGGCGAGCCGTGTTCAAACCTGAATCCGGATGATTTTGCGAATCCAGAAAATCCCGATGATCATGGCCACAAAAGCCCCCATGATCAGCTTCTGGCCCATGGGCTCCTTGAACAGCAGGGGCATATAAGTCGGGCTGGAAATCAGGATGGCCAACGCCAGCACAAAGGGCATCGACACCAGAATCCAGCCGGACATCCGCCCTTCAGCCGAGAGCGTCTTGACCTTGCGATGGAAGCGAAAGCGCCCGCGGATCAGGCTGCTCAAGCGGGTCAACACCTCGGTCAGGTTGCCGCCGGTTTCGCGGTGGATCAGCACCGTGGTCACCAGCATCATCACCGTCATGCTGGGCACCCGTTCCAGCAGGCCGAGCATGGCCCGGCGCACATCATTGCCATAGTTGATATCGGCAAAGGCCAGGCCGAACTCGTAAGCCACCGGCCCGTGATGCTCTTCGGCAACCAGTTGCAGGGTTTCGTTAAACGGATGCCCGGCGCGCAAAGCCCGGCACATGGCATCCAGCGCATCGGGCAAACCCTCTTCAAACTGGGCAAAACGCTTGATGCGATCGTGGGAAATCTTCCAGATGGGTAGCCAGAAGCAGACAAACGCCGCTGGCAACGCCACCCACCACAGCTGCAACAACGACCACAGCACCAGCCCCACCGCCGTAGCCAGCACCAGCCCCAGCAGCAACACGCGGTAGGCCCTGTATTCATGGCCGGCCTGCTCGATCATCTGCGCCAGGGTTTCCATCATCGGCAACTGCTCAAGGCGGGCCTCAAGGGGTGGCAGACGCCGCAGGTATTTCTGGCGCAGGATCGACTGCATATTGGGCAGGTTACTCGCCCGCTCCAGCAGGTTCAGGCGCCCGCGAATGCGCTTGCGCACCTGGTTGGCCTCACCGAACACCGGAATGGTCAAACCCTGACTGAGCAGGAACATGGCAGTGAACACCATGCCCAGGAACGCCAGGATAAATTCGCCAGGAACCTGATTCATGACTGCCCCTCCATCCATTCCGGCCGGAACAGGCTGAGCGGCAGCTCAATACCCCGTTTGGCCAGCACATCACGAAATGCCGGCACCATGCCGGTTGAGCGGAACTCGCCCAGCACTTCCCCTTTTTCGCCCATGCCGCTGCGTACAAAGGCGAAGATCTCGGTCATGGTAATGATGTCGCCTTCCATGCCGTTGATTTCCTGCACGCTGACCAGGCGCCGGGTACCATCCTCCTGACGCTCCAGCTGGATGACCACGCCGATGGCCGAGGCAATTTGCTGACGCATGGCCTTGATCGGAAAGGTGGCGCCGCTCATCGACACCATGTTTTCGATCCGCCCCAGCGCGTCGCGGGCCGTATTGGCGTGAATAGTGGTCAGCGACCCGTCGTGGCCGGTGTTCATGGCCGTCAACATATCCAGCGCCTCGGCGCCACGCACCTCACCGATCACGATCCGGTCAGGGCGCATACGCAGGCTGTTGCGCACCAGTTCACGCTGACCCACCTCGCCACGCCCCTCGATATTCGAGGGCCGGGTTTCCAGGCGCACCACATGGGGCTGCTGCAATTGCAGCTCGGCGGAGTCTTCAATGGTGACGATGCGCTCGTTGTGCGGGATAAAGCTGGAGAGCACATTGAGCATGGTGGTCTTGCCGCTGCCGGTGCCGCCGGAGATCAGCACATTGAGCCGCCCGCGCACGATGGCCTTGAGCATCAGGGCAATGGCCGGGGTCAGGGTGCCCATCTGCACCAGGCTCTGGGTATTGAGCAGGTCTACGGCGAAGCGGCGGATCGACATGCTCGGCCCGTCGATGGCCAGCGGCGGGATGATCGCGTTGACCCGCGACCCATCCTTGAGCCGTGCATCCACCAGGGGCGAGGACTCATCGATACGCCGCCCGAGGCTGGAGACAATACGGTCGATGATATTGAGCAGATGATGATCGTCGCGAAAGCGCACATCGGTTCTCTGCAATTTACCGAAGCGCTCGACGTACACCGAGTCAAAACCATTGACCAGAATGTCCGATACGCTGCTGTCACCCAGCAGCGGCTCCAGCGGCCCGAGGCCCAGCACCTCGTCGGTAATCTGCTTGATAATCAACTGACGGCTGCTGGCACTGACCGGTGCCGAGTATTCATCCAGCAGGCGCTGACTGATCTCGCGAATCTGGCGCCCTGCATCGGCCAGCTCCAGGGTGTCGAGCAAGGACAGGTCCATGACCTTGAGCAACTGCTGGTAAATCTTCTCCCGCCACTCGGCCTCCATGGAGCTGAGCTTGGTGCGGGTTTCATACACCACATCCGGCACGCTGGCTTCCCAGGCCATCAATACACTGGTGCAATCGGCGCCCTCGACAGGCAGTGCCACCACTTCTGCGGAGGCCAGCTTGCCGGCTTGCTGACGCAAACGATTACGAAAGTCGCTGAGCATGGCTTATCCTCCGAACAGACGGCTGAAAGTACGTTTGAGCAAACCTGCTTCAGTGGCCTCGATGCCGATCAGGCTCTGGCTCAGCTCACGCAGGCTCAAGGTGATGCTGGCACGGGGAGCATGCAGCTCCAGGGGCACCCCGGTATTCTGGCTTTCACTGACCACCGCATAGTCATTGGGCAACTTTTGCAGTTCCGCGCAGCGCAAGGCTTCGCTGATGTCCTTGGGTTTAAAGGGCGACGCCTTGTCAAAGCGGTTAAGCACCACATGCAGACGATTGCCCTGCACGCCCAGGTCGTCGCGCAGAATGCGCACCAGGCGGTTGGCGTCCTGCAGATGGCTCAAGCTTTGCTGCAGCACGATATAGACCCGGTCCGACTGTTCCAGGGTGATGCCGGTGAGGTGATCAATATGCCGCGGCAAATCCACCACGACCCAGTCATAGGTGCTGCGCGCCAGTTTCAGCAAACTGTCCAGTTGCTCCAGGCGAATTTCCTGGGACAGGCACAGCTCATCGGTGCGGCCGCCCAGCACATGCAGACTGGGGCTGAAATGACTGCAGAAACCCCGCAGCGCCACGCTGTCCAGGGTATCGATCTGTTGCAGCACATCGGTATGGCTGTGGGTGGGCAACACATCCAGACTGTGAGCCAGGCTGCCGAATTGCAGGTCCAGATCCAGCAGCAGGGTTCTGCCGCCCTGCACACTTAATTGATGAGCCAGATTGCAAGCCAGCATCGAGGCACCCGAACCGCCCTTGGCATTCATCACCGACACCAGTTTGCCCTTGCTCCCATACTCGCTGTGCTGCTCCAGCTGCATGCGCTCCAGCGCCGACTGCAAGTCCTCGGCCGACACTGGCTCCGGCAAAAAGTCACGGGCCCCGGCCTGCATGGCCATACGCATGCCTTCATGCTCATCCAGCGACCCGCACACCAGCAGTGGCGGACGCTCCTTGAGCGGATGCTGCAACAACGCCGCCAGTTCCTCGCGCCATAAATGACTGACGCGCAACAGCAGAAAATCAGGCTGCTGTTCCAGGCCGTAGAGCGGGTCAGTGTGGCCATTGCTCACCAGCCGCGTACTCACCTGCAAGTGGGCTATGCCCTGGCTCAAGGCCTTGAGATGATTCAAGGCCGCGGCATCACGGCCGCTGATCAACAGGCGTATTCCCTGGCGGTCTGATGACGTAGCCGCCGTCACTTCTCGGACACTTAACATGGCGTAATCCCCGGTGTAACCGCCGGATCAGGCTGACGGCCAAGACTCTCACGAGGCACGGTCGACCTGAACGTGGGCAGAATGAAGACCCCCCTGAAGCCGGGGATCAACAGATTGAAACTGAAGTTGGTCACCTGCAGTTGCACATAACGAATGGCGGCAAAACCGCCGGCCCCCACCAGATCATTGGGGCTGGAGACCACTGCACCGTTGGCGTCCAGATAGATCAGGTTCAGATTGGCACTGGTCAGGCTGGCGATCAGGCTGCTTGGCCCGGCATTGCCCGCCGTGTTGAACATGGCACGACGCAGGATGACCGGGTCCTGGATATTGCACACCGCTGCCAGCCGCGCGCCGCGACGCACCGATTCGCTCAGCACATTGACGGTGAAGTACAGCCGGCCCATTTCCAGTGCGCCAAACAGCAGGGTGAAGAGCACCAGAGCGGTGATGGCGAACTCGACGATATACACGCCACCCATGCGTTTTCGGTTCATCACAAGGCCCTCATTACGACCGTTGAAGTCAACAGCAGGCCCAGTGGCACGCTGCTGCCATACAGCGCAGGAATGGCGCTGCCGAGCGCCGGGACAAAGGTGTAGGCAATGCTGACCCGTACATGGTTGGTGCCCACCGCACTCACCGTGACATCACCGGTGGTCAGGCCCGGTGCCGCCGCCGGGTAACCGTTGGGGTTGGCCGGCAGGCCATAAACGGCAACGTTCTTGGTCTTGGTGACCAGCGCCGCGTTCAGGTCCAGCGTGCCCAGGGTGGCGTTCCACGCCTGGCTGGCCACATAACGCCCGGCATCACGGCTGGCCTGCTGCAGGCTGTTGTACTGGAACAGCATGCGGCCGAACTCGGCGAAGGCCAGCATCAGCAACACCAGCAGCGGCAGGGTCAGCGCCAGTTCGACCATCGCCAGGCCCCGCTGGGCGCGGGACGACCTGAATCCACAGCGTCTCATGAGACCTCCTAGGAGTCGGTGCTCGGCGTCTGGTTGTTGTCGATATAGGTTTTGTACAGCTGGATCACCTGTGGCCCGGCGTTGGCCGCAGGGTTGGGGCCCGGCACGTTGTCGCCTTCGCACACGCTGACGAACTGGCCGAAAATTTGCGCTTCATTACCCTGCTGAGCGGCTGGCTGCATCACGAAATAGCAGCCAAAGCCCAGCACCGGAATCGCCGAGGCTCCGTCGTTCTTGCCCGAGCAATCGCCGATCACGATTTTCAGGATCCGTCGTTCAAATACACCATTGCCCTGGCAACCGGCGCCGCCGCCCACACAAGCTGCCTCGTCCTGCTTCCAGTTGTTGTAGTCGTACAGGGCACCGCTGCTGGTGGACAGGTTGCCGCTGCTGGACGTGACCGTATTGCCGTCATACAGAATCGGCGCAGGCAAGCCGGCAGAGGTAAACGACTGGGGGTTGACGGTTACCACCAGGTCCGGCGGATAGTCAGAAGCGCTGAGGCCACCCTTGTATTCGTTAAAGCGCGTATTGAGGCCCTGGGAGGCCGGGCCCACGGTGTTGCCCGGCTTGGTCTGGGCGGTTGCACCGACGATATTGCACTGGTCGATCCCGCCCGCCAGCGCTTCCCTGACCGTCTTGCCGCCCGAACCGAAATCCAGCAGCTGAAAATTGCCCGGACCGATGGGCGAATTGTTGTTGGCGGCAGTTTTCAGTACCTGCAGATCACCGAACGTGAAACCCCAGAACATCCCCGCAGCCGGATTGTTCTGCGCAGGGTTGCCGCACACCAGCAGCGGCGTCAGATCACAGGGGCCGCTGCTCGGGCTGGGCCCGGCAGTGGCCACCGCCGCGACGGCCTTGCCGGTGGCGTTACCGTTGTCCAGCGCCTGGAATACGCCCCAGAAAAAACTGCTCAGGGGATAGTTGTTCACCGTGACCCGAACAAAGGTCGCATTGGTCGGCCCCGGGAAAGAAAACGGCCCGTAGACACTGGTGGCCAGTTCCACCGAGGCAAAGCCTGACGGGTTGGCCGTGATGGCCCTGCCCAATTCCTCGTTGCCCGTCGCATTGGCATTGAGGCTCAGGGTATTGAGGGCCGCTGTTTGCGTCAGGCTGGCCGAGCCGGTCGCCCCCACTACCATGCTGAGCGTCTTGGCCCCGCTCAACGCCGCCGCATCCACGGCGTTTTGCAACCGGGTCTTGTTCAGCAGCATATGGCTGCCGTCCAGGGCCAGGGCGCCCATCAACAGGAGCGAAGCCATGGCAATCACCACCAGGACCAGCATGGCGCCGCGCTGTTGCCGGGGAAACGCGGTGTGGGGCTGTTGGATACGCGCGTTCATGATGGTTCACCTTGATAGTGTTGCGCTGCCGCTGCCCGGCCCTCTACATCGCTTTTTCAACCGTGGCCGCGACACCGCGGATGACAATCACGCCACCGTCATTGGCCGGTGCACGACGGCGAGCCACCGGCTTGGCCATCACGGTCGGCAGTACCGGCGCCGCCATGGCAACGGGTTCAGCCGCAATGGGTGTCTTGTTGTTATCCAGCGGGTTGCGCAAGGCCAGTTGCACCTTGCCAGCGCTCATGCCCTTGACCAGCACTTCGGCCTGGGCGGGGGTCATCTCCAGGGTTACCGCACGCACCACCACCGGTTGGGTCTTGTCAGTGCTGGCGGTCTGGTCAACAGCCAGTACCCGCAGGTCCTGGAGAATGGTCTTGGACTCGGCATTACCTTCGCTACCAACCTGCCGGGTTGCCAGCACGTCGACCCGATTACCCGGCAGCAGGAAGCCGCCGACGCCCACCACGTCATCCACCCGCACCGAGATGGCCCGTTTGCTGGGTTCGATCAGCGAGGCCAGGGTGCTGCCACCCATATGCTCGGCCAACCGTGCCCCCCGCAGAATGTCGCCGCGCAGCAGGGAGAAGGTGGCGATCTTGCCGACCACTTTTTCAGTGGTGTCGAAGGCGTCTTCGGGGGCTGCATCCCTGGGCATGCGCACCACCGTCACTTGCTGGGGCTCGATCATCTGCCCGAAAGCGATTTCCACCGTGGCAATCACCACGTTTTGCTGGTTATCGTCAGGGCTGGTGTTCAGCCGTGCCGTGAGCCAGTTATTGGCCATCCATGTAGCCCCCAGCCCGAGGATCACGGACAGGACAATCAAAGTCAGCGTGCGCGAGTTCATGACGGTAACTCCTTAGCCAAGAAAATCGAGTTGGACGAAATAGTTGCGCCACGCCCACTCAAGCTCCTGAGTAGTCAGTGGCCCCGCCCCCTCCAGATAACGCTGGCGATCGCACGCCATATTCAACAGATCCCGGGGATGACATGGCACCAGGGGCATGTTTTCGGCGCCATACAGGTCGTGCAGCACGAAACTGAGCAACAGCGGGTCATAGGGGATACCCAGGCGCTGCGTCTCTTGAATCCAGATGCGTTCGTATTCGCCAGGCTTGAGGTAGCCAAATTGCAGCTTGTAGCCAATGCGCCGCAAAAATGCTTCGTCAGCCAGCTCCAGCGGATTGAGGTTGGTGGAGAACACCAGGATCAGGTCAAACGGCAGTTCGCAGTGGCGCCCGCCCCCCAGGTTGAGGAAATCTCGCCTCTCTTCCATGGGCACAATCCAGCGGTTCAACAACTCGCCCGGGGTCATGCGCTGACGCCCCAGATCGTCGATGATCAGCAGGCCGTTACTGGCCTTGAGTTGCAACGGTGCCTGGTACTGACGGGCATAAGGGTCATAACGCACATCCAGTTGTTCCATCGTCAACTCACCACCGGTGATCACGATCGGCCGTTCGCAGCACAGCAAGCGGCGGTCTATGCCCTCGTTGAGCATCAAGCCGTTTTGATGTTCGTCATCGCCCAGGCGCTTGTGTACCTGAGGGTCAAAGATCTCGATCACCGATTCATTGATGGCGATGGCATGAGGCACCCAGATCGCTTCGGCAAACAAGCGGATCAGCCGACTGCTGACATAGGTCTTGCCGGTACCCGCAGGCCCGTAAATCATGATGGCGCGCCCGGAATTCAAGGCAACACCCAGTTGATCGAGCATGCTTTGCGCCAGCACCATCGAACCGAAACAGTGGTGCATGTCATGGGCGCTGATACGCCCGTGGTGAATGGTCTGCAACTTCAGCAGCGAGCGGTAGGCACTCACCGGGTAAGGCGCTGCACCTATGTAGCCACTGCGGGCCAGGGCATCGCGGGCACTGTTGCGGCCGCGCTCGGTCAAGCCGTAGCGCATGGCCTGCCCCCCTGCCTGGCCCAGTACTTCGACGCGACGGTCCTTGCGCAGGAACGTGAGGATTTCTTCCATTACCGCACCGGTAAGCGCCAGTCGCGCCACCAGCTGCACCATGTCCAGCACACCCGCATCGTATAAATGCTTGCACACCAGATCACCGAGAAAATTGTCTGCCAATCCGGTTTCAAGGATGGTCCGTGGTTGTGGAGCCAGTAGTTGTACCGCTTCGCGCTCATCGAGAGAAACACGGTTGCTGCTGATGGCGTACATGGTGTTCTCCTGAACTAGTGGCCCAAGGTCAGCCAAAAGACGCTGGCCAAGGTGCCGAGCAAAACGGCGACCGAATAAGGGAAAGGTTTGCCGGCCACTTCAGCAGCGTGGGGGGGGAAGTAGGCGCGTGCCCTGAGCATCAACCAGTAGCGGCCCAGGGTTTGCAGGGCCTGGCCCTGCACCAGGATGATCAATAACCCGCATACCCCACCTGCAATCAGGCTGAAAAACGCAGCCCAGAGGGCGTCATGGGGGGTTAAAAATGCGCCGGCCATGGCCATTAACTTGACGTCCCCGGCGGCCATCCCGCCAACGGCGTACATGGGCAGGAAAATTCCGAAACCGATCAGCATGCCCAGCAGTGAATGCCCCAACCCGATAAAGCCTGCGGCCCAGGTCTGGCCGACCAGACCCAGTACCAGCCCCAGCAAAACAAGAAGGTTGGGAATGCGGTGACTGCGAAGATCGCTCACCACCGCAACTCCCAGCAGCCCTAAAAGCAATACGACAGGAGCAATCAGTAACTCGCTCATGGCTGCACCCTCAACAGGAGACATCGTGTTAGCAGACAGTGCCCTTGACAGCACATCCCAGACTGGTGATTGCTGTTTTCACATTGCCGCCCAGGGTGATAAACGCGGCGACAGCGCCCAGTGTTATCAGCCCGCCTGCCACTGCATATTCCACAATGGTCAGGCCATCTTCGTCGTTGATAAACTTCACTACGGAAGTCTTGATTGATTGCAGGCTCATTTCGTCCACCTCACTCAATGTTTGATATCAAGAAGCAGGGCTATTTGCGCTGCTTGATTGGATCTTAGCCAGAGGGTTATTTGAGGGTTAGGAGATTTTTGCTGACTGCTAGGACTTTATTGACATTACCCAGAAACAGTTAAACCCCACCTATTCAAGAGCAGGTAACTGCCACTAACAGACTCTTTATATGCAATCCGTACTACAACTAATCAGGCACAAAAAAACCGGCTTAAGGGTGCTGGGCTAGAGGGGACGTATAGCGCAACAGACTAAGCCGGGGGTTTCATAGCAGGATTTAATCTTCACAACCTCACAGCAACAGCGATACTTATGTACGGGTTGGTATCATTGGCGCTGCAAACCGGCAGCCAGCAACTGCAAAGGAGCCATGCCCCAGTGATCATTGCCCGTGCATCAGCAGGTAGTACCCTTGACCGCACACCCCAGGCTGGTAATGGCGTCCTTGACGTTGCCACCCAGGGTGACGAATGCCGCAACCGCCCCCAGGGTTATCAAGCCACCGGCCACGGCGTATTCAACAATGGTCAGGCCGTTCTCATCCTTAATAAAGGCCTGGACGGAAGTTTTAATGGTTTGCAAGTTCATTTTGTTCACCTCACTCGAGTGGCTTGCCCAAAGCGATTACTAAATGCACCGCCTGATTGAAGGCTAGCCATCGGTGGAAGGAGCGGTTAGGAGTTTATTGTCGAACAGCAGGATTTTTTTGCACTAATTAGATAGGCAAACACCCTGATCGGATCCAATTAAAAACCAACTTGAAAGTGCGCGTACATATTGATTCGACCTATCAACCCGACAGCGCTCTGCACAAGAAAGGATTAGGTGAATGAAATCTGAAGCTGTCAAACAACCTCATCTCCTATGGTTCGACCTTACCCGCAATCAATCCACTGAAGCCCTCATGCTGCCCTTTCGTTCCGCCTGCCACTGCCTGCTGGACACCCCCCGGGCCTGGGCCAACAAACACCGCGAACCAGTGCCAGACATGATCTGCATGCATTTTGACTGCCCCGACCTGGCGGGGCTCAGCCTGTTGCAGGAAATCAAACTCAAGTCGCCCTCTATCCCGATCACCATGTTTACCGTGCAGCACTCCGAAGAGCTTGCGATCTGGGCCATGCGTTCGCGAGTCTGGGAATACGTGGTGCTGCCCTTGAGTGCGGCCGAGATCAACCGTTACCTCAACGCCCTTGAGCAACTGTGTACATTGAGAAGCGCCGCCGGGAACAACAAGGCATTGCCGATCGAACATGGTCCTGCTCTGCCCGACAGCATCCGCCTGACCACCGACCATCAAAAGCACAACGCACTGCACAATGTGCTGCAGTACATCGATCAGCATTACTGCGAAAGCATTGACCAGAAAGACCTGGCCAAGCGCTGCGGGATGACTACCTTTCGCTTTAGCCGCCTGTTCAAGGAAGTCTACGGGCTGGGCTTTATGGACTACATACTGGGCAAGCGCATGGACAGCGCCAAGGACCTGCTCGACAACAGCCAGATGCCCATTACCAGTATCGGCTATGAAGTCGGCTTCAAGGACCCCTCCTACTTCGCCCGCGCATTCAAGCAATACGCGGGCAGTACCCCCAGCGAGTATCGCCAGGCGCGACGCAGTGATGTGCCATTATCGGATGAAATCCTCACCCAGGTCATCCAGAGCCTGGCGCGCAGTGCCGAGGGCTGAAGACCTCAGCGTTGCAGCGGTGCATAGGGCGTGAAAAAGTCCGAGCCCAGCCACTGCGGGGTTTTTTCATCCACCGCGTTTGGGCTGCGCACATAACTGTCGGCCGATTTAACATCGCCCTTGCCGTCATACACCGCCACATCCGGGTACGGAAACACCAGGCGTGTACGCCCGTCGTTGGCAGGGTCCTGGGCGACAGACCGGGGCGCCATCATTGACGGTTTTTGGTCCGCAGCAGCCCGGCCCGGCAGATTGGTCGGTGCGCCAAACTCGCTGGCAGCGGCCTGTTTGCTGCTGGCCTGCAAGGTCACAATGGCAGCGGGGGCCTGACCCTTTTCGACCCATGACATCATGGGTGTCAGCAGGTCCAGCAGGCTCGGGCCTTCACCGCCACCACAGTGGTAAACCCCTGGCAGCAGATAAAGCCGCTCGAAGGACTCGGCCTTCGACTTGCCCATCTGCACCTGCACCGCCTGGTGGTAGGCGATGGTGTTCAGTGGCGAGATATGCTGATCGGCCCAACCGTGCCACAGGATCAGCTTGCCGCCGCGGTCTGCGAATGCCGACAGATCCGGGTTGGTGGCGTCATACAGTGGGTGCAGGGCGCGCAATTGATCCAGGGTGCTGCGATCAAACTTCACGTCCGCCAGGCTGTAATCTGCTCCCGGATTGCGCTCGAAGGCCAGATTGCGCAAGACATCCAGGGCCATCTTTTCACTGTTGATCGGCTGATCGACGCTGTCCGGCACAAACACCCCGGCCCAGGCCAGTTCGGAACCCGGCTGTGGCCCGGCAATGGTCAGGCGTTCACCGGTAGCCGGGTCACGCGGGCCGTCATAAAGGCTTCGGGCCGCCTCCACCTCCCTGGCGCTCAGGCAGTCCGAAGTATCCGTCGCAGAGGCTTTGCACTGCACAGTTGCAGGATCAAAACGGCAAGCCCGGGGGTCGCTGATCAGACCATCGACCTGCCCGTCCAGCGCGTCGCACTGCTGCAGCACAGCCTTGTGCAGGATCGGCAGGCGCGAGGCGACAAGAATCGCCTTGCCCTCCCCGTCCTGATTGGCGCGGGCCTGCCAGGCATGATAAATCGAATTCTGCACCAGAAAATTCAATGCCGGCGCCCCGGCAATGATGCCGTTGAAATCGTCGGGATAGCGCTGGGCTTCGATCAGGGCTTCGCGCCCGCCATCGGAGCAGCCGGTAAAATAAGCGTACGCAGGTTGCTGGCCATAATAGGCGCCAATCAGTTGCTTGGCGGCCAGTGCCGTCAGGTGGACGCCGCGATGGGCGAAATCAGCACGTTTTTGTGCATCGTTGCCCCAACTGTTGTCCATGCCCTCGTGACCCATATCGGTAGCTGCCAGCACAAAGCCGCCGCTGCTCAGGGGGGCACAGCCTTCGGCCGCGCCCACCTGCAATGAAATCCGCCCGCACAGGCCGCCGCAACCCACTTGCAGATAACGCTGGGTCCAGGTGTGGGTTGGCAGCATGACCTTGAAACCGATGCTCGGCGCCAGCGTGCCTTGCACTTCACAGGCGGTAACCCCATTGCTGGTGGTTTCGCTGGCCGACACCACCTGGCTACCCTTGCCGCCGATTGCCTGCAGATCAACCCGGGTCAGGGCCGCGCAGCTGATGGCGGGTTTGACCACGGGCAGCGCGGCGATGGGCGTTTCGGCCTGGGCCAGGTTCGGCAGTTGCAGGAGAAGCACTGTGCTGCCGAGAAATAGCCGGCGCAGGGTTTGGAGGGCGATCATGACAGCTCCTTTTCAATGAAAAATCCGGGGTAAACCTGCGCTCAGTTCCAGCCACCGCCCAGCACTTTGTATAACGTCACGCGGTTGCTTTGTTCGGCCAGTCGCAGGGTGATCAGGTCTTGTTCGGCGCTGTACAGCGAACGCTGGGAAACCAGTGCTTCAAGAAAGCTTTGCGAACCACTGCGGTACAGTGCATCCGACAACTCGTAGCTTTTGCGACTGGCCTCGGTCAGCGCTTGCTGGGCGCTCAGGCGCTGGTCCAGGGTGCTGCGCACCGCCAGTGCATCGGCCACTTCCTTGAACGCAGTCTGCAAAGTCAGCTGGTAGGTCTGCGCCTGTATCTCGCGCTCCACTTTGGCTGAGTCCAGCGTAGCCCGATTACTGCCGGCGTCGAAGATCGGCAGGCTGATACTCGGCGCAAAGCTCCACGCGCCGCTGCCGGCCTTGAACAGGCTCGACAGGCTGGTGCTGGCTGACCCGGCACCGGCGGTCAGGGTGATGCTGGGGAAGAACGCCGCCCGCGCCGCGCCAATGTCGATGTTGGCGGACATCAAGCTATGTTCAGCGGCCAGTACGTCCGGGCGACGCTGCAACAAGGTGGACGGCAACTCGGCTGGCACTTGCACCAGCATCGCCGCCGATTCCAGGCTGTCGCCCGGCAGCAGGTTGGCCGGGATGTCGCTGCCCACCAACAGGCGCAGCGCATTCTGATCTTGCAGCACCTGACTGGCGTATTCGGCCACTTCGACCCGCGCCGATTCCACGGTGGTTTGCGCCTCAGAGACCGCCAGCCCCGATGAACCACCCAAACCATGGCTGCGCTGGGTCAGTTCGTAGGTGGAATGCTGGCTGGTCAGCGTCTCTTGTGCCAATTTCAGGCGCTCGTTGTCCGCCGCCAACGTCAGCCACGCGGTGCCCACTTCGGCGACCATGCTGATCTGAGTGCTGCGGCGGGTTTCGGTCAGCGCCAGATAGGATTGCAGCGCTTCGTCCTGAAGGTTTTTGACTCGCCCGAACACGTCCACTTCGTAGCTGCTCAACCCCAGTTCGGCACTGTAGCTGTGGCTGGTGCTGCTGTTGGCCCGACTGGAACTGCCACTGACGCTGGCGTCGATCCCCGGAAACGAGGCGGCACGCTGAATACGGTATTGCGCCTGCGCTTTTTCGATATTCAGGCTGGCCACCCGCAGGTCGCGGTTATTGGCCAAGGCCAGGGTCTGCAACTGCGCCAGACGCGGGTCGGTGAAAAACTGCTGCCATTGAATGTCCGCCGCCACCTGCCCTTTGGGCGTAGCGGTGCCCGGCAGCCATTGTTCGGCCACCGGGGCTTGCGGGCGCTCGTACTCAGGCGCCAGATTGATGCAGCCGCCCAGCAGTGCGAAAACGGCCAGCAGCGGCCAACGAGAGCGACTCATGCTTCACCTGTACGGTCAGTGGTGGGGGTCGACACGCGGCTGAAACGGCGGCGAATCAACACGAAGAACAGCGGCACAAAGAAGATTCCCAGCACCGTGGCGCTGAACATGCCGCCCAGCACGCCGGTGCCGATGGCTTGACGCCCGGCCGAACCTGCACCGGAACTAATGGCCAGCGGCAACACGCCAAACATAAAGGCCAGCGAGGTCATCAAAATCGGCCGCAGACGTTGCCGTACCGCGATCAGCGTGGCGTCGATCAAACTGTTGCCCTGCTCTTGCAGGTGCTTGGCGAACTCGACGATCAGAATGGCGTTTTTCGCCGCCAGCCCCACGGTGGTCAACAGCCCCACCTGGAAGTACACGTCATTGCTCAAGCCGCTGAAGCGGGTGGCGAGCACTGCGCCCACCACGCCCAATGGCACCACCAGCATCACCGAAAACGGCACCGACCAGCTCTCGTACAGCGCCGCCAGGCACAGGAACACAAACAGCACCGAAATCGCATACAGCAACGGCGCTTGCGAGCCGGACAGACGCAGTTGATAGGACTGTCCCGTCCATTCGTAGCTGATGCCTTCGGGCAGTTGCTTGATGATCGACTCCACAGCGTCCATCGCCACCCCGGAACTCACGCCCGGTGCCGGATCACCCACCACTTCCAGCGATGAACTGCCGTTATAGCGCTCCAGCAGCGGCGAACCCGAGGTCCATGAGCTGCTGGCGAACGAGGAGAACGGCACCATTTCGTCATTGCTGTTGCGCACAAACCAGTGATCAAGGTCGTCAGCCTGCATCCGCGACGACGCCTGCCCCTGCACATAGACCTTTTTCACCCGGCCCTGATTGAGGAAGTCATTGACGTAACTGCCGCCCAACGCCGTGGATAACGTGGTGTTGATATCGCTGGTGGTCAGGCTCAGCGCCCCGGCTTTGCGGTCATCAATCGTCACCTTGAGCTGCGGCGTGTCGTCCAGACCGTTGCTGCGTACGCCTTGCAGGCGCGGGTCCTGTCTGGCCAGCTCGATCAGTTGCTCACGCGCCGCCACCAGCGCTTCATGGCCCAGCCCGGCGACGTCCTTGAGTTGCAAATCAAACCCCGAGCTTTGCCCCAATCCGCGCACGGCTGGCGGCTGCATGACAAACACATCGGCATCGCCGATGCTCGACAGCGCCTGCGTGGCGCGCTGCGCGATCGACGCTGAATCCTGCCCGGCGCCGGTACGCTCGCTCCAGTCCTTGAGACGGATAAACGCCCGCGCCGAGTTCTGGCTATTGCCACCCATGCCCATGCCGGAAATGCTGATCATGGCCTCGACTTCCGGCTGTTGCAGGATGTAGCTCTCGAACTGTTTGAGCACCGCCTGGGTGCGGTCATCGGTGGCGCCTACCGGCAATTGCATCTGCGCCATGAGGATGCCCTGATCTTCATCGGGCAGGAACGAGGTGGGCAGTTTGGTGTAACCCACCGCCATCGCGGCAACCACCAACACGTACACCATCAGGCTGCGGCCACTGCGCTGCAAAATCTTGCCGACTACCCGTTGATACGCCTGGGCGCCGCGTTCAAAGGTGCGATTGAACCAGCCGAAGAAGCCGGTCTGCGGGCCGTGCCCGTTTGGGTCAACCGGCTTGAGCAAGGTCGCACACAGGGCAGGTGTCAGGGTCATGGCCACCAGCACCGAGAGCACCATCGCCGACACAATCGTCACCGAAAACTGGCGGTAGATAATCCCGGTTGAACCGCTGAAAAACGCCATGGGGATAAACACCGCGCTCAGCACCAGGGCGATGCCGATCAAGGCGCTGGTGATTTCATCCATCGACTGGCGCGTTGCCTCCAGCGGCGACAGGCCCTTCTCGCTCATCACCCGCTCGACGTTTTCCACCACCACAATGGCGTCATCCACTAGCAAGCCAATGGCCAATACCATGGCAAACATGGTCAGGGTGTTGATCGAGTAACCAAACATCGCCAGCACGCCAAAGGTGCCCAGCAGCACCACCGGCACGGTGATGGCGGGGATCAGCGTGGCGCGAAAATTCTGCAGGAACAGGAACATGATCAGCACCACCAGCACGATGGCCTCGCCCAGGGACTTGACCACTTCTTCGATGGACAGGCTGACAAACGGCGTGGTGTCGTAGGCGATCACGTTTTTGAGCTGCATTTCGCTCGGGTAGTACGGTTCCAGTTCGGCGAGCTTGGCCTTGACCGCCTCACCGACTTCCAGCGCATTGGCGCCGGTGGCCAGTTGCACGCCCATGGCGGCGGACGGTTTGCCATTAAGGGCCGAGTTGACGTCATAGCTGTCACTGCCCAGCTCCACCGTGGCCACTTCGCCGAGCAACACCACGGCACCGGCGCTGTTGGACTTGACCACCACATTGCGAAATTCTTCGGCGGTTTGCAGCTTGCTGCGCGCGGTGATGGTGGCATTGAGTTGCTGGCTGGCCACGGCGGGCAAGGCGCCCAATTGCCCGGCCGACACTTCGGTGTTTTGCGCCTCCAGGGCGGTGGTCACGTCAGAAGGCATAAGGGAATATTTTTGCAGCAGCGCCGGGTCCAGCCAGATGCGCATGGCGTAGCCCGAGCCCATGGCTTTGACTTCACCGACGCCGTCGATGCGGCTGATGGAGTCGAGCAAGGTGCTGGAGATGTAATCGCCAATCTGCGTGCCGGTCACGCTCGGGTTATCCGAGGCCAGCGCGGCAATCATCAAGAAATCCGAGCCGCCCTTGGTCACGGTCAGGCCTTCGCTCTGCACCGAGCTGGGCAGGCGCGATTCCACTTGCTGGAGCTTGTTTTGCACCTGCATCTGCGCCACGTCGGGATCCGTGCCGGCCTCAAAGGTGAGGTTGATACTGGCGCTGCCCGCCGAACTGCTGGAGGCCGACATATAGGTCAGCTTGTCGATACCGGTCATTTGCTGCTCGATCACCTGTGTCACCGAGTCCTCGACCGTTTTGGCCGATGCGCCGGTGTAGGTGGCGGCGATTTTCACGGTGGGCGGTGCAATGTCCGGGTACTGTTCAAGGGGCAATTGGGTGATCGACAGCGCGCCCGCGAGCATGATCACAATGGCAATCACCCAGGCAAAAATCGGCCGATCAATAAAGAAACGCGCCATGCTCAACCCTCCTTGGCAATTGCAGTGGGTGCGGCACGGGTTGGCAGCGCACGGGTTTCGCTGTTTTGTGCCAATACCTCGTTGCCCACCCGGACTTTCTGCCCGCCCTCGACAATCACCTGATCACCGGCATTCAACCCGGAGGTGACCCACCATTGATTGCCCACGGCACGGTCAATGGTCAGCACGCGCTGTTCGACCTTGCCCTCGACCACCACCAGCACCGAGGTCACGCCGCTGGCGCTGCGGGTGACGGCTTTTTGCGGGATCAAAATCGCCCTGTCGTCGGTGGCCTGATCCAGCACGGCGCGTACATACATACCCGGCAATAACAGGTGATCGGGGTTGGGGAAGACAGCGCGCAGGGTCACGGTGCCGGTGCCTTCAGTGACGGTGACGCCACTGAACTTGAGGCTGCCGGCGTGGTTGTAGGTGCTGCCGTCATCGAGTTTGAGCAACACCGGGGTTTCGCCCTGACCATTGTTTTGCAGGGTGCCGCTGGCCAGGTCGCGTTTCAGGCGCAGCAACTCGCTGGTCGACTGGGTGACGTCGACATAGATCGGGTCCAGTTGCTGCACGGTGGTCAGCGCGGTGTCCTGGCTGGCCACCACCAAGGCGCCGGGGGTCACGGTGGAGGTTTCGATGCGGCCACTGAGCGGCGAACTGATGCGCGTGTAAGCCAGATTGATGCGCGCGGTTTCGACGTCGGCCAAGGCCACTTGCAGATCGGCTTCGGCGGTTTGCAGGCTGACCTGCGCGTCTTCATTATCTTGCTGGCTGATGGCGTCTATTTTCGCCAGTTGCGCGTCGCGCCGGGCCGTGGCCTGAGCCGATTTGACGGTGGCGCGGGCCTTGGCGGCGGTGGCCTGCATCTGGGCAAAGGCGGCCTTGTATGGCGCCGCATCAATTTGATACAGCGCCTCGCCGGCCTTGACCTCGGCCCCTTCGACGAACAGGCGCTGCTGCACAATGCCGCTGACCTGAGGACGGATCTGCGCAACCATAAATGCCTGGGTGCGACCGGCCA
Source organism: Pseudomonas sp. TMW22080 (assembly GCF_022496745.1). NCBI lineage: Bacteria > Pseudomonadati > Pseudomonadota > Gammaproteobacteria > Pseudomonadales > Pseudomonadaceae > Pseudomonas > Pseudomonas sp. TMW22080. The sequence goes on along the minus strand of NZ_SCFF01000002.1, from coordinate 704,224 downwards.
GCTCGGTGGTCAATGCCTGACGCTGCGGTTGCACAGTGAGCACCGAAACCTTGGGTTTTTCGGCAACGGGCGCGGAATCACCGGCCGAGCATCCGCTCAACACAACGAGAACCAGCAAAGACACAATAACAGCGGCGGTTACCAGGGATTTGGTAAACAGTTTGATCGACATGGCGGCCTCTACAAGACAGTTGGCTGATGTCATGGTGCGAGGCAAATGTGCAGGAAAATTGAAGATTGCCCGCAAGCCTTGAATCTTCCCCGGCGCAGGGCCTAAATGAGCAGGCCATTTCGCCAGTAAGCCGAGCCGATGAAACTGAGTATCTCCACCAAGCTGTTTATCGCCGTCCTGGCCAGCGTGCTGTTCGTGATTCTGAGCATGGGCCTGGCCACCAGCTGGAGTTTCACCCGGGGCTTTCTCGGCTACCTCAATGAACAGGCGCTGGAGCGCATGGAATCCGTGCAGCCGCGTATGGTTAGCGCCTGGCAGCGCGAAGGCAGTTGGGATTTTTTGCGACACAATCCAGAGCGCTGGTTTCAACTTATGCGGCCAGACGCAGGGGATGAACCCAAACGCGGCGACCTTAAAAACCCGTTGCCCTCGGACCTGACCGGCGCGCTGTTTCGCATTGCCCTGCTCGACCAGGATAAAAAGCGCGTCACCGGCTACCCCTCCATCGGCGACGATGCTCTGCTGCGGCCAATTGAAGTCAATGGCAAAACCGTCGGCTGGCTGGCCGTGACCCCGTTCCAGAGCGTGACCGAGGCCGGTGGCGAGCGTTTCCAGCAATACCAGTTGCAAACCAGTCTGGGCATGGGCGTGCTCTCGCTGCTGCTGGCCATGCTGATTGCCTGGTGGATCGCCCGCACCCTGCTCGACCCGGTCAAGCGCGTGGCTGCGGCCACCCACAAACTGGCCACCGGGGAATACAGCAACCGGGTAGCCGTATCGTCCAATGACGAAGTCGGCCAGTTGGCCCGCGACTTCAATCAACTGGCCTACACCCTTGAGCGCAACGAAAAAATGCGCCGCGAATTTATGGCCGATGTCTCCCACGAACTGCGCACGCCGTTGTCGATCCTGCGCGGGGAACTGGAGGCCATCGAGGACGGTGTACGCACCCTCGACCACAGTTCGATGAAGTCACTGCAAGGCGAAGTCGGCATGCTCAGCAAACTGGTGGACGACCTGTATGAGCTGTCACTGGCCGATGTCGGTGCCCTGACCTACCGCAAAAGCCAATGCGACCTCAACGACCTGCTGCAGACCTCGGTGGCCATGTATCAGGAACGCTGCAATGCGGCCGGCCTGCGGGTTGAGCTGCGCCTGCCATCCTGCGCCCTGCTGCTGGAAGCCGATGCCAAGCGCCTGCAACAGCTGTTCGGCAACCTGCTGGAAAACGCCGTGCGCTACACCGATGCCGGCGGCATGCTGCTGATCAGCGCCTCCATTGAAGATGAGCACATACTGGTCAGCTTTATGGACTCCGGCCCCGGCGTCGACCCGCAGCAACTGCCGCGGCTGTTCGAGCGCTTCTACCGCGGCGAAGCTTCGCGCAATCGCGCCAGTGGTGGCGCCGGCCTGGGACTGGCGATCTGTCACAGCATCGTACTGGCCCACGGCGGCAGCCTCACGGCCGACCACTCACCCCTGGGCGGCCTCTGGCTGAGCCTGCGCTTGCCACGCAAGGTGTAAAGCATGGACACGATTCTGATCGTTGAAGATGAGCCTAAACTGGCCGCATTGATGCATGACTACCTGACCCTCGCCGGTTACGCCGTGCATTGCCTGGACAACGGCCTGGACGTGGTGCCGTGGGTACGCAGCCATGCGCCACGGCTAATCCTGCTGGACCTGATGCTGCCCGGTCGCGACGGCCTGGAAATCTGCAAGGAGCTGCGGGATTTCAGCGCAATCCCGGTCATCATGATCACCGCTCGGGTAGAAGAAGTGGACCGCCTGCTGGGGCTGGATCTGGGCGCTGACGACTATATCTGCAAGCCGTTCAGCCCGCGTGAAGTGGTGGCCCGGGTCAAGGCCATCCTGCGCCGCAGCCCGCAGTTCGAGCAGGTGGCCCGGGCCCGCCTGCAGATCGACGAAGCGCAGTATCGCGCCTCGTTCGATGGCGTGGCGCTGGACCTGACCCCGGTTGAACTGCGCCTGCTCAACACCTTCGCCCGCGCCCCGGGGCGGGTATTTTCCCGCGACCAGTTGCTGGACAAACTCTACTCCGACCATCGCGTGGTCACTGACCGCACGGTGGACAGCCATATCCGCAACCTGCGGCGCAAACTGGCCCAGGCCAGCCCCGGGCACGACCCGATCCAGTCGTTGTATGGCGTGGGCTACAAGCTGGAGTTGTAATGCCAGCGCCCACAATAAAGCGACTCACCCGGTCAGCGCTGACCACCGTGCTGACCACCGCCACCATGACCGCCACCACCGCCCCCGCCACCGCCGCCTGGCGGCATAAACATCCAGCAGCCCGACAAGGCCGATACCGCCACCGCTACAACCATCGCTTTAACAACAGACTTCAATTTCATGACCGAACGCTCATTTTCAACAGGGAAAAAACGCCGCCCTTATACCAGTGCGAGCAAGGCTCGAAGCCAAGATTTACCCAACTTTACAGTCCTTGCACAACTGCCAAGCACCTGTAGCCGCTGTCGAGCGGAGCGAGGCTGCGACGAGCATCGGGTGATTGTCAGCTACCCATTGAATATTCTGTAAAGGAACCGGCCTCAGGGGCTATCGAGCAATCCGTCATTGGCGAGGGGTTCAGGATTGCCCCCCTCGCACTCCGGTTTCAATTGAAACTTTTCAACCCCAGATGCCCACGCAAGGTCGGGTGTTCATAGGCGCTGCGCAGGTAACCGCGGCGTTGCAGGATCGGCACCACCGATTCGGTGAACTCGGTGAAAGTGCCGGGCAGATAGGCAGGCGACACCACATAACCGTCACAGGCACCCAACTCCAGCCAGTCGATCAATTGCTGCGCCACGCTCTCTGCGGTCCCCGCCAATTGCGGCACGCGGATACTGGCGGCCATGATCGCACCGTACTCGCCAAGGGTGATGTCACGTTCCAGACGCAGTTTTTGCGCAATCACGTCGGGGGTGGCCGAGTGCCGGGCGATATCCAGCAGGCGGGTGTCCAGCGGGAATTGGGCAAAGTCGAAATTGGACTGGGTCGACAGGGTGATAACCCCCAGTTCAGGGTTGGCCAATGCATTGTGCTCATCGCGCTTTTTGATCGCTTCAGCTTCAGTGCCGCCAATAAATGGCATGACCGCCGTGAGGATTTTGCAGTCATCCGGGTTGCGGCCAATGGCGCGCATTTGCTGGTGGATATCCTGGCGGAATTCGAGCATGCGCTCTACCCGGCTGTTGATGCTGAAAATCACTTCAGCCCAGCGTGAACCAAACTGGCGACCCCGCCCCGAGGCTCCGGCCTGGATCAGCACCGGCTGGCCCTGTGGCACTCGCGGAATATTGAGCGGGCCTTCGCAGTCGAAGTAGGTGCCGCTGTGCTTGAAGGCATCGATCTTGCTCGGGTCGGCGAGGATGCCGCGCACCTTGTCCAGCACCAGCGCATCCGGCTGCCAGCTGTTCCACAGTTTGAGCACCAGTTCGACAAACTCATCGGCGCGGGCGTAGCGCTGATCGTGGGCCAGGTGCTGGGCATGGCCGAACAGACGCGCTTCGCTGTCGTTCATCGAGGTCACGATATTCCAGGCGCTGCGACCTCTGGAGATATGGTCCAGGGAGGCGATGGCCCGCGCCACATGGGGCGGTTGGTAGTAGGTGGTAGAGCGTGTCAGCCTCAGGCCAATATGCTTGGTGTGACCGGCCAGCAAGCTGAGAATCGGTAGCGGATCGAGCCGCGCCGCATCCTGCGCACCCAACTCGAAGGAACGCGCCCGGGATTGCCCGGCCTGATCGCCGACCGCCAGGCGATCAGCGAAAAACAACAGGTCAAAACAACCCTCTTCCAGGGTCTTGGCGATTTCGATGTAGTAGTCGGGGTCGAGAAAGTGGCTATGGGTTTGCGGGTGACGCCACACCGCGTGGCTATGTACCACGGGGCCCGAAAGCATAAACCCCGCCAGTGCCATTTGCTTGGCCATAAGGTTTTCCTTGGTTGTCAGAGTGCGCGGTCAAACATGGGAGTGACGTCGTACGGCTTTTTCAGCAGTTTGGCGTCGTATAGAAAGTCAGAAGTGGCCTGGGCTTCGCTAACAATGGTGGGCGAGATCGGCAACACGATAATGGCGTCACGCTTGAACCAGGCCTTGGCGATTTCCGGGGAGGACTGGTTGGCCTTGGACCAGGCGGCAGCGTATTCATCAACATGGCTTTGGCTCCACTCCCGGGCGCGGGTCAGGCGCGCAACAAAGTCCTTGATGATCTCGCCCTTTTGCGCCAGCACCGGCTCATAGGCAACCACATAAGTCGGTGCGCTCATCAGCCCCTTGGCGTTGCGGATCAGGGTGCTGCCTTCTTTTTCCTGCAGCGACACATAGGGTTCCCACGTGCCGAAGGCATCGATATCGCCCTGGCTCAAGGCCATGCTGGCTTCCGCCGGCAACAGGAACTTGTAGTTCACGCTGTCACGTGGCACGCCTGCTTCATCCAGGGCCTTGAACATCATCTGCTGACTCCAGGAGCCGTTCCAGATCGCCACGGTCTTGCCTTTGAGGTCAGCCACCGAATGGATGCCCGGGCGGGCCACAATGCCGACACCGTTAAGGCTGGTCTGGGTGCTGGCCACGACTTTGACCGGGGCACCGTTGGCCGCCAGGCTGATCACCGGGGTATCGCCTACCACGCCAATATCCAGGGCGCCGCTGGCGACGGCCGAGGCTACCGGCGAACCGGTATTGAAGCGCTTGAAATCGATGGTATAGGGCAAATCTTTAAGCTCACCCGAGAGTTCGAGAACAATGCGGTTGGAGAAGAACTGATCGCCCACCACCAGGGTCTGCGGGGTAGCGGCGCAGGCGGGAGTGCCATGCAGCACCAGAGAGGCCAGACCCAACAGGCCGAGCAATTTTTGACGTGTTGTCATTAAGGATTCCTACAGAGTTAACAGCTGAATCAACCATCTGTAGGCATGCAGTCTGGCTTTGAGAAAAGAGGCTTTTTGAGTCGCCAAGCGTGGCGTTTTTAGAAGCTAGCGCAATAAAGACATAAGCAACCAATACTTTTAAGGCATATCCATAGAACCCTGTCCGGGTATTTGGTTAGCTGTTTTTGGTATTAAGCATTTGACCAATCTAGTATTAGGGTGGCTTCACCAGACCACTGGGCCTAACCGTATTTACTTCACTCATTTCAGCGCCAGCGCGCCTTTGAGCGCAGGCCCGGCAAGGTCAGACTGCATGCCTAATCCACAACTTGATATCTGGGGCAGCGCCCCAAGCGCCCGTTACGAACAACTGGCCGCTCCCTTTCGCCCGCTGTTTGCCCAAATCGGCGCACAAGCCGCCGAAGCTGATGGTTCGCGCAGCCACCTGGGCAAGGTGATCCAGCAACTGAACGCCCTGGGCTTGCCGCGCTGGCGTCTGCCGACCAGCTATGGCGGTCAGGACGCCACGCTGGTTGAGTTGCTCGCCCTGTTGACTGAATTGTCCGCAGCCGACTCCAACATCACCCAGGCCTTGCGCGGGCATTTTGGGTTCTGCGAAGAAGTGCTGGTCTCGAAAAATCTCGACTGGCAGGCCCGCTGGCTGGACACACTCAGCCAGGGCGTTTTACTGTCGCCGGGCAGTACCGAGGTGGGCACGCAGACCCGTGGCGAATTCGAAACCCGCATCCACCGGGCTGAAGACGGCTCGCTGCGTATCAGCGGGAAAAAGTTCTACACCACCGGCGCCCTTTACAGTGACCTGATCAACACCATCGGCACCGGTGACGATGGCACGTTGTACAGCGTAGTGGTCGATCTCAAGGCCCCCGGCGTACAAATCATTGATGACTGGAACGGCTTTGGTCAGCGCCTGACTGCCAGCGGCACCTGCATCTTCGACAACGTGCGAGTGAACGATGAACCCCGCGCCACCGACCAGCGTTTTGCCTATGGCCAATCATTCTTCCAGATCTACCACCTGAGCACCCTGGCCGGCATCGCCCGCCGCGCCGCCTTGAGTGGTGCCGACGAACTGCACAGCCGCTCCAGAACCTTCTCTACGGGCAATGCCGACAGCGCCGCGCAGGACGTGCAATTGCTGCAAGTGATTGGCGAGGTGGCCAGCCAGGCCTATGCAGCACAGGCCATTGCCCGGTACGCGGCGCAGCGCCTGGAAAGCACCGCGCAATACACCATTGCCAGTGAGCAGCCGCTGACCCATGAAGACCCGCAGGTGGCACTGGCCGAACTGGAAGTGTGCCTGGCGGTCAACCCCGTGGTAGACGCCACCCTGGCCGCGACTACGGCGCTGTTCGATGCCCTGGGCGCCAGTGCCACCGCCAGCAACAAGGCGCTGGACCGCCTGTGGCGCAACGCCCGCACCCTGGCCAACCACAACCCCCGGGTCTACAAGTCACGCATTGTCGGCAACTACCTGGTCAACGGCCTGGTGCCCCCTTCGCAGTGGCGGGTGGGGGTGGCCAAGGGCTGATTATTGCGCAGGCGCGGCTTTCAGCTCATTGCCACCCTTAACGGTAATGAGTTGGCTTGCGCTCGCCAGATAAAACCCGGGCAACTTGTAAACGCTCATCAAACAACTGTCGTGAAAAACAAATACAGAATGAGCCGCTGGTTTTTCCGACTACAAATCCTCTAACAGTCTGGAAGTTGACGCTTTCAGCCAGCTTGAGCATAACTTCGTCGCCCATTTAGGCAATTGCGATGTACACCCGTACGTGTACGCTCAACCCACTGCGATGAAGATAAAAACATGAGCACTCTTGTTAAAATCCTGGCGGGGTCAATCCTCGCTGTATCTATAGGCAGCGCGTTCGCAGCAACTGACACCGGTATTGAACACAACACCCGGAACTTCCTTAATGCATTGAATTCCAGTGGCGGCACACCCATCGAGAAGCTCTCGCCTGAAAATGCGCGTGCGGTGCTGGCGAGTGCCCAGTCGGGGGTAGAGCTGACTCTGCCCAAAGCCGATATCAGCCAAAAGACCATTTCCGTCGAGGGTCAGGATATCAACCTGACCATCGTGCGCCCGGCAGGCGTGAAAGGCATCTTGCCCGTGTTCATGTACTTCCACGGTGGCGGCTGGGTGCTGGGAGACTACCCGACCCACGAGCGCCTGATACGCGACCTGGTCGCGGGTTCCGGGGCAGTGGCGGTGTATGTTGACTACACCCCCTCCCCCGAAGCCAGGTACCCGACAGCCATCAACCAGGCCTACGCGGCAACCCAGTGGGTGGCCGAGCACGGCAGCGAAATCAATGTAGACGGCAAACGCCTGGCCGTTGCAGGCAACAGCGTGGGCGGCAATATGGCCGCTGTGGTCAGCCTGATGGCCAAAGACAAAGGCACACCGGCGATCAAATACCAGGTGCTGCTATGGCCAGTGACTGATGCCAACTTTGATACCGGATCCTACAAGCAATTTGCCGAGGGCCACTTTCTCACCCGCAACATGATGAAGTGGTTCTGGGACAACTACACCACCGACCCCAAGCAACGTGCCGACCTCTACGCCTCGCCACTTCGCGCATCGGTGGATCAGTTGAAGGGGCTGCCACCTGCACTGGTACAAACCGCCAGTGCCGATGTACTGCGTGACGAAGGCGAAGCCTACGCCCGCAAGCTGGATCAGGCAGGAGTACCGGTCACTGCGGTTCGCTATAACGGCATGATTCACGACTTTGGTCTTTTGAACGTGGTCAGCCAGGTGCCTGCAGTGCGCTCTGCCATGTTGCAAGCCTCGCAAGAACTCAAGGCACATTTGCAGTAACGCTGAATGCTGGCAATGGCATGAGCGGGCAACCAACCCCATCAGCGCTCACCAAAAGTCCGTCTCGATCAGTCGGGCTTTTATAACCCATAAACAAATTGTTAATTGTCCAGAGCCGCTCCCCCGCAGAACATGACTGCCTGTCACGTCAATTCAGCACAAGGGAACCCTGCTCCATGCATAAGCACACTCGCGCACCGCAGCGCATTGCAATCCACCGCCTGGGCCTGCGCACGGCGGCGGCGGTAGCCATTACCCTGGCGACCCTGAGCGGTGCCCAGGCCGCCACCTCCACTACCGACACCATCAAGGCCTACAAATTGTGTACGGGTGCGGACAACGCCTCCCATGTTCTGCAAGGCCGTATCGACCAGAACATGCGCAACGACGTGACCGCCATCCATTTCAAGCAAAGCCCGGCGCATGCTTCCTATGACTGGCACAACGACCCGGAGCCGCAGTACGTCATCACGTTGTCGGGCACGCTGGCATTCGCGACCCGCAATGGCGAGAAATTCACCCTGCATCCGGGCGAAGTGCTGATCGCCGAAGACAACACCGGTACGGGGCATCGCTGGAGCATGGTCGATGACCAGCCCTGGCGCCGCGGCTACGTGGTGCTTAAACCCTCAGCCAAGGACTCGTTTATCCCCGACGACCCGGTTGCTGCCAAGGTGTGTAGCGGTTCTTAGAAGCGAGCGAAAGGCTATTTGAAAAAATGGCTGGGGGTTTTGCCGAACTGCTTTTTGAACATGTTGGTGAACGCACTCGGACTTTCATACCCCAGTGAAAACGCCACATCGATAATCTTCTCCCCCACCGCCATGCGCTCAACCGCCAGCAGCAAACGCGCCTGCTGGCGCCACTGGCCGAAGGTCATGCCGGTCTCCTTGCGAAACAGGCGCTGGATGGTTTTTTCGTCGAGGCCCAGATGGGTACTCCAGTCAGCCAGCGTCGAACTGTCGGCGGGATTTTTTTGCAACCTGAGGCAAATATCGTTGATGCGATGATCGGCTGGCCGGGGCAGATGCAAGGGTAATGCGGGCAGTAGAGCCAACTCGTCCAGAATCAGCTGCATCACCCGACCTTCGCGGGTGTGCGCGGTATATGGCAGCTTCAGGCCCACGGCAACCTTGATCAACTCGCTCAACAGCGGCGAGATGCTCACGGCCCTTATCTCGGCAGGCAGGTCCACAAGTGCATCGGGTCGCACAAACACACTGCGCATTTTCAGCGGCCCCACACAGCGGATCGAATGAACCCTGCCGCTGGGCATCCACACCCCCCGATTGGAGGGAACAGTCCACTGGCTCGACTCGCTGTAAACCACCATGACACCTGCAATGGCATACAGCAGTTGATGCTTCTCATGAGTATGGGCCGGGATGATCCAGTCCTGAGGATAATCGGTCGCGCTGCCGATCACCGTCCAGTTGCTCCGATCGATCTCCAGCAAAAAATCATTGAGTGGTTTGATCGCGACGCCCCTTTTGCGATGGTTTGCTCCCTTATACAGCGAGACAGGCATGCAGGCGAATTCTAGGATAGCGTCGAGCATTGAGCTCGCACCCCTATCGCCCCGGAAGATTTGCCATGTCTACAACAACCGCATCCCCGGCCTCTGCGTCTGCGTCTGCGTCTGCGTCTGCGTCAGCCTCAGTGGCCCAACAAGCGAGCCCGCTGGTCATGAAGGTGATCGGCGCCTGCGCGCTGGCACATTTGATCAACGACCTGATCCAGGCCGTGCTTCCCTCGATCTATCCCATGCTCAAGGCCAACTATGGGCTCAGCTTTACCCAGGTGGGGCTGATTACCTTGACCTTCCAGCTGACAGCCTCCCTGCTGCAGCCCTGGGTGGGTTATCACACCGATCGCCACCCCAAACCCTGGCTGCTGCCGGCGGGCATGGTGTGCACCTTGATCGGCATCCTGCTGCTGGCCTTTGCCGCCAGCTTTGCGTCGATCCTGGTGGCCTCCGCCCTTGTCGGCATCGGCTCATCGACCTTCCACCCCGAGGCCTCCCGTGTGGCGCGACTGGCGTCAGGCGGGCGCTATGGCCTGGCCCAGTCAACCTTCCAGGTCGGCGGCAACGCCGGTAGCGCATTCGGCCCGCTGCTGGCTGCGGCCATCGTGATCCCTTATGGCCAGGGGCATGTCGCCTGGTTTGGCCTGTTTGCCGCCTTCGCCATCTTCGTGCTGTACGGCTTGAGCCGCTGGTATCGCAACCACCTGGCCCTGTTCAAGCTTAAACAGGGCAGCCAGGCGAGCCACGGCCTGTCCAAGGGACGAGTAACGTTTGCACTGGTGGTGCTCGCAATGCTGGTGTTCTCCAAATACTTCTACATGACCAGCTTTACCAGTTATTTCACGTTCTACCTTATCGAGAAATTTCACCTGTCAGTGGCCAGCTCTCAACTTTACCTGTTCTTGTTCCTCGGCTCAGTGGCAGCAGGTACCTTCTTTGGTGGCCCGATTGGCGACAGGATCGGGCGCAAAAAAGTCATCTGGTTCTCGATCCTGGGGGCAGCCCCTTTTACACTGGCCTTGCCTTATGTGGACCTGTTCTGGACAGGCGTATTGAGCATGGTTATTGGATTTATTCTGGCGTCGGCGTTCTCTGCCATCGTCGTCTATGCCCAGGAACTGGTACCCGGTAACGTCGGCATGATTGCCGGTGTGTTCTTCGGCTTGATGTTCGGTTTTGGCGGGATTGGCGCCGCGTTGCTGGGGCATCTGGCGGACATCCAGGGCATCGAGTATGTGTATGGACTCTGTTCCTACCTGCCGCTGCTGGGGGTATTGACCATCTTGCTGCCGAATACCAAAGGGGTTTGAGGGAGGCCGCGCTGGGAAATCACTACCAGCCTGACGCAACGCATGCAATTAATGGGAGTCACGCAAGAGCTCGGGTTGGGCTCTTGGTGTTCCCTAAGTTAACTCTCAAAGGCTAAGAACCTGCCTTGGCTGAAAGCTTTGTGCTGGGTCTCGTAGTCAGCACTATTAAAATAGATAGTCTTGAATAGCTGTCGCACGAGAAAAAACGCCTTTCAATACCGCTCCGCTGAGGGCAGCACAAACGAAGTTAACAGTTATTAGATAGGCCCCAGTTACTTTCACACCATTTGAGTTTTAATCAGCACAAACTAGGAGGACATCTCCACCTCCCAAACCACCAATTATATGCTGACCATACCCTAACCCCATGGTTCTGCTATGCGCTCCACTTCTTCCAGGAATCGCAGTACTTCCACTGGGTCCCGTTCAACAACCCCTATATAATGCTCATACTCATTAACCAGTAGCGGATAGCCTATAACATGGCTAATTTTAAAAGCTTCAAAAAGACACTTATAATCAGGGCGCGTTTGCGTAATACAAAGCTGCCAGCCGGCTGGAATTCTAGCATCAACCAACTGAAACAGACTGCTCGGAGCCCAGAAAGGTGGTTGCTCAGGCACTCGAACTAAAAAATCCACTCGTTCAAAAACACACAGCAGACCATACACCACATAACTCCCACCAATACTTAAAGGGGAGTAGTCAGTTTGATCAACCTCACCCAAATAGCGCTCCTTGGCTGGAATAGCACTACCGAGATTAGCCTGACATAAGGCAAGCATAGTTTTACTCACTTAAATTTGAAATCATCAATGGCTCCAGTTATGGAGTTTCTTACATAGTGAATTTCGATTCCATTTATATTTTGGGCCGATTTCACCCAACCATCATTTGCCGGCCATCGGGGATCAGTCATTGGGACAGTCAGTGGGCGACCAGCAGCAGGGTTCGAAATAGCCTGCTCCATTGCAAGCTTTTCACTCAAGTTAGCAGGTGCAGACCTACCCGTCGAACCAAGACCTAAAGGTTTGTTCGCTAGCGTAGTTATTTCAGCGCCTTTTACCCCCCAAGACCCGAGGCGCCACAATATACCCGCGAGAGCCGCCCCTGTGAGCTCGCCGGCCATAAACATCCCCCAAGCCTCAACGAACTCAGTAGCCGGTTGGACACCATCAAACCCTTGCCCTCGGGCCAACTCCAGTTGCGCCTGAGCTATTTCATCACCCGTAGCGCCCTTGCTTTGCATATCTGTTGCGAGGGTAGTTGCCGCTTGTCCATACTCAACCAAGCCAGGCGGCAGATGGTTAAGGAAGTTGTACTGCGTCAGGTTCTGCGCAATCCATTTGCCTTTCTCAAGCTTGCTGGCGTCCACATCATGTTGAGCGGCAGCCGCCAGCACACCAACGATCTGGGAACTCATGGTCAGCAGTTTTTCATCACCATTGACCAAGTCATTCAAGTGACCAACCAACACCTCGTTGGCACCTGCGGCCAAGGCACCGGTTTTAAAGTCTCCGCCCGTGGCTTCTGCCAGCAAACCTCCGACCATGGCCTGAATTGCGACCTTTGGCCCTGAGCCATCGGCAAACACACCCTGGGTGTAATCGCCAACAGCGTTGAAACTGGCCGCCGCCAAGGTGTTGAATAGCGCACTTTTCAAGGCATCGCTGATATTGCCACCCTGCCCCAAGGCCTTGCTCAAGGCCAGGGAGGTGCCATTTTGCAGCGTCTGGTTGGCTGCAAATTGCCCAGCGCCTTTCCAGGTGTTGAGGGGGACATTGACCTTGCCTGTGCCCGTATTGGTTTTGCTTGCCGTCAAGTCGTCAAAATAGCCAGCCGTCACACCAGCGGTAACACCTGATATCGCATAGCCCTTCATCGCATCGGATGACGTGACGTCCTTGATCACCGCACCAAGATTTCCGCGATTATTGACGGTACTAACGGTGGCATTCGTTGCCGCGCCTGCAGCTACCGCTCCTGCAGCTGCTGACAAACCAGCCGCGGTGCCCGCAGTCATTGTTCCGGCGGCAACCGCAGCCCCTGTCGCACCGGCCATGGCTCCCATCGCCATAGGCCCAATCACGGCCGCCATCACAATAGCGATAATGATCTGCGAAGCCGGACCCAGCCCCGAGTGGCTGTATTTGAAGCTGTCGTGGATTTCCTTGACCTGACGCCAATCTACATCGCCACGTTTTTCTGCATCCTTGAGCCAGGCTAGTTGAGGGTCAGCCTCGACCATCGCGTCGATGGACTGGCTGACCGATTGTTGGTCAACCTGTCTGATATCGATCTTCAGGCCACCAACAGCTTTAATCGCAATGCTGCCTTCGGCAATCATCTGGGTCTGACGTAAGGTTTCGTCGGTGTTGCCTTTACCCTTGGATGAACCCCAAAACGCATTGTCGTCGCTCTTCTCGTGACTCTCCTGATGCAGATCCTTCACTGCCTCAAACGTCACAGCCCCACCGCTGTTGATCGCGATGTCGTTACCGCTGTTGAGCCTGGCCCCTTGATAAAGCTGATCACCGCCACTGCTTAGGGTCAGGTCACCACCGGTCTTGATTTCGCTACCGATGTTTTTGATGTCGGTAACTTCATCTCGCTTGGTTTTCTTACTCCCCCAACCGCCCTTCTTTTTCATGTCATAAAACGAGTAGTTGCTGTCCTGCGCAGCCAACAGGCTCAACTCGTTATCAGCATGAAGATAGGCCTCGTTGCCTGCACTGATCTTGCTCGCCATCAGCGTCAGGTCTGTTCCCGCAATAGCTAGCAGGTCGCCACCGGCGCTCAGTTCGGCAGACTGCTGAGTCACCTGGTCCGACTGGGTGTTGGTCTTGGTTTTGCCTTTTTTCTCTTTGGCGTAATCATGGTTTTCGTTGGCAGCAGCGGCCAGGGTCAGGCTTTCCCCGGCTGTGACGCTCAAGTCTTTAGCAGCACTGACGGTGCTGGCGATTACGGCGATATCCCGCCGAGCATCGATGCTCAAGTCACCACCGATATCCACTGCCGAGGCGTGTTGTTGGATAGTTTGTTCGGTGCCGCTGCTGCGCCGGCGCTGGTAGTCGTAGCTGTCTTCTTCAGCCCTGCTGGCAATTACCACGTCGCGCCCGGCGACAATGGACGCATCGGCACCGGTTTTGAGGGTGCTGCCGATGCTCGCGATATCGCGCCCAGCGTTGAGTTTGAGGGTGTCCGTGGCTTCAAAGCGGGAGGCGTTGCTCACCACGTCATTGCGCAACTGATAGCCATCGCCTTCACGCTTGAAGGTGGTGACGGTGCGTTCGTTGAGAATGTCGCCGGTCAGCGCGGTTGCATCGATTTCGCGCCCCGCCATCACCCCACCACGGCTGTTGCTGATGGAGTCGGTGGCGAGCATGTCCAGACGGTTGCCGGCCTGCATCAGGCCGCTGTTGTCGAGGGTGTTGGCCACCATGTTCAAGTTGTGCGTGGCCCGCAATGTGCCGCTGTTGTGCAGGTCAGTACCGGAGATCAGGCTGACATCCTGGCCCTGGATCAGCGCGCCGTTAGGGGCCAGGCGGTTGTTGGCCTGGGCCAGGTAAAGCACCGGGGTCAGGACTTTTTGGCCGTTAACCTGAGCCTCTTCCATCCACACAATATCGTGGGTCAGTGCCGCCACTTGTTCGGCGGTCAGGGAAACGCCAAGTTGAAGCTTCAGCGTGTCCTTGTATGAAATGGCGTTGTCCATCAGGTAGCGGAACAGCGCATCGTCGCTGGTAATCCCCTCGATGTAACGCTGACCGGTGCGGGCAACTACCGCTTCACGAATCAGCCGTTGCTCATAAAGCCCATCGCCCAGACGACGATGGGTTGCGTCCGGAGTCATACCCAGCTTGTCGAGCAGGTAGTCGGAACTCATGAACTGCTTGAGGTCGGTAAGTGCCGGGTTGGTTTCGATCAGATACTTGTGGCTATTATCCGCCGCAGGGGTTTCAGGCAGGCCTTGCACCCGAGTGACGCTGTGCGTATTGGTCTCCAGAACCAACGGCCCCTGACCATTCACCGTGGCTGTTACCGGCGGTGTATCGAGGGTAAAACCCCGTTCCTGGGCAGCGTTGTAGCCCAGTGTTTTTTCGCGATCTTGCGCGGCAATTTGGCGGCCTGTGACGCTGAAATCGCCGCCACCTTTGGGAGCATTGTTCGCAGCGTCATCAGTGGCTTGCTGACCACTTAGCCGAAACAAGCCGTTTTGCCCGGTGGGGAGGCTAAATCCCGGCAAGGTCACCGGATTGACTTGCTGTTGTGCCAGATCGGGTGGCAGTTGCGCGGTGATCGCTGGCTTCACAGTCGAGGCAAATACATCGGAACTGGTGTTGTGGTTTCGCCCGGGATTGTTGATATCCGTGGCGTTCGGGCGGATGACGCTGTTGTTGAGTTGTTGCGCGGCATTGACCGCGACGGAGCCTGCCGCCTGGATAACCGCCTGGGCAATAACACTCCCCGAGGTCGGTACGACATAGGTGCTGGTCTCGATAAAGTTGCCGATACCGGCCATGACCTGAGCTACGGTCATATCACCCGGGCGGTAGTTTGCCGAAGTTGGGTTGTTGTACTGGTTGAATTGGTCACGGCGGCTGATGAAGGTGTTGTAGAAACCACGATCACGGGTATACATCGCCGAATTCAGATGGCGCACCTCCCCTCCCGCAGCACCGGTGTTGTTCAGGACATCAGTGTTGATAAGGATGTTTTTTGCCGCCGAGACCGAGCTGTAGAGGTTGTCGAAGGTTTGACTGCCCACTGTCAGATCCCCCCCTGCGTTAATAAACGCCGAGGCCGAACTGCCGGTTATCACATCTTCATAGCGCTCTACCGAGGTGAAACTGAGCGAGCAGCCTTTACCCTTGCAGAAATCGTTGGAGTAGACGTTGATGTTGCCCGATACCAGTTTCTTTTCTGTACTGAATTGATCGCGGCGGTTACTCAGGCTGCCTGCCAGCAGACGCATATCGCCGATGCTTTCCAGGGTGCCTGAGATATTTTCGATCAGGGCACTGCGGCCGTTCGTGTCGTCCCGTGCGATGTCCAGGTCACCCAGGCTGTAGACATCGCCGAAGCGGTTGCTGAAGTCATTGACCCGCACCGTCATGTCGTTGCCGCTGAAAATCAGGCCTTGGTCGTTGCCCAGGTGAGCAGCGTTCAACCGCACCTTTTCGGCACCACCCAGGGTGCCGTAGTTGTTCAATTTACTGGCGTTGACCGTCAGGTCGCCTGCCGATGTCAGGCGGCCATGGTTGTTCAAGGTCGTGCTGTTGATGTGGGTAGTGGCGCCACTGGCAATCCGGGCGGTGTCGCCCAGGTTCATGCTGGAGCTGGCAAGGTGCATGTCGCCCAGACTGCTGATGCGACCGTTGCCGCTGTAGTCACCGGTAAGGGTCAGCTCAAGGCTACCGTCACTGGCCAGGAGACCTTCGTTGATCCAGGTGTCACCTTTGCCGCTCAAACGTTGCGAGCCCAGCAACTGACCGCTGGCTGTCTGAGTGAACTGACCGATATCAAGGTTCAGGCGACCGGCCTGGATGACACTGCTGTTGGTCCAGCTCGCCGCCTTGATATCCAGCTGGCCATTGGTCACGAAGCTGCCGCCCGCGCGGGTGACTTGATCTGAAGCCAGGTCAAATTTACCGCTGCCGCTGTGCAGGACGCGACCACCGTTGTTGTCCAGCGCTGATGCTTGCAGGTTGAGGTATGGGTTGGTGCTTTCGAGCACACCAAAACGATTATCCAGCTGGCCCGAGGCGCTGATGTACGAGGTGCCCGTGCGCCCCATGGCCCGCAAGGTGCCGTTTACGTTGCTGATATCACGCGCGGCTAGACGCAGCGTTTCATCGCTTTCGATCAAGCCGAAACTATTGCTCAAAGATCCCGCAAGACTAAACTCGATGTCCTTCGCACCGACTTTTCCTCCGTTTCCTTCAGTTGTCCCTTGGTTGTCGAAGTGCTCAGCCGTGACTTTGAGCCGGGTATCGGCATAGATACCACCGCCCTGATTATTGAACGTACTGGTAACAATGCGGTTTTCGCCGCCCAGTGCAGATAAGTGCCCCATCTGATTGAGCAGTCCGCCTGTGGCGTCGATATCCAGGGATTGCGCCTGGGTGATCCCACCGCTGTTGTCGAACAAGCCGGTGACCAGTTTTATCCAGCCCTTGTTGCTGTTGAGCACACCGCCTGCATCGTTGGCGATACTGGCCGCTTCAAGGTTCACATTGGCGCTCAGGCTGTCGACCTTGCCGCCCTGGTTATTCAAGGCATCACCAAGGTGCAGACTATTATCGGCCTGGCTTTGCAGCGTGCCTTGCTGGTTGTTGAGGGCGCGGGCAGCCAGGTCGAGTCGACCTTTTTGACTGAAGATCAAACCGGCCTGCTGGTTGTGTACATCACCAGCCAACAGTTTGATAACCAGGTCTTTCTGGCTGGCCAGGGTGCCTTGGTCGCGGTTGTCCAGATCACCGTTGGTGAGAGTCAGATCAAGCTGATCCTGGCTGGCCAGTTGACCGCCACGGTTATCCAGACTGGCCGCATTGAGCAGCAGGGCCGCACCACTGGCCAAGCGCGCGTTATTGGCGTTGATCAATGCACCGCTCAAGGTGCCTTTGAGGGTTCCCTGGCTGATCAGTTGCCCAGCGCTGTTGTCCACGCTCCGACCTGTGAGGGTGATATTGGCAGCGTTGACTTTGCCTTTACGGTTGCTCAGCTCAGTCCGCACGTGGTTGAAATCCAGATCTCTTGCGGACGAAATCAAACCGTCATTACTGTTGTCCAGACCACCCGCGATGCTGAGCGTTAGGTCATCCTGGCCCGAAATAATGCCCTGGTTGTTATTCAGACTCGCGGCACTGACATGTTGCTTGCCATGGCTGACCAGCGCGCCCGCGCCGTGGTTATCCAAAGCATCTGTGAGGACAACCTGCAGGGTGCCGTCCTTGCTCGACAGGGTGCCTTGGACGCTGTTGTCCAAGCTGTCGCCAATCACCTTCAGGCCATTCCAGCCGGAGATCAAGCCGTGGTCGGAGTTGACCACATGCCCAGCCTCAAGGCGCAATTGGTCGGTGCTGAGGATGACGCCGCGATCACCGTTATCGATGTGTTTGGCCCCCAGGGTGAATGCGTTCTGACTGGAGATTTCCCCGTGTTCACGGTTGGTCAGGGCGACCAGACGTGCAAAGGTCAGCGGGCCGTTGGCCCTGATCAAACCACCCCTGTTGTCCAGATCCCCGCCTTGCAGGTCAATGGCCACGGCACGCTCGCCGACCAGGCGACCCTGGCGCTGAATCAACTGTTGAACGGTGAGTTCCAGGTCGCCCTTGGCCGAGATTTCCCCGCCCCGGCTTGAGGTCACATGTTGACCCGCCAAAGCAAGATCGCCTTGGCTGTTGATCAGGCCTGCGCTGTTTTCAAGGTCAGCGGTGGTCAGATTCAACGCCCGCTGGCTGCCGATTACCCCTTCACGGTTATCCACGTTGCCAGCCGTGACAATCATGGAGCCATCGCTGGCTAAACTGCCGCCCTGGCGATTGTCCAGCGCTCCCGTGTTGAGGGTCTGGTGGGCACCGGCGAAGAGTCGTCCCTTGTCGCTGTTGTTCAATGACCCGGAGGCCACTTCAAGTGTGGTCGCGGCCGTGATCATGCCTTGGTTGCGATTGTCCAGAACCCCCTCAACCTTGAGGTTGAGGTCGCCATGACTGGCGAGCGCCCCACCGGACCGGTTGTCCAGGCTGGCGGTCGCCACTTGTAATACGTTCTGCGCCGACAGCACCCCTTTGACACTGTTATCCAGTGCATGGGCCACGTGCAGTTGAAGGCTATCGGCACTGATGACCTTGCCGCCTCGGTTGTTCAGCGAATCTGCCGCCAGCACAAATGACTGCGTGCTGGAAATCTCGCCGCCCTGGCTGTTGTCGACCACGCCCAAGTTGCTTAGCAGCAACTGCCCTGGTGTCGCAATCAATCCTCGGTTGCGGTTGATCAAAACCCCATGATTGAGGTTCAGATTGATGCCCGTGTTGCTGACCAGTTCGCCCCGATCGTGTTGATCCAGTCCGGTCAGCGTTGCGTTAACCGTGGACTTGGCGAAGATCGAACCTTGCTGGCTGTTGTTCAGTTGACCGCCATCAAGGGTGATCCCGGCGTCACTTTTAATACTGCCTTGCTGACTGTTGTCCAGGTTCGCGCTGAGGATATCAATGCTGTTTCTGGCACTGATGACACCGCCCTGGCTGTTGTTAAGGTCGCCGCTGTACAGGCTGGCCGTACCATCCGCCAGCAGTTTGCCGGCCTGATTATTCAATAGGCCCCGAGTGGTGACCGACAACGCCTTGGCTGCGGAGAGAATACCGCCCTGGCCATTATCCAGACTGGCAGCGTTTACTCTCAGGTTTCCCTCGCTGACAAGTTCGCCCTGGAAATGGTTAAGCAGATCCTCAGTCAAATTGACTTGAATATTTTTTTGGCTGGTGAGGCGTCCACCCGAGCTGTTATCCAGCTGGCCACCGTTCAATACCAGCCCTTCGCGACCTGCCAGCAGCCCTTTGTTCTGATTGAGAAGCCGTTGCACCGTCAGGTTCAGGCCGCTGTCGGCAATCACTTTACCGCCACTGTTATTCAGAAAATCAGCAGCCAGCAGTACCTTGGCCTGGCTGGAAATCTCGCCTCGCTGATTGAGCAGAGTTTGGCCGTGCAGGGCCACGCCTTTATCAGCGGCGATCAGGCCGCCGTTGCGGTTGTCCAGCGTGGTGGTTTTGAGTGCCAGTGCACCTTCGCTGACCAGCTCACCACCTTGTTGATTCAGGACACCAACCGTGACCTGCAGACCGCCCTTGGCACTGATCCGCCCGGCGCCGTTTTCGATCTGGTTGGCATTGAGGGCCAAAAGACCCTCGCTGCTCAGTTTGCCGCCGGTGTTATCCAGACGGTCCAACTCAACACGGGCACCTGCCTTGCTGCTGATAACGCCTTTTTGGCTGTTATCAACGCGGCCACCCCTCAGGGTCAGTGCTCCATCAGCGATCACCAGGCCTGCGTGATTGACCAGGGCATCGCTGTGCAACGTCAGGCCTGTTTTGCTGGAGATCAGTCCTGCCTGGGAGTTGTACAACTGACCAGTCGTGATCTGCTGAGCCCCCTGACTGACCAGATTGCCTTTGTTGCGGTTGTCGAGCAGACCGGTGATGGATGCGGTCAAGCCGACCTGGCTGGACAAAGAACCTTGGCCACTGTTATCCAGGCTGGCGGCCTGAACTGTCAGCCAGTCAACAGCAGAAAAAATGCCGAGACGATTATCGATTGCGCCGCTGGCCGTCACGTTAAGGTTGCTGCCCAACAACGTGCCTGAGCGGTTGTCCAGGGTCGTGGTAGTGATAAGGGTTTGGCTGGCCGATAGTTCACCCGACCGGTTGCTCAGGTGTCCGGCCGTCACGCTGGCCCGCTCGGTGCTGGCGATCAGGCCCATGTCGTTGGTCAGTTGACCAGCGTTGAGTTTCAAGTCGTTGAGGCCAATCACTCGGCCATTTTGGTTTTCCAGAGCCGCCAGTACCGTGACGTCTGCGCTGTTAGTGCTGTGCAGCAAGCCATCGGCTCGGTTGTCCAGGCGGGTAGCGTTGACGTTGAGTGTGTCAGTGCCGAGGATGCGGCCCCCACGGTTATCGAGGTGACCGGCAGTGACCGATGTTTTCGGGCCGCTTAACGTACCCGTTTGGTTGTCCAGCGTTTGTGTGGCGGCCACCGTCAAGGCACGACTGGCAACTATGCTATTGGTATTGCTTAGATTGGCTGCTGAAAGGCTGATATCACCTGTGGTATTGCGGGTGTTGTCTGCGTTGACCCCGGCTTCGATGATGCCGTTATTGGTCAACTGGCCACCACTGCTGAGGGTAATGCTGTCCCGTGCGGCGAGGCTTTTTTGGTTGTTCAGTGCCGTTGTGGTTTGTACATCAAGCCGAGTGCCAGCATCGACCGGGCCCTGGGCATCGAGGCTCGCCGCTTTGACATTGATAGCCCCACTTGCCGAGGCTTGGGCCATGCGCAAATGCCCATTGGCGTCGAGCACAATATCGCCACCACTGGCCGCCAGGGTGCCGTCCAGCTTCACGCCGACACCCGCTTGCGTACCTACCAGCTTGATAGCACCTGCATACATGCCGCCCAGTACAGATGAATCGATGGCCAATTCAGGTTTTGCACTGCCGTCGTCGACCCGAGCGGTGATGGCAAGAGTCTGGGCACTGACGTCATTACGCCCGGCAATGACGGTCAAATTGCGTGCATTGATCTGCGCATTGATTCTGGCTGTGCGGGTAATGATTTCGAAGCTGTCAACGTTGCTCGCGTTCAAGCCCTGACCGTCGATGGTCACGGCGCCGCCATCCACCTGATAACGATCCAGGTGGCCGTTATCCAGGACGGGCTTGCCGGTGCTCAGGGTGACGCTAGGGGTGTTGATAAAACCGCAGCCATTACAGGTAATGCCGTAGGGGTTGGCCACGATCACCTTGGCCGACTGCCCCGCCACTTCGGTATAGCCGCGCAGCTGGCTGGGGCTGCCGCCGCTGACTTCGTTGAGGATGATGTTGGCAGCATTGCCATGCAGGTTCGGGTTGCCGAGGATGATGCCGCCCAGTTGTGTCGACTGGGTGCGATCGGTGGCGTTGTTGAGGATCAGGCCATTGGCACCGACGTTGTAATCATTGAACTGGTTATGCGACAGCCCGCTGCCATTGGGTGCTGCAATATTGATGATCGGGACGCCATTACCCGCTGTTTGCAGACTGGTGCCTGGCCCGCTGACGACGATACCTTCGGCCTGCACCAGCAGTGGCTGCCAGAACATCGCGTTGGCCAGAATAAAGGCCAGGCCATGCTTGGGCATGCCCAGGAAGGATTCTCGGGGTTGCAGGGCCGCGGAGGGCTGGCGAGCCAAAAAGGCCAGGTGACGGTCGTCCATGTCAGTTTCTCGATACAACGAAGCGTTGAATTAAAGAAAGAAATCCATACGGAAGTAGATCGGCGCTTCACGCTCGGTGAGCACATCCGGTCGCTCCAGGGAATGAGCCAGGGTCACACTGGCGCTGAGGTTGCGGCCCCGGGCAAACAACTCCAGCGAATTGCTGGAGACCCGGCCATGTACCTCGCGGTTGTAACGCCCGTGGCGAATCACGCCCTGGTCGTAGCCAAGGCTGGTGCCGTAATCGGTAAATACCGGGCGCAGCCACCCCCACGTCACCGGACGCCACCAGCGCAGGTCATTGCGCCAGTAACCTCCGCTGTCGCCGGACAGTTGCTGGTCCTTGTATCCCCGTACCGAGGCTGTACCGCCCAGGCTTAAGCGTTGTGGACTAAACAGCACATCCTCACTGCGTTGACCGGTGGCCATACTGGTAAAGCTGAAGGACTCACCCCACAGCTTGAAAGGCTGTAAATAGCTGATGGTCGCGGTGTATTTGCGGTAGCGGGCCTCTGGCATGCCCCGCTCGGGGCTGTGCTCCCCCTGGGCATCGAAGGCGCCGATACCGTTTTGCATACCGACATCGAGGTTGACGAAGGAACTCGCGATACGTCGACCGTGGTTGATGCCAACCTGGAATTCGCTAAGACGGTGGCTGCTGTTGCGCAGTCGTGAATCGCTTACGTAGTTATTGGAACGCATATGCGCCAGACCGGTGTTGAGGGAGGTTTTACTCATCGCGTCGCGATGGACCACCCGCTCGGCACGCAGTTGATGGTTTGCACTGTCCCCGGTTTGTTTGAAATCAAACGTATTGGCCTGGCCGACCGAGCGATAATCGCTTTGGCTGTAGCTATAAGCGAAGTTCCACCAGCCCCACGGCAGGTTGTAGTAGAAGCTCGCATTTTTCGAAGTTTTCCGGTGGTCACTGATTGCATCGTGGCCCCCACGCAGCACCAATTGATCGGCCAGACCCAGCGGGCTGTCCCACTCAAACCCCGTACCCCACTGCTGTTCACCGGTACTTTTCTGACCGTCGTTAGTACGCGACAAGCCGACACGCCAGGGCTTTTGCGGCGCGTTTTTGACCACTACCGCACTCCCCCCCACCTCACTGCCCGGTGCCAGTTCCATTTGTGCCTGGTTGGATGGCAAGCGGTTGAGCTGATCAATCGCCTGCTCGATTTCCCGCAAATCCAGCTGATTACCAGGCTGACCGGGAAAGCTCATGGCCAATTCGCGGCTGGATAGCTTGCTGTTGTCGTCGCCCTTGAAACTTTCAAGCTTGCCTTCAACCACCAGGACTTGCAGATGCCCTTGGGAAAGGTCCTGCTGCGGCAAGTAAGCACGACTGGTCACCAAACCCCTGTCGATATATCGGTTGGTGATGACCTTGAGTAGTTCATTGAGCTGGGACACGCCCAGACACTGGCCGATATAGGACTGGATCACCGATTCGCGCTCACTGGCGGACAGGCTGTCGGCGCCCTTGAGCTCGATTTCTTCTATGGGGAAACAGCGACTGTCGGCTGGCTGAGCTGGAGCCGTAAGAGAAATCTGTTTGCCGGGAAGCTCCTGAAGCTCCTCAAGCCGGCGCCGTTGCTCTTCGAGCAGACGTTCTTGACGATCGCGAATCAGATCCTGATCACCCGGCGTCGGGCCCGATTCAGCCACAGCGGAACTCACCCCGGCCAAACCAACCAGCAGAGACGAAAAGTAAAACCTTACAGCGAGGTGACATGCCGACATGCTTGCTCCATCCGTGGTTCGCAAACCTTGCTGTGTGAGCCAAAGCCTTTTGACAGGGGCAACTCGTAGAAAAATGCCTAGGAGCGCCCGTGGATGGCGTAAGTTTTAAGTTTCTCAGAGGGAAATGATTTAGGACGTTTCCTATACCAACGACGAAACCTCTCGCTAGGGGACTAGATTTTTCGAAGCAGGTAGATCTGGTAGTTGAGGGGTCCGCTTGCCCCCATGTGCAAAGCCAAATTGTCAGAGCGCCCAAGAGCACTGCGTTGGCCTTATCGATGAGTGCCGATCCGTGGTTGATATCAACGGCCAACGGGGTGAACAGATTAAAAATCCGCCGCTCTTTGAATATTTACTGCCGATCGCATACCGATAAACCACTCACGGACACCATGATTAAAATCAGTCACCCAATCATCTGCCGGGTAAAAAAGGGACTGCCCCGCCTGACCTCTATGCTTGGTGAATGCTAAAAATGGGGGGATTACCCGCCCTTCTGAACGAACGTTGGCCGCTCATCCTGAAATAAGCACTCAGACGCGCCGTCGCGATGCCCTCACGATGCCCTCACGATGCATCGGCGAATATTTCGCTCAACCAGTCGACAAATACCCGAACCCGTGGCGACATGTGCCGGTTCTGCGGGTAAAGCACAGAAACCGGCATCGGTGGCGGTGGCGTTTCGGCGAGAATTTTCTGCACCAGGCCTTGGGATATCTGCGTTTTCATCCGGTAATGCGGGCACTGGATGATGCCGAGCCCGGCAATTGCCGACGCCGCATAAACTTCTGCACCAAACACCGACAACGCCCCCTCAATGACCACTTCCTTGACTTGGCCATCGACCATGAACTCAAACGGAAACTGCCTGGCGGTGGTGCGCGAGACGTAATTCACGGCGCGGTGATGGCCCAGGTCGTCGAGGCTTTTCGGTACACCGTATTGGCGCAGATACCCCGGACTTGCACAGGTGATCTGTTCAAGGTTGGCCACACGCTTGCCAATCAATGCCGAATCACCAAGGGTTCCGGCACGCAGGACACAGTCCACACCTTCGGTAATCAGGTCGACAAAGCGATCGGCCTCGCTGATGGACAACTCTATCTCCGGATACCGGGCCATAAACTGCGGCAACGCCGGGATAACGAAGTGTTTGGCCAAAGTGCCATGCAAATCTACGCGCAACTGGCCTTTGGGGGCCACGCCGCGAAATGCCAGCTCGGCCTCCTCCAGTTCCGCCAATAACTGCACGCAACGCTGGTAGTACGCCTCGCCATCAAGCGTAGGGCGCACTTTTCGCGTACTGCGTTCCAGCAGACGCGTACCAAGCCAGGCCTCGAATTGATTCAGGGTATGGGTCAGCGTCGCCCGCGGCAGGTTCAAGTCATCGGCAGCTTTCGTGAAGCTGCTGCGCTCATAAATCCGCACAAAGGCTTTCATCGCCTTGACTTGATCCACGCTGAACGCCCTCTTTTTGATTGTTGGTATTTATTGAACAGTTAAGCCAACTTTCATGCATTTAACACCAAGAGTAAACATGTGAAATTAGCCTCGTCCCCAGCAAACACCCCCCACTGACACAAGGAATGACAGCCATGACGACTCACAATTTGAAAGTTGCCATTATCACTGGCGCCTCCCGCGGCATCGGCGCTGTTATTGCCAAACAACTGGCCACCGAAGGTTTCGCAGTCGCAATCAATTATGCCAACAGCGCCAACGAAGCCACGGCTCTGGTTGCCCAATTGCGTCAGGCCGGACACCAGGCCATCGCGATAAAGGCAGATGTTGCCAGTGCCGAAGATGTACGCCGCCTGTTTGATGAAACCGAAGCGCAACTGGGTAAAGTCGACGTGCTGGTCAACAACGCGGGCATCCTCAAAGTCATGCCGCTGGCGCAACACAGCGACGAGCTGTTCGATCAGAATTTCAATATCCACGCCCGCGGCACCTTCAACACGCTGCGTGAAGCCGCTACCCGCCTGAACAATGGCGGCCGGATCATCAACTTTTCCAGCAGTACCGTCGGCATGAACCTGCCGGGTTACGCCGTGTACATCGCCAGCAAAGCAGCGGTGGAATCCCTGACCCAAGTGTTCGCCAAGGAAATGCGCGGTCGCAACATCACCGTCAACGCCGTGGCACCTGGCCCGGTCGCCACCGATCTGTTCTTGCATGGCAAGAGCGAAGAGCAAATCCAGACCTTCGCCAAAATGCCTCCGCTGGAGCGCCTGGCTCAGCCAGAAGATATCTCTCGCGTGGTGTCCTTCCTCGTCGGCCCTGATTCGGCCTGGGTGAACGGACAAATCCTGCGCGTCAACGGCGGCCTCGTCTGAACCGTCCTGCTTGAGACTCAGGGCAGGTGAACATGCTGCCAGCAATCGCAGCGGATGTTCACATTGTTCAGCGCAGTGACGGCAGGTTTTATCTGCTGATTTTGGAGAGGTCTTTATCTTGAAATCCGTCATTCTGATTACCGGTGCCTCCAGCGGGTTTGGCGCGCTCACCGCACGCGCCCTGGCCGACGCTGGCCATACCGTCTACGCCAGCATGCGTGAAACCCAGGGCCGCAACGCAGCGCAAGTACTCGAAGCACAGCGCTACGCGGACGAACACCGGGTTGACTTGCGCAGCGTTGAACTGGACGTCGCCTCAACCGAGTCGGTCCAGGCGGGCGTCGCGAAAATCATCGGCGATTGCGGCCAACTGGACGTGATCATTCACAATGCCGGGCACATGTCCTTTGGCCCCGCCGAAGCCTTTATGCCCGAGCAGTTCGCCCAGCTCTACGACATCAACGTATTGAGCACTCAACGCGTTAACCGAGCGGCCTTGCCGCAACTGCGCAAACAGGGACGGGGGCTGGTGCTGTGGGTTTCCTCCAGCAGTGCCCGCGGTGGCACCCCGCCGTATTTGGCTCCGTACTTTGCGGCCAAGGCGGCCATGGACTCGCTGGCAGTGTCCTACGCCAGCGAACTGACGCGTTGGGGGGTGGAGACGTCAATCATCGTGCCGGGTGCGTTCACCAAGGGCACCAACCACTTCACCCATTCCGGTTCCCCTGCAGACCAGGTTCGAGCCGCCGAATACAACGAAGGCCCTTACTCCGGTGTGCCGGATCAGGCACTCAAAGGTCTGGCAGCCCTGGAACCGGCTGACGCGGATGTCGGTGAAGTGGCCAAAGCCATCGTCGAAATCGTCGGAATGCCATTGGGTACCCGTCCATTTCGGTGTCATATCGATCCATCCCAGGACGGTGCCCAGGTCGTCAATGCCATGGCCGACCGGGTACGCGCTGAAATGCTTCGCCGCATAGGCCTGGAAGACCTGCTCAAGGTCGCTGCTCGCTGAGTCTGCCCTCGCGGCCCGAGGGGTACTACGGCGACTAAGTGGAATACACACACTCCAGGTTTTACGCAAAGGCCAAAGCCCCCCGGCGACCTCCCACAAGACCGCCAATCACATAGGGCATGACAATGATGAACATCAACTTGAGCCACGGTACGGCGACCCTGCGCAGGCGCTTTCGAAATGCGGGCCTGACCGTTTTGACCACTATGGGGTTTGCAGCGTGCGGCGATCATCGTACGCCCGATGCAATGCAGGAAATGACCATGAAACCTTCAATCACGTATCTACATTTGCTACGCCACACGCCGTTTTTCACGTCGTTGACGACCGAACAACTGCGGTGGGTCATCGACCACTCAAACGAATGGGAAACCGAAGCCGGAGCGGTCATCGCCAAGAAGGACCAGGGTGGAGCATCGGCACCGGACACCTGGATCCTGCTCGATGGTGGATGGCAGGTTCATTACAACGGCCATACCTTCGCAAGCGGGCATGGTGATGCGGGCAAATGGTTCAATATGGGCGAAACACAAGGTGCGGACTGTGCGCTGATCACGACCGGGCACAGCTACATCATGCGCATTACCGAGGCCGACATGAACACAATGCTGGAACAAGGTTTTACGTTCGGGCCTCATCTTGAAGCCGGGCGAAGGTACTACCAGTCGATATTCACTACGACGCAAGGGCTGAACTGCCCCTGTGAAGTTGGGGATTTTGCAGCTGGTTTGGATTGAGGCTATGACTGAGGACGATGCTGGCAATCGAAGCTGCGGGTTGGCCCCACTCTTGAATGACCTGGGCTTTGAAAGATCTGGAATACGAACGTCATTTTGGCTGCATTAAATACCCGCTTAAAAGGCTAAAACTGCTGCCCACTTAAATCAAAGTGCACACCATGTCACAGCTTTGGGAGCTGGGTAGATGACGTGGATAGACGCACACGTTAAATTGAGTGTTGACGTATATTTTTACACCTTATATTCAGACTGATATATAAATCCGAACCAGTCATTTGAGCGTAGATCTTTTGAAGACTCCCCCCTTTATTTCGCTTGAATCCCCTGATCAACCGGAAGTGATTGCCCTCATTGAGGAGCTTGATGCTTACCAAGCCCCGCTTTACCCCGCAGAAAGTCATCACGGCATAAACATCGAAGCTCTTTCTTCGAAAAATGTGCTGTTCGCTGTTGGGCGTTCCAGTAACGGAGAGGCCGTGGCATGTGGAGCCTTGGTGGTGCACCCGACGCACGGCGAGCTGAAGCGGATGTTTACAAAACCAACATTCCGGGGACAAGGGCTGGCCAGTCGGCTTCTTACAACCCTAGAAAACGAAGCTCGAAAGGAGGGCTGCTTTCATTTAATGCTTGAAACCGGCTATCGACAACTGGAAGCAATTTCATTTTATGAGCGCAACGGATATCAGCGTCGAGGGCCATTCGGCGGGTATGAATATGATCCCAATAGTATATTTTTGGAAAAGCATCTCGAATCATAGCGTCCATATGCAGCTGTGCTGGCCGGACAGATATTGCTATAAGCGCAGCATTGAATTACTGCGGTGAAACCCTCAGCAATCATCGCCTGGGTTCGCGGAGGTGTCTTTACACACTTTGTGCCGAAAGCAGACTCTCAAGCTATTTTTATTAGCTTCAACATGCACCCGGCGGCCCATTGGCCCTGGCGAACCAAACCACGGACAGACCGAGCAGCGCCAGTATCAGCCGCGTTGGGGAAAAAGAGCTCGGCCCCGCCTGTTCCAGCAACAAGCCACCAGCAATGCCACCTCCGGCCACTGCCAGATTGAAGATGGCGACCAGCATCGACTGCGCTACATCGGCCCCGTCACCGGCGGTATCGGCAATGGCCGTCTGTAGTAACGAGGGAGCGCCACCAAACGTCAGCCCCAAGGTCGCAACGCTGAGGAGCACAAGAACCAAACTACAGATTTTACTTAAAGTATTAACTGTTACATATACATACGAGCCTACCTCTTTGAAATAGGTTATTCCCTATAGTACCCCGCGCAATGCGGTGCTCTCGCACTACTGACCTATTTCATGGATTACACAAATGCAGTTCCGAAAGAATATAAATTCGCTGCGAGCGCTCGCGGTCATTTCCGTTGTGTTGTTTCACTTCAAAATCGGAGGGTTCGGCGGGGGCTTTGCTGGAGTCGACATCTTCTTTGTTATCTCCGGTTTTCTGATGACCGGAATCATCGTCAACGGCCTCCACAATCAAAACTTCTCACTCTTGGGCTTTTACGCCTCCAGGGCACGGCGAATCATTCCGGCTTTGCTGACTCTGTGTGCAGCGTTGCTGATCTTCGGGTTTGTCTATTTTTCCCTCGATGACTACCGCGAGTTGATCAGAGCAATCAAGAGCAGCTTGTTGTTCAGCTCCAATTTCATGTTCGCCAAAAGCAGGGGCTATTTCGACGCACCACACCGATACGAGCAGAGGCAACAGTTACCGCGTGTACTTCCCGGGTAAGGAGCACCTCACGGGGCAGTCATTTGCCGATACATACGCGGCTGAGTACACCAAAGTTGTGTGTGCCATCGCAGAAAATCGTCCGGTGTATATCGTCAAACCGATCCCGGAAATGCCGTTCAACATTTACAAAGGCTTGAACCTGCATAAGCGCATTTTCCAGTACTCATCGGACATCACCGTTTCACTGCAGGACTATGAGAGACGTAATCGCATAGCCAACCACGCCATTGAAGTCGCGGCAAAGCAGTGCAATGCCAAGGTTATTGACCCAACCCCATATCTTTGCCCGAACGGACAATGCATGGGCTCAAGGGATGGTGTGCCGCTGTACTACGACGACAACCACCTGGTGGATGCTGGTAACGAGCAATTGAAAGAGTTGTTCAATGGAATCATTGAACAGATTTAACGCCCCCAATTCCATGGTTGCCCTACTGGTGGACAGCAACTCGCCTGGACGTTTCCGAGCATGCTTTTTTGGACATGGTAGATGCCCCCCATAAAAGAAATAAAAGGCCAGCCAACGTGGGGTGATTACGGGCTCCCTGATTTGAGAACCCTTGAGCGTGAGCTGCGTTCAGCTGCAGTAGATGAGGTGGAGGCAGCCTATAGCCATGAAGCTGCCATAGCGCTGGTCGCTCAAAATTTGGGTTTTGTTAACCCGGCCATTTTGTCCCTCACCATTGAGACACCCATGGGGTTAGTAATCGTCGACCGAAAAAGCTTCTATCACATAGTAGAAAAGCGTGCCGATGCTCGCGAACGCTATGTGAAAATGGCCATGGACACGCTTACTGGGCCTTTTGAGGTTTGGAAGGTCGAATACGATGATGGCTCGTACCGCTTGGCCTTTATAGGAGCCTACGAAGCAAAGCGCCAGATGCTGGTCATTGTCGCTGTGCGAGACGGGCTTTTGTTCTGGAATTTCATGCAAACGGACGCCAAGTCACTGAACAAGCATCGACATGGCGAGCTGCAGCACCAGCGCTATAAGCCTTTAATCACGGACAAAGAAAAAGGGCAGTCCTGAGAACTGCCCTTTAGGGAGTGTGCTTGATATTCATATACGCACCCTCAAGCAGGGGTGTGGAGGTCTCACCCTACGCTGATGTGCCAGCCATCGACAGGGTTCCTACGCCAGTTATAGCCGCTGGAGGCAACTGGTTTCGCGCTCCAAAACATTATTTATGATCCATCAAAAAAGATCAACTGCTTGCTCAGCATTAAGACCGCTGGCCTATAAGCCAAGGTGATAGTGCTCGGTTGATGACCTCCACGACCTTTAAAACAACGGCGTGCGAAAAACCTATTTCCAGCTGCGCTCCACAACCTGGATTGACAGGATGTCCTCGTTCTCACGCGAGGCCGCCCATGAAACTTCCACGTCCAACCCGCACCACAATGATCTTCAGCCTCTGCCTGATCGCCCTGGCCAGTGTATTGGCCTACGAGAATCATCAGCTCTCTCTGCTAACCAACAGACTGGAGACCACGGCCAACAAGGATTCACTCGACGCGATTCTGACGCGGCTGGCCAAGGTTGATGAGCGACTGGATGCCGTTGACGGCAAGCACCTGGTTACCAACGACGACTTCCGCTCGGGGCAACAGGCGCTTTCCAATCGCATCGATGCCGTTCAGGCGTATGCCAAGCAAGCGTCTAAAACCACCCAAGACCTCTCCATGCGCGTAACAGCTGCCGAGGAGCAGGTGATGGTGCTCAAGGCCAGTATCGAGATGATCGATAACCGGCTGCAGGAACTGAGCAAGCCTCAAGCCTCAGAACCACCACTGGTTGCCCCTCCCCCAAAACCGGTTGTTCACAAGAAACCTCCACCTGCGCCCCAACCTCCTCCGTTCACCGTAATCGGTATCGAATATCGAGGTGGCGAGCGCTTTCTGTCCGTGGCGCCATCCGGCAGTACGCAGCTAAGCCAGATCAACCTGATCCGGCCCGGCGATGGGGTCACGGGCACTGCCTGGAAGCTCAAATCAATGGATGGCCGATTAGCCCACTTCGAAGTGGCCGGTCTGTCGAGAACCCTAACTGTTGAGCCATAGGAGGTCGCCGTGGCTGACTCAAATATCCTCTGCAAACCGTCGCGTTTAGCCGTGCTCGGGTTAGCTGTAGCAGGCCTGGTGGCTGCCGCACCGCCTTGTGTTAATGCAGCAACAAGCACGACAAATTCTCAGGAAAGCCTTGAAGCAATCAGTTCAAACCGTGACAGCAGCCAGATTGAGCTGGCTAGCGAATGGGGGCTAACCCTTGAGGACTGGAGCCGTTATCAGGGCCTAATGAAAGGTCCACGCGGCATCTATTCCCCGGGGCTGGACCCGCTGACTGCCCTGGGTATTGAAGCAAAGTCGGCAGAGGATCGCGGTCGTTACGCGGAGTTGCAGGTCAAAGCCGAGCGCCAGCGGGTCGAGAAGGAATTGGCCTACCAACAGGCCTATGACCAGGCCTTTAAGCGGTTGTACCCGCACGAAAAGATTATCCAGCTGTCAGCCAGCCCGGCCTCCCCCATGACCAGTTCCCCACGAGCGCTTAAAAGCGACGGTCGCTTGGCCATCTTTGTGCAGGACAACTGCATGGCTTGTGTCACGCGGGTCCAAAACCTCCAGGCGCAAAATCAGCCTTTCGACCTGTACTTCGTCGGCAGCCTGGGCGATGACGAGAAGATCCGCCGCTGGGCAGTCCTGGCCAGGATAGAACCGACCGGTGTCCTGAACCGCACCATTACACTGAATCACGACGCCGGGCGCTGGCTCGGGCTGGGTCTCGGCGGCGAGCTTCCGGCTGTGGTGCGCGAGGTCAATGGCCAATGGCAACGTCAGTAATTCGGGCAGGGCTGTTCGGTAGCCTTCTGCTGGGCACTCCCCTCACCTACGGCACCGAGACTCCACCTCCGGCGTATCAACTGATCGCATTACCGGCAGGCGTGCCTTCAGAGGTGCTGTACTCGGTCGCCCTGCAAGAAAGTGGTACCCGACTGCGCGGCCAACTCGTGCCCTGGCCCTGGACCTTGAATGTTGCAGGCGCCGGTTATCGCTTTGCGACCCGTAGTGATGCTTGCAACGCATTGCTGCACGCCATTCAAACCGCAGGCCCTCACCGGGTCGACGTGGGCCTCGGCCAGACCAATATCGGCGCCAATGGTCACCGTTACAGCTCTCCATGCGAGGGGCTTGATCCGTATAAAAATCTGTCGGTCACCGCTCAAATTCTCGCCGAGCACAAGGCCAAAGGCGGCGACTGGATCACGGCCGCCGGGCGCTATCACCGTCCGGCCGGGGGCAAGCCCGCTGCCCGCTATCGACTGGCCTTTGCCAAACACCTGAGCCGCGTTACCGGCATCAATCTAATGGCGAACACTCCATGAATCGACTCTGTTATCCGTTTCTACTCCTGCCCTGCCTGAGCCTGGCGCAGGCTGTACACGCCAGCTCGCTGATTGTGGTCGAGGACAGGGGCGGCGTGTCTGCCCTGCCCTATTATCAGGACCTCAACCCTGAACCAACCGCCCAATCGATATCGGCCTTGAACATTGGCGTTCGTGGCACCGGGGCATTTCCTGTGCGCTCGACACAACTGACACCCGGCCAGGAAAAGAGCCGAGTGATCAACGCGCCCGGCCTGCAGCCGCTATTTCTGGTGGGAGACGATGAACTGTCCAGAACCTGGCTCTCACAGCGTCGCGAGCAACTGCAACAACTGCAGGCCGTAGGGATCGTGATCAATGTGACCAGCGCCGAGCGCTTTGCCGAGGTTCAACGCTGGGCCGGAACACTGCAGATAGTGCCGGCACCAGCTGATGATCTGGCGCAACGTCTCGGCATCCGTCACTACCCTTTATTGATCACCGCCACCACGCTCCAGCAGTAAGGCGCTGACCGAAATCATGGCCAGCACCTACACCATCGAATCGCTACTGCGACCCGCAGTCGAGCTGTACACAGTCCTGGTGTGTGTCGCCGCAGCCTTGCTATGCGTTTTCGCGCCCTGGGCCTTTGCCCTGACTCCGCTGTTCGGGGCAGTCGCTGCGACAGGCTTTATAGCCCTTGGCTTTGTGCGCCTGCGACAGGCATGGGTGGTGTTACGTTACCGCCGCAATATCCGCCGCCTGCCCCACTACACCATGACCAGCAAGGATATTCCGGTCAGCAACGAGCGTCTGTTTATCGGCAAAGGCTTTCGCTGGACGCAAAAACATACCCAGCGCCTGATGGACACCTATCTGCCCAAATACGCCGAGTATGTTGAGCCAACTTCGATTTACAGGTCGGCACGCCGCCTGGAAGAGCGGCTGGAGTTCGCGCCTTTTCCGCTCAAGATGCTCAGCAAAGTCACAACCTGGAATATCGCTTTGAACCCGGCCCGGCCACTCCCTCCCGTAGGTGGATTGCCGCGTTTGCATGGCATAGAACCGCACGAGGGCGACGTCAGCTTGCCGCTGGGAGAACGGGTTGGCCACTCACTGGTACTGGGCACAACGAGGGTGGGCAAGACTCGTCTTGCCGAGCTGTTTATCACTCAGGACATACGTCGAACCCGGCGTCACCGAACTCAGCATCTTGATCGCGAGGTCGTGATCGTCTTCGACCCCAAGGGTGATGCCGACCTGTTAAAGCGCATGTACCTTGAATGCAAACGCGCAGGCCGACTCGATGAGTTCTACGTCTTTCATCTGGGCTGGCCTGACTACTCGGCCCGCTACAACGCGGTGGGTCGTTTTGGTCGGATCTCAGAAGTGGCCACGCGCATTGCCGGTCAACTGTCGGGGGAAGGCAACTCCGCAGCGTTCCGCGAGTTCGCCTGGCGCTTCGTCAATATCATTGCCCGCGCTCTGGTAGCCCTCGGCCGACGCCCGGACTACGAACAGATCCTCAAGCATGTGATCAATATCGATGCCTTGTTCATAGAGTACGCACAAAGCTACTTCGCGCAGAACGACCCCAAGGCCTGGCAAACCATCGTCGAGGTCGAGGGCAAGATCGATCGAAAAAACCTCAGCTTCGCCATGAAAGATCGCCCGCTGCGCGTGGTTGCCCTGGATATGTACCTCACCCAAAAACGCATCTCTGACCCGGTCATGGATGGCCTGCGCTCGGCAGTGCGCTACGACAAAACCTACTTCGACAAGATCGTCGCCAGTTTGCTACCACTGCTGGAAAAACTCACCACCGGCCGTATCGCAGAGCTGCTGTCGCCCGACTATATGGACCTTGAAGACCCACGCCCAATCTTCGACTGGATGCAGGTCATCCGTAAACGAGCGGTTGTGTATGTGGGACTGGATGCCCTGTCGGACACCGAAGTGGCCGCCGCCGTGGGCAACTCTATGTTCAGCGACCTGGTGTCAGTCGCCGGGCATATCTACAAATTCGGCATCGATGACGGCCTGCCCGGCGCCAGCAGCGGCAAGGTCGCAATCAATGTGCATGCGGATGAATTCAACGAACTGATGGGCGACGAATTTATCCCGATGATCAACAAGGGCGGTGGCGCCGGCATGCAAGTCACCGCCTACACCCAGACCATGAGCGATATCGAGGCAAAAATCGGCAGTAGGGCCAAGGCTGGCCAGGTGATCGGCAACTTCAACAACCTCTTTATGTTACGTGTTCGCGAAACCGCCACTGCCGAACTGCTGACCAACCAATTACCCAAGGTCCAGGTATTCACCAGCACAACCGCCAGCAGCGCCAATGATGCGATCAATGGCAACGCCGCCTTCACCTCCAACACCCACGACCAGATCCAGAGTGTCAGCGTGCCAATGATCGAGCCCGCCCATGTGGTGAGCCTGCCCAAGGGGCAATGCTTTGCCCTGATCGAGGGCGGCAATCTGTGGAAAATTCGTATGCCATTACCGGCGAGCGACCCGGACGAAGTCATGCCCAAGGACCTGCAGGCCCTGGCCGAAGGAATGCGCAAAGGCTCTGTGGACAGTAGCGACTGGTGGCAGGCCCCCGGCTATCAAGCGTTGAGCGAATCGTTACCGGAGGATCTGGTGGATGACTTTCGCCAGATAGCCCATGAAGGTCATAAGGCTCAAACCTGATGGCCGACATCGCAGAAAAAGCCCAACAGCAGCAAGAAGGTCAAAAAACCTTTCTCGGCATTCTGATTGCAACGCCCTTCCACTTTCTGGGAGTGATGTTTGGCTCCTTGCTGGCTGCCATTGTCGTCGAATGGATATGCCTGTATCTGTTCTGGCCAGAGGCTGGCTGGCGACATGCGCAACAGATGTTTGAATACGAGTTGAGCTGGTTGTCCCAGGACTTGATCCATAGCGTCGTGATCAAGGAGCCGGGGCGCACGGCAACCTGGTTCGCCCAAATGGTCTATGACTGGCTGATGGTGAAAACCGGCATGCTGGATTGCCTGAATGCCCTGACCCAGTACGCCAGGACCGCTTCGCCACAGCAGATCGTCAACTTCGATCTGCGCTACGAAACAGGCCGGGTAATGATCAAGCTTCAGGACTATGGATTGGCCGCGCTGTATACCGTGCTCACCTTCTGCGTGCGGATGGTCATTTTGACGATGACCATCCCGCTGTTTTTACTGGCAGGGTTTACAGGGCTGGTCGATGGGTTGGTGCGGCGTGACCTGCGCAAATTTGGTTCGGGGCGGGAATCGAGCTATCTGTATCACAAAGCACGGGGGGCGATTATTCCGCTGATGATTGTGCCTTGGACGGTGTATTTGGCTATGCCGGTCAGCGTTAGTCCGTTTTTGATTCTGCTGCCCAGCGCGGTTTTAATAGACATGTCCGTCTATATCACTGTCTCAAGCTTCAAGAAATACTTGTAGGAGTGACGTATGCAGTGGACTCATAACTACAAACCATCATCCACTAGACCGCCTATATTCTGCTGTTACAGGCCTTCGCCGGTACCGGTAAAACCACAACGCTGGTGGACTATTCCATTCACCACGTCTCAGTGAAAATGCGGTACTTCAGCTAAAACACATCTGTTGAACTTGCAGCCAAGGGGAGCTTCCCACGTAACGTGCGCCTGCAATACCACCCCATGATCTGGCCTATGCGGTCTACGGCAGCCAATAACCGCCAAGCAGACAAGAGCCTACGCCTCACAGATATTGTTAGAGCGACCAGCTCCCAGGGCTGGGAGCTGGTACGCGACGCGCTCAGTTTATTCAAAAAATTCATGGTCAGCGCCGACAACGGGTTTGACAGAGAGCATTTCACAAGATTTCAGGGCCAAAGGATACTCACCAGCCCCCAGAAGCGATTCTACGTGGCACAAAAACGTGCGTACCTCAATTGCCGCAGCCAAGAGATGTGCTTGCCGGCGGGCGTCTGGCGACCTTTTCCTATCAGTATCTAAGGGGTCGGTTTGAAGCCCCGAATGACCCACATTAGAAGGCGAAGAGCGAGAATTGGCCCTATCAAACAAGCAAGTGCAGCAGCTGCGAACGCCGCTGCAAGATCCCCACCGAAGATGAAAGCCATCACTGAAAAGGCAATGAACACGGCGGCTGAACCTAGTCGAAATACTTGAATCAATCGCCAAAAACCTTCATGAGGAAACCACTGAGGCCTCATAAGTAGAAAACCAAGTTTTGGTTTCCGGTCAGAACATTGCGCAGTCATAAACTATCCTTCGTTTTCACGGATGAGAAACCCGCATCCTGGTACTACAAAAGTCCCACGAACGCCGGTGGTATGCAGCGATCCCTTCCTATACGTCTGGTGTGGTGTCACTTACGGCAAGTGATTTTTGAGCAAGAACCAACACATATTGAGCGCAAATGACCGCCCGAGGCGTGTCATCTGATCTTCGGGAATCCCGACTGGCCGATGAGCGCCTGGGCTTAAAAATTCGGGTTGACCCTTGCACGCAAATCGCCTGGGATTGCTATAACCTCGGCAAGTACATGCATGATGGTCATGAGCCAGTGAATGATGCTGAACCCCATACTTGCTTAAGAGAACAACTGAAACGATTGGGGTTGCAGTTCTAAAAACTGTGCAAACGAATGACGCGCTCGAAGTCCTATCATGTTGCCGCTTCCTTTTTTCTTACGTGTAGTAACTGCATTGATCAAGCGCTTAATGATTCCGGAGCTTTGCTAACAGTTACATTCTTTTTACCTTCAATAAATCATATGCTTACCAAAATTAACTTCTTTCGTATTTTATGTTCGAAGCGACTGCGTAGCCCCATACCCGCATAGTCGTTTTTTTAAGGGTAACTCCTAACTGCATTTGGCGCGTTTGTGCACAACACACATGAGCACTGACATCGACGGATTATCCGTTGCCTTGCCTGAAGCCCCTGCTTAGTCCCAATGGTCGAACCCAACTGGTCTTCCGTTCCAAGCTGAAAATAGCGTTCGCTGCCCCCAATACTGCACTTCGCCGCGTTCTTCTGTCCGCACTGCACGGAACACAGTTTCTCGGTATTCAGCGACTTCAGCTCCTTGATTAAAAACTGGCATTACCTGTCCCATTTGAATGTCGCCAGAAATTCGGACGCTAGGGATATGGGCGAGCAAAGCGGATGTCCGCGATTCGCGCAATACGATACAAAAGCTCGGATAACGCCTACCGCCCACAACCAGACGAGCATCTACTCCTCGATTTTGTATTTCTTGAAGTAAAGGTAAAAGCTCTTGAGCGGCTAGAACTCGATTACGGGCCATAGTCATTTCTTGCGCCGACTCGTTGCACCACTGTGTCAGATTGCTGGTATCTGCCAGGATGATCCTCGAGCCTGCCTGCTCGGCAAAACGGTGCACTCCAGGTAGATAGCGCGAGGAGGTAATAAATAGGCCGCGATTAGCTTTGTGACGGTCTACATGAGCTGAAAGGGCCGCAACCGCATCAAGCTTGATGGGATTACCGGGCGCATAACGCTTAACCTGTACCAGCGTGAGCAGGTCTCCTATCGGGTCTCGTTGCCAGATTCGCAGGTCAACACCTTCATCCCCAGAACCAGGCCCGAGCTCTGTTTTCCATCCTCTAGCGGCGAAGATGCTGCTGATGAGTGTTTCAAACTCGCGAGGAGCAAGCCGATGAAAGTCTTGCGCATTCGCAGCAAAATGAGCGTAAAGGTCGCCGCTGATATCCGCTGTATCAGCCTCAACCAATCGACAGATCCATTTCCAACGCGCGACGCGATAGGCTGCTTGAGCCAGATCATTCCCGTCATCGATTAAATAGTATCCCCATGTGCATGATTCATGGCACTCTAGGTAGACACCGACTGACTCCAGCGCGCGACCTAGCTCCTGCGCCTCCTCGTGATCCCACTCGAGGACGGTGTTTATCGGACCCTCCACACATAATAGAAGTAACGCACCACCCAGCCAAGGTTCGTCATCATAGTAAGCCACAGAGTCTGTATGGCAGGCGTCGTACCAAATATCATGGTGCTTAGCCCAATCAATCGTGATGCTGGTGATCTGAGCGACCAGCCTATAAACAGCAGCTTCCGAGGCCATCTGGATATCCATTGCCGTCATTCCGTCTGTAAACCGATGCTCACGATGTGGTTCGTCGCATAAGGGAAATATACCATCGCTCGTCAGAGGGGTACCTTTTTGTGTGCATATACAACCTTTCTGCAACCGCTCCACACTTAAACAGCAAGGCGGGGGTACTCAGTGAACGGCCCCTTGCGATCAGTCTCCGAGCCAAGACAGCTGGGTTTTTGCAGCAGATTTTGTTTCCTCCGCTTTCTTATAGTTTGCAGCCATAATCCGATAGGCTCTCTGAGACCTCATCGAATCGACGGTATAAAGCAATGGGACAGCCTCCATCGATATAGCCGACCTGAACTGTTGCTCAGCCTTTTCGAGGTAAAAGTCGAGCTGTCCTATAGAGAAGAAAGGTTGCCCTTGGTTCAGAACTGGAAAAACTGCTCCAAACTTGGCCCACCAGAATGAAGGCACAACTCTGACTATGTAGCCCTGTAGAAAATCTCCGCCCCGAAGAAACTTACGCATCGCCTCTTTAACATGCGGTTCCAAGTGCATTACTGAGCAGTGTTCCCACCCTTCGAACGTTGCCTTCCAAAACATGCCGATCACAAAATGATACAGTTGCTGCGATTTGATAGCCGGCAAGATATTGCTTCCTACACTCAGAATCAGACCGGGGCCATAATCCCCACGAGGAGCCGTCCAGGCAGGCATCAGACTGTTCTTTAGGATCTGGTAGACCGGCGAAGGCAGCTTTTCCTTTTCATTGATCTTGAGCACCGTCGATAAGTAGTAGTCCTCACCTTCTGCTGACATCAATCCCTCGCACGTGTCACACAGCAACGCCTGAAATACCTGCTTCCCCATCGAGAATACTTTTTCATTTTCCTGACTTCGGAGTAATAGCTTCGTACCTTCGGCTTTGTGCCGATTGAGATATCTATAGATAGCCTTTGGTAGGAAATGACTTTGCCGCAGAGTCCGCGCTTCCCCATTGTCAGGGCCGCACAACGCACATAGCCCCATCACCTTATTGATTTCACCCTCCATCTAGATTCCCCAGCAAAAAATGATTACGTGGTAACTGTATGCGCGCACTAGGATGAGAGGCGACGTACGCCTCACAACGAATATTAACCTTCCTCGTCAAACAGATCGTCAAGAATGTCTTGGGGTACGTTGAAAATGCCCACGAATCCACCGTCTATGAAATCCTCCTGCCTTGACAATGCTCTCAGTAGAGTGGGCCGCCAGTGGTTGGAGTACAGCTTTCTCTCCTCAATACGAGCTTGAGTCCGGAGAAATCTTCGCACGCCTGCTTTGCCATCTCGAGCATACTCAAGATGAACCCCAGTTGCGTGCGACATGAGGTAGGTGTTGATTTCTTTTTCATAGCGCTCATTAAGCTCAAGCGTTTTTATCTGATGCTTCAAGCGATCACGCAGGTTTTCAGCTAGGTCTACATCGGTCATGACCTGGAAAGTGGCAACCAATCCGCCCTCGGAAATATCGATTCTCGCCTCCAGAAAGTGCACGTTAGGCAGCTCATCAAAATAGGCGTGAATCAAGGCCAGCTCCCCGTCGGCCTGCTCCCCGAAACCTGCGAGCTTTATGTGATTGCAATCGTGACAGCTCGGTACGAGGTTTCGCGAGTAGATAGCCAGCGGTTTAAATTCAGATCGGGGAAGAAAATGATCGAGCTCTGAAACTGAGTCGATTCCACAAATCGGGCACAGATCTACACCCTTGAACAAGCGCTCACGCAATGAGTACAGTAAACGGCCCTCCTGAGTTCGGTCGTAAGCGGCATACACCGCGTCGATCAGCGACTTAGGGAACGCTGCGCCTTTCAATATCTTGCTGGCTGCGCCAAGGTCGGCGTCGTATCGGTCATAGATGGCAAGCAGTTGTGCAATCTCATCTTCCTTGAGCTTATGGCCGCGTGGAATTTTGTAATTGTACTCACGCACCGAAGCAGTCAGATCCGCTCGCGACGAATCACGATCAGGCAGGGGAAGATTTCTCATTTCTTCAACCTGCGCTTCGCTTGCTTGGATAGCACATAAGCTCGAGCTTGAGCGCTGAGGCCGTACTCGAACGCAGTCTCAACCTCGTCAAGAGTGTCGTACTCTTCAGCTAATAGGTCGAGAGCTGCATGGTAGTCAGTGCTCGCCGCGGTGAGCCCAAAACTGTCGTATGTAAGGAGGCCGATGTTTTCTCCGTAAGTCTCGATTTTCGGCCTTTTGATGGTGATTTCTGAACCGTTTCGACTGACGTAGCGGACGTGGCAGGAGAGAGTTTCTTGCAGCAATACAGGAGAGTGAGTGGCGGCCACGCAGTAGGCATTCAGCTCCGTCAGAATCATCCGCACGGTGTGCATTAATGCGGCCATTAGTGGGGGGTGCAAATGTGTTTCCGGCTCGTCGAAAAGGACCAGTGACTGTGGCCGTGTATGGGCGACAAGGGAAGCAATCACGTGCAGGACAATTTTATGTCCGGTACTCCAATCCATGAAATGCTGCCGGGAGCGCCGAGGCCTTGCGATGAGATCAGCCAGCTGAGTTTTCAAATCTCGAAATGAGGGATCGGCAGTTAGCGATTCAACGGTCAGCTCGAACAATTCATCTCTTTTGTTTTTTCGAATTATCTTCAGCAGGCTTACGAACTCGTCCGCAAGCGCATCTATCGATTTGAGTTTTGTCGAGCTGCGCCTTTCCATTGAAATCTCGGGCGGCTCGTTATCGGAATCAAACTCGGCTTCAGCGCTGAGCTTTTCAAGATCGTCACGGACTTCCTCTACAATGTTCCGAAGCCCACAGAAGACGAAACGACTGTCACCACTTTCAATGTCATTGATGATCTGGGATAGATCGCGAGCATCGAGCCCCGGCACTACAAAGCTATCAAATGCGCTGTAGGAAATAGTAATAACCCGCATGAATCCGATAGCTTTTGGCGTTATCTCGCCCATCGCGGAAAATCCGTCCTGATCACGCTCATGCGGGGATGCATAGGCGAGGTGGGACAAGCGAGAAAGGATCGTACTCTTGCCGGACCCATTGCGGCCCACCAGTACGATAATACGTTCAGGCAACAGAACTCGATTCCGGCCTGGTCCGACCTTCCGATAAGACCCGCGGTATCCCTTTGGCTTTGGAGCCTCGAAATTGAATTCGATAGGTCGGGTGGCTCCGGCGGGAAGGAAGGAAAATGCTTCCATTCCCACGAGCGCTTTGAAGTTACCCTCGTAGAGGATTTTCGCGTCACGAATGAATTCCTTCCAATCAGGCGTGTCTCTGAAAATAGAAGACTTCCATCCGTCCTCATCTTTGAACACGTCAATGAGATTCGGATTCGCCACCGCATCCTGCAGCGCATTCATGATGCGTTTGCGGCGACCGCTGGGCAGCTCGTTCAGGCGTTGATAATAATCGAGCGACGTCCCAACAGAGACCCAGCCTTCACCTAACTTGTTAAAGGGTTTTTTTATAAGACGAGGCCCAGTCGTCTGGCCTTGCTTGAGAATTTTCACACCACCGATGTAGGTGACAACATCGGGTTCCTCTGACTTGGGTCGATAGTAGAGGTGGTACAGCGTTTGATAGCTGTGATCATCCCAATCGTCCAGCTGGAGTGCGAACACACTGTAGCTTTTGCTCAAAACTTTGCGCGATGGTGGGTAAATTTCGATGGGCATCGGAATCACGAGTCCTAGTGTCTGTTATCTGCTGGGCCATTGCTCACACGGGCCGGCGTGGGGGGAGCTATCTGACAGTGATTTCTAGCTTCGTAAGGCCGAGCTCGCTTTCCTTTGTTCCATAATTGGTGCCTGTAAGTAGGGGGGCATGACCGATTCTCCGTCGTTGAAAGACAAGCATGAATCAGCCAATGTAACAGTCGCTTGCAATTCAACGGTGCTAGGACAGCAAGGGGGTGGTCATTTAGTTTTCTAGTGTCCAACTCGCACATCGCATGATGACATGGCTTGTTGCCATCAATAGAGTGTAGGATCGTTTCGACGCCCGTTTGTCCACGGGGCGTTCCAATAATTCGCATGGAGGCGTGTCAATGCCAGAAGCAGCCCCAATGGTTCCGGTATCGGGCAATATCAAACTTCGATTCATCGAGCTCTGTCAGTTTCGTAGACTGGGAAAAGTTCAATTGGACATTGACCAAAGCACCACTATTCTGGTTGGCGCAAACAACAGCGGAAAGACTTCGATACTTGCTGCTCTACGTCACTTCCTTGCAGATGGATCCCCCTTCGGTGCTTTCGATATCAGCCTTTCGCAGTGGCCGAAACTGCGAGAGCTTGGCAAGGCTTGGGAATCGCTTACTGAAGACCCCTCAACGGTAGACGAGTCTGAAGATCAATGGAATAAGCAGCTTCAGATACTTCTTGGGGCCATGCCTACCTTGGACCTGTGGTTCGATGCCGAGGCTGGCATGTACCACTATGTCGCACCATTTCTTTCCAAGTTCAGCTGGAAGGGAGGTGCAGTCGGCGTTCGCCTCAGGCTCGAGCCCGCTGCGAGCATTGATGAGATCAAGCAACTGGCTTGGACTTATCACACTGCGCGTTCGCCGATAAAAGATATGGGGGCAGATTCGCTTGCGTGGCCTATTGACCTTCTTGATTTCTGGCTACGAGAGCCATCGAAACTCGGCCAAGTTCGTGCATACAAGCTAGACGCAGAAAACAACCCGTTGACGAGTTTCTCAACCTATTCAAGTCAGACACTCGCAAATGCGAGTCCAATCGAGCGTAAGTACCTGTCGAGACTGATTCGGGTTGATTTTGTCGCCGCTCAACGTGGACTTGGAAGCGAAGAAGCAGATTCACGGTCTGCCTCGGGACCACATCGGATTGGTATGTTTTCTAACCAACTTCTCAAGTTTGCCCGACAACACTTGAACGTCGCCAGCACCGGGCACGGTCACCGCGCAGATCTTATTAAGGCTGTCGCTGAAGCTCAGAGAGAACTGGACAAGAAGATTCACGAAGCCATTGCAGGCTCGGTTGAGGAAGTAAGGGAACTGGGCTATCCAGGACTGCATGACCCTCAAGAGATTCGCTTTCGTACCCGCATCCAAACAGCGGACCTGCTTGACCATGGAACCGCTGTCCAATACAGCATGCAAAAAGAATCACTTGAAGAGCTTTTACCTGAATACTCTATCGGGCTCGGATATCAGAATCTCCAGTCCCTGAGCTATCAGCTGGTGTCCTTCAAAGCAGCCCGACTCAAGCCTGAAAAAGGTTCTCCTGCCCCCGTTCATCTAGTGATGATCGAGGAGCCTGAAGCGCACCTCCACGTTCAAGTTCAGCGGATCTTTCCTGGAAAAGCACACAAGCTCATCAGTCCGAATGAGAAGGACGCGTCGGGACTCAAAAGTCAATTACTCATTAGCACTCATTCAAGCCATCTTGCCCACGCTGAAAGCTTCGACCGGCTGCGATACGTACGCCGTATCGCGAAGAGTGCGGAGAGTCCCATGCCGACAACTGAGGTAGTCAATCTTGGGCAGGTCTTTGGTAATGATAAAAAGACCCGCCAGTTTGCTGAACGCTACTTCCGCGTTCAGCACACGGACCTGTTGTTTGCTAACGCGGCTATTTTCGTTGAAGGCGTTGCAGAACGTATGCTTGTACCGCTCTTCATCGAGCGCGGCTTCAGTGCATTGAACAGCCGGTACGTGTCTTTTCTGGACATTGGGGGAAGTCATGCCCATCGGCTCAAACCGCTCGTTGAGAAGCTTCGAATTCCTACGGTCATCATTACCGACATAGACCCCGCCGAGGAAAAAGACGGAAAGCCGAAGAAGAATGGTGACCCGACCAAA
Organism: Pseudomonas sp. TMW22080; assembly: GCF_022496745.1. NCBI lineage: Bacteria > Pseudomonadati > Pseudomonadota > Gammaproteobacteria > Pseudomonadales > Pseudomonadaceae > Pseudomonas > Pseudomonas sp. TMW22080. The sequence goes on along the minus strand of NZ_SCFF01000002.1, from coordinate 659,601 downwards.
AAACTCGTTGCGGTTGCGAACACGGGACAAGCTGGTCTGCACTGTGGCAATCCAACTCTTCGTGGCTGGCATCCTAAGATGCAGCAACTTGATGATTTCAAGAGCCCGACAGATGCCCAGTTGGTCTGGACCGAGACTGCAGATTGCGTTGTGCGATTCGCTTGGCAATTGCCTATAACCGAAGCGGACAACAGTTGGCCTAGCACTTTTGAAGACTCACTCGTCCTTACGAACATTCCCTGGTTCAAGGAACTGATGAGCGAGAAGGTTGATGAGGATGGCGTGGAAGTTGAGGTACCAACTGGGGCACTTGCATCAGTCGCAAAAAAAGTTGCCGAAGCCCCAAGTGCCCCAGAGCTGTTAGGCGCGCTTCATACCTTGATGCACAGTTCGTTTAATAAAGGTGATTTTGCTGCAAGCATTTTCGAGAGGGTTTCTTCGGGTGAGCTTGTCGAATGTCCAAAATACATTGCTGATGCCTTAGCTTGGCTGCAGACGCAACTAGAGCCCAATAAGGAGTCTAGGGCATGAGTCAGGCTCCCATTTTTGCTGATAACAACCGCGATGTTGGAGTTGTCGAAGAAATCTGCGGCTATCTCACTGAGGATCCGCCGCGCAGCTACTTCCTGTTCGCCGGTGCCGGTTCTGGAAAGACACGTACGCTAGTAGAAGTGTTGCGTCGGATGACTGGTGTCGTAGAGCATGAGAAAGGCGGTCAGCTTGCTCGGCGCTTGCGGATGCATGGACGCTCGATACGTGTGGTGACATATACGAAGAATGCGGTATCGGTAATCAAGAGTCGCCTTGGAGATAACGATTTAGTGGGTGTTTCTACCATCCACGCTTTCTGTTGGGAGCTCATAAGCGGGTTCAATGATGACATTCGCGCGGCGCTCATAGCACTCAAGGAAGCTCAACTACAAAAGGACACAGCTGAAGCGTTAGCAAAACCGAGAGGAATCACTTCGGCAAAACAGCGGGACCTGGATGAAATCAAGGATGACATCGCGGCGTTTAGAGCTACGGATGTGTTTCTTTACCACCCGGATCGCGAGACATATGGTTCCGGTGCACTTGCTCATCAGCACGTCCTTGACGCAACTGCTTGGCTCCTCCGGGAAAGACCTACGCTTCAGATCATCCTCAAAGACCGGCACCCCATCGTACTCATCGACGAGTCACAGGATACAACGAAGAGGATGCTGGATGTTTTGATGGAGCTTTCGGAGCCAAGGGGTAGAGGTCTAACTCTTGGCTTACTTGGCGATCACCGGCAACGCATCTACCAGGACGGACATATTGACCTTCCAAGTTTGGTACCGCCGAACTGGGCGACGCCGAAACTTCAAATGAATCATCGTAGCCAGCGCCGAATTGTCACTCTCATAAACAAAATATGGGGCGCGGAGCTTGAGGGCCGGACTCAGCCTGCAAATGGAGTGGAACAACAGCATCGAAGCGAAAAGACGGGGGGGATTGTACGGATATTCGTCGGTGACACGTCGTGCTCCTCGGAGGATAAGGTGCTCGGTGAGCGTTGGTGCGCTGAGCAGATGCTAGAAGCGAGCGAGTCTGTCGCTTGGAGCCAGAGCGGGTATCAAATGCTCGCATTGGAACACAAGCTTGTTGCAACGCGAGGCTCGTTTCTCGATGTGTACAGTGCTATGGCTCTACTTGATCCGAACGCTGCTGCGCCTTCCGGAAGCGGCGAAAACAAAGGGCCCACTGCCGTACAGATTCTATTTAATGAATTAGCGCAGCTAGAGGCGTGTGTTGATGCTGATTATGTTGTTGATGAGTTCCGAGCTACTGAGGTTTTCAGGCGCTTCGGTCGCCTCGATGAGATGCCCGATAACACGGAAGAGAGAGCAAACCGCACCAATGAGATGCTTAATGCCATTGAGAGTTTCGTCGCCGTCTGTGCTAATCCTGTTGCAACCATAGAAGACGCGCTTGAACCAGTTCTGCGCGCGAAACTCTTTGATTTTGATCATCGCCTCATGACCGCATATTTGGACAAATCACCGCCTCCCCCGACTCCGGGTAGAGGTGAAGACGAATCAAAACAGGACCGGATGCGTCGCGGCTGGTGTGCGCTGTTCGCTTGCCCTTGGAATCAGTTGCAAAAGTATCGTACTTACCTAGCTGGGAATTCGTTGCTAGCTACTCACCAAGTTGTTAAAGGCTCTGAGTTCTTGCATGTCATGGTAGTGATGGATGACAAGCTAGCTGGGAGCAATCAGATCTCCTACGACAAGATTTTTGGTGGTGCGGAGCTCAGTAAAACTGACAGAGAAAACATAGAAAAGGGCAAGGAAACGGCCATCGACCGCACGTTGCGCCTGCTATACGTTACTTGCAGCCGAGCTAAAGAGTCGCTGGCCCTTGTGCTTTGGTCGTCGGATCCTGCAGCGGCCCTAGCCCGAATTAAAACTAGCGGCTGGTTTGTTGATGGGGAGTTTGAAGCGATTCAATTTAAGACTAGTTGAGGTCACGAGTGGAGACGCTAGGGGCTCATGAAAACTCGAAAGCCATGATGTAGGACTTAATTTTCTGGAATGCTTGCCATGTTTCGTGGGGTCGCCTCCGGGCTGGCAGTGTCTTCGATGATCATGGAATAACTATCGAGCCAGATTTTTGTCTTCTTGGCAGTTATGGCTTGGATTTACATTCATTCGTATTGCAGCCCTAGATTAACTGTAAGCGAACGGTGAACACGCCTACCGATCTCCCAAATTAAGGGCGATGGTGTCCGCCTATTTATAAGCGGACGCGATAGCCCTTAAATGCGCCAACGAAGCTCTTACCCTAAGTCGTTCAAAGCCCAGGTTGTCCAGGAATGCCTGCACCCGGCGCCTCCATTTCCAGCGTAGCCATCAGTCACGGCATCAATGCCAACGTGATCCGCAAGTGGCTGCCACTTTTCCGAGATCAACCACCCGCAACCTTGCCGGCGTTTGTTCCGGTAAAGGTCGCCCCGCAAAGGCAGGCCGAGTCATCTGTAATCATCGAGCTGCCATTTGGCGAGCAAACTATCACGGTGAAATGGCCGTCTTCCGATCCTGAAGGGTGTGTCCGTTTTGTCCGTGGACTTGCTTCGTGATCCGCATTGACGCAATTCGGCTAGCCACCGAACCGATGGATATGCGCTCCGGCACCGAGAAAGCCCTCGCCCGGGTAGTGGCCGTCTTCGGTGCGGCGCAGCCGCACTGTGCTTATCTCTTTGCCAACCGCCGAGGCAATCGCATGAAAGTGTTGGTGCACGACGGCTTGGGCGTTTGGTTGGCGGCACGCCGCCTACATCAGGGGAAGTTTTCTTGGCCGAGTGATCGGTATGGTGACCAAATGGAGCTAAATACTGAGCAGCTCCAGGCACTGGTGGTCGGTCTTCCCTGGCAATGGCTTGGGTCTGACGGAGACATCCGTAACCATTAAGAGACATGGATGACATACATCGATCAGCAGATCGGGCAGAGTCATCGCCATGATTCCTACTACTCCTCTCGATCAGCTCGACACCGAACAACTGCGCAGCCTCGCTGCGCAGTTGCTCAACCGCGTTGAGCATCTAGATATGCAGCTGGCGAGCCTCGACAAAGAGGTTCTGCATCAGAAGACCCGCAACCAGCAACTTATTCACGAAATAGCCCAGCTCAAACGCCACCGCTTCGCCAAACGTTCCGAGTCGTTCAGCCCTGATCAGGCCAGCTTGCTCGACGACCTGATTGAGACCGACCTAGCCGCCATCGAAGCAGAGCTTGAAATCCTGGTACCAAAGCCAGCGCAAGCAGCAGCCCGCCAGCAACCCAAACGCACTGCATTGCCTGCCGAGTTTCCGCGCACGCTGATTCATCACGATCCAGAAAACACTCAATGCCAATGCGGCTGCGCCCTCAAGCGCATCGGCGAAGACGTCAGCGAGAAGCTCGACTACACGCCTGGCGTGTTCAGCGTCGAACGGCATATTCGTGGCAAATGGGTCTGTGATAACTGCGAAACCTTGATTCAAGAGCCGGTGCCGGCGCAAGTGATCGACAAAGGCATCCCGACTGCCGGGTTGCTGGCTCAGGTGATGGTTGCGAAATACGCCGATCATTTGCCGCTGTACCGCCAAGAGCAAATCTTCGGCCGGGCCGGTCTCGCGATTCCTCGTTCAACACTGGCCAGTTGGGTCGGTGCTTGCGGTGTGCAATTGCAGCCACTGGTCGATGCCCTGCGCGAAGTCGTGCTTGAGCACAACGTGGTGCATGTCGATGAAACGCCGGTAGAGATGCTGGCTCCGGGTGAAAAGAAAACCCACCGAGCATATGTTTGGGGTTATGCCACGACCGCGTTCGCCGAGATAAGCGCGGTGGTGTACGACTTCAGCCCCGGTCGTTCTGGCGAATATGCCCGCAACTTTTTGGGCGACTGGAAAGGCAAGTTGGTCTGTGACGACTACGGCGGTTACAAAGCCAGTTTTGCACTTGGCGTCACTGAAATCGGCTGCATGACCCACGCCCGCCGCAAGTTCTACGACCTGCACGTCACCAAAAAAAGCGTGCTGGCCGAGCAAGCATTGCGGTACATCGCGGCTTTATATGAGGTTGAACGCGAAGTCTGCGATTTGGAACCGGATGTCCGGCGACGAATACGTCAGGAAAAAGCCGCGCCCCTGATGGACGCGTTTCATACCTGGATGATCGCCCAGCGCGAGCGTGTGCATGAAGGTTTGGGGATTACCAAGGCGCTGGATTACAGCCTTAAACGTTGGGCTGCGTTGAGCCGTTATCTGAACGACGGCACGGTGCCCATAGACAATAACCACCTCGAAAATCAGATACGCCCATGGGCGCTCGGGCGCAAGAACTGGTTGTTTGCTGGCTCACTACGCAGTGGCCAACGCGCTGCTGCGCTAATGAGTTTGATCCAGTCGGCCAAGCTCAACGGCCACGATGCATATGCTTATCTGAAGGACGTTCTTACTCGCCTGCCGACGCAGCGGGCGAGTGAGATTGGGGATTTGTTGCCGCATCGATGGCAACCGGCTTAGCTGCGCAAGACGGGATGCCTGGACGCTTACGCTAATTCGCGGTTTAGAGTCGCTGCTTGACCACCGCTAGACCAGCCCTAGTTTTGCGCAGATATAAGCCCCAAACCCCGTCTGGGAAAGCGAACAACGGATCACTTATAAAATCTCTTCCTGGATTTTCAACCATCAGATCCTTTGTAGCCTCGCGCAGCGAATCAAGGGTAAGGCCGGATTCAAATAGATGCGTGTTCAAAGATACAGAAGTGTCGAATTTGTCGGCCAAATCATAGGCAAATCTTACCCTCGCACAGAGTTCAGCAGCAGCTTGCAATCTGTGAGGTTGAGCTCTCATTTCAATATGAAAAATGCCTGAGTGCAGATTGTCTTCCCTCGGGTAGTCAGTCGGCCGCAAGCCAATTTGGCCCACTGGCGTGAACCCTTCCACCAGTGCATCAATCCAGCCAGCGTAGCCTTCAAATTCCTGCCGAGACTGGTTAAGACCGTCCGTAATCGTCGGCAGCGTGAACCTCTCCAATGTCAGCTGGCTGCTGACATGAGCGTCCCTCGGTTCGGTGATCAATCCGAACTTCCATTCGGCGCCGCAGCGAGAAGCTACGTGCAGAAAAATCTCGTCTCCCTCACGAAGAAACGGATTGTGCTTACAACGAATGTCCGCTCGGGCATGATAGGTCGCATCTGAAAGCTGTCCCGTTTTCGGGCAGCGTGCACGAAGGCAAACCTGGCCATTGCTCCAATGGAAAGCGTCGTAATTCCCTGCATCATAAAAATCTTTGTTGAACTCACGTGCAATTTCGATCGCCCAGCGATGCTCAATCCCAATATTTGAAATTGAAGGCCCACGCCATATCTCATGCTCTGCTTCCTTGATCATTTCTAGCAGCGCTGACTTCGTGAATTCGCTTGATGGCGCCAGCAGCAGCGCCCCATCAGTCACTAGATTATCGCCAACAAATTTCCTTCCCATTTTTAGGATGGCCAGCCTGATTTTCTCTGGGTCTAAATCCGGTAAATGAGCTCGGATGATAAGATCAAGTCGCTTCACGCCCATCCAACCAACAAGGTATGCGGCGTCACTTTGAGTGGCTGACGTGACCTGCGCGAACTCACGCACGCGCTTCATTTCCAAGACCCGCTCTGGAGGGTAGTTCCAGCGGAAATCGTCAATTTGTGTACTGCACTGTTTACACATCCAAGTCCCGTTGGACAAAGCTTTGATCTGAGCCTCTGTCATGCCCACTGGTGGGCGTGGCCCCAACTCAGACGCAGCATAGATATGAGCTGCTACACCGGTGCCAACGGCACCATCCTCCCCCTTTTGGTTTTTCGCTGGAGCGATCGTCGGCCGTAAGCAGTCATAATGCGAACACAGATACCCCGCGCGCTGCGCCAACAGCTTCTTTGTCTTCATGTTGAACTCAACGCGCATTTATTATTTTATGCTCCGCAATTAACGATCATCAGGCTGCGTCTGTGCATCACCCTCCGGAGTTACTTCCGGCCAGCCCTTAAATAGCCCTGCCACTCTTCAAGAGTATGTCGGATGTGGGGTGCCTGGCTACGCCGCTACCTGAGTCGTGCAAGGTGACTTCGGCGGACGCTTACTATTCAACCCTCAAACTGGTGATGGAAGGTAAGCGTACGCCCAAGTCACCCGCATGAATCACGCCCTCTGAGCGCATCCCTGTGAAATTCATCCCGGAACAAATCGAGACCGCTGTCTCCTGGCTGCATAAGTCTCGATGCTTGGTTCTTCAGTTGCCTTTTCAGGAGACTCCGCATCAAATCCCTGCCAGCATACGAAGGCACTTGACGAGATTACGATCACAGGGAAGGTTAAAGGAATGCAATGCAAGGATCCAAGCGGGACATTTAGGTGGAAAACTTACTACTAGCACCAAAGAGACCGTCCAGCATCATCGCTTCTTTGTACAGCCCTTGGACTGGCTAGCCCTTAGACGAACTCTATTCAAAGGGCTTTTCAAAGATCCAACCTAAACTGAGTCATGGCCACTCGAGCCACAGAAGAAATCCCTCCCCCCCTAAATATTCTTTTCTTGCGGCAAGCACCCTACTGAACTCGGCACTCTGGCAACAACACGAATCACCAGAGCTCAGCCGTGATCCAGTACCTGCGTCTCACAGCACTCACTTACCGCTTTACCCTTGCGTGTCTTATCGCACTGGCTGGATGCACCCTGCCGATCGCCCACGCATCAGCCGCCTCTGCCTCCGAACAATCCAACATGGCCATCATGATCCGCCAGTTAAACGCCCTGGAAGACACAGCCCAGCGCAGTGCCCAGCTCACCGATGAACCCGGCAAACGCTACTACTTCGACTATCCGCGTCTGACCCGGGATATCGAGCGAATCCGACTGGGCCTGGAAAACTACCTGACGCCCAGTCGAGCCCAGCCTCGCGACCCGGTTGAGATTTCGGGCAATTACTCAACTGAAGGACGCAAGCCATGAGCATGAGTGGCGTTCAAGCCTCTGCCTTTCAGGCTGCTGGAGGTTTCCCGCCTTCAGCCAGTTATCTGCTGTTTGTTGGCTTTACCGTGGCGATCAGTTTTTTGTGGGGGGCCTGGGCGATCTGGAGCTGCTACCGGGGCTGGGCCACCGGCAATCTGGATCGATCCGTCGCGGCACCCTCTGTGATCCGCATTCTGCTGCTCTGCATGATTCTCACTGCTTTCGTTCTTAGCTGACCGCTTTGGAGTTTTGCCATGTTTCGACTTTCAAAAACACGCTGTATTGCGACCGGTGCATTCGCTTTGCCCGGTTTGGCCATGGCAGGGCTTCCAACGGCTCAGGCACCTTCTCGTGGCGAGGGTACGAATCTGATTCAAACGATGCAGAACTTCGCCTATGACGGCTCTCTGCTCATCGGCCTCATTATCTGCACCGTAGTGTTTTGCGGGGTGGCCTGGCATGCCTTCGGCACTTACCACGAGATTCAGCTCGGCAAGAAGAAGTGGATGGACCTGGGAGCGACCGCCGCGGTGGGTGTGGCGATTCTCGGGGTTGCCATCTTCCTGGTAACCAAGGCCACCGCCATCCTTTAACGAGTACGGGCTATGACCGAGCTATTTGATGACGGCACGCTGATGTTTCTTCCGGGCAGGCTGAACAGCCAACCCGTGATCATGGGAGGTCTGACTGCCGACGAGATGTGGACCACATTGCTGGTCTGTAGCGTAACGGGACTGTTGGCTGGCATTCCCGCCGCAATTCTGACCCAAATCTGGGCACTGATTATTGCTGGAGCCATGGTCGGCGGCGTGCTGGGACTGGCTATCGCCAGCCGAATCTTGCGCCGCATGAAGCGCGGACGCCCGGGCACCTGGCTGTACCGCCAGATGCAGTTGGCGATTGCCCGGCATATCCCGACCTGGAACAGCGCACGCCTGATCACGCGCTCGGGAGCATGGACTTGCCGTCGCACGGAGGCGCCATGACCTATCGCAAGCGCGTGGATGCGCAGTTGGCCCACATCAAAAGCCTGCGCCTGGTGATCGGCATGCTGATCGCACTCGGGCTGTTTATGGCGTATGGCTGGCAAAGCGCCCCACGCGACCTGACCATTCATGTGCCGCCAGACCTGCGAACCGGCAGCACACGGCCGTGGTGGGACGTTCCTCCCGAGTCGGTGTACGCCTTTGGGCTGTACATCTTCCAGCAAATGAACCGCTGGCCCTCTGACGGTGAGACCGACTACGAGGACAATATCATCCGCCTAGGCGGCTATCTAACGCCGAGCTGCAAAGCCTACTTGCAGCGGGATTTCGAGTTGCGCCGCAATAGCGGGGAGTTACGCAAACGCGAACGCGGGGTGTTCGAGATTCCCGGGCGCGGTATCGACAACCTGCAAGAGCCGCATGTTCAGCAACACAGCATCAATGACTGGACCGTGAACCTGGATATCACCGCCGACGAGCATTACGGCGGCGAGCGGGTCAAGCGAGCGTTTGCGCGCTACCCCCTGCATATCATTCGCTCCGATGTTGATCCCGAGAAGAACCCCTTCGGCCTGGCCTGGGACTGCTACAGCGGTAATCCGCAACGTATAGAGGTCGCCGCAGAACCCACCAGGGTGGGAGATAGAGGATGAAGCGCCTTCTGCTGCTCGCTGCGCTGGTTGCATGCAATTTCGCCCATGCCGTGGAGATCCAGCGCTGGGAGCGTATTCCGCTGGCCTTGCCCTTGATTGTCGGGCAGGAGCGCATCGTTTTCGTTGATCAGAATGTGCGGGTGGGCCTACCCCGCCATCTGGTGGACAAGCTGCGTCTACAAAGTACCGGTGGCACCCTGTATTTGCTGGCCAAGGAGCCCATCGAACCGACCCGCCTGCAACTGCAAAACATGAGTACCGGCGAAATCATGCTGGTGGATATCATCGCGACACCGGCCAAGGCGGAGCAGCCAGCTCCCGAGCCGATGAGGATCGTGGCCGGTGACAAGCCTGGGGCCACTAAAGCCGCTCCCCATTCCACCGAGAATATTAGCGACGACGCAGCGCCAGCCCGGCGTGAAACACCGCTGCCAGTGGTGATGACACGCTATGCCGCGCAGATGCTGTATGCCCCATTGCGCACGGTTGAGCCGGTGCCAGGCATTGCGCAGGTCAATATCAAACGCAACCTGGATCTCACCACCCTGCTACCCACTCGGCCTGTCAAGGCCGGGATCTTGGGGGCATGGCGACTGGAGGATTTATGGATCACGGCCGTCAAATTACGCAACACCAGCAGCCAGCCTGTGGCTCTGGACCCGCGTGAGTTGATGGGCGACTTCGTCACCGCCACTTTCCAGCACCCCTATCTCGGCGCCAAAGGCGATTCCAGCGACACCACGACTGTCTATCTGGTAACCCGTGGCCACGGCCTGCCCGAGTCGGTACTGCCCCTGACTATTGGGCTGATAGACCCGAAAGGAGCGCGCCGTGAAGAATAATCCGCTGATCAAGTTTCTGGTTATCCCGTTCGTGATCGTCGCGGTTATCGTCATGGCCAAGCTGTTTAGCGGCGGCAGCTCTCAGCAGGACGCTCAAGATGCAGGCATCCTCTCCCTCAATTCAAACGAAGCGAAAAAACTCGGAGTCGACGGCGATACCCCCGGCGACACGCTGCGCACCATAGTTGCCGAAAGTCGCCAGCTCAAAGATCAGGTCAGCAATGCCCTGCAGAACAATGACGCACTAAAACAACAGAATGCCGAGCTGCAAAAGCGCCTGCAAAGCATCGATCAAAATATCGCGACCACTCTGCAAAACGCCAAGGACACCTTCAAGCAAGAGTCGCAGCAACAGAGTCAAACCTTCCTGGATACGATGCAACAGCAGTACAACACCCTGAGCAACAAACCGGGCGCAGGCAGCACCACCGGGACTGACTTGCCGATCGGCTTTGGTGTTCAGCCCGGGGATGGCCAGCACTTCAAGGGAGCGCCGGAGCTGGACCTGGTGTGGATAAATCCGCAAGACGCCACGCCCGTCGATATCAACGGCAAACCCATTGCCGCAGGCTCCAATCAAACTGCTAACGGTTTCAACTTCCCGACCTCATTTGGGGAAACCCTGGATCGCGACCAACACGCCCTGAGCCTCGGTGCCCAGACCGTGGCGAATGAAATCGCCCCGCAGGACGCCCGCAAGCAAGTGCGCAAGGTCTACACCCTGCCGCAAAACTCGACATTGATGGGCTCGGTGGCCATGTCCGCATTGATTGGCCGGGTGCCCATCGACGGCACCGTCAATGACCCCTACCCGTTCAAGGTGCTGATCGGCCCGGACAATCTAACCGCCAACGGTATCGACCTGCCCGATGTCGCCGGGGCGGTGGCCAGCGGAACTGCGTCCGGCGACTGGACCCTGTCGTGCGTACGCGGGCAGATCAAAAGCCTGACCTTCGTGTTCAACGACGGCACCGTCCGCACCTTGCCCGCGCCTCCTGAAGAAGCTACCCACAACCCGAACAGCAATAACGGCAACCAGTCCACCATTCAAGGCGGGCTGGGCTGGATCAGCGATGACCACGGCATTCCCTGCATCAGCGGAGAGCGCAAAAGCAACGCCTCGCAGTACATCGGCTCTCAGGTGCTGATCACCGCTGCCGGCGCGGGCGCCGCCTCTCTTATCAAGTCGGATGGCGGTAGCTCATTCGTCAACACCCAGACCGGAACGGTGGGCAGCGTCGGCATGTCCGGCAGCGAAGCCATGAGCAAGATCATCGGCTCAGGCGTCAACGATATCTCCAGTTGGGTGAACAAGCTCTATGGTCAGGCCTTCGCCGCCGTATATGTGCAGCCCGGGGCCAAAGTCGTGGTGCATCTGGACCAGCAGTTGACCATCGATTACGAACTCAAGGGCCGCAAGGTCGACTACCGCTCAGGGGGGCACCATGTCTCGACGTCGCTGGACTAAACACTCTGTCGTTTTGACCCTGACACTGCTGACTTCAGCCTGCTCCACCAGCAAGGACGAGCTGCTACCCCACGGCAAGCAGACGATGATGGATGTTTGGCAGCAAGGCACCAGCGCCAGCAACCGTCAATTGATAGACGCACGCCAGGCCCTGCGCCGACCGTTTGAGTCCGGGCCGGTCGATCAAACCACCTTTACCCGCACAGCGCAAAACGAGATCTACAGCCAGTTCAAGCGCCTGCCCAATCCCGACCTGGTGATGTACGTCTTCCCGCATTTGGCCGGCTCAGACCCGGCGCCGATACCGGGCTACTCAACGGTGTTCCCGCTGTATCAGCGCGTGCAATACGCCATGCCCGGTGAGCGCACGGAGGACTATTGATGGGACTTTGGCAACGTTTTAAAGCACGCCAACGATCAGAGCCTGACCTTGATCACACTCAAACATCAGAAGCTTTCGAGGCCGCTACCGATTGCTACTTCGAACGCTTGGCCGCGCAAGGCGTTCCCTCCCCAGAGGACTGGCGCAATCCCAAACAGAAACCGGCCACCACCGCCGACGTCGCCCGCCTGTACGACGTCAACGCTTCCTTCGTCGACCTGCTGCCCTGGGTCGACTACTTGCCGGCAGAGCAAGCCATGCTGCTGGAGGACGGCGTATCCCGCGCGGCTTTCTTCGAGCTGACACCCATTGGCACCGAGGGCCGCGACCCTGACTGGTTGCGCAAAGTCCGTGATGCGCTGGAAAACGCGCTGCAGGACTCCTTCGACGAACTGGAAACATCCCCTTGGGTGATCCAGCTCTACGCCCAGGACGAAACTAATTGGGACGATTATCTCCAACACCTGCACGACTACATCCAGCCCCGGGCCAAAGGCACCGCCTTCACCGAGCTGTATCTGCAACTGATGAAACTACATCTGGCGGCCATCTCCAAACCTGGCGGCCTGTTCGAGGACACCACGGTCAGCCAATTGCCCTGGCGGGGCCAGCAACGCCGTGTGCGACTGGTCGTCTATCGCCGTATCCAGAACGCAGACCTGGACGTACGTGGCCAAACCCCCGGCCCGTATTTGAAAATCATCTGCGATCGACTGACAGGAGGCCTGGCCAATGCAGGTATCAAAAGCCATCGCATGGATGGCCACGCCATCCGCCACTGGCTGATCCACTGGTTCAACCCTCGGCCCGACCACCTTGGGCCAGCAGATGCCGATATCCGCCGCTTCTATGAACTGGTCTGCCAGCAAGTGCCCGCGATGGCCGAAGACGAGTTACCGCTGGCCAGCGGCACCGACTTCTCGCAGAACCTGTGCTACCGCGAGCCACTGTCGAATACCGACAAAGGCCTGTGGTACTTCGACGGCCTGCCCCATCGCGTGGTGATGCTCGATCGACTGCGCGAAGCGCCCAAGACCGGCCATCTCACCGGCGAAACCCGCAAAGGCGGCGATGCCCTCAATGCCCTGTTCGACAAAATGCCAGAGGACACCCTCCTCTGCATAACCCTGGTCATCACCCCGCAGGACACCCTGGAAAGTCATCTGGAAAAACTGTCCCGCAAAGCCGTAGGAGATACCCAGGCCTCGATCCTGACCCGCGAAGACGTCAACACAGCCCGCCAACTGCTCGGCCGCAAACACAAACTGTACCGGGGCAGCGTGGCGTTTTACCTGCGCGGCCACGACCACGCGCAACTGCAGGAACGCAGCCTGCAACTGAGCACCGCTCTGCTTGGCGCCGGAATGGAGCCGGTTGAGCCCCGGGATGAAGTGGCGCCCCTGAACACCTACCTGCGCTGGCTACCGGGCAACTTCGACCCCAACCAACGCCGTGCGCTGGACTGGTACACCCAACTGATGTTCGCCCAGCATATCGCCAACCTGGCGCCGGTCTGGGGCCGCTCCACCGGTACCGGCCACCCCGGCATCACCCTGTTCAACCGCTGCGGCGCGCCCCTGACCTTCGACCCGCTAAACCGGCTCGATCGGCAGATGAATGCTCACCTGTTTGTGTTCGGCCCGACCGGTGCCGGCAAATCGGCGACCCTGTGTAACCTGATCAGCCAACTGATAGCGGTGTACCGGCCACGCCTGTTTATCGTGGAAGCTGGCAACAGCTTCGGCTTGACCGGCGATCTGGCAAAACGCCTGGGCTTGACCGTCAACCGAATCAAATTGAGCCCCGGCTCAGGCGTCAGCCTGGCGCCCTTTGCCGATGCCATCCGGCTGGTACAAAGCACAGACAATCTCAAAATCGTCGGCCCCGACGACGTGGAGACCTCCGACGCCCATACCAGCAGCCAGGACGAACAGCGCGACATCCTCGGTGAACTGGAAATCGCCGCACGCCTGATGATCACCGGCGGTGAAGCCAAGGAGGAAGAACGCCTGACCCGCGCCGATCGCAGCGCCATTCGCCACGGTATCCTCGCCGCAGCCAGAACCTGCGCCAGCACAGGCCGACCGGTACTGACCCAGGACATCCGCGATGCCCTCAAAGCCGCCGCCCAGGACGCAGGCGCTCCTGAGACCCGGCGCAACCGCATGCAGGAAATGGCCGAAGCCATGGACATATTCTGCATGGGCAGCGATGGCGACATCTTCAACCGCGAAGGCACACCCTGGCCCGAAGCCGACATCACCATCGTCGACCTGGCCACCTATGCCTTGGAAGGCTACAACGCCCAATTGTCGATTGCCTACATCTCGCTACTGAACACCATCAACAACCTGGCCGAGCGCGACCAATACAAAGGCCGGCCCATCGTCAAACTGACGGACGAAGGCCATATCATCACCAAAAACCCGCTGCTCTCTCCCTACGTGGTGAAGATCACCAAAATGTGGCGAAAGCTCGGCGCCTGGTTCTGGCTGGCCACGCAAAACATCGACGACCTGCCCCCGGCGGCGGCACCGATGCTCAACATGATTGAGTGGTGGATCTGCCTGAACATGCCGCCGGACGAAGTTGAGAAAATCTCCCGATTCCGCGAACTGACACCCGCGCAAAAAGCCCTGATGCTCTCGGCGCGCAAAGAAAGCGGCAAATACACCGAAGGCGTCCTGCTCTCCAAGAGCATGGAAGTACTGTTCCGCGCAGTACCGCCCAGCCTGTACCTGGCGCTGGCCATGACCGAGTCGGAAGAAAAGAAAGAACGCTACGACATCATGCAAAGCCAGGGGGTTAGCGAACTCGATGCCGCCATCCAAATCGCCGCCCGCATTGACCGCTTACGCGGAATCGAACCCCACGTCATCACCTTCCCCGAACCCATCACGGCCTTGGAGCCCCCGGTATGAGAACGCTAAATAGCCTGACCCAAAACTTGATAGAAAGCCTGACCCTGTTGCTGCAAAAGCCTGGGGAAGATGCGCTACAGACGCTGGAGGTTTGCGCACCGGTGCTGGTTGAGCAGTTGCAGGAGGTGTTGGTGCGGGCGGTGGATCGACGGGATTTTGAGATTCAGTTGAGGGCTGTGCTGGAGGTTTGGTTGACGAAGTACCCGCAATCTTCAGCAGCCGAGACGGAGTTGTTTGAAGGGTTGCGTCTAGGTGGGTTGGTGAGCCAAGCATAGGCTGGAGACGGCTAGGGTGCGGGGGCAGCCCATAGCGGCGGTCATACCACGCCAGTCGCCGTACGCTTTCAGACCTCGGCCTGCTCCGCAATCTCCAATGCTAGGCTCTGAACGGGAACAGCCCGTTACGCATCTTGCTCAGGTTCGGGATCACGCCCGGCCCTTTTGAGCGTCTGGATCAGGCGCTTGAAGCCCTTGGTTAGAGCAACCTTTTTTAGAGGGCCGGGGTGATTTCAGACAACTTGGCAACAGCTTCCCCCATCGTATTCCTGAGCTCTGTCGAGTACCTGAACGCCGCAATCTGCTCGGCCTTTGCATCGAAGAGTTTGGCCAAGGCTGGAAGGACCTCGGGGTTGCGGCTCAGGTACGCCAGGAACAGGACGATCCGTTGAACCTCTTGCGGATTCGACGGTTGAACATCTGGAATGAGATGGCCATATTTGGATAGCGGGATTGCGAAATCGTCAGGTGGACTGCCCCCTGCACCATAGACAAGCAGATTTTGACTTGGGAAAGTCGGACAGTATCTCGACCAGAATAGGTGCATGCATCATCAGGGCACCCGGTGCCCTCAGTTCAAGACCGCATCTGGTGCGGTACACGGCATCTGGATGTAGCGCCCCATCAAAATCAAAGAACAGCACCAGGTCATCGGCCTGCAGTTGGCGCTGCTCGCGGCGACTGTATGTATTGAATATCACTACACAACCCCCTTGGTTTGTACTCAAAAATCACAGCCCAAAAGTATCTGCCATTCCCATGACTAACCGCGATCCCAGCACTGAAAAGTGCCATTCTTTGACAGCAAATAAAGACTTTTAAAAATTTTCTGAAGCAGAGAGTTTCCGAGGACGTAGGAATATTAAACCAGGCTATAAAAACCGCCACAAGTATCTTAGCGAAACGTATCCGTTCGCAACTATTAGCTAACGGCTTATACATTAGCTTTAATTTATAGGATACTGGAAACAAAAAAATGCCCCCCTCAGAAAGAAGTAGCAGCATGCCTTGCTTTCTAAACCCTAGATTCTACTTGTCAAAGCTTGCACATCTACTCGTGGTTTTTTAAAATCACAACCTAAATGAAAAATTTATAGACCTGAAAAAATGCAGACCTCCAACAATAGGAAGGCCCGCCAAAAAATTCATACCCTTACTCGTATACTTATGCATATTGCCACTACGGTATAGCTCCATACTGCCTTGCAATACACACCCTTACTTTCCCATAAGCATGATTTTTGTAATCATCGAGTTCGAACTCTAAATGATCAGTGAGCGTGAACGCAAACTCTAACTCAGCTTCAAGCATCGCTTGGCGCGAGGCGTAGCCTTTCATTTTTCTTGCGAGATAGAATGCTTTACTTGAATAATCTTCGTAGCGGCTCTTTAGCTGAAATGTATTTATCGACGCATTAGAGGCAGCATAGTTTTTTTTCGCTTCAACTTTTAGCTGATAGTGCTCCGGGGATAGTCCTAGAGCAAGAGCACTCGCAACCATTTCCTCGGCTACTAATAGAGGGTGAAGTTCAAACTCAATCGACTCCTCATCAACAAATGGATTTAAATGAATTTTTTTTGCAAAATCAACTGCATGCTTCATTTGACTGCCGTTACATTTCTCACAGCACGGTATGAAATTTGAAAGACTCAGCGCCAAAAACGGATAATCCGACTTTGCATAATAATGATCAATAGGCGGCCTATATCCTTTTACATTCTCATCAGGCAGACAAGTCCCAGTTTCTACCATATGACAGTAACAACATACTTTATATTTAGCCTGCAGACAAAGTTGATAAGCAGTCCAAGGCTTGTCAGATTTTTTTGAAAAATCGGAAAAGTCAAAGATATCTTGTAGCCTTTGAGTAGCACACTTGCGAAGAACTCCACTACCAAAACGCTCTTCAAAATCATTAATACATACGGGTAACTCCAGGGGAGTTCCTTCAACTATTATCGCTCTATTAGCCGTGATAAACTCACTAATAGCAACATCTATAAACGAATCGCTCAACTCCTCTAATCCAATATCAATTTCGGAGCTGAGGAATACCGAGTGATCAGCCATGGCATTAGCCCACACATCAGAGATATTTATAATCATTCCCTGAAACTCCGTTTCAACGCCGACTTAATAGCCGAGTCTCCTATAACCTCGACTACTTGACGATCAGAGTCAGTCGTATCTCCAGTTACTGCCCGCCTATATATTTCATTGATTTTACTAGCAGCGAACTCACCAAGAGAGTTCGAACCAAAAGCTCCTGCAATCACGTCCTCCAAAGGAGCCGCAAATGAACTTATTGAATCTCTAGAGTCAAGGCTAGTAACTAGCTCTCCAGGAATATCTGCTGCTAGCAAAGGTGAGTGAGTCGCCATTATCAATTGCAAGCTATGAAGGCCATGCTTTATTTTTAGACCGCCAAGAAAATTATTTAGCATAGAAACGTACCTACGCTGCCAATCCAAGTGTAAGTAGGCATCCCCTTCATCTATCAACAACAAGATAGATAACTTACCTTTGCTGGCCGCTTGACCTATTGCCCGATCGATTAGTGAAAATTGCTCGACCAAGGCTTGCAACCCTGAACTTAAATTCGACCACTCAATTTTAATAGGTGTTTCATTTTGCCGAATAGCCTCTGACTGGCTAACACTGTCAATTTGAAACGTATGAAGTCTTTGTTCCCAGTCAAAATCCGCCTGATAGGCATAATTATCCAATACGCGCTTAGTATCCTCTACAACTTTTTCCAATTTTTTAAATTGTGAAACATTCGAAGGCACATCAACAATATCCATACGAGTCAAAAACTCTAACGCTACGGCATTACGGTCAAAGCGATCGCTCTTTGCATATATATATTCTAAAGCTGTCAAGAACAAGCATTTGTCCCGAACCCCAAGCTGAGCATCTATCCTTTTCTCCAAAAGGTACTCTAACTCCCTTAATATACTCTCGCGCTTGTTATCAGAAATTCTATAGTCACGCCCCTCTTTAGATTCAATATAGCTCACCAACTTATTTAACTCAAGAGCGGCATGTTTAATATCTGTTGACAGAATCTCTTTTTCACTCCTTAAAGCAGGAATCAGAACCGATCTAAAGACAGTTCTTGAGTACCCAAAAACTCCCGTCAACCGCGTATCTACTTTCAAAATATCAGCAACTTCTTGCAACTGAGTAAGCCGGAGTCTATCAGTAGAAGTTTTTGCAACAGGAGATGCATTTATGACACATGACTTCCTAGGCATCTTCCTTCTGTACGGTAAGGCTGAGTAGTAGATTGCACAAATATCTTCATTATACGGAGCACTCGGCTCATATTTCCCATTAGGAGTTCCTTGGAAATATAATTGAACAGAGTCATCCTGAGAGGAACCGATAGCATTTGCCAAGGACAACAGCATCTTGGTTTTTCCCGAGCCATTCGTTCCTAATAGCAAATTAATGCTATCAATTTCAAACAATTTTCCGAGGCGATCAATTCCTTGGGGTAGAAGCTCAATCAGCCGATCCTCAACTCGTACCGCTTGAATTTTTGACATAACCTTGTCCTAACCACCGTTAGTAATCTTGCAAAGAATTGAGCATGCTGTAATTGGGAAATAATAGCATTTAGCCATAACCTGCTGCGATAAGATTTTGGCCTATCCCTAAAAACAATCCAGCTCAAAATACTCAGATTGCTCCACGATCGTACCTAGAGCTCAAGCTACTTAACTCCCCCCCCAAATACTCCTTATTGTTCAAGGCCGACAGTTCTTTGAGCCACCTAACAAACTGAAAAATTACTCCGTCAGCGATTAGGAGGTTTGCCCTTGGATTTTGCGGAGCTCTGCGGATTGATTGTGGCTTGTCGCGAGGATCCGAAATATTTTACTCAACTACTAAACCTATCTGAAGGCTTGGCTTGCGTAAAATAGTTTAGAATCATCTTGGCGACCTGAGACTGTGTAGTACCCCAGGCTACAGCCGAACGTCTGAGAATGCCTCTGTAAATATGTGCTGAAGCTCCTTGGGAGGGACTATCAACCAAGTGCAGGCGACGGTTGTGAACGCCTCAATAGCATCGATTGGCGCTTGAAAAGCTATCCCTGGACGAGCGACGTTTAGCACACCATTAATTGGGCCCAAATCATCGAAACTGATATCTGCTCCTAGGTTGTGTCCCACCTGGTTGCGGAGTGAGTTGAGCTTCAAGATTCCAGGTTTAACGAATGCTGCACTGGAAGCCTGACCAGGTAGGAGTGCTACCTTATTGAAAAAACTAAGCTTCGCGTTTTGAACATTTTCTATACCGTAATGCTCGGACAGGAAGCGTTCGAGATAGTGCTCTACGACAGGATGACATTTGAGGAGCCGACCGATAATGTCATGGGGCCGATTCATCAGGTTTATGTAGTTTTCATTTTCTGTATGGAAGCGCACTTCAATCTCCGCCCTATGCGGCTGAAAGTACGCAACCACTTTGTCGATTCCCTCGATGTCTCTCATGACCTTTCCATACTCCCTTCTTCAATCAGAGCCTAAAATACTCCTGCCGCACTAAAGTAAATGGCTCTCTAACCCCAAAGATCCTGAAAGCTCGGCCCATCCGATATCGGCGGCTGACTGGGCCTGCCGATCTGGATAGTGACAGGTATGGGAAAATCAACGCCAACCATAGCGACCTCACCTTGTTTGAGGTTCGGTAAAAAGGCGGCGGCCGACCGATCAAGCTCACCACACGCGCGCTCCACGACCTCCCGGTCTCGATCATTCGTCAATCGGTGAACGAGTAGCGTCCCCATCTGGCTGAGCACCCCTTCAGTAATATCTCTGGGGCGCTGCGTGGCCAAGCATATGTTCAAGCCGTATTTTCGTCCTTCTTTAGCAATGAGTTCGAAAGCATCGAGATTCTGGACATCGTCTTCATTGCCAAGAGTCTTGCCAAGAAAGTTGTGGGCTTCGTCGAGAATTACGATCAAGGGCTTGAGTCTAAAAGTCTCGGCCCTGGCTCGCTGCAGCAGCAGGCGCCCGATGGCATTGGCGATCACTTCCCTAGCATTGAACTCATAGCCAATGGAGCTCAGGCAAATTCGGAGCAAGCGCTTATCTCCTGCGAAGAACGCGTCGAACTTTTCGACCACGCTTGGGAGCGCTGCGGCGGGCTTGAATACACATCGTAGAGACGGAGAGTCCATGACGCTGAGAATGCGCGTGAACAGCGACGAGCAAAAGGACACTTCATTGCTCGCTCCACCCCAGCAGGTAGCATTGTTTATCGCATCGGGATAACAGCACTCCTCAACAAGCTGCCGCACCAAATTAGATGGGTCGAAAGGCTGGCTTGGACTGCTGACGAGGCTTCTGTTATCTCCACTTCTAATTGCGTCCTGATAGGTCTTTTTGGCCTGGCCGATCTTGCGTACGATGCCTTCAGGAAACTGAGCCGGAGCAAGGGCAACAAGCCTAAGGCTTTTGATAGCTTCCCTGAGCTTAGGGCCCTGCACTTTTCCAGATGGCTGGAATAAAGCGATAAAGTCGCTCTCGGTAAAGCTCGTTGGAGGAATTGCTACCTCGATCGCACCCACTGCTCGATGTATCGGTGAGCCAAGGTGAAAATGCTCCGTATCGTCCCCTGTAAGAGAGCGGTACTCCCCTGTGGCATCAATCAAAACTACTTTAGAGGGATATCGGCGACATTCCTGGATGAGCTTGGAGGTTGTCCAGCTTTTACCACCGCCAGTAGACCCCAAGATGGCGCAATGGCGGCCGAACAATTTCTCCGGCGTGACTGAAATGGGAAAACCGTTGTCGCCCGATACATTTCCGAGATCTAGTGCGACTCGGGGCGGCTCTCCGTCTATCCCGCTAGAGGTCAAGAGCGGTATCTGAGATACGAACTCTCCAGGAGCTGAGTATATCCGGTCGCCGAGGCGTGGGTATGAGTTCACTCCTGCAGTGACCTTTAGGGTGGTCGGATTCACGGAGCCCAAAAGACGGATGAACCCAATCGCGTCGACTTGTTGGCTACCAGCAAAGTCCTGGGATATCTCGGCGCGATCACGATCGGGAAGACTGATCTCAGTGATCCTTCCCAGAAGTACGGATTGCTGGCCCTCGATGAGCACCAACTCCCCGACTTCGCCTTTACCGTAGCGATGCTTTCCGAGGTATTGCCCGCTAACCTCTCCGGCGTGCGCTAAATTTGCTTTGATGAGCTGCGCACTTATATTTGATACGACACCGATTTTGAGGTTACTGGAAAGTATTCCATTCAGCGACATGCATCACCTCCCAATACCAATACGTTTAACTGCATTCGCGAGTTGTTCCGCCGGCGACGCTGTTCGCAGGTTTGGAATTAGACTTACCAGATCGCTAAAAGAACCGCTGACGAAATGCACGTCAAACCCTTTCTGTGCTAGGTCGTGGAAATCGCCCCAGTAGTGACTGGAACTATACGAACCACGATTATTGACGTGGTTGATGCATTGATAGTCGCAGAGAATGAGCTTCAAGCTGGGATTAGACTTGATCGCTGAATAGATTGGCTCCGATAGATGGTCATCATTGAAGCCAAAGCCTGCGACCACCAGGCAACTGTTCGGTTGCCGTAGAAACTCTAGGAAACGAGATAGCAACTCAAGGTGAGGTTGTAAAAACGCCTGTTGGTACTTCCCTTTCGCGGGATAAATCAGACAAGCGTTTTCTGCAGACGGCGCTGCGTCCTCATAGATCTCGTTTCCCTCCCGGCTCCAGCTGACCGATCCGTGCAGTTTTAGAAGCTGGAAAACGCCTTCAGTAAATTCATGGCTATCCGCCTCACGCCGGACGATATCGTAAGTGAAGTGTTTTCCATCGAAGCGGCGCTGACGCGTGTAGGAAAATCCGTCAATAGCGACCATTCCCAATCGAGAAGCAGCCGTTTCGAAACACATGTCGTAGTTGGTGGTGAAGACCTTTAGTCGCGGATCTCGGACGCGCCGTCTTGCTAGCTTTTGTAACAAAAACTCGTAGGCAGAAATGTCCGACGACGGGAGGTTAATGAAGTCCGAACAGGCTCTCAGAATGACCGTTTTTACTTGGTGGAGGAAAGCGCCAACCCGCAGATCTTCATTGAACGCTAGATACGCATCGCACTGAGACAGAAAATGCTCAATGTTAGGGGCTGTTCGCTCGGTATACCGCACCACCCCTGCAACGTATTTCGCCTCATGCGTCAGATCATCACTACCCTTCTCACACATTGCTTGCTGCCAAAGCTCCCACATGCTTGGCCCACCCACAGGATGCAGCGATGTTCCGCTTCCAGCAAGAAAACCCAGGTTTGGCACTTGAAGCGCAGCAGTGAACATATCAGCCAGTGCAGCCCGGTTTCTGCGAATCAGTTCATCATCCACTTCTGGCGTTGGTTTCAAAACTTGACGTGCGTTTTCCGTTAGTGAAAGCCATTCCGCTGCCCCCGGTGGACGGTAGGCTTGCAGCCCCTTGTAGCTTGATGGAAAAGGAGGAATGGGCGGGATTGCAGGTGAGTGAAGCGAATCTGAAACGGAAGGCGTAGGAACTTCGACTGTCATGAATACGATCCTGTATACAAAGAGCGAAACTGCAAATGCCCAAACAAATTGCCCAGATGAGCTCCGCGCTACAGCAGCAGTAGGGCTTGGAGAGCCATAGTGCCACCACTCGAGGCGAGCTGATAGCAAGATCGTAAACGTCTACGCGGCTCACTTTGCGTTAATGAGTCCACCTCTCACAGGCGGCAGCGATGCTTACCTCACTTGCAGTACACTGAACCGGCCCTAATATCGTAGACCTGTTTGTGGGTCAGCTTCTGGCCGATTCTGTTGAAAAAGTGGATCTCCTGCTTGGCCTGCGGCAAAAATCAGGTCATCGGCCAGCGGGAGGATTCGCAGCATGATGGGACAATTGTCGAGCGGACAAGAGAGACTGTTTTACTCTTTCAACATTGAAGATCACATCCCAGCCAATCACCTCCTGCGCAGCATTGATCGATGCCTTGATCTCAGCGATCTGCGCCATTATCTCGCCGATTTTTATAGCCCAATCGGGCGCCCGTCGATTGATCCCGAACTGATGATTCGCCTGTTGGTGGTGGGCTACTGCTACGGCATTCGCTCCGAACGTCGGTTGTGCGAAGAGGCTCATTTGAACCTGGCGTATCGCTGGTTCTGCCGCTTAAGCCTCGAAGACGAAGTCCCCAATCACTCTACGTTTTCCAAGAATCGGCACGGTCGTTTTCGTGACAGTTCGCTGTTTCGCTGGCTGTTTAATGAGGTGCTGCGTCGTTGCATGGACGCAGGTCTGGTCAAGGGCGAAGGGTTTGCTGTCGACGCCAGCATTATCAAAGCAGATGCCAGTCGGCAACGTGGCGTACCCGGCAACGAAGAGGTCAACTGGCGCGATCCGGCGCTGAGTACTCGCGCCGTGCGTGAGTACCTTGAAGCGCTGGATAAAGAAGCTTTGGCTGAAGCACTCCCCAAGCGCCTGTCACTGACTGATCCACTTTCTCGTTGGACCGCAGCGCCAGGAGGCCCGGCGTTTTTCGCTTACTCGACGAACTATCTGATTGATGTCGAGCCGACCCCAGCTCATCGAACCGCCGAGATCGAGAGCACCAAGACCATGATCGAGCGGATCGAAGAACAGTTCGACATCAAGCCGGATCGGCTCATCGTCGATACCGCTTACGGAGTCGCACCGATGCTGGCCTGGATGGTGGACGAAAAAGATATCGAGCCACATGTGCCGGTTTGGGACAAAACCGAGCGAAAGAACGAAAGCCTCTCGATCAGTGATTTTCAATGGAGTGAAGAAGCGCAGGAATATCGTTGCCCCACGGGGCATGCCCTGCGTAGCGAATGGCGGGCCTTCAAGAACCAGCGCTCACATGTCACGAAAGCCGACACCATCATCTTTCGATCCCGGCAAACAGACTGCTCTAAATGCTCGATGAAAGAGCGCTGCTGCCCAAACACCTCGTTCCGAAAAATCGCCCGTAGCGTCCATGAGGCGGCACGCAATGTTGCTCGGCGAATTGCCGCAACACCGCAATACGTGTGCTCTCGCCATGAGCGCAAAAAGGTCGAAATGTTGTTCGCTCATCTCAAACGAATCCTGAAACTGGATCGATTAAGGCTACGAGGAATGACCGGTGCAAACGACGAATTTACCTTGGCCGCTGCGGTACAGAACTTAAGAAGACTGGCGAAACTGACCTCACAAGGGCCGCCGGCCACGGGATAGGTACGCCCGGAATCAGCCAAAACCCTCAAATTAACCTATTAACCAGCTGCAACGATCAATGCAGAACCTGAAAGCCACGCAACGTGGTGACCAGGTTCTGAAACGAGGGCCAACGTCGCCTTCTTACAGCCTGAAATTCCGACTTTTTCAACAGAATCGGCCAAGAGCGGACGGTGGCTAGTAAATAAATCTGTCCCCTTTTCGCTAAAACCAGGCTGGCTGCTTCGAGTTTGAAATCTGTACTGAATGATCTTCTGATCACGCAAACACCTCATGGTTGGGCGAAGCTTAACGCCCTATCGGGGTGTCCAGAATCATTGGGCTACAACAGGGCCCTAAAGCAGGCTGCCTGGCGCGATTTCCTGTCTCGGGCAGTGAACGAGGACCGTCCTTCCTCGCCAGTGAAGTGAAATGCTAGTATGCGCCATCATGTATATGGATACAGGCGTTTCAAATGGAAGACGCATCTGCCGAACCACACAGCCACACGCTAAAAAATACTCCAGCACTGCCGTAAGACACAGATCGTCTCGGTGAGGGAGAGGGAAATCAGCGCTCTTGTGAGCCGTGCTGCAGGCAGGTGTCAGCGCTGGAACAACTTTAGCTCAATATTCGACAGTTAAGACAACGTTCGCAGGAAGTGCCGCTGCGCTGCGGGAGTTATATCTTGTTCAGATTGATACATGTACTTAAACCTAAGAATCAAGAATTTGTGGCTCCTTCGACAGGAGGCGCAACACCTTTCAAAAGCGTTATTGTCGGCGGAAACGCTACAGGAAAAACGCGCTTCATAGTTTCGCTGATTGAGTCATTCCGCTTGCTCTCTGAGGCGAAGAACCAGCATGGAAAATTCAGTACCGTGAAGAAAAAAGGAGCGATTACTGACCAGCTGCAATTCAAATATTACATTGGTGGGGATCTGGTCGAGTGCCAAGCTGGCGAGTTTGGCGTACGCTTTACCATCGATGGAGAGGAGGCCTCCGCATTTGATCTCCCCTTACCCTCACGAGTCCTAGCAATCAGCTCCACCGTAAATGATAAGTTCCCCTTTGCTGACTCAGACGAAGATGACTTTTATCGATACTGCGGTGTACGTGAAACGTCCAATGCGTCTTGGACAGCAACGCTGTCACGCCGCACAATCGAAAACCTTCTTAATATTCCATTGCGGCATCATCACCACTCGCTTGCAGAGCTATTTAAATACTTAGGGATTTCGCCCACGATTGAAGTTGCTTTCAGCGTAAGTAATCTCGAAGAATTCCGCGAACTGGTCGCCGACCCTGTCCATTTAATGCTGGCAGTTCATAACTACTCAAGCAAAAGCTCCAGATTACAAGTCCAAATGTTTCGGAACTTCACCTATGAAGATGCGTCTCGAGCATGTCATGGCCTGATGAACGAAATATTCGCTGGACGTCAAAATAGTGTCACCATAGACCTCAACAACACCGCTGCCGACTACAGCGACCTTTATTTCGGGATTAACGTATTTCGGCGTATTGGCATGATTTCAGATGTCGACCTGAACATACAGAAACTCCATACAAATAAAAAATTTGGATTCGGCCACTCCAGCTCCGGAGAAACCCAACTTCTCTATACATTCTCCAGCCTTATCCGGCATGCGAAGCCCAACTGCCTTGTCTTCATCGACGAACCAGAACTTAGCCTCCACCCAAGCTGGCAAATAAAATATGTGGCACTGCTTAAACGCGCATTAAGCTCATTCCCAGGCAGTCACGTCATCATAGCCACCCACTCGCACTTCATCATTTCTGATCTTGAACAAGAAACCAGTTCACTGCATGTATTCGAGAACAAGGATGAACAGCTGAACGTTAGAAATATAGAATACTCCACGTACGCCTGGAGTGCCGACCACATCCTTTATGATGTCTTTGATGTACGAACCGTGGGGAATTTAGCATTCGAAAGCGACCTTACCGAAGCGTTGAAGTTAATTTCAAGCAAATCCCAAGACAACAGTCGACTGATACAATTAAAAAAGAAATTTGAACGCTTAGCGTTTAACGAATCAGACCCACTCCACCGGGTCATCAAAAATATTGCGGAGCTGGTCGATGCCAATCCGTGAATGGTATCTAAACATCACCGAACTGCCGGATTTTGATCAGTCGACGCTGGACTATCTCCAAGAATTGAAGCCGCATAAGGCCAAGCAGTGGGACTTGAAAACCAATCAAATGAAGGCCTATAAAGCCAGCCTCCTTGAGCAGTTACTGAAAATCCAGAACAACAGGTGTGTATATTGTGGCACCGGCTTGAGGCGACAGCTCGTAGACCGAGAGCACTTCGCTCACAAGGATCAAAAAGGGGGCTGGCCAGAGTTCATGTTTATCACCGAAAACCTTTTTGCAGCATGTGGTTACTGCAACCGCATGCTTAAAGGCACCAAATCGATGATCAAACTCTACAATAAAAATTACCGCGATTGTGAATTTCATTTAATTCACCCTTATTTCGACACCGCCTCGGAAGAAATCTCGTTTGTCGAGCGCGGCGTGAGCGACGCTATTTTCGTTAAAAAAATAACCCAAAAAGGGGAAGACACTATTGATTTTTTCGAGCTTGACTCTGCCAGTGCAACCGCCAGACGCGCAGGTTATATAACAGAAATAGCCATGTATAATCAGTTGTCGGCCAGTGATGCCGCTGAAGTCAAAGCTATTTCACACTTCAGGCCGGAATAGACATTAAAGCGGCAACCCTTCAGCAAGGCTTCGGACAACACGACGAAGAGGACAGCGACTGGACAAATCATTGCTACGGTGTGGCGCAACCGTCTACGGGGCCACGGGGCAGGCGGCGCCTGCCACTGACGACCTGCCCGTTGCATAAGCGGAAGCGGTGCCTGGACTATAACAATCCCCACCATGTACCCAGCGCAGTCGCTCTTTGATCACCAGCTCTTGCATAACCTCGACGCGCAGACAACGGAAAAAGGGGACAGATTTATTTACTGGACGCCGTCCGCTCTTGGCCGATAGCTGCCATCCACCATTTACAGCAGCTATCTGTTTTCAGCCCATGTACCTTGTCTAACACTCCACCCGCCACAACTGATCCAACCTAGTCGTATAGCTCTGACTCATCATCTCCCGCCGCATGCCCCAGTCCGGCTTGCTCGGCACACTGGCGGCAGGCAGCGTGCCTCTGCCCCACCGCCCGTTGATTTCATCCAGCACGGCCATCACCCTGGACGCTTCTGCTGGCTGATTGACCGCAAACAAATCATCGGAAAACTCCCCCGGCTGACGCAGATCCAGCAGCAACACTTCGGCCTTGCTGTACTTGAACCCGGGCTGAAAGACATGTCCCAGCGCATCTACTGCCGCCTTGGTCAGCAGGCGCACATCATCCGTCGGGTATGGCAGGGTCACGATCACCCCTTTGGCGTATTTCGCTTCATCCGGGTTGAACATGCCGGTACGGATGCTGACTCTGACTTTCTTGCAGTAGGATTTTTGCGCGCGCAGCTTTTCCGAGGCACGCATCATGTAGGTGGCCACGGCCTCTTTGATCGGCGCCAGTTCGGTCAGACGCTTGCCAAACATCCGGCTGCAGCAGATTTCCTGCTTTGGCGGGTCAGGTTCGTCCAGTTCCAGGCAAGCCGTACCCGACAACTCACGAGCGGTTTTCTCGATCACCACGCTGAATTTTTTACGCAGGGACCACGGATCAGATTTGGCCAGGTCCATCGCGGTCTTGATGCCCATGCCCTCCAGGTGAGCAGTCATACGGCGCCCTACTCCCCAGACTTCAGACACGGCGGTATTGCGCAGCACCCAGTCGCGCTCATGGTCACCACACAGGTTCACCACGCCACCGGTGTGCGCCTGGAGGCGCTTGGCAGTGTGGTTGGCGAGTTTGGCCAAGGTTTTGGTATGGCCAATGCCAACGCCCACGGGTATGCCGGTACATTTGAGGATTCTGGCGCGCAACTCCCGGCCCATGGCGCTAGCATCCGCAATGCCGGTCAGGTCGGCAAAGGATTCATCGATGCTGTACACCTCCACTGCCGGCACCATGGACTCGATCAAGCTCATCACGCGCTCGCTCATGTCGCCATACAGCGCATAGTTCGACGAGAACGCGACGATGCCCTGCTGCTGGAGGCGCTGTTTGATCTGAAAATAGGGCTCGCCCATTTTCACAAAGGGCTTGGCGTCGTAACTGCGGGCGATGACGCAGCCGTCATTGTTGCTCAGCACCACGATGGGGACTTTGGCTAGATCAGGTCTGAACACGCGCTCGCAGCTGGCATAGAAGCTATTGCAGTCAATCAGGGCGAAAACCGGTTTGAGCTTAGTGACCATGGCTGCGCACGCTGTGAGTAATCACTCCCCAGATCGACAGATCGTCCCCCTCCATGACATGCCGGTCCGGGTATTTGCTGTTTTCAGACTTGAGGATGACATCCTTCCCACGCAGACACAGACGTTTGCAGATCGGGTCATTGTTCAGCAGTGCCACCACGACATGCCCGTGAACGGGTTCGATCGAGCGATCGATGACCGCCAGATCCCCTGAAAAAATGCCGATGCCCTGCATGCTGTCGCCATCGATAGTCGCGAGGTAAACATGAGGCGCACGCACGTTGAGCACTTGGTCCAGCGAGATGACTTTCTCGATATGGTCCGCAGCCGGTGACGGAAACCCGGCTGGAATCTTGAACGAGCACAGCGGTAAACGAACCCCGCCTTCAGCAAGAGGACCCAAGAGTGTGAAGCTCATGACGCACGCCTTTAATAAACTGTATGTATATACAGTTAACGTTGTAGGACGCATCCGGTCAATATTTCCGACAGATGTTTCTGACAGGAGGAGCGCTTGAGCCGATGAAGCTACGCTCTGAGCAGCACTGTCTTTGTCAGAGGTGATCACCATGTGTGGAAGATTTGTGCAGTCCCAGGGCATCGCGGATTACCTGGAAGTGTTGGCATCAGACCGCAAACTCGTCAGCGGGTATGACAACCAGCCCATTGGCCGCTACAACATCGCGCCCAGCACTCGCGTCAACATCCTGCACGGGGTGCCAGACGGATTACGAATAGATCCGGTGCGCTGGGGCTGGGCGCCCTTTTGGGCCAAGGGCAAGCGCCCTGATCCCATCAACGCCCGGGTAGAAACCGTCACCACGGGCAAGTTCTTCAAGCAACTTTGGCCCAACGGACGGGCTCTGGTGATGGCAGATGGGTGGTATGAGTGGGTCAAAGATGCGGACGATCCCAAAAAGAAACAGCCCTATTTCATTCGACTTAAAAGCCAGGCCCCCATGTTCTTTGCCGCGCTGGCCAAGGTTCATCCTGGGCTGGAGCCAAATGAGTATGACGGCTTCGTGATTATCACGGCCGCCAGCGATCAGGGAATGGTGGATATTCACGATCGCCGCCCTGTGGTGCTTGCGCCTGAACATGCCCGGGAATGGGTGGAGAGCGATCTGGATGCGCGAAAAGCTGAAGAGTTGGCGCTGGAATGTTGCCAGCCGACTGACGATTTTGAGTGGTATCCGGTGAGCACAGCGGTAGGCAATGTAAGAAACCAAGGGGCTGAGCTGATCAAGCCGCTTTGAGGGGAGGCGCCACGACGGGAGCGCAGTTGCACTTTTGAGAGCTGAACGTTAACCTTTCGATGTCGCTGCATATTCAGCGAACGGGTTTAGCGGCCCGAGTTCATACAGGCGCATAGACGCCACCATTACGATTGCAGGCGTTTTTTTACGTCTTAATATCCGTTATGGCGGCTGTGCGTGGGAGACTTTCGAGTCTGCCGGGGTCCTGTATGCCCGGTCCGCTAACCTGCGCACAGCTGCCACCTAAATTCGTTTAGCGGCGAACCGTGGTAGCTCCTCACATACAGGAGATTTGCCAGATGCACAGTCTCACTCCGTTCAAAATTTGCGTCACTGCTTATCCAGAAATCGCACTCGTCACTCTGCCCACCGATGACAGCCTCACGGCTTGCATCTCCCCCTGCTACATCCCAATGGCCAACATCCGCATGCTCGACAGGAATGGGGGTGGCCTATGAACGCCTCACCTTTAATCCATACGGTTGGCGGAGCCTCGTTCGGCAAGTGCAACGTTGAGAATCAGCGCCTGTTCAGCGTCAACGCCGGTGTTTCTGGCGAAGAAGCGCTGCAGCACGCCTCGTTGATCTTGAACTGCGTGAACACGCTATCGTTTCTGGGGGCCATGGACGATGGCAACGAAACGCTGCGATGGGCCTCGCACTATCTCAGCGAGATGGCGAAGGCGTTGATTGATGATGTGACGCTGGGGCTACAGCAGGTGCAGGACACAAATCTCTAAGCCCACACACCCAGGAGCTGACAAGCCTGATTACGGGCTTGTGAATGAGGGGGCAATGAAGTGACAAAGCCCCCTGTTCAATCCTCACGAGTGAACGTGCTGCATTCCACGGATTCCAGATTCTAAATTCTCCAGGGCTGTTTTTTCTCTCAAAACACCAGGAAGACAGCGGCCTTTGATAATCGCAATGCCTATCAGACAAAAAAAGTTTGGGGCTCCCCCTTGAAAACGCAGATCGAAAACGGAGATGTATAAGTAAGGCGGCCGAATTCCGGTCGTTACTCTGTCGGAGCTCCATGATGCGTTTCAGCCACATTGCCTTTCCTCTCTTTGCCGCAGCCCTCCTCGCTGGCTGCAATGGAAAGGATGTTACCCGTGTTGCCTTTCCTAAAACGGAAGGAGCCTATTTTCAAGCATACGGAAACGCGAAGCACCCCGTTGCAGAGCTCGCACTGGTTGACTCTCATGGCAATTCCCGCACGTTCAAGGGCACATTCACAGGTGAGGTCAATCTGTCGAAGCCGCTGCAAAACATTAAAGTCAGATTCGAATGTGGCGAGATCAACTTTATTGGCCAACAGCACGCATCCGCCAACCCGACTGGAAGTGCGACCCAGACCCTCGTATCGGTACCGAGCGAAAGCAGCCGGGAGTGCAACGGCCAGCCCCTCCCAGATCATTGGACTGTAATCAGAGCTTAGACCCGGCCAGAGTGCTGGAGGGCAGTCCACTCAACAGGTGCAGGCGGGGCATCGGCGGCCGCTTGCACCTAACGTCAACCGCCAGACGCGGCCCTGACTAAAACCGCTGAGTAGCAATTATTGATCGGTGTTCAAAAGCTGGCTATTTGATCACTAACGTGTGGATGGGGGGATCGAGAGATCCGCCCCCCCACTGTTCAATCTGGAAATGTATGTATCGACAGGGAAGCATCAATTGAATTGGAAGCAAGACTGAGTGCGGCCTTCATGTCACCATACTGGGCCGCATTCGTTATTTGATTGGACAGAAGAGGTGCTGATGCAGATCGCCAAACGCTTGAACACCTACGACATAGAAGAGCTTTATCCTCAATGTCAAACTGATGACCAATTGAGACTGCCGATCAGCATGAACCATGGCGGCCTGCTGGGCGTCGACGCCTCGCTCGCGCAGTTGGTCATTAGTTGGGCTCGCGTTCAGGAGAGAAGCGTTCTGCATCTTTACGCCAACTCTGAAAGCGCCATAGAGCAAATTCCGCAGCTCGCCAGGACAGCGGCTGGTCTTGCGGCGCTCATTATGTGCACAAGTATTGAATCCGAAACTCATGAGCCCATCGAAAAGCGCGCAGCACTCACGGTAATTCGTCCTTTGATTGAGGCGATGTACGAAGGTGACTTGAAAAATACATCGAGTGAGAAAGGTGCGCGCCCCAAGACTATCAACCTGTTCTGCATCAACAATGCGAGGATGGAGTTCATCAAACCATTTTACTACGGGGACAGCCAACCCAAGGTTCACCCCAGATCTTGGTTTTCGGCGCTGATCGAGATTTCATCCGCCTTAATGCATACAAGGCATGAACAAAATTCCCTGCTGAAAAGTGGCCTTCCAGCGCTAGGGGGAGTGCTTGCCGAATTGATATCCAATGCTGACGAGCATTCTGTCACGGATGTGCATGGAGTTAAGTACAAAAAGGGCTTACGCGGTACGTCCATTAAGTCCAGCCGCATTAGGAAGCAGGACGTTCATCACCATTCGAAAACGGAACCCGAGTTCGCTAGGTTCATCGTAAAGAACATGGTGAAGGGACAGGAAGCACTCGATTTCCTGGAGATCTCGATCATTGACAGTGGGCCGGGACTGGCGCGGCGCTGGATATCTGCCAAGGTAGGTCGCCCTGTCGAAAGCCTTGATACCTTACCTATTGAAGAAGAGCTTCAGGCCACTCTGGATTGTTTTAAGAAACACGTGACTTCCAAAGACTCGTCGACCTCTGGGATGGGGCTGCACAACGCCATCCAGGCGTTGAATAAGCTCAAAGCCTTTGTGCGTTTACGCACCGGTAGGCTCTGCCTCTACCAGACATTCCAAGGCCATGATCAAGTCGTCGAATACAGCCCGAAGAAATGGAGCGGCGACAAAGAACTGACCGCCGCTGAAGGCACCGTTTTCACCATCTGCATTCCGGTGAATTGATATGCCTGATCTTTTTGATTTTGAGGTAACCCTTAATCCATCGTCTCTCGGAGCAGAACCCGCCCAAGTGGTCGTGTTCTTCACAGGCCCGGAAATGATTGATGACTCCCAGATCACCGAGGCACTCCAGCAAAGGCTCAACAATTACATCCTACCCGACCATGTAATTTTCCTCGTTCCACTGTGCTATCGCGAAGAAATTAGGGCTTTGTGTGCGAGTAAGAACTCGCCGCTCGCCACCGCTCTTGAGCGAAGAGGAACGGGTAGATCTCCTAGCTATGGGTTTTCATTTTTTGATGAGTTCGGCGCGATCACCAAGTACGTACGTGTTGCGGGACAAGCGAAAAATATAGGGCAACTGATCACAGCTAAGGCTGATGATATTGTCAAAGCCGGGATGACCAAACTGGTCAAATGCACATCGGTTCTCAACAGGGCGCCGGCAGGCTTCCTTTTCTCCAAGCCTTCCTCTCGAGCATCCAATTACTTTATCCGAGCAGAAAACCTGCTTTCCGAAACGCTGCATGCTCATTTCCTCGGATTTGTATCCCTGAAAATGCTCAAACAAGCCTCAAACGATGGCATGAGCGAGCCAGATACCATCTACCTCGATACCATGGCTTTTTTGCCGATCGCGCTGTCGATTCAGCTGTATCAGGCAAGGTTTGAACGTAAGACGATCTCCAGCATAAAATCTTTCCACTCTCATGATGGATTGAAAGATGGGCCTATGCCCAATGGGGCGTCAGCGCTCTGCCTGATCTCAGCTTCCACTAATTGTGGGTTGGCCAAAGAGTGGGGGAGGGTCAATAGCGCCTCCCCCTTTCGGGTCGCAACATTCCTGTCATTTCTAACCGAGTCGGACGCTTGCACTATCCTGCATACCATGGAGAAGCCTGAGGATTTCGAAACGCTGGCCGATTCTGAGTCAACCGAAGCGCGGCGGATGATCCGCATCCATGGCGAGCGCTTCGTCGCAGAACAGGTCGAAACGCGACTCTTGAACATCAGCATGGACCACCTACCTGAAGGCCTACAGGGCAAGTTTTACTCATTCATAGGCAAGAACCTGTTCACTTGCTTCAGCCAGATCCCTCAGCGTGAAAGGAACCGCACTGTTCACGTGGACAGACAAAATCTGGTGGCGTCGACAGGATTTCAAAAGTGGTTCAAGCAGTGTTTGGCGGAGGAGTCGCCGGCATCTAGTACCCGGGTTATACATGACGATGATGGTGCAAGTGAGAAACTAGCAACTCAGGCTTTAGCCTACTTGCATGCTCAAGGGCTCAACGGTTGCTCGAAGATCAGTGCAAAGGAATTCAAGGCGGAAGACAAATTCGACGGATCAGTTATTGTCGTAGCAGCTGCAGCAGAACGAGGCTCGGTGCTTCTTAGTATCAGTCGCCGACTGCGTACAGCCCAAACTCCAGGCTCTGGCACTCGACTGTACATCGTCGGCGCCCTGTTTGGTCGCTCATACGAACAGATGTCGGATTTGAACGCCAACCTCTGCCAACCACCCAAAGGGCATCGCCGGTATGTTTTCAAAAAATACCTGGAGATCCCTGCTGCCAGCTTGATTTGTAATAATCATTGGGCTCAAGAGTACCGGCTATTAAGCAAGTTAGTTGCGTTTAGCGATCCGCTTACTTCACCCATGATTCAGAATAGGGTTGATGCCTTCGATGCAGCAACGATGCAGGGCCTGTCAGATCAGGTATTCTGGGATAGCAGTTACAGCAATACCCAGATGGTCCTGAGCAAGGGATTCGCGTTTGTCGACGGCAGTCAGCCAGTGGAAATCGCCTCGTGCGTGGACGTCTTCTTAACGATCCACTGGATTTTGCAAAACGCTCGCGACAGCGCAAAAATTAAAGATACCAAGCGCCTAGAATCCGGTGAGCTGCAGCAGGTCTTGCTCACCCCTGAAGTGTTCTCTCGGTACGACGACGGCATCATCCAGAGCGCATATCTGCGAGCGGCCCTGCCTACAGAGCTTGATTATAGTGCCCACGAGACTTACAGCAGCTCTATGGCCGACATTATCCTGAGGGTCGCTGAGGGATATGGGTACGAGCGTGGAGAAGCTGCGATGGAGTTCATCATCGCACTGGCAATTGGAAAAATCCGTCTGCACAAGGAGGTAGATCAGAAATTGAAAAAATCACTTAAACAGACTCTAGGAACACGAATAGTTGACTTGTCGCTGCTATTAGACGGCGAGCCTTCTCCATTCTAACAGGTGCTTAGCTGCAATCTTAAAATCCTCCGCGAAATTCGCAGAGGATTTTTGGGCTACTTACCTAATGGTGCCTATTGAGATGGGCAGAAACAAGCACGCACGCTTCTTAGTTTTCACTACCTTGTCTATCCAACTATTTCTTTACATTAGCTGCTTGGTCAAGCATCCAGTCTCGCATGTGACCGGGCACTATTAATTTATAACGAGCTCTTGAACTACCAGTATAAAGACCTGCAAAGGTTTTTGCAGCCTCATCCACATCACCTTTTTGAATGGGAGATAGCAAATCTCGCCCCAACATAACTTTATCCATTTCCAGACTACGTGCATCGCTCACTCTACCCAAGACGATCTTAGCATTACCAGATCGATCCATTCTTGCCATTGAGCGCTCAAAATCTTTTAAGTTATAACCTCGCATTAACATAGATTCAATAGTTTTGAACGAGTAGTCGTTGGCATAAGTTTGACCCAAGCTATCCCAAGTACTATGTCGAAAAAGGACAGCATGCTTAGGCGGAGAAGCATGCAGATAAAGCTCAATACAATCACCAACAAAACGCCGGAACTGTTTCTCTGAGTTAGGCATCATACAAAAACTCGCATCAGCGTTGGCAAGACGTTGAAACCATTCAAACAGCCCCCACTCCCCCTTCGTGAGAATGGTTGTGCCAGCATCAGGAATTTCCGATCGGTCATAGTATTCGATAATTGTTTTTTTATCTCGAGCTCCGACCAAAGGTGCCAACTCTGCACGCGGATGTGCTGCAATAAGTGGATTTATAATCACTTCCATTTGCCGCCCTGAACGAACTGACTGCGAGATCTCCCGTTGCCTAACATGCTTCCCACGCCCCACAGGCATACCATCCAGGCGCTGGAAAACATCTCCAAGCGTGCAGGTTGCCTGAGGACAACGATCAAGAAATTGCAGCAAAGGAGCAGACAAGTCGTGGGCTTCATCAATCACAATATGGCGATAGGCAGCCACGTTCAGAGAAATACTAGTATCGAGCGCTAGTAATTTCAATAAGTGATAAACACGTATTGGGAGATGTGTTTTATTCCCCTCATGTAGAAGACGAGGCTGCGTTATCTCCTGCCACATAAGTTTTGAATAGCCTATTAGCGCTGCACGATCATAATCACTCAAATACTCTTCTAACAGCGGCAAATTATCTACAGATATATTACCACTACTTGAATAGCAGTAACTTTGTACGGTGCGACGACAAATATCAGCTACTCTTGTAGCCTGATAATTCCCAACAGGCTGAATACACAAAACCCTGGCCACATCTGCATCTGTCATCTGATAGGTTGGCTGGTAACGCTGTCTATCGGGCTTTCGATAGACAGTCGGAGGTGTGAACAGCAGCTGACTTGCAAGTTGTCCAAAAGTTTTCCCGACAAATTTTTTGCTGCCTAATCGAGCAGTCAAAGCCTGAAGTTGCTGAGGTGTATGCGCCAGAAGTAATGTTTCTTCCGGATTCAAATACTCCAACAGAATACTGATCATCGACGTTTTTCCAACACCAGCTAGTCCCTGCAGGTGTAGATGCTCATCCATTTCACTACGCAGCGTTTTGAATATTCGGAACTGCGGGGTCGTCAAGCAAATGCTTTCTCCTGACGCAGTATAAACGACTTCTTTTAACGGGTTGAGTTTTGCAGCGTGTTCGATGCGAAAGCCAAAATCCCAACTACCGTCTGGTTTCTGATACTTTCGGTCAGCAACCTCATCGTCCTCCAGAAAATTAAACATCAGACTGTCAATCAGCCCGAGACCTTCCTTAAAATCCTCTACCGAGAACCGCTCTGAGACCGCCTGGCCAAAGGTATGACCATCAGACTCAGAATCCGAAACCAATCCGGCACTCAGTGCCTTAGCTAGGACTGATTCGATTTTGGGTGCCTTGAGCCCTGCACGTACCAGCGACGATAAATTTTGAACAAGCAGCACTGCAGCAAGCTCGGGAACCTGGAGGTTATCCAGCTTGCACTTGCCCTGCGCTAACTGGCACGCCTTTTCCCGGCTAAGAGGAAGAAAATAATGATCGTCACTGATAATGGAAGTAGACATTGAGTAAGGTCACCGGATTCAGATTCACACTGAGCAGTCAAAGAGGATAACTGAGTACGAACACGCGTGCTCTCGATTCTATAGCAGAAACCACGACCTACAAGGCGCAAGACATGCCGATGCACGAATGACCCGTAAAAGCTCCAAATTGCTTGCGCCCTACGTCTTGTATTTTATAGATGCTCATTATTGCGCCAAGATCTTTTCAAGAATATACTCAAAAAATGGCTCAAACAATGCATGGAGAGCTAAGTCATGAGCTCTGTTTTTCCTCACAATGATTATTGGATGCGCTCATTTTCAGAGGTAAAATGGGCATCGATGATGGATGCACTTGAACTTCGATGGACCTATGAGCCAAAACTATTTGAAACAAGACATGGAATGTACCTTCCTGACTTTTTTCTTTATGGTGCAAATGTTTATTTAGAGGTAAAAGGTCCTCTCCCCTCAATAAAAGAAATAGAAAAAGCTATAGACGTACAAAAACTGTCTGGTTATCCAGTGGTGTTTGCATGGGGAACTATGGCATCGGACTGTGACGGTGTTAATGGTGCAAAATTATCTTTTTTGATAGAAGACAAACTCAAACACATCGACAGCAATGAGTTCGCCCAACTAATTGAACACGGCCTTGGCCCCAAGTGCTTTTATAAGCATTTAAGTATCGGCTTACAGCAACAATACAACGGTATGAAACCAGTGAAGCATATTCTTCAAACCGTGATTTTTGCGTTGGTCAGTCGTGAAAAAATGGAACGAGACCGAGCTTCTCACCATACAACCTTGAATAAGACAAAGGTCAAACAGCACACCGTAAGAACCAAATCCGAAGCCGCAATTTTAACTTACCTAACGTCCAGACTGAGACCTAGCATAAGCCGCAAGCTGTCTACTTAGAAAGTATCACGAACCTAGCAAAACCATAAAAAACCATAAAAAACCTCGAAACTAAACAGCATCTGAATCTGTGACGCGTTGGAATTTTAATATTTTAGCAGATAGTACGCTTCACGCTTACTTCCCCGATTCCTACAGCAGAGGGCAACTAACGAGACGCATCATGAACACCCTTTATCTATAGCTCTCGCAACACCGCTGTTCTTCAGCGAGCCAAGAAAATGTGAAACCCTCTCGATTATCCTGATTGTTTCTTAACTGGCTACCGATCTTGTCGGCGCAATGGCGAGTAGAAAATCCCATTAGCCCTAAATATCTATTTCCTGCTGCATACATTACCCACCTTACGGTTTGCTACGCCTGAACACACATCAAGGCCGGTACCATGAGCGTTGCTCTCCTCAAAAACAGCCATCTGCGATGCCAGTACCTACTGCTCTCGCTGCTGATGCCACCCGCCACTGCATTGGCCGAGGCCTTGGTCTATACAGATAAGGCTCACCCAGTAACTGCCGCTACCGACGCACACATTGTGTTACTGGACCAGCAACAACACCTCGAAACCGAACTATCCCGCGCCCTCCCCTCAGATCCGCAACAAGCTGCGGCTATCATCCAGAACCGCTTGAACAGCCCCTCCGGCAAACGCCTGCAATCCGACATCGGTAAAGCCCAACAAGCTCTAACCGATGCCTGGAACATGGGCATTGAAAAAATCCCGGCCGTGGTCGTTGATCGACGTTATGTGGTCTATGGCGAACCGGATTTGGCCAAGGCCCTGGATCTGATCAACCGCGCCAGGAGCCAGCCGCAATGAATCGCCACCTGCTGCGCCCGGTCTCGCTGGCCCTTATCTGCAACCTGCCCTTCAGCGCATCCGCATCAATCAACTCGGCCAGCATTATTGCCTCCTCGCTCTCGCCACAGTGCCTTGAGTACAAGGTGGTCGGCATCTGCTACTGGCTGCTGTGCACGGCCTTCGGCTGCAAGGTGAGGACTTCGACCAAGGTTCGCCACTACATACCGGACGCGGTGGTGTCGGCGTATTCCAATACAGGAGCGAATCCGTGGGCCGAGCTGTCGGTACTCGGTACGCCTACCCCACTGTCTCAGGCAGGCAATGACGCGACCACCAACCATATCGGCGAAAACGCGGCGCTGAAGTTCAAGGAAGCAGATGTGATTGGCCACCCGGGCGGTGCCACATTCAGTCAGTTTGCCAGTGCTTCGGGGTATGCCTGTCAGGGCGCGACACTACCTCTGGTGCCCTACTTCGTCAGCACGCTTGATCCGATAGCCTGGCGATATGGCATCCCCGAAACCGTTTACCCCGAAGCATTGATACCCGGGCGGCGAGAGGTCGGCAGCATGGCCACTGCGGATTTGTGGGGCAATGTGTATCCGCGCAGTGGTTTTTTGCATCAGTTGGACGACTACAAAACTGGAGCAGTGATCGCTCAGCGGGCAGGTGATATCACCACGCGCTCCGGCCAGATCCACGTTTACTTACCCATGCTGGCCAAGGCCAAGGATGGGTATTGGCCTGCTGGCGAGCTGGTTGAGGGCGATGCCAAGACAGGTAAATGGCAAGAACTGACACCACGCACGAGCCAGTCCTGTGCTGTTTTTCCCAATAGTGACGTTCAGATCCAGGCAGAAGACGGTGGCTATACCTGGGCCCTGTGGCGGCCTTATTCGTGCTGCCAGCGGCGCGGTCAAACTTTTCTCGGCAGCACGGACTTCCAACAATGAGCAGATTAAAGCTGGTTATCAGAGGGCTTGGGTTGGCGTGGGCACTCGCAAGTTCGGCGGTTTTTGCAGCCGACCCTATAGGCGCCTCTTCCTCCGGCAGTGTGATCGGTGACGATGTGCTTTACAGCATCGGCGGAGGCAGCGCGGTAACGATGGGCAGCGCCGGGAATATGGACAGCATCGCAGTGGGCGGCGGTTGGAACAGCAATCTGATCTGCGGAAATATGAGCCTGAACAATACGCTGGAGAACCAGCTAAACGGCGTGACATCCGGGTTTCAAAACATCATGAGCACGGTGGTGCAAAACGCCACGGGCGCAGTCGCTTCGTTACCCGCATTGATTTTACAACGTGCCAATCCGGCACTTTATAACCTGATCACCAATGGCATCCTGCAAGCCCGGCTCGACTTTGATCGCTCCAAATCATCCTGTAAGGCCTTGGCCAACAAAATGGCGGATATCGCAGGTAATCAAACCGGCTGGGGCACGCTGGCTGAAGGCCAAAGCATGAGTAAAACGCTGGCCACTAATACCGATGCCGTTTCGGCCGTGGAACAGGTCGAGAAGAAAAGTGGAGATGACGGCGTGACCTGGATTGGTGGCGACCGTGCCGGTGGCTCTGGTCAAAAGCCTATAAATATCGTCGCCGATGTGACCAAGGCAGGTTACAACCTGCTTAACAGCCGCTCCTCCGAAGACAGCTCACCCATCAGCCCGGGCAATTGCCGCAATGGCTTTGTGTGCAATGTGTGGTCGTCACCGCAAGCCGCCACCAGCTTTGCCACTCGCGTGCTGGGCGAGCAACAGCAGCAGACTTGCACCCACTGCCCGAAAACGATCACGTCAGCAGGTGTTGGGCTGACGCCGCTGATTCAGGAAACCTACGACACCAAGCTCAAAGCCCTTCAGGACCTGATCACTGGCAGCAAGGCCATGTCGGCAGAAAACCTCAGCGCGGCCAGCAGCAATTCTTTGCCCATTACACGCGGAGTGATTGTGGCGCTACGCGATGAGCGCGACCAAGACGTGCTGGCTCGCCGGCTGGCCTCGGAAGTGGCCCTCTCGGATGTACTGGAAAAAGCCCTGCTGCTGCAACGCACACTGCTCGCTGGCAGCCGCGAGCCGAATGTCGCAGCCAACGATCTGGCTCTGCAGGCCGTAAGCCAACAGAAGTCATCTCTGCAGGAGGAAATTGACAACCTCAGGATCGAGTTCGATTTGCGCCAGCAACTCGCTAATAACTCGCCAATGACGATTATTGCCCGGGGCAAGGCCAGAACCGAGAACTCACGCGGGGTGTTCCAGGGCGACCCTGAAACAGATCGGCTGAATCAATTGCAAACGCCGACTCAAGGCCAGCGCTGAGGACATGGCGATGGCAGATCAACCCTTATCCAAAACCGCCCTTCTACGCCTGGTCTTTCGGATCGCAGGTATTGGGTTTCTGGTTCTGTGCGCCCTTAGCGCTTTGGTGATTGTGCTGGGGCCCCTGCTCTTTCGCGACCCCGAGGACTTTCTGCGCTGGCAAGCCTGGCGAGTTGAGAACTACGGCCATCTGCTGGTCTGGCGCCTGGTTCTTTACAGCGTACTGGTCGCTGCCTGGTTAAAGCTCAAGGCTCGCCACAGGCTCAACAGCTCATCGCCCGAGCACAAACAAGTACGGCGGATCGAAACCCTGATGATTCTCTTGCTGCTGATGATCGAGCTGATCAAGGCCACCAGGTAACGAGGAGATAACAAATGACGCTCTACACCAACGACTACCTGGAGTATTACCTGACCCTCGTCGGCTGGCTGATCAATAACGGCCTCTGGGGAATGATTGAAGACACTGGCCTGTTTGCAGTGCCTTTTGCCGTGATTGTGTTACGCGAGTGGCTGAAGGTCCGAGGTGAAGGTGCGGACGAAGGCAACAAGGGTGTCTTATCTCTCGCGCGTATCGAAACCAACGTTTATGTCGGCTATATCGTGGTTACGCTGTGCGGTGTGCCGGTGATACATGTCGGCTTCGATACCTTGGCCTTTGATCAGTCCCGTGCCAGTCAATGCCAATACCAATTGCCCGAACCACAAAACACTGGGTGGGCAGCGTCCTTTAGCACCCTGGCTGGAAAGAGCGCACAGATGCCAGTGTGGTGGGGGTTTATGCACGCTTTCTCCAAGGCGACGACCAGCGGCGCCGTGGCTGCCATCCCCTGCGGTACTGACCTTCGACAGATGCGCATGGACGTCAACAACGCCCGCATCAACAACCCATTGCTGGCTCAGGAGGTCGCAGACTTTACTCGCGACTGTTACGGCTCGTCGCGGGCGCGGTTGTTTATGCGTCAGCCAAATCTTGGATCAGTGGCAAGCCAAACTGAAACCTTGCGTGATTTGGGCTGGATTGGCTCAAAGTATTTCCTGAGTACGGCCGGTTACTACGATACGGATTACTCAAGATCCCCGCGAACCCCATGGCCATATGACTCAACGCGTGATGCAGGACTACCTCAGGTTACTGG
The DNA here is from genome assembly GCF_022496745.1 of Pseudomonas sp. TMW22080. Lineage (NCBI taxonomy): Bacteria > Pseudomonadati > Pseudomonadota > Gammaproteobacteria > Pseudomonadales > Pseudomonadaceae > Pseudomonas > Pseudomonas sp. TMW22080. Next base: position 617,316 of record NZ_SCFF01000002.1, on the reverse strand, counting down.
AGGCGGAGGCTACCCCACTTGCAAGCAATGGTGGGCGGACGGGGTCATCGGACTCAAAGATCGAGTTCAAGCTCAAGTGGACCCGGATTTGATGACTCAATTTTTGGGCTGGGCGAAGTGGTTATCGACAGATGAGGTCAAAGAGGCGGTCATTCGCGAAGTAGTGTCCCCACGGCAACAAGTGGGCGGAAATGTTTACACAGATTACGGAGGGGATATAGGCGCTGCTTATCTCCAAAACGATGCCTTTGTTTGGGCTCCAACATCAAGAGCGCTCACACGCTCCGCAGGTTACATCGGCGTTGGGGTTGGATCCGCTGCCTACTTCCCGGCTATGGATATCGTTCGCCAAGCACTGCCAATGGTCATGGCCTTTTTAAAAATGGCCTTGGTGATCTGTATACCACTGATTCTCATCGTTGGAGCATTTCAGCTACAAACAGCCATGACCGTTACAGTGGTGTTTTTCGCCTTGATGTTCGTAGATTTCTGGTTCCAGTTGGCGCGCTGGCTGGACAGCACCATTATTAATACGCTGTATGGATCAGGTTCCCCATACAAAAACCTGGACCCGCTGCTAGGTACCCTTAATACAGCGCAAGATGTGGTTCTGAACTATGTCATGGGGGCTATGTTTATCATCATGCCGTTATTCTGGGTTACGGCGCTGGGATGGGCCGGTGTCAAAGCTGGCGATGTTCTTAGTGGATTGGCAGGCGGAACGAAAAAAGCGCAGGAGGCAGGAAGCAAAGGGGCCGACCACATAGTATCGGGTGCCAAAATTGCGGCTAAAGGGTCGCCTAAATGACATCTATAACTTTTCTTGGGACTTGCCTTCAGTCGTAAGATTTCTGTGAGCTTTGGCCAGCCTCTAATGGGTTTCCATATGCGTCAAAACCATATGGGCTGTCCGCTTCTTCATCTCCAAATAGTTTGGAGCTACCAGAAAACGTTGGAGAACTATTGGCCTGAGTAATAACACCCAAAACCACCAGTACCAGACCACTTACAATCAGAACAGCTGCAACAATCAAATTTATAAGCCATACACCGAAAAAATAGAAAAACAAACCGATGATCGAAAGAAAACCACAAAACTTTAGTTTTCTGGCGATCGGAGTATTCCGCCTTGGCGGCACCCAGGCATAAAGCCTTTTCAGGTGTTTTAAAGCGTCACGCCCTACCTCATTTGCATTGACTGACTTCATACTGAGTCCCTCCTTAGGCTGGAATGCAAGCTGCCAAGCTATAGATCAGATGCATGGGCTTTTGCAGGTTCCGGTAGCAAACCTGAATCGCTCTCTGCGTTCAACCGCAACAAACTCTCTATAAAATTGGCAGCGAATCTTCCTTCCGTAAACCAACCATGCAGCCACCAGGACCATAAAAGACAAATCCCACATTTATAGGGGAAATTTCCTATCTTCGTATTTTGATATTGATGCCACTTCAACCTTGAAAAGAGCTCAACGAGATTGACCGCCAGGCAGGGGGTAACCATGTCGAATCGCAAAGCAGTACCCACTGCGCAGCAAGCACAGAGTGAACCAGATGAAAGCGCAAAAGTGACCGCCCTGCACCACGCAATAACGACCGGGCTAAAGAACCTTGAGCACGGTCGTTTCACCGAAGTTCAAGACGCAAACCTTGAGCGTTATATCTCTGAACTGGGCATGCACATATCCGAAACCTGAAATGGCCAGCCCAAAGGGAAAGGGTCTCTTCAAGCGAATGGAAGGGATCCCAAGGGTAAAAGCCCTACCCGAAAGGGCTTGATACGGCAAAGGGCGCCCTGCTTCGCTCGATTGAGCCGTATAAATACTCTCATCAGAACCGGATCTAACCGACTTCAAGCGAAGAACACTCCGATTTTTATTCGCATTCATACTCTTCAGTATCTGTTGCCATCGGGACTTCATGGCAGATTGCCCCTAAAAACATGATGCGCTGCTAATGATGCTTTTCCATTGAGCATCAGGCGCCACATAGAGGAAAAGGCCGCCCCATGATTACTACTGGAGCTAGCCATGTTTTCTTTATTCCGCCGCAACAAAGTCGCTCCCTTTCTGGCATCTGCGCCAAGTGGCTTTACGCAACCTGCCTGCGCCCAGACACTGCTCGCATTACCAAGACGGCAAAAGCTGCTGGAAAATATCTGGCAGCGTGCCTCGCTATCTCACCTGCAATTTGCTGATCTCTACCAGGGTCCGCTCAATCGCTACGCTGAGCTGGTCCAGCAGCTTCCTGCCTCGCAGAACCACCACCATGCCCACCCCGGCGGAATGCTTGATCACGGGCTGGAGATCGTTGCCTACGCCCTGAAAATCCGGCAAACCTACCTACTACCCATTGGCGCGCCACCTGAATCTCAATCGGCACAGGCAGAAGCCTGGACGGCTGCCGCGGCTTATGGCGCCCTGATACACGATGTCGGCAAAATTGCCGTTGATCTGCATGTCGAGCTTGAAGACGGAAAAAACTGGCACCCGTGGCACGGCCCTATCAGATCGCCCTACCGGTTTCGCTATACAAAGGGGCGCAACTACCAGCTGCATGGTGCAGCCGCAGCATTGATCTACACACAGATCCTTACCCCGGACATTCTGGACTGGCTCAGCGGCTTCCCGGAATTATGGTCGCAACTGATCTTTGTGCTGTCCGGCCACTATGAGCACGCCGAGATTCTTGGTGAAATTGTGGTCAAGGCTGACCAGGCATCGGTCGCCCAGGAATTGGGAGGAAATCCGGCACGCGCACTGGCAGCACCCAAGCAATCGCTACAACGACAATTGGCCGACGGCTTACGTTACTTGGTGCGCGAGACCTACAAACTGAATCAACCCAACGGCCCTTCTGATGGTTGGCTGACACAGGATGCGCTGTGGCTAGTGAGCAAGCCTGTTGCTGATCAGTTGCGAGCCTATCTGCTGACCCAGGGAATTGAGGGTGTCCCTAGTTCAAATGCGCCGTTCTTCAACATGCTCCAGGACCAGGGCGTCGTCCAGACCAATGATCAGGACAAGGCGATCTGGAAAGCGACGATCGACAATGCATGCGGTTGGCGCAACACCTTTACCTTGCTGAAGGTGGCGCCGGCACTGATCTGGGGCGACCCGAATGAGCGCCCTTCGGTTTTTAGCGGCACGGTGCAAGTCCAGACCGCAAGCACCATAGAACAGGTCTCTGAAGATCAGATGAGTGCAGATCCAGTCTCAGCTTCGGCTATTACTGTCGTGCCGGCGCCCAACTGCCCCCCTACACCCGATGAAACGGCCGCACTATTGGCTTTGTTAACCGACAGTGAAAGCGAACTACCGCCTGGCACTGAAGCCTGTACAGACGCCAGTATCCAGCCCATTGCAAAGACCGGGCTAGGCCAAGATTTCATGGATTGGCTAATGGACGGCCTCGCCTCACGGCGAATCATCATCAATGACGCCAAGGCACTGGTACATACCGTATCAGGCACAGTGATGCTGGTTACGCCGGGCATCTTCAAGCGCTATGTGCAGGAGCTCCCCACCTTGGAAGCACAAGCAAAGGCTCAAAATCTGAATGCCTGGCAGATGGTGCAACGCGGCTTCGAGAAGCTGAAACTGCATCGAAAAACGGGCAAAAGCCTCAACATATGGACCTGCCAAGTGATCGGCCCCCGCAGCACCAAAAAACTTCGCGGCTACCTGCTCAATGACGGCCTGACAGTCTTTAGTGAAATGCCCTTCGACAATCCAAGCCTGAATCTTGTTACCGAGACTGCTGAGGATTGCGCATGAATACGCCAATGGATCTGACCCACGACTATATTTCGACTCACGACCTCAGAGACGCTTCTGCAACGATCTATTTCGGCTCCACGCGGGCGCTGCTCAGGCATTTTGGTCAGACGGTCTCGGTTGAGGCCATTACCCACCGTGCCGTGCTTGCATGGCGCAAAAAGGTGTTGGCAAACGGTCTATCGAAGCAAAGCTGGAATACCTACTCAAACCATATGCGCACCGTTTGGGGCTATGCCATTGAACAGGGCACTCTGACTTGCACCACAATCAATCCGTTCAAGAAAACAGCGGTCATCCCGCCAAGACGCTCCAGCAAAACCATCGACCGTGAAGCGATAAGAACTGGCCGTGAATGGCTCAAGTCGCTGGTGATCGAAGAAGAAAGTACTCACCAACGCAGCCAGATAACCCCAGCCTGGTTTTGGCTGGCCGTATACGAGATGTTTTATTACTCAGGCATACGCCTCAACGGACTGCTCAACCTGCGCTATCGCGATATTAACTGGGAAAATGGCAGGATTTATGTGCGCGCCGAGACTGAAAAAACCCATCGCGAATACGCCATCCCAATCGCCCCGGGCTTGGAACCACACCTGCAAAGACTAAAGGATGCAGCCGATAACATTGGCTTTCTGCCTGATGATCAGTTGTTCAACGTGAATCGTTTTTCCATCCACTACCGCTCCAAAACCATGAACACTGATCAGGTAGAGGGCATGTATCGCAAGCTGATGGAGAAATTCAAGACGCGCATGACCCCACACCGTTTCAGGCACACCTTGGCAACGGATTTAATGCGCCAACCTGAACGCAATATCCACCTGACCAAAAGCCTGCTGAACCACTCCAACATTGCTACAACGATGGGTTATATCGAGGCCGATTACGACGTGATACGCGCCGCGCTGCATCAGCGCAGCCTGGCTCAGGGGGCGATCACATTTGAACGGTATGTGGATGAGCAGATGCCGCCTCCAGTGTGCACGGAACCACCTGAGCAACCTTCAACGCCAGTCTTAATAGAATTCACGCCTGCGCCCGCCTCCCTCGCGCCGATCGAGGGCATCAGCATAGAGACGCCACCGCCACCGCCAAAACCTGTGTCATCGCCGCACTCGAAGCTTCTGACACAGGTGGCGAGTCTGCCGTCGGAACGCTACTCGCTGGATCAGGCCATTCTCCCGGTGGGCACGGGACTTATTCACGAACTGGCCTGGGATGGACCCGGGACCTGGTGGAAGGACTTGAGTTTGCCACCACCGCCATCGGTGGATGAGCGATCAGACGCTTCGACGCTGTTTGCATTGATGAGCATTCGAGAGGGAATGAAATGCTACGACTGGGGTTAAGGTTAGCCAGCTTGGCGAAATGACACCCGCGCACAACATGCCAGTGGCACGACGCAGCTTAAGCAACGTCATGAACACGAACCCTCCTCCTACACTCACACCAACTTCCTACAGCTAACGAAAAAAACATCTGTCGGACACTTCGTATTTTTGATGAAGACTGCTGAAAAACAGCTACACCACATTGACATCAAAAAAAGCCAACACTAATGTTTGGCAGGAGACGGCTGCGTCTGCGAAGGTTTTTTATGTAATTACGACTGTCAGCTCTCACACCCACCAAATCCCAGGCACAAAAAAGCCGGTTAATCCTGAGGACTAGACCGGCTGTTTTGGTGTAGCGATATGGTGGGTCGTGTGGGATTCGAACCTACGACCAATTGGTTAAAAGCCAACTGCTCTACCAACTGAGCTAACGACCCGCTTCGTTGTGGGGCGTATAATACTGATTTCTAACGAGAATTCAATACCCGCTCAGAAATAAATCCGAAATAATTCAAAAATAACGGGTTGGGTCGCTAATTCCGGCAGCTGCAAAGCCTTCTGCACGCAAACGGCAACTGTCGCATTTGCCACAGGCACGCCCTTGATTGTCAGCCTGGTAGCAGGAAACTGTCAGCGAATAGTCCACGCCCAGCTTTATACCTGCCTGTACGATTTGTGCCTTGCTCAGGTTTTGCAGAGGCGCCTTGATACTGAAGCCCTGCCCCTCTACTCCGGCCTTGGTCGCCAGGTTGGCCATGACCTCAAAGGCCTCGATAAACTCTGGACGGCAGTCCGGGTAACCCGAGTAGTCCACCGCATTGACACCGATAAAAATATCTCGCGCCTGCAGCACTTCTGCCCAACCCAGCGCCAAGGACAGGAACACGGTATTGCGTGCCGGAACATAAGTAACCGGAATGCCTTCACTCGGGGCCTCGGGCACGTCTATGGAGCTGTCGGTCAATGCCGAGCCACCCATGCCGTCCAGGTTCAGGCCGATAACTTTATGCTCAACAGCCCCCAGATCCCGTGCAACACGTGCAGCAGCGTCCAGTTCAGCACGATGGCGCTGACCGTAGTCAAAGCTCATGGTGTAGCAGCTGTAGCCCTCGGCACGAGCCATGGCCACGACGGTTGCCGAGTCGAGGCCGCCAGACAGCAGGATCACGGCCCGTTTTTCAGTGACAACAGTTTGTTCAGTCATTTCAGCGCCCCGGCTCGTCATTCCACAGATATTTGTGCAGCTGCATTTGCAAACGTACTGGCAGGTTATCCGCCACGATCCAGTCGGCCAGGTCACGGGCTGACAGGTCATGGTGGCTCGGCGAAAACAGTACTTCGCCTGCACGTCGCTCCAGCCCGTATTCAATCAACTTGGACACTGCCCAGTCATAGTCTTCCCGCGAGCAGATCACAAACTTGACCTGGTCGTTGGGCGTCAACAGGGCGATGTTTTCGTAGAGGTTGCGGTGGGACTCCTTGGAGCCCGGCGTTTTCAAATCCAGCACGCGACTGACGCGCGGATCTACCGCCGAGATATCCAGCGCACCACTGGTCTCGATCGAGACTTCATAGCCCGCATCGCAGAGCTGCTTAAGTAGAGGAATGGCATTGGGCTGGGCCAGCGGCTCGCCGCCTGTCACGCACACATAACGCGGGCGAAAGCCGGCAACCTGCTCAAGGATGTCGTCCAGAGGGCGCACAGTCCCGCCACTGAAGGCATAAGCGCTGTCACAGTAACCGCAGCGCAAAGGGCAGCCAGTCAGGCGCACAAAAACGGTGGGCAGGCCAGCCGTCCGCGTTTCACCCTGCAACGAGTAAAAAACTTCGGTAATTCTCAATGTGTCTTGCATATTCGCCACGGGCGTAACAGCTAAACAGGCTGTCCGCCTCCGTCAGGCACTCCAAAAAATCTGCTCGCGCAGGATCCAGAAGAGCGTATTTCATAAAAGGGCGTGGATTCTAACGAAAAAACCCGCGACAGGCGCGGGTTTCTCGATTAAAGCCGGTTATTGCTTACATACGCTGCAAGTCGCGTTGCGCCAACTGTGCAGCGGAAGTGCCTGGATACTGGGCTACAACCTGCTGCAGAATGCCTTTTACCTTGTCGGTATGGCCCAGGCGGCGCTCTACATCAGCAAGCTTGTAGAGCGAGTCCGGCACTTTGGCATGCTTGGGGTACAACTGGCTGACCTTGGCAAAGGCCTGGCCTGCCGCTTGCAAATCACCTTTGGCCAGGTTTACTTCTCCCAACCAGTACTGGGCGTTACCCGCGTACTGACTGTTGGGGTATTTGCGCAAAAAGGCAGTAAATGCCTGGCTGGCCTTGTCGAAGTCCTTGGCTTTGATCAGGTCGAAAGCAGCATCGTAATAGAGCTTCTCTTTCGCCGGATCGCCAGGCTCGGCACTGGCAGCGGCCTGGGAAGCAGGCGCTGCTGTATTACCGGCGGCATTAGCGCCACCAGCAGAAGAATTATCAGGGGCGGCAGCAGGAGCAATGCCAGCACCAATACGCCGATCAAGTTCCTGGTATCGCTCCAGGCTTTCTTGTTTCATGCGCGAAATGTCGTTCTGCAGAACTTCAATCACACCCTGTTGGCGTGCAATCTGTTCCTGCATTTGTTGCAGCTGGTTGAACAGCTCGCCCTGTGCCGAGACAGGGGTCGAAACCCCTCCCCCGGCATAGGCGCCGCTCGCACCATAACCCGGTGACGGATAACTCCCCCCGCTATTGTTATAGCCAGAGTTGTCATCGACCACAGGAACCGCAGCCCATGCCGATAGCGGCAGGAGGCTGAGAGTCAGAATAGTTACAGCACGGCGGCACGTTCGCATGACGAATTACTTACGCAGTTCGACGCGACGGTTTTGAGCCCACGACTGTTCGTCGTTGCCAGTAGCGATTGGACGCTCTTTACCGTAGGACACCAGCTCCAGCTGTGCTGGAGAAACGCCTTGCAGTACCAGGTAGCGTTGAACGGCTTTCGCACGACGCTCGCCCAGTGCCATGTTGTACTCACGAGTACCACGGGCGTCAGTGTTACCTTCCAGAACAACGCGAGCGCCGTTAGCTTTCAGGTCTTTGGCGTGAACGTCCAGAGCGCGCATTGCTTCTGGTTTCAGGTCCGAAGAATCGTATTCGAAGTAGAAAACAGTGATAGCGCGCAGAGCAGCTTCTTCGCTCAGGGAACCATCAACAGCGCCAGTGTTTGCGCCGTAACCAGCGTTTGGATCAACAGCAGCGCCTTCACCGGCATTGTCGCCGCCTTTGGACGAGCAACCTACAGCTACAGCCATGGCCAGTGCCAGCGCAGCAAATTTACCAAACTTCAGCATTTCCATCGTAAAACTCCTAATGAACCCCAAGTGTTATGTGCAACGTAAAGCTATCACCACGTCAGTTCAGGTAAGGGGACCAGGAAGGTTCTCTGACTTCGCCTTGAGCGGTAGGAAGAGGGAGCCTTACGCGTCCATTAATGGACACGAGCATCAAGACTCCCCGGCCCTGCTGGCGGGTGGCGTAGATTACCATGGTGCCGTTGGGCGCAACAGTAGCAGACTCATCAAGGTTGGTATCTGTGAGGATTTTCACGCTTCCACGCTGCAAATCTTGCGCCGCAACACGGAAATTGGTGAAGCCGTCCTGACGATGGATCATTACCAGGGTCTTTTCGTCAGCCGAAAGCTTAGGACTGGCGTTGTAGTTGCCGATAAAGGTCACGCGCTCTGCGTTACCGCTGCCAACGTTGGTCTTGTAGATCTGTGGTTTGCCGCCACGGTCGGAGGTGAAATAGATGGTAGAACCATCTTTACCCCAGAAAGGTTCTGTATCAATTGCAGGGTTGTTGGTAACACGAGTCAACCCGCGGGAAGCCAGATCCATCACATAGATCTCGGCATTACCGTCCTTGGACAATACGAACGCCAGTTTCGAGCCGTCCGGCGACCATGCTGGCGCACCGTTCAGACCTTCGAAATTGGTGATCTGCTCACGGCGGCCGGTATCAATGTTCTGCACGAAGATGCGAGGACGTTTCTGCTCGAACGACACATAAGCGATGCGTTTGCCATCGGGCGCAAAACGCGGCGACAGGATCGGCTCACGGGATTGCAGCAGGGTCACGGCACGGGCACCGTCGTAGTCCGAACGTTGCAGGGTGTAACGGGTGTTGGTGGCACTGGCACGCTCGGCCGTCACGTAAAGAAGACGGGTGGAGAATGCACCTTTGATACCGGTCAGTTTTTCAAACGACTGATCGGAGATGTAATGCGCCATGTCCCGCAGCTGTTCAGCCGTGCCCGACACACTGCCAGTCAGTACTGGCTGCTCGGTTGCAACGTTGAACAAGGCGTATTGCACCTGCAGGCGACCGCCTGCCGGCACGATATTGCCAACCATTACGTACTGGGCACCCAGGGCTTTCCAGTCGCGGAAAATGACTTCGCTGGCCTGGGTAGGCAAGCCGATCATGTTCTGCTTTGGAATCGGCGCGTAGTAACCCGAGTTGCGCAGGTCATTGCCGATAATTTCAGCCATGTCGTCCGGCAGCACTGTACCGCCCTGCCAACCAAAAGGGACTACGGCAATTGGCGTTGCCCGATCGCTGCCACTGGTGACCAGGATGTTCTTTTCATCTGCTACAGCCATCCCTGCCAGGCAGCAGACGACGACCAGCAGTCCTCGAAAAAGTTTAATCACAAGGCTAGATCCTCAGGTGTGAATGTCATCTTGAACGATCGATAAGGATTAAAATCGCTGGGTTTCATACCCTGCATTTCCGTTAAACGGCCAATATTCTTGACCGCTGCCACTGCGGAGCTGTCGAACGGTCCGTCACCGCTGGATTTGGCAACCGTCACAGAGGTTACCGTACCATCTGGCAACATGCCGATCTGCAGCACCACTGTCATGTTTTTGCGCGCCGATGGCGGACGGGCCCACCCTTCTGCTGCACGAGCACGAATCAAGTCATCGAAACTGCCGGCGACCTCATCACCTTGCTCATCTGCCAGCGCCTGCTGGCGTTGCGGCGTATCGGAAAGCAAATCAGCCAAGGCTTGCGCCTTTTTCTCTTCGGTCGATTTACGAGCTGCTTCCACGGCCTTTTTCTTGGCGGCATCGGCAGCGGCCTTTTTCTTCGCATCTTCGGCGGATTTCTTTTTCGCCTCGTCTGCTACGGCCTTTTTCTTGGCGTCTTCAGCTGCTTTTTTCTTCGCATCTTCAGCCGCTTTTTTCTTGGCGTCTTCCGCGGCCTTTTTCTTGGCCTCTTCTTCCGCAGCCTTCTTGGCCTCTTCCTCGGATTTTTTCTTGGCTATGTCAGCCAGTTTTTTCTCTTCGGCTTTTTTGGCTTCAGTGGCCTTTTTGGCATCATCGGCTTTCTTGGCTTCATCAGCCTTCTTCGCCTCGTCTGCCTTTTTGGCCTCGCTCGCTTTGGCTTCGTCAGCCTTCTTGGCTTCTGCAGCTTTTTCGGCAGCCTCTTCTTTCTTTTGTTCCGCAGCTTTTACAGCTTCCTGCTCAACCTTCTTTTGTTCCATCTGCTCGACTTCGGTCTGGCGCGCGGCGGATTTCTTCGCCTCACCCGCAATCTTTTGATTGGTCTGGGTGGTCGCCTGACTTTTGGACTTGAGCTGGTACAAGGTCGCCTGAACAATCGGTTTGGAAGGCGGCAGTTCCGGAGTCATGGCAAAGCTGACAAACAGCAGGCCAAAAATCAGGACGTGCAACCCTACCGCCCAGACTGCAGGCCAAAAATAGTTTTCAGAGGCGGACGGCTCCCGCTGTTCGCGCATCAGGGAGCCTCGGTTATCAAGCCAACGTTACCGACCCCGGCCTTCTGCAGACCACCCATAGCCCCCATTACCGCCCCGTAATCCACGGTCTTGTCACCGCGAATAAACACCTGGGTGTGCTTGCCGCCTTCATTGCCTGCGCGGATGATCTTGGTCACGGCGTCAGTCATCTGGGGCAAGGTCATTGCCTTGTCCATCTGCTTGTCGGTGTCGACTTCGCTGCCAAGGTTCCAGAAATAGGTCTTGTCAGCCTTGATCGAAATGGTCAGAACCTGGGTATTGTTGTCTTGCGGCAAAGCCTCGCTGGAGACCTTGGGCAAATCAACCTTCACACCCTGGTTGAGCATCGGTGCGGTCACCATGAAAATGACCAGCAGCACCAGCATCACGTCGATGTAAGGCACTACGTTCATCTCGGCGACCGGCTTGCGCTTTTTACGCGCTCGAGCGATTAAAGCCATTGGAAATTACCTGCTTATTCTTCGCTGGTGTGCACTTTGCGGTGCAGGATCGCCTGGAATTCATCGGCGAAGGTGTAGTAGCGGCCGATCAGCGTTTCGCTACGGGCAGCAAAACGGTTGTAAGCAATAACTGCCGGGATGGCCGCGAACAAGCCGATGGCCGTTGCGATCAGTGCTTCGGCAATGCCTGGCGCTACAGTCGCCAGTGTCGCCTGCTGGGCAGTGGCCAGGCCACGGAAGGAGTTCATGATGCCCCATACGGTACCAAACAGGCCGATATACGGGCTTACGGAACCAACGGTGGCCAGGAACGGCAAGCTTTGTTCAAGCTTTTCTTCTTCACGGGAGATGGCCACGCGCATGGCACGCGCCACACCTTCCATAACCGCTTCAGGATCAACGCCCGGCTGCTGACGCAGACGCGAGAACTCTTTGAAACCGGCACGAAAGATTTGTTCCACGCCCGAGTCCGGATCCGGATTGCTACCTGCCTGACGATACAGTTTCGACAGGTCGATACCCGACCAAAAACGCTCTTCAAAGCTTTCAAGGGCACGTCGACCGGCGCGCAACATGGTGCTGCGCTGAAAAATCATGACCCACGAGGTAACCGATGCGGCCAGCAGGGTCAACATTACCAACTGCACAACAATGCTGGCATTGCTGACCAAGCTCCACATGGAGGAATGGTCGACGACGTTAGCTTCCACGCTTTATCTCCTGCTCTAAATGTTTACCCGCGCCGCTCACGTCGGCAAAGGCCGTACGTAGAGCTTCGGGAATGGCTCGGGGTTTAAAACTATCGGCGCGCACACAGGCCACCAAAAACTGCCCTTCACAGAGCAGCGTTGCATCTGCAGCCCGCCAGACCTGCTGCTTGAAACGCAGGCTGGCACGGTTGAGTTCCATCACTTGCGCACTTACCAACAGTTCGTCGTCCAGTCGCGCCGGTGCGTGGTAGCGCGCCTCGCTGGAATGCACGACAAATAACAGGTTCTCGCCTGCCAGCGCGGACTGGGCAAACCCCAATTCCCGCAGCCTTTCGGTTCGAGCCCGCTCCATAAACTTTAGATAATTTACGTAATACACGACGCCACCCGCATCGGTGTCCTCGTAATAAACGCGACAGCGATGTGCGAACGGCTCAAGCCTGTTTTGCGCGCGCATACTCTAGTGCTTACTCCTCAGGTTGCCAATCCGCCAAACCACTGTTTTTTACGCTTCTTGGCCTTTATGACCGAAGATTTTCAGCGCCAGTCCTTGAGACAGCAAAAACCTTAAAAAAATCGACCGCTAACGGCTTATTAATCATCCAAAGCATTCAGAAATTCGTCTACCACAGGCATATCGCCTAATCGTGACGGAATGTTTAAACCAAAGTGCAAATACGCATGCCGGGTCACAACGCGACCACGCGGCGTACGCATGATGTAACCCTGCTGAATCAGATACGGCTCCAGCACATCTTCAATCGTATGACGCTCTTCGCTGATTGCTGCGGCAAGGCTATCGACTCCCACAGGCCCGCCATCGAACTTCTCGATCATGGTCAGCAGCAATCGCCGGTCCTGATGATCAAAACCATGCTCATCTACGTCCAGCAGGTTCAACGCCAGGTCAGCGACCGGCTTGGTGATATGCCCCTTGGCACGCACCTCGGCAAAATCCCGCACACGACGCAGCAAACGGTTGGCGATACGCGGTGTCCCGCGAGCCCGCCGGGCAATTTCATACGCACCTTCAGGGTCGAGCGGCAAACCGAAGATACCCGCCGAGCGACTGACAATCGTCGCCAGGTCGTCAGTACTATAGAACTCCAGTCGCTGAACAATCCCGAAACGATCACGCAACGGGTTGGTCAGCATCCCGGCGCGCGTGGTCGCCCCCACCAGGGTAAAAGGCGGCAGATCGAGTTTGATGGAACGCGCAGCCGGCCCTTCGCCAATCATGATATCGAGCTGGAAGTCCTCCATGGCCGGGTAAAGCACTTCCTCGACAATGGGTGAAAGGCGATGGATTTCATCGATAAAGAGCACATCATGGGGCTCAAGGTTGGTCAGCAGCGCAGCCAGATCACCCGGGCGCTCCAGAACAGGCCCGGAAGTGCTCTTGATCGATACGCCCATTTCCTGGGCGATGATGTTGGCCAGCGTCGTCTTGCCCAGCCCGGGCGGCCCAAAGATCAATGTGTGATCCAGCGATTCGGCACGCCCGCGCGCAGCCTGGATAAACAGCTCCATCTGCTCGCGAACGGTGGGCTGGCCAATATAGTCGGCCAGGCTCAGAGGCCGAATCGCCCGATCCTGAACTTCTTCCCGGTCCCGCCCGCTTGAGGCTGTAATCAGTCGATCAGCTTCAATCACTTAAATCATCCCCTTGAGGGCTCGGCGAATCATGTCTTCACTGCTCAACGTTTTATCCTTGATCGCAGAAACCGCCTTGCTCGCTTCCTGAGGCTTATAGCCCAGGGAGATCAAGGCACTCACCGCATCACTTTCAGCGCTGGCGACCGGCACCGGAGCATCCGGCTGATTAGGGACCAGGGCGAACATGCTGGGTACTTGCTCCCACGCCTTGAAACGATCCTTCAACTCTACCAGCAGTCGTTCCGCGGTCTTTTTGCCCACCCCCGGAACCTTGGTCAAGGCCGATGTGTCCTGAGCCTGCACACAGCGCACAAGCTCATCGACTTCCAGGCTGGACATCAACGCCAGCGCCAGCTTGGGGCCGACGCCGTTGAGCCGGATCAGCTCACGAAAAAAGTCACGCTCGCGCTTGCCTATGAAACCATAGAGCAACTGGGCGTCTTCGCGAACCACAAGATGGGTATGCAGGGTCAGTGGCTCGCCGACAGACGGTAATCGATAAAGCGTGGTCATCGGTACTTCCAGCTCATAACCCAAGCCGTTTACATCGAGAATCAGGTGCGGCGGCTGTTTTTCAGCCAGAGTGCCGCGCAAGCGTCCAATCACGTTTCAGATCCTTTCACTGGCCAGATCAATGGCTGACAAATACAAAGACAGAGCCGCATCATTACAGATGAAGCCCTGTCAGGAAGCCCAATCCAGTTAAAAATTGCGTTTCACAGCCGCAAACGCCCGCCACGGCTACGGGCCGCACCCAGCCCGTGGGGCAGCAAGCTGGAGCGAGTGTGGGCATGGCACAAGGCAATCGCAAGGGCATCCGACGCATCGATTTGCGGCTTGCTGGTCAGCTTGAGCAGGTGCATGACCATCATCATCACCTGTTCTTTATTGGCGCCACCTGTACCCGCCACCGCCTGCTTGACCTGGGTTGCCGAATACTCGGCGATCTCCAGGTTTTCTTCGGCTCCCGCAACAATGGCCGCGCCCCTGGCCTGCCCCAGCTTGAGAGCCGAATCGGCATTGCGGGCCATAAACACCTTTTCGATGCCCATGGTGACAGGACCGTACGTCTGAATAACCTCACGCACCCCACGATAGACGATCTGCAACCGCTCATGCAGTTCGCCGCTCCCCGTACGAATACATCCCGAAGCCACGTACACACAGCCACGCCCAGTGTCTCGCACGACGCCATAACCGGTGATTCGCGAACCCGGATCGATACCAAGAATAAGAGTCATAACGCCTACAGCTTATGAAGTGATGCCCACCGGCACATACCCGGACAGCTTAAAGGCAGAAGCCGGAGGTGCCCAGCGCCGCGATTGTCGCGACGGAGCACCTCCGGCCTCTTGATTGACGCAATCGCTCAGGCAAGCTGTTCCAGGACGGCGTCAGGGATTTCAGCATTGGAGTAGACGTTTTGGACGTCATCCAGGTCTTCAAGCATGTCGATCAACTTGAGAACCTTTTCTGCGCCCTCCAGATCAAGCTCGGCACTGGTGGTCGGCAACATGACGATTTCAGCATCCGTCGGCTTGAAACCTGCCGCTTCCAGGGCGTTACGCACGGCATAGAAGCTGGAGAACGACGTGAACACATCGATGGAGCCATCTTCGTTGGTCACCACGTCGTCGGCATCGGCCTCCATCGCGGCTTCCATCAAGGCATCCTCATCAACGCCGGCTGCATAGGAGATCTGGCCCTTGCGCTCGAACAGATAGGCAACAGAACCGTCAGTACCCAGGTTGCCGCCACACTTGCTGAACGCATGGCGTACAGCCGCAGCAGTACGGTTACGGTTGTCGGTCATGCACTCGACCATTACGGCTACGCCACCCGGGCCATAGCCTTCGTAGCTCAATTCGACCATGTCATCGGTATCAGCCGCACCGGCACCACGGGCCACGGCGCGATCAATGATATCGCGACTCATGTTCGCCCCAAGGGCCTTGTCCAGCGCCAGACGCAGGCGCGGATTGGAACTCGGATCGCCGCCACCTTGACGGGCAGCAACGGTCAGTTCACGGATCCACTTGGTGAAAATCTTGCCTTTTTTGGCATCCTGACGCTCTTTGCGGTGCTTGATGTTCGCCCACTTAGAATGACCTGCCATAACGCACTCCGAATCCCTTTAAAAACCTTGCCAGGCCAAGGCCTGTCAATAAAAATTCTCGACCCCAAATGCAAAGGCGCACCCGAAGATGCGCCTTTGAAGGTCAGACTTACTCTGCCTTGGCTTGTTCGCGCAAACGAATATGCAGCTCGCGCAACGCTTTGGCGTCAACCACGCCAGGTGCTTGTGTCATGACACAGGCAGCACTCTGGGTTTTCGGGAAGGCAATCACTTCACGAATCGATTGTGCACCGGTCATCAGCATGACCAGACGATCCAGACCGAAGGCCAGGCCACCATGGGGCGGCGCGCCGTACTTCAGGGCGTCCAGCAGGAAGCCGAATTTCTCTTCCTGCTCGGCTTCTTCGATACCCAGCAGGCGGAATACCGCTTGCTGCATTTCCTTGCGGTGGATACGGATCGAACCGCCACCCAGCTCGGTACCGTTCAAGACCATATCGTAGGCACGGGAGATCGCGGTTGCCGGGTTGGCTTCCAGCTCTTCAGGCGAGCACTTCGGAGCAGTGAACGGGTGGTGCAAGGCGCTGAAGCTGCCGTCGTCGTTCTCTTCGAACATCGGGAAGTCGACCACCCACATAGGGGCCCACTCGCAGGTCAGCAGGTTCAGGTCGTTACCCACCTTGATACGCAGCGCGCCCAGGGCCTCGCTGACGATCTTGGCCTTGTCGGCACCGAAGAACACGATATCGCCATCGACGGCACCGACGCGATCCAGGATCACGTTCAGGTTGGCCTCAGGGATGTTTTTAACGATCGGCGACTGCAGACCTTCCACGCCTTTGGCGCGCTCGTTGACCTTGATGTACGCCAGGCCTTTGGCACCGTAGATGCCGACAAACTTGGTGTAGTCGTCGATCTGCTTGCGCGGCATGCTTGCAGCACCCGGAACCCGCAGGGCCGCAATACGGCATTTAGGGTCGTTGGCCGGGCCGCTGAACACTTTGAAATCCACGTCTTTGAGCTGATCGGCAACGTCAACCAGTTCCAGCGGGTTACGCAGGTCAGGCTTGTCGGAGCCGTAGCGGCGCATGGCCTCTTCGAAGGTCATGTGCGGGAATTCGCCGAATTCCAGATCCAGCACTTCCTTGAACAGGTTGCGGATCATGCCTTCGGTAAGGCCCATGATGTCTTTTTCATCGAGGAAGCTGGTTTCGATGTCGATCTGAGTGAACTCAGGCTGACGGTCAGCACGCAGGTCTTCGTCGCGGAAGCACTTGGCGATCTGGTAGTAGCGGTCAAAACCGGCCACCATCAGCAACTGCTTGAACAGCTGTGGCGATTGCGGCAGTGCAAAGAACGAACCGGCGTGAGTACGGCTAGGCACCAGGTAGTCACGGGCGCCTTCCGGGGTGGCACGGGTCAGGATCGGAGTTTCAACGTCCAGGAAACCGTTCTCGTCCAGGTAACGACGAATGCTGGTGGTCATGCGCGAACGCAGGCGCAGCTTCTCGAGCATTTCCGGGCGACGCAAGTCGATAAAGCGGTAGCGCAAACGGGTTTCTTCGCCGACATCCGAGAATTCGTTAAGCGGGAATGGCGGGGTTTCTGCTTCGTTCAGCACTTCCAGCTCATAGCCCAGCACTTCGATCATGCCCGACGCCATGTTGGTATTGCCTGCACCGGCAGGACGCAGACGTACCTTGCCGGTGATCTTGACAACATACTCGCTGCGCACACGGTCGGCAGCGGCGAAGGTCTCAGCGCGATCCGGGTCGAAAACCACCTGGGCCAGACCATCACGATCACGGATATCGAGGAAAATCACCCCACCGTGGTCACGGCGACGGTGAACCCATCCGCAAAGGGTAATTTCCTGGCCGTCCAGGCTTTCGTTCAGTTGGCCGCAATAATGGCTGCGCATCATGGTAGTGGTTTCACTTCTCGTAATTCGAAATTCGGTGGAGGTCTTGCGCACCGTCGGTGCTGGTAACCTTGCAAGAGCCCGCTTGTGTTCTGACTGCTTTCGCTAGACCTCAGTCGGATTTATCGCCGCCTGCCAGATTCTTTTTCGAGCCTGTCTTGAAGTCTGTTTCATACCAGCCTGTACCGCTAAGGCGGAAACCCGGCATGGACAGCATTTTCTTCAGCTCGGGGGCCTGACAGGCTGGACAATCAACCAGCGGTGCAGCGCTGATCTTTTGAATGGCTTCCAGCTGATGACCACAGGAAGCGCACTGGTAATCGTACATGGGCATTGGCGTGTCTCGACAATCCGTTAGCGGCAACCCTTAAGCAGGGCCGCACAGCAAAGAGCGAGATTATATCTGGTAAATCGAGCCATTGCAGCCGCATGAACAGCCAGAAGCACCTAAATGCATCATAAATAGTGGGCGATTACAAGCCGTCGAGCATGCACCTCCAGCCGGCTGCGGCCTTCAACCCGCAAACACCTGCTGCTGTTTTACCTCCTGAAGGCCGCGACCCATTTTCAACAAGTGCATGACGCAGACGACCCGAATGAACCCACTGAAGTTCTTCACCCCGCCATGGCGCAAGTGAACCTCCAGGTCGATATAGGACAGCAGCGTATTTATTGAACACTTGTTGATACGTGATATATCGGACAACACCTCCCAATACACTTCCTCAAGCCGCAAACAGGTGGCAAAGCCATTCAACCGTACCGAACGTGATAATGGCCGGGCCAGCGTGATGCCAAAGTCCAGAATGGCAGGGTCAATCCTGACCCTCTGCATTGATCTGCACCCGGCATTTTCTTGCCGCATCAATCGCCCCATCGCAAAAGCACTCCATTGCGCATCATTGGATTTGATTACTCTTTTTTCAAAGAACTTGCCTCATAAAACGACATGTAAAAATTCTTATCCAGCGGATCAAACCCGCAAATCTGTAGGAGCGCTCTCGCTACGTGCGGCGAATATGGTCATGGACGGAGCAGGCAGCACCCCCATCAGATCACACCACCCCCCAACCCCCAGACCAGAGGCCTACATGCGTCTAAGACAAGGCTTTCGTAATAAGCTGATTTTGCCTAGGCCTCATCGAACAGTCTCACTCACAGATAGACCCATACGCTTAATTTGAGTAGACCCAAGCTTTGCTGTTAAATAGGCAGCGTGTTGCCCAATTTTCGCCTCCGGCGAGGGCGCATAGGCTGATGAACTCACGTGTCCAGCGCCTCCATTTTTTCTGAAGCGAACCGTGCGCAATCAGCTCTTCCTTGCGATCTATCTTAATGTGAGTCATTGAAATGTTGAAAATCGTCCACCTGATAACGGGTGCAGCGGCTTTGCTGCTGTCCTTTATTCCCAGCCTGCAATCTGAAGCTTTACCTTACCTACAACATCCTGATGCCCTTTACCTGGCGTTTTTTGGCCTGCTGAACCTGACACTGGCCCCAGTCATTCCATTCTGGAATAAAGGCCCGCGCCATCAACTGCAGAATCTGGTCAGTGCGCTGCTGGTACTGTCCGTTGTCCTGCAGACCCTGACCCTGTTCGGCCTGCTGCTGCCGATTGGTGATCAGCCCGCTGTTCTCCTGGGCCTGACACCTGCTGTTATTGCCGTACTGCTTCATCTTGCTGTCAGCTTCTATAAATCGTCACCTTCGTCGTCCTCGCAAAGCTATGACATGACCAACCGCGATACAGGGACTGTCAAATGGTTCAACACCTCAAAGGGTTTCGGCTTTATCTCCCGAGATTCCGGTGATGATATTTTTGTACACTTCCGCGCCATTCGTGGCGAGGGCCACCGTGTTTTGGTGGAAGGGCAACGTGTCGAGTTCTCGGTCATGAACCGCGACAAGGGCCTGCAGGCCGAAGACGTGATCGCAGCATTGCCGCGCCGCTGATTCAAGCCTGAAAAAAAACCGCGATCAGCCAGGCTGAATCGCGGTTTTTTTATGCCTGCACAAAACAATCAATAGTGCGGTGGCGGAGCCTCTTCTTCAAACGACTCGAACTGCCCGCCCATTTCCTCCTGGCGCTTGAGCAAGGCGGCCATCTGCATCTGCAGACGATCCACGGTGTTCTGCTGGGCCACCAGTACATCATTCAATGCCTGAATGGTGTCATCCTGAAAAGCCACGCGGCTTTCAAGGTCCATCACTCGCGCTTCAAGCGTCACGATCAACCCTCCGAAATAGTAAAACTTGCATCAAGAGCCGATGCCAGCCTGTCCCGGACAGCACGCACCTCTGCCGGCGCATAGGGTTTTGCAGGATGCTTGCCCCAGACAGGCCCTGGCCATGCCACATCAGCCCGGTAACGAACAATCACATGCATGTGCAACTGACTGACGACATTACCCAGGGTGGCAACATTGATTTTATCCGCACCGTACGACTCTTTCAGCACCCGCGCCAAAGCCGTGGTCTCAGCCCACATCCGCTGTTGGTCGGCGTCATCCAATTGAAACAGTTCAGTTATACCCTCGCGTCGCGGCACCAGGATAAACCAGGGGTAATTCGAATCATTGGAAAGCAGCAAGCGGCACAAGGGGAAGTCCCCTATCAGCCAGGTATCCTCTTGAAGACGTGTATCCAAAGCGAACACTGGGAGCTCTCCTGTTTGACCGTTCATTTCAGCACAACCCGGCACCCGGTGACATTCACCGCAGGCCAGACGACAGGAATCAAGGATACCCTTGATTGCGACTGGCATCACGCCTCCAGCCCTGCACGCACCGCAAATGCGACGCTGCACGCCCAAGCAACAGTGCTCGAACACTTATGCACCAAAACTGCACAAAGCGCATGTTTCAAGCGCGCCAAAACGTCACCTGCCACCCCAGCGGGTGTTAACCGGTAACGCTTAAGGCGTAAATCCGGGATAGGCACCACTCCTTGCAACAAAAAACAACACCCTGAAGGCAGCTTTATCGCCGTTTGACCCAAGCAAGATCAGGCCTCATAGCTCAAAAACGCAGAATATTATTTATTTTTCATCCAGGCAGGAATTTGAGCACGCTTGTTGCATAGATCATTGACACAGTCGCCAGGCCTGAGCAGGAGCACAGCAACCCGACGATAAATAACAATAGCTAAACAGTAGGAATTTTGAGTTTTCATTGTAGGCAACATGAAATCAATCATATGCCCAACACTGGAAACAGTACTGAATAGATGCTCAAACAAGGCTCTAAGCGGCGCGCTTGCGACATGTGGGGTGCCATTTGCGACATGGCTGTAAAGAAGCTGAAAGGTTATGAGAGCAAGTATCGCCAATATTGCCGGCGTGATATAAGTTTGCGCCGACACAAAAAGAAAGAGCCGCCCAGATAATAATTCAGGTGGGACGGCAGTACTCTTCCTAAAAACCAAAGGAGCAAATCACGATGCGCGTGATGAAGTGGAGCATGATCGCCCTGGCTGTTTCAGCCGGCACTACTCAGTTCGCAATGGCTTCGTCCCAGGACGACGCAAAAGGTTTCGTTGAAGACAGCACGCTGACTTCCAAAACCCGCATGCTGTACATGAACCGCGACTTCCGTAACGGTGCTGGCAACAAGCAGCAGGCCGATGGTTCGTTCAAAAGCGGCTACCGTGAAGATTGGGGCCTGAGCGAGCTGCTTAACTACCAGTCCGGCTTCACCCAAGGCACCATTGGTGTCGGTGTTGATGCTTTCGCCATGGGTACTGCACGCCTGGATGGCGGTGCCGGTCGCCAGGGCAACGGCCTGTTCGCCAGCAAAAGCGATGGCTCCCCTGAAGATACCCAAGGGAAAATCGGCGGCGCGGTCAAATTCCGCCTGTCCGACACCGAGCTGAAATACGGCAACCAGTTCGTCGCCAGCCCGGTTTTCTCCACTGACGACAGCCGCCTGCTGCCTGAGGTTGCTACCGGCACCCTGATCACCAGCAAGGAAATCAAAGGCCTGGAGCTGACCGCAGGTCGCTTCACCGCACTGAGCTCCCAGACTGGCATGGCCCGTGACAGCATCAACGGCAAAGGTGAGCCAGGCCTGACCGCCGCCAATATTGCCGGCGCAACCTACCAGTTCACTGACAACTTCGTCGGCGGCATTGCCGCATCCGATGTTGATGACTACTTCAAGAAGCAGTACATCAACCTGAACTACACCCTGCCAATCGCAGAGTCTCAAGCCCTGAACTTCGACTTCAACGGCTACAGAACCTCGAGCCAGGGTCAGGAACGCGCCGGCGACGTTGACAACAAAATCTGGAGCCTGGCAGCCGCCTATAGCCTGGGCGCCCACAAGTTCACCATCGCTCACCAGCGCTCCACCGGTGACAGCGCTTACTACTACGGCGTAGACGGCGGCGGTACTATTTTCCTCGCCAACTCCGTGCAATATTCCGACTTCAACCAGCGTGACGAACGCTCCTGGCAGGGTCGCTACGACCTGAACATGGCCAGCTACGGCGTGCCAGGCCTGAGCTTCATGGCTCGCTACGTTAAAGGCGACAACATCTCCACGACTGATGGCGAAGGCAAAGAGCACGAATTCGACTTCGAAACCAAGTACGTGTTGCAGGAAGGCCCGGCCAAAGACCTGTCTTTGCGTCTGCGTAGCGCGATCTACCGCACCACCAGCAACAACGGCAATGACGTAAACGACTTGCGCCTGATTGCTGAATACCCACTGAACATCTTGTAATAACAGCCCTGGGGCTAGTTACAAACATAATGCTTAGTCAAAGCCACGCCCTGTCTCAGGGCGTGGCTTTTTATTTATCGGTTAAAAACCATATATATAGCAAGCTAACTAACATCACTAAATGCAATCAATTATCACTTATTTATCTTTACCCAAACCAACATAGACCCCTGCCCTGGCCAGGGGACAAAAACAATTAAAGGGGCCTTAGCCCCTTTAATTGTTTATCCAGACCTGACTCAATAATCAGGTGCAGTTCCCGGCCTTATTCCGCAGCCACTTCCTGAACCACACGTACTACACGCTGCGGAAAAGGAATATCAATACCTTCAGCCTTCAAGCGGTCACGCGAATGCTCGTTGAGCATAAAGAGTACATCCCAGTAATCCGGGGTGTTGACCCAAACCCGCAGCGACATGGTGATAGCACTGTCGCCCAAGGCAGTCACCACAACGACCGGAGCAGGCTGCTTCAGCACGCGCGGGTCATCGGCCAGCGCCAACAACACTTCACGCACCTTCTGCAGATCAGCTTCGTAGTCCACACCCACATCAAACACCACCTTGCGCGTCGGCTGACGGTTGTAGTTGGTGATGATGCCGTTGGACAGGTTACCGTTTGGCACGATGACGGTTTTGTTGTCACCGGTACGCAGCACCGTGTGGAAAATCTGAATGCTGTCGACAGTCCCGCTTACACCTTGAGCTTCGATCCAGTCACCGATCTTGAACGGGCGGAACAACAGAATCAGTACCCCACCTGCAAAGTTGGCCAGGCTGCCCTGCAATGCCAGGCCAATGGCCAGACCTGCCGCACCGATGGCTGCCACAAACGAGGTGGTCTGAATACCGATCATCGATGCAACACTGACAATCAGCAATATCTTGAGAATGATATTGGCCAGGCTGCTGATAAAGCCCTGCAGCGCAAGATCCGCCTTTCTCAACGCCAGCAACTGACCGATCTTGGTCGTCAGGCGGTTAATCAGCCACCAGCCGACAGCCAGGGTAACCAGTGCCAGCAGCACGCGACTGCCGTACTCCATGATCATCGGAACCCAGGCCTGGGAGGCCTTGATCAATTGATCAACTTCAGTGTTCAAATCCATTTTTATCTCCTCACGCCATTACCTGCCAGCGTCATTTATTCAGCAAAACGATCGAGCCACCCTGGCAGCTCAATCGTTTCTGCAGCGCCCAGGAAAATCGGACGTCAATGATCGCCAGAGGTTCCCCGGGTGGTGATCAGTCGCGGAAGTTGTTGAACTGCAGCGGCATGTCGAACGTCTTGGCACGCAACGCAGCGATGGCTTCTTGCAGGTCATCACGTTTTTTACCCGTGATACGCACTTGCTCGCCCTGAATGGCGGCCTGAACCTTGAGCTTGGCGTCCTTGACATGAGCGACGATCTTTTTCGCCAGCTCTTTATCAATGCCTTCCTTGAGCACCGCTTCCTGCTTCATCAACTTGCCCGAAGCGTAAGCGTCCTTGACCTCAAGGCACTGAACGTCGATCTTGCGCTTGACCAGTGCCAGCTTGAGGATCTCGATCATGGCTTCGAGCTGGAAGTCGGCTTCAGCGGTCAAGTTGACCGTCAAATCCTTTTCCTTGAACTCGAAAGTACCTTTACCCTTGAGGTCATAACGACGGTCCAGCTCCTTGACGGCGTTCTCGACGGCGTTGGTGACTTCGTGCTTGTCCAGTTCGGATACCACGTCGAACGACGGCATGTAATTTCTCCAATAATAAACGGCGCGCTCAACACAGATGGAGCACGCCTGACCTGACAGTTAAAATGCGCGGGCATTATAGCGGTTCTTCGACTTCATTCACTTGCGAGCTCACATGCCAGATTCGGCCATCCCCCAAAATCCCCCAAACGCACCGGCACGGGCTAGCACCACCTGGCACATTCTCGGTGCAGGCAGCATGGGGATGCTGTGGGCAACACGACTGGCACGCGCCGGCCTGCCCGTCACCCTCATTCTGCGCAACGACGACCGCCTGCAAGCCTATAAAGCCGTGCAAAAGTTGACCCTGATTGAAGGCGAAGATTCGCAACACTGGCCCATCAGCGCACAAACCCCTGAAACCGACGAGCCTATCCAGCGCTTGCTGGTCACCTGCAAGGCATACGACGCCGAGCAGGCGGTCAAGCAAATCGCCGGGCGCCTGAGCCCGGGTGCCGAACTGATCCTGTTGCAAAATGGCCTCGGCAGCCAGCAGGCCGTCGCTGCGCAGGTACCCCACGCGCGTTGCATCTTCGCCTCCAGCACTGAAGGCGCCTATCGCGATGGCGACTGGCGCGTAGTGTTTGCCGGGCGTGGCCATACCTGGCTGGGCGACCCACGTCATGGCCCTGCCCCTCAATGGCTGGAAGAGCTTCAACTCAGCGCCATTGCCAATGAATGGAGCCCGAATATTCTGAGCAGGTTGTGGCGCAAACTGGCACTAAACTGTGCGATTAACCCACTGACGGTGCTCCATGATTGCCGCAACGGCGGCTTGCAAGCCCATGATGCCGAAGTGAACACCCTGTGCGCCGAACTCAGCGCCTTGCTGGAACACTGCGGCCAGGCAGAAGCCGCCATCGACCTGGCCACCGAGGTGCACCGGGTCATCCAGGCGACAGCCAACAATTATTCATCGATGCACCAAGATGTCAGCCAGGGCCGGCGCACCGAAATCAGTTACTTGCTGGGCTACGCTTGCACTGCCGCCCGCAACCGATCGTTCGCCGCCCCCTGTCTGCAGGGTCTGCACCAACGCTTGAGCGAACACCTGCGCCAGCGCGGATTGCCCTGCAACTGAGGGCCGCGCTACCCTGCCCTTCTGTTCTTTTATCAAATGGCCATCTCATGCCCTTGCGCCAGCGCCTTGAAAACCTCCCGGTAGGCCAGAAGCTGCTGACCGCCCTGCTCGCCTTGCTGGCCACCGTATTGCTGGTGGCCAACTTGACGTTTATCAGCGTCGCGTACTGGATCTCCCACGAGAGCACGGCTCCGCAAGCCCTGCAAACCTTGGGCAAGCTGACCGCAAACCCCGACCTGATCACCCACGCACTGGACTCGCCGCAAAGCGCCAAAGCCCTGCTCAACGAGATCGGCAGCTACGCCCCCCTGCGTGCTGCCGCCATTTATGACAGCGCGGGCAACCTGCTGGGACAACTGCAACACGGCGAACACCTGCCACTTCCGGAGCACTATCGTCAACTTGAGGCCTGGAGCCTCACCGAACTGCGCAGCCATCAAATCACCCGCCTGCATAACGGCGACCAACCCCCCGGGCATTTGTTGCTGATCGCCAGCAGCGAACTGCCAATGGCGTTCTATACCGGCACGCTAACGGCCAGCCTGGGCATTCTGATCATCAGCGCTTTGCTCTGGTTCGTGGTGGCGCGGCAGATCAAGCGCCTGATTACCCAGCCTATTCACCGCCTTGAAGAACTGTCCCGCCAGGTCACTCGCGAGGAGAACTACGCATTGCGCGCGGCGCCCGGCAACAACGACGAAATCGGTAGCCTGGCCGAGGCATTCAACACCATGCTGTCGCGCATTGAAGTACGCGATCAAGCGCTCAAACGCGCACGGGACGAGGCCCGACAGGCGTACGATCAAGCGCAGTCGCTGGCCGAAGAAACCCGCAACACCAATCGCAAGCTGGAACTGGAAGTCCAGGTACGCAGCAAAATCGAGAAAAAACTTACCGGTTTTCAGAACTACCTCAACTGCATCATCGACTCCATGCCTTCGGCGCTGATTGCACTGGACGAACAGCTCTATGTCACCCAATGGAACCAGGAAGCCAGCGCCCTCTCCGGCACGCAGCTGGATGAAGCCCTGAACAAGCCCATCGAGCTGGCATTTGAACCTCTCAAGCCCTTCCTGCCGCAACTCAAAGACACCATTGAGCACCACCAGGTCGCAAAAATTGAACGCGTTACCTGGAATCAGGGCGAGGAAGCCCGCCACTATGCCCTGACCTTTTACCCCCTGATGGGCGGTGGTGGACGCGGCGTGGTGATCCGCATCGATGACATCACCCAGCGCCTGTCGCTGGAAGACATGATGGTGCAATCGGAAAAAATGCTTTCCGTAGGCGGGCTGGCTGCCGGTATGGCTCACGAAATCAACAATCCGCTGGGAGCGATCCTGCATAACGTACAGAACATTCGCAGGCGCCTGTCGAGCGAGTTGCCCAAGAACATCGAACAAGCCGAGCAGACCGGCATCGACCTGGAGGTGGTCAACCACTACCTGCAGGCCCGGGAAATTCCGCAGCTACTTGATGGCATTCAACAGGCCGGTGCACGCGCGGCGAAAATTGTCACCCATATGCTCAGCTTCAGCCGCCGCAGCAACCGGCAGATGAGCCCCTGTGATCTGTCCGCCCTGATTGACCAGGCTCTGGACATCGCCAGCAATGATTTCGACCTGGCCATTGGTTTTGACTTTATGGGACAAGCCATCACTCGCCAGTTCGACCCGCAACTGGGACCGGTGCCCGGCATCCCCAACGAGCTGGAGCAGGTGCTGCTCAATTTGCTGAAGAACGCCGCCCAGGCCATTCATCAACGTGCCGATCAGAGCGAGCCGGGACGCATAACCCTGCGCACCAGGCTCAACCCGCCCTGGGCGGAAATACAGGTCGAAGACAACGGTGCCGGTATGCCCGAGGCGGTGCGCAAACGAATTTTCGAGCCCTTCTTCACCACCAAGGAAGTTGGCCAGGGCACAGGGCTTGGCCTGTCCGTGTCGTACTTCATCATTACCAACAACCACAAGGGCCAAATGGAAGTGCACTCAACCCAGGGCCAAGGCACCTGTTTTACCCTGCGCCTGCCCTTGGCCGGCAACCAGCCGGCCTCCCCCGAACCAACCAACGTGGAAATGTAACCATGGGCTTTCGCTTATCGAAAATTTATACCCGCACCGGCGACAAGGGCGAAACAGGGCTTGGCGACGGTCGCCGTGTGCCCAAGGATCACCCGCGCATAGAAGCCATCGGCGAAGTCGATACGCTTAACAGCCAGGTCGGCCTGCTCCTGGCCGGGCTCATCGAGCACAGTGCCAGCCAGCCGGGGCTCAACGAGCTGATCGAGGTGCTTGAGCCGTGTCAGCACCGTTTGTTTGACCTGGGGGGTGAGTTGGCGATGCCGGAATATCAGGCACTTAACGCCGCCGAGATTGAACGGCTTGAAACTGCGATCGATCGCTGGAATGAGGAGCTGGGGCCACTGGAGAACTTCATTCTACCCGGCGGCTCGAGCCTGATAGCCCAGGCCCATGTTTGCCGCAGCCTGGCACGTAGTGCCGAACGCCGCTGCCAGCAGCTCAATGCATTGGAGCCACTGGCAGGTGTGGGGCTGGCGTATATCAATCGCTTGTCTGACTTGCTGTTTGTCGCCGCGCGCCTGATTGCCAAGCGCCAGGGGGTTGCAGAGATCCTGTGGCAGGCGGCAGCCAAACCAAAGGCTTGATGTCGTTCATTTGTAGTCGCTCTACTCGTCAGCGACTACAGGAAAAACTGAATCTGTGGGAGCGAGCCTGCTCGCGAAGGTCGTTCGCGAGCAGGCTCGCTCCCACAACCAACAGAACGTGCATGCCGTCGCGGGACCCGCAACAGCCTCCGAATCACATCAAACCTGCGGCCAGAACGCCCGAATACCCGCCACGCCCTGGGCACCGATCTGCCACGCCTGCTGGCGATCATCCGGGCCGAGCCCACCCAGCAAAAATACCGGCCTGCTGAAATTGGCGATCAATTGCTGCGCCTGCTCCCAGCCCAGTGGCTGTGCATCAGGGTGGGTCTGCGTCGCCAGCACCGGCGACAGGGTCACGAAGTCCACATCCATCTGTTCAGCCAGCGCCAGCTCCTCGGCGTTATGGCATGAAGCAGCCAGCCAGCGGTCTTTTGGCAATGGCCGACCCTTGGCGGCGTACTTGCGCAATTGCGCGGCCGTCAGATGCCAGCCGGCCGAAGGAAAATCCCCCAACCACTCCAACGGCCCCTTGAGCATCAACTGCGCCTTGCCGGCACACAAGCCGGTCGCGTCCACCGCCAGGTCGCGGTACTTGGGGTCGTACCCATTGGGGGCACGCAACGAAATCAGCCTGATCCCGCCTGCAATCGCCTTCTGGATACCGCGCAACAGCTCAGGGGTCTCCAGTTCATCCGGCGTAATCAGGTACTGATCGGGCAAGCGGGCAGCGCCCACAATGGGCTGATTGGCGTCAGGGAACCTGTAGTCCACCAACTCGCGCTGACTGACCCAAGCCAGTGGCTGACCTTCTACGCCATGAGGTTCGCCGGAAAACGCCGAAACTTCCCATACATCCAGCAGAACCTGCTTATCCGGATAGTCATGCTGAACCTTGATCAGAGGCCGGGCCACCTCGACCGTAATGCCCAACTCTTCTTTCAGCTCGCGCGCCAGTGCAGCTTCGACCGATTCCCCGGCCTCGACCTTGCCGCCGGGAAATTCCCACAGACCGCCCTGATGCTGAGTGTCAGCGCGACGAGCGATCAGAATGCTGCCGTCTGTGCCTCGGATAACGGCCGCAGCCACATGAACTCGTTTCACCCTTGTACTTCCTCTAATCCGGCCTGTTGCCAGGCTTTGAACGCAGGCCATTGATAAATGGCGTCGATATACGCTTGATCTTCTGCTGACAGCTCCACGCGATAAGTGCGAAGGCGCACAGCCACCGGCGCGAAAAACGCATCAGCCACACTCAACCGCCCGAACAGGTACGGCCCGCGTTCGCTGGCCACAGCACGGCACTCTGCCCACAAGGCAATGATGCGCTCGATGTCGGCCTGAGCCTCGGCCGGCATGGGTACCAGCGCCTGATCATGGCTCAAATCAAATGGCAGATTGCCCCGCAACGCAAAAAAGCCGCTGTGCATTTGCGCGCAAGCCGATCGGGCCTGGGCCCGTGCCTTGATATCTGCAGGCCATAACTGGGCCGCAGGGAAACGCTCATTCAGATATTCGGCAATCGCCAGCGAGTCAGCGATGGTGCCATGTTCGGTCTTGAGCAACGGTACTTTACCCGTTGCCGAGTGTTGCAGAATCAGTGCCCGGGTATCCGGCTGACCCAGTTTTATCAGTGTCTCGGTGTAGGCAGCACCCGCCAGATCCAGCGCCAGCGCGCCACGCAGGGACCACGAAGAGTGCAACTTGTCGCCAATGATCAGGTGGAAGCTCATACACAGACACCTTGAGAATTAGGGGGTAAATCTGATGCCCTCAAGGCATCACGGTGCTGCCCGCGCAGGATCGGCTGACAACCCCGTGATGTCGAGACGACTTAGGTACGGTACTCGGCGTTGATTTTCACGTATTCGTGGGACAGGTCAGTGGTCCAGATAGTCTCGCTGCAGGTACCACGACCCAATTCGATGCGGATGGTGATTTCTTCGCGAGCCATCACTGCCGAGCCCTGCTCTTCGGTGTAAGTGGCCGAACGGGCGCCGCCGCTGGCAATGCACACTTCACCCAGGAACACGTCAATCTTGCTGACGTCCAGATCCGGCACGCCTGCGCGGCCCACTGCAGCCAGAATGCGGCCCCAGTTCGGGTCCGAGGCAAACAGCGCGGTCTTGATCAGCGGCGAGTGTGCAACGGTGTACCCCACGTCCAGGCACTCCTGGTGATTGGCGCCGCCATTTACTTCAACGGTGACAAACTTGGTCGCACCCTCACCGTCACGCACGATGGCCTGCGCCACCTCCATGCAGACTTCCAGCACCGCCCGTTTCAACGCGGCAAACAGCGGGCCGCTGGCTTCTGTAATTTCAGGCAGGGCAGCCTTGCCGGTGGCAATCAGCATGCAGCAGTCGTTGGTCGAAGTATCGCCATCGATAGTGATGCGGTTGAACGACTTGTTCGCACCGTCGAGCAGCAGGTTTTGCAACACGTCGCGGGCAACTTTGGCGTCGGTGGCGATGTAGCCCAGCATGGTGGCCATATTTGGACGAATCATGCCCGCACCCTTGCTGATACCGGTCACGGTGATGGTTACGCCTTCATGCTCGAACTGACGGCTGGCACCCTTTGGCAGGGTGTCGGTGGTCATGATGCCAGTTGCAGCCTCGGCCCAGTTGTTCTCGGACAAATCGTCCAGCGCGGCTTGCAATGCGCCTTCGATCTTCTCGACAGGCAGCGGCTCGCCGATCACCCCGGTGGAATACGGCAGCACTGCACTGGCATCAACGCCGGTCAGTTCAGCCAGCCTGGCGCAGGTCCGGGTTGCAGCGATCAGCCCCGGCTCACCGGTACCGGCGTTGGCATTGCCCGTGTTGGTCAGCAAATAGCGAACCGGGCCTTGCACACGTTGTTTGGCCAGAATCACAGGGGCCGCGCAAAACGCATTCAGGGTGAAAACACCCGCCACGCTGGAGCCTTCGGCGCAGCGCATAACCACCACGTCCTTGCGCCCTGCGCGCTTGATACCGGCAGAAGCGATACCCAGTTCAAAACCGGCCACCGGGTGCAAAACAGGCAAAGGACCAAGACCAACAGCCATGACGCGCTCCTAAAAAGTTCTGTGCGCCGCCGCAAAAGGACGGGAATTCAATGGTAAAACGCCGCGACGGCTAATGCCGGTCGCGGCGCAGGTGTTTCAGCAGGTGAAGCGGGCTTTAGTTGATTTGCCCGTGACAGTGCTTGTATTTCTTGCCCGAGCCGCAGTGGCACAGCTCGTTGCGACCCAGCTTCTGCTCGCTACGAACAGGCTCGGTTGCCGCCACAACATCTTCGACGTCAGCACCTTGCAGCACCTGGGCCATTGCCTCCGGCTGGTCAAGGCCCGGCGCTTCAGCATGCTGGAACTGCATGCGCGAAGCCAGGTCTTCAGCTTCCTGGCGCAGGCGCGCCTCCTCTTCGACCGGGTCTTCACGACGAACCTGTACGTGGGACAACACACGGATCGAGTCGCGTTTGATCGAATCAAGCAGCTCGGAGAACAGGTTGAACGACTCGCGCTTGTACTCCTGCTTCGGGTTCTTCTGCGCATAACCGCGCAAGTGGATACCGTGGCGCAGGTGGTCCATGGTCGACAGGTGGTCTTTCCACAGGTCATCCAGAACGCGCAGCACAATCTGCTTCTCGAACGTGCGCAGTGCTTCAGCACCGGCCTGCTCTTCTTTCTCGTTGTAAGCTGCAATCAATTCAGCCAGCAGCTTCTCACGCAGGGTTTCTTCGTACAGGTGATCATCTTCGTCGAGCCATTGCTGGATCGGCAGTTTCACCCCGAAGCCGCTTTCGATGGCCGCTTCCAGACCTTTGACGTCCCACTGTTCCGGCAACGATTGTGGCGGAATATGAGCGCTTACGGTGCTGTCCAGTACATCCTTGCGGAAGTCGGCGATGGTCTCACCGATGTTGTCGGCTGCCAGCAACGTGTTACGCATGTGATAAATCACTTTACGCTGTTCGTTGTTGACGTCATCGAACTCCAGCAATTGCTTGCGGATATCGAAGTTGCGACCTTCAACCTTGCGCTGGGCCTTCTCGATCGCGTTGGTCACCATGCGGTGCTCAATCGCTTCGCCGGACTGCATGCCCAGGGCCTTCATGAAGTTCTTCACCCGATCAGAGGCGAAGATACGCATCAGACTGTCTTCCAGCGACAGGTAGAAACGGCTGGAACCGGTGTCACCCTGACGGCCGGCACGGCCACGCAGCTGGTTGTCGATACGGCGCGATTCGTGACGCTCGGAAGCGATCACATGCAGGCCACCCGACTCCAGCACCTGCTGGTGACGTTTTTGCCAGTCGGCCTTGATCTGCGCGATCTGCTCAGGTGTCGGGTTTTCCAGGGAGGCTACTTCCACTTCCCAGTTGCCGCCCAGCAGGATGTCGGTACCACGACCGGCCATGTTGGTTGCAATGGTCAACGCGCCCGGACGACCGGCCTGTGCAATGATTTCTGCTTCTTTTTCGTGGAACTTGGCGTTCAGAACCTTGTGCTCGATGCCTTCCTTCTTCAGAAGGTTGGACATGTGCTCGGAGGTTTCGATGGTTGCCGTACCCACCAGCACCGGACGACCCTTGGCCATGCAGTCCTTGATGTCGGCCACGATTGCCGCGTACTTCTCGTCCGCGGTGAGGAACACCAGGTCGTTGTAGTCTTTACGCGCCAGCGGCTTGTTCGGCGGGATGACCATTACCGACAGACCGTAGATCTGGTGGAATTCAAACGCTTCGGTGTCTGCTGTACCGGTCATGCCCGACAGCTTGTTGTACAGGCGGAAGTAGTTCTGGAAGGTGGTCGAGGCCAGGGTCTGGCTCTCTGCCTGGATATTCAGGCCTTCCTTCGCTTCGATCGCCTGGTGCAGGCCTTCGGACAGACGACGACCCGGCATGGTACGCCCAGTGTGTTCGTCGACCAGCAATACCTGACCGTCTTCAACGATGTATTCAACGTTGCGATGGAACAGCTTGTGGGCGCGCAGTGCAGCGTACACGTGGGTCAACAGGCCCAGGTTGTGCGCCGAGTACAGGCTTTCGCCTTCGGCGAGCAGGCCGATCTGGGTCAGCATGTCTTCAACGAACTGGTGACCGGCTTCGTTCAGCTCAACCTGGCGGGTCTTTTCATCGATGGTGAAATGGCCAGCCTTGGTGACTTCGCCTTCCACTTCCTCGATGTGTTGCTCAAGGCGAGGGATCAGCTTGTTGATTTCAATGTACAGCTTGGAGCTGTCTTCAGCCTGACCGGAGATGATCAGCGGAGTACGGGCTTCATCGATAAGGATGGAGTCGACTTCGTCGATTACGGCGAAATTAAGCTCGCGCTGGAATTTTTCTTCCATGCTGAAAGCCATGTTGTCACGCAGGTAATCGAAACCGAACTCGTTGTTGGTGCCGTAAGTGATATCGGCAGCATAGGCTTCGCGCTTTTCCTGAGGTGGCTGGAACGGTGTCACGACACCGACCGTAAGGCCCAGGAACTCGTAGAGCGGGCGCATCCAGTTGGCATCCCGGCGAGCCAGGTAGTCGTTCACGGTTACCACGTGAACGCCCTTGCCCGACAATGCGTTGAGGTAAACGCCCAGGGTTGCTACCAAGGTCTTGCCTTCACCCGTACGCATTTCTGCGATCATGCCTTCATGCAAGGTCATGCCGCCGATCAGCTGTACATCGAAGTGACGCATGCCCATGACACGCTTGCCGGCTTCACGGCAGACCGCAAAGGCTTCTGGCAGCAGTTGGTCGAGGGTCTCACCTTTGGCTATGCGGGCCTTGAACTCTTCGGTCTTGGCGCGCAATTGCTCATCGGTCAGGGCAACCATCTGCTCTTCGAAGGAATTGACGACCTGTACTGTCTTGAGCATGCGTTTAACTTCGCGCTCGTTCTTGCTTCCAAAAAGTTTCTTTAACAAAGGCGCAAACATATCGGCAGGATCTTCCACACATAGGGATGGAGGGCGGCCCCGAGAGTCGCCCGAGCAGCCCTGATGGCCGCATGCGAACGAGCATTCTACCCGGAAACGGCGGTGAGGAAAGTGGCGTTATTCCACGATACTGGTACTGCGTTGTGAAGGGGCCTCCCTAAAATAAGGGCTTTTTGCTGAACTTCAACCCGTTTGCACAAGAAGTTACTCATTGATTTCATAAATAAATTCAGATTTACCTTAGCCCGGACCAGTGAGAGGCAGGCATCTGCTAAGATTGCAGCTCTGTTTTATCAGGTGTTTGAACATGGCATTTCGCCCACATCCAGCACGGGCACCCTCCGTCCTGCTCCGCGAGGCCAAGCCCCTAAAAGCTATTTTCGGCCATGCCAAGCGCCTGGCACACCTGCAACGCCTGCTTGAAAGCCAGCTTCAGCCCGCCGCGAGGGAGCATTGTCACGTTGCCTCATGGCGTGAAGGGAGTTTGTTGCTGATCGTGACCGACGGCCATTGGGCCACTCGCCTGCGCTATCAGCAAAAGCGCCTGCTGCGCCAACTGCAGGCATTCGACGAGTTCGCCAGCCTGACCCGCATTTTGTTCAAGGTGCAGCCGCCCACGGTACAGGCCAAGGTCGCGGGGCATACGCTGGATTTGTCCGTCGATGCCGCCCAGACCATCCAGGCAACGGCCGATGGCATTACCGACCCGGCCTTGCGCGCGGCCCTTGAACGCCTGGCCAGCCACGCGCGGCCAAAACCCGACTGATCCTCCTGATCAAGCCCCATTGTGGGAGCGAGCCTGCTCGCTCCCACAGTTGCAGTCTTGTTATTTATTTGCGCTTGCTGTTACCCAGTAACGACCCCAACAGCCCGCGCACCAGCTGACGGCCCATCTGACCCGCCGCCTGACGCGCCATCGACTGCAAGGCCTTGCCTGCTGTCGTGCCCAAAAAGTCTCCCGCCTGATCAAGAAACCCCGGCTCGTGCTGTGCAGCCTGTGTCTGCGCCTGATCTTGCGGCGCCACGCCTTTGCGGGCCATGAGGATTTCATAAGCCGACTCTCGATCAACGGGCTTGTCATAACGCCCCTGCAGCGCTGAACGGCTGATCAATGCAGCCCTTTCGGCCTCCGTCAGCGGGCCTATACGCGATTGCGGTGGCGCAATCAGCACCCGCTGAACCATCGCCGGCGTGCCTTTTTCCTCAAGCATGCCCACCAGAGCCTCCCCCGTGCCCAGCTCCGTCAGTACGGCCAGCGCGCTGAATGCCGGATTGGGGCGAAAGCCGTCTGCCACAGCTTTCAGGGATTTCTGCTCTTTGGCCGTAAAGGCCCGCAGCCCGTGCTGGATACGCAACCCCAACTGTGCCAGCACCGTATCGGGCAAGTCCGCCGGTGATTGAGTGACGAAATACACCCCTACACCCTTGGAACGAATCAACCTGACCACTTGTTCCAGCCGGTCCTGCAATGCTTTTGGCGTACCGGCAAACAACAGATGCGCTTCGTCGAAAAACAGCGCCAGTAAGGGCTTGTCTGCATCGCCGCGCTCGGGCAACTGTTCGAAAAGCTCCGCCAGCAACCACAACAGGAACGTTGCGTAGACCTTGGGCGCTTCATGCACCAGGCGGCTGGCATCGAGCAGATGGATCTGCCCGCGCCCGTCGCTGGCGGGCTGCAAAATATCGTCGAGCTGCAGTGCCGGCTCCCCAAACAGGGCTTCTGCACCCTGCTGTTCAAGGGTTGCCAGACGGCGCAACAACGCCTGGCTAGAGCCCGTGGTCATCAGGGCCGCGTCATCGCCGAGCACTTGTGGGTTGTCACGCAGGTGATTGAGCAGTGCCTTGAGGTCTTTAAGGTCAAGCAGCAACAACCCTTCCCGATCCGCCACCTTGAAGGCGGCATAGAGGGCCGACTGCTGGCTGTCGGTCAGCTCCAGCAGGCTGCCCAGCAGCAACGGCCCCATGTCACTCAGGGTCGTGCGCAATGGGTGACCCGTCTTGCCCTGGATATCCCACAAAGTAACCGGATAGGCCTTGGGCTGGTAATTGAGCCAGGGCATTCCCGCGATCCGTTCGGCAATCTTGCCCTGGGGATTGCCGGCCGCACCCAGGCCGCACAAGTCACCCTTGATGTCGGCGGCGAAGACGGCCACCCCGGCATCACTGAACTGTTCAGCCAGCCGCTGAAGCGTAACGGTTTTACCCGTGCCCGTGGCTCCCGCCACTAAACCGTGGCGATTGGCCAGGCGCAAGGACTGCGCGATGGGCTGAGCCGAAAGGTCAGCGCCGATTACTAGAGCAGAAGAGTCAGGCATTTTGCCACCTTTTATTAATCTTTAGCGATCGCGGGTCGATACACACTGAATGCTAGACCACATAAAACCGGATTTAGCGTGGTAAAGCGGCTTGATCAACAGCCAACTTGCCCTGTTCAGGCAGTGCTGTGTAGAGCGCGCGTTTTACCAGAGTGTATGTCGCACACTTTTAGACCTTAGCGGACCCTTCAAGCCATGAATAAAAACCTGCGTTTCAGTCATAAAATCCTGCTTGCCGCGTCCCTGATCGTAATAGCCGCCTTTTCGCTATTTACGCTGTATAACGACTACTTGCAACGCAACGCCATCCGCAACAACCTGGACAACTACCTGCACGAGATGGGCAGTGTCACGGCCAATAACATTCAGACCTGGCTCGGTGGCCGGATCCTGCTGGCGCAAAACCTCGCTGAATCCATCGCCCTGACACCAGAGCCCGCCCAGGTGGCCAGCCTGCTGGAACAAAAAACCCTGAGCAGTACCTTTATGTCGGTTTATTTTGGTGACAGCCAAGGCGGATTTACCATTCGCCCTGACAGCAAGATGCCTGACGGCTACGATCCGCGCACCCGGCCCTGGTAC
This sequence comes from Pseudomonas sp. TMW22080, assembly GCF_022496745.1. Taxonomy (NCBI): domain Bacteria; kingdom Pseudomonadati; phylum Pseudomonadota; class Gammaproteobacteria; order Pseudomonadales; family Pseudomonadaceae; genus Pseudomonas; species Pseudomonas sp. TMW22080. The sequence continues at coordinate 580,573 of NZ_SCFF01000002.1, read as the reverse complement.
AAGGATGCGTTCAACAGCAGCAGCTCCAGCCTGACCAAACCCTATATAGATGCTGCCACCGGACAGATGGTCATTACCATCGCGGCCCCGGTAAAAAAGGGCTCTCAAACCCTGGGTGTGGTCGGCGCCGACATGACCCTGCAAGCCATCACCGACAGCATCAACGCGCTGAATTTCAACGGCATGGGTTACGCCTTTCTGATCAATGCCGACGGCGAAATCCTGGTGCACCCGGACAAGAGCCTGGCCACCAGGAACCTGAAGGACATCTATCCGCAGGACACTCCCGCGATCACCACTGCGTTCAGCGAGATCCAGGCCAATGGCAAAACCCGGATCGTAAGCTTCACCCCGATCAAAGGGCTGGGCTCAGCCAACTGGTACATCGGCCTGTCGGTTGACAAGGAGCAGGCTTTCGCAGCGCTCAGTGAGTTCCGTACGTCGGCAATTATTGCCACGGTTATCGCCGTGGTTTCGATCATCGCCCTGCTCGGCCTGTTGATTCGCCTGCTGATGCAACCGCTGCACGTGATGACCCGCGCCATGCAGAATATTGCCGAAGGCGAAGGCGACCTGACGCGCCGCCTGGTGGTGGAGTCCCAGGATGAATTCGGTACCCTGGGCAGCGCATTCAACCGTTTTGTCGAGCGCATTCACGCTTCCATCAGCGAAGTGGCCTCGGCCACCGGCCAAGTCAACGAGGTGGTCCTGCGGGTTGTCAGCGCTTCCAACTCATCGATGCTCAACTCTGACGAACAGGCCAGCCGCACCAGTAGCGTCGCCGCTGCTATCAACGAACTGGGCGCCGCCGCACAGGAGATCGCCCGCAACGCCGCCCAGGCCTCGCACCAGGCCAGCGATGCACGCAGCCTTGCCGAGGAAGGCCAGGAAGTGGTCGAACGCAGCATCAGCTCGATGCAGAAGCTGTCGCAAATGCTCGGCACTTCCAGCGGTCATATCGAGTCGCTTAACGACAAGACGGTGAATATCGGTCAAATCCTGGAGGTGATTACCAGCATTTCCCAGCAAACCAACCTGCTGGCCCTTAACGCCGCCATTGAAGCAGCTCGTGCTGGCGAAGCCGGGCGTGGCTTTGCCGTGGTCGCCGATGAAGTGCGCAACCTGGCACACCGCACCCAGGAATCGGCGCAGCAAGTGCAGAAAATGATCGAAGAATTGCAGATCAGTGCCCGAGGCTCAGTGAGCACCATGGAAGAAAGCCAGCGTCACAGCCAGGACAGCGTGGAAATCGCCAACCGCGCGGGCGAGCGCCTGATCAGCGTGACCGAACGCATTGGTGAAATCGACGGCATGAACCAGTCTGTCGCCACGGCAACCGAGGAACAAACCTCGGTGGTCGAGTCGATCAATATGGACATTACCGAGATCAATACGCTGAATCAGGAAGGCGTCGAAAACCTTCAATCAACCCTTCGCGCGTGTTCCGATCTGGAACAGCAGGCTGCCCGCCTGAAGCATCTGGTGGGCAGTTTCAGGATTTAGGCTTCAGGCACACGCTGCATGCCTGCAGCGTCTAGCTCCTGCGCCCAAAGCTCGGCGGCACCGGGGAAGTCGGTGCCGTCCTCGGGGCTGAGGGCATCCGGGTCATAGCGACTCAGACAGCCCTCACCCAAGGTCGGTGGAGCACTGGATGTCGCCTTGTCGAGTGGATCGCTCATCACATCCTCCGCCGGCAATCCTTCGCGAGCAGGCTCGCTCCCACGGTGTCGATCAGAACACTACAGTCTTGTTGCCATGCACCAGCACGCGATCTTCAAGGTGATAACGCAAGCCACGGGCCAGTACCATTTTCTCGACATCACGGCCGAAACGCACCATATCCTCAATGCTGTCACTGTGGCTGACACGTACCACGTCCTGCTCGATGATAGGACCGGCATCCAGCTCTTCAGTCACATAATGGCAGGTTGCACCGATCAGCTTCACGCCCCGCATCGAGGCCTGGTGATAAGGCTTGGCGCCGACAAACGACGGCAGGAAGCTGTGGTGGATATTGATGACCTGGCCGGCATATTCGCTGCACAGGTCAGGTGGCAGGATTTGCATGTAACGGGCCAGTACCACCACTTCGGCAGCATGGTGCTTGACCAGACGCGAGACTTCGGCGAAAGCCGGCTCCTTGTTCTTCGGGTCAACCGGTACGTGATAGAACGGGATGCCATGCCACTCGACCATGCTGCGCAGGTCGTCGTGATTGGAGATCACGCAGGAAATATCGCAGTCCAGTTCATCGCTGTGCCAGCGGTGCAGCAGATCTGCCAGGCAGTGGGATTCGCGGCTCGCCATCAATACCACGCGTTTTTTCTGCGCCGTATCGGTAATGCGCCACTCCATCGAGAACTCTTCGGCGATCGGGGCAAATGCCTCACGAAACGCCTCCAGCCCGAACGGCAGGGAATCGGCACGAATCTCGTGACGCATAAAGAACCAACCGCTCTGGTCGTCCGAGTGGTGGCTTGCTTCAGTGATCCAGCCATTGTGGGAGGCAAGGAAATTGCTGACCTTGGCGACAATGCCGACGCCGTCGGGGCACGCAATCACCAACCGAAAAGTGCGCATGAGGGGAAAACTCCAAAAACTTTACTAAGGCCGCCATTCTAGCGAGTGCGCAGCAAAACTGCAGTATTCGTTACAGCTCGGCACCTGCGCCATCGGGTCGCGCACCAAAGGTGCCACACCAGCATCGACGTGGCCTGCACTGCAATGGACGGACACTTGCCGATGTTATTGATCGTCCATATTAACCTCACTGTAGCGCGGTGTATTTAATAGCGCGCATATTCCCGAGGGCAAAGTTAATGAATAAAATTTTAAATTAAATAGCCCTTTCATGTTTACTTGCAGTAACTGTCTGACTACTATTGCGCCACTGTCTCCCTGACATCCTTTTCAACATAAGGTTATCCTCATGTCCTTGATCAACGAATATCGTGCAACCGAAGAAGCCATCAAAGAACTGCAAGCCCGCCTGAAGAACCTGTCCGAAGACGACAAACTTCAAACCGAGCTGGAATTTGAAGGCAAACTGCGCACGCTGATGGGCGAATACCAAAAATCGCTACGCGATATCATCGCTCTGCTGGATCCGGAATCCAAAGTTAGCAAAGCACCTCGCGGCGTTGTTAAAACCACCGGCACCAAACGTGCCCGTAAGGTTAAACAATACAAAAACCCACACAATGGTGAAGTGATTGAAACCAAAGGTGGCAACCACAAAACTCTGAAAGAGTGGAAAGCCAAGTGGGGCGGCGACGTGGTTGAAGGTTGGGCTACTTTGCTCGACTAAGTGACACCGGGCCCGCAACTATTTTGCGATGCCACTAAAAAACGCCAGCATGCTGGCGTTTTTTATTGCCTGTGTTTTAGTCCGCACTCTCGGCGGGCGGGCTCAGCCCGACACGCCGGCTCAATGCCTGGGCATAGCGCTGCCATTCGCCCAGAAGCTTTAGCTGGGCCGGCGTGGCACTGCGCGACAGCTCATCTGCTGCCTGCATAAAGCTGTCCAGGGTCAAAGGCGCACCCATGGCCGGATCCGACAAACGCTGCTGGCAGAAGATATGCCAACGCTGCTGTTCTTGTTCACTCAGGGTATGTGGAAAGTTTCGGGCGCGGTATCGAAACAATAATTCGGGCAAGCGCTCATCATCAAATGGCCATGTATCTTTGGCCAATTGCTCCGGGTCACTGTGCCTGACCTGCTCACACAGTCGACGGTCTCGATCGCCAATAAACCCGTCATACAATTGCTGCTCCGGATCTTCACTGGGGGCAAAGTCTTCGCGGGCATAAATGGCCGACAACTTTTCCTGCCAAACTTGCTGAGCCTCAACAAGGCTCCGGGCTCGCGCGTGATAGAGGTCCATGTCCAGTTGCAATCGCTGTTGGTCCTGGGCACGCACTACATTCAAGGGGGCGACCACCGGGCAACGATTAACTTGAATCAGCTTTAGCCCAATGGGTAATTGACCGTCGGGTAAATCTTCACGCCGGGTATAGAGCATCTTGCGCAACGCTGCGGCGTCCATCTCCAGTAAAGGCTGAGGGTCTAAGTGCAGGTCGTAGACAATCAGAGCATTACGATTCTTTGGGTGCCAACCCAGCGGCAAGACCACACCGGCATAATGTCTGGCCGCGGAAAAACGCCCCGAGATATGCAGCATGGGCTGCAATAGCCGAATTTGATCAAGCACACGTTGTTTGCTGCGCAACTGGAATAACCAGTCATATAACTTGGGTTGTTTGTCACGAATCAGCCGGGCCAGCGCAATGGTTGCCCGCACATCGGACAACGCATCGTGGGCCTGGCCATGATCAATCCCGTTAGCCGCCGTCAACCGTTCAAGCTTGAGCGTCACCCGCCCCTCTTCCTCTGGCCAGACGATGCCTTCAGGCCGCAGGGCATAGGCTGTTCGCACCACATCAATGAGGTCCCAGCGACTGTTGCCACCCTGCCATTCACGCGCATAAGGGTCGAAGAAGTTTCGGTAGAGACTGTAGCGCGTTACCTCATCATCAAAGCGCAACGAGTTGTAGCCCGCCCCGCAAGTGCCGGGCAGGGCCAGCTGGGCATGGATGCGAGTCATGAACTCGGCTTCGCCCAGGCCCTTGTCTTCGAGACGAGCGGGCGTGATGCCGGTGATCAGGCAGGCCATGGGATGAGGGAGGATATCGTCGCTTGGCTGACAATAGAGGTTGACCGGCTGATCAATCTCGTTGAGTTCAAGGTCGGTGCGGATGCCGGCCACTTGCACCGCCCGGTCGCAGCGCGGGTTGATACCGGTGGTTTCGTAGTCGTACCAGAAGATAGAGGTCACGGGGTGTTCCTGAGCAGTAGACCCGGACAGTCTAGGCGCTCAAACCCGGGCAAGACCAGCCCCGGAACTATGCAGAGGCTTGCAGGGGCTGGAAGCTGAAGTAGCGCTGCAAGGCACTGATCAAACCGCTGTACTCGGCAGGTGGCTGATACAGGATAAACCCGGAATCGTAATAATGCGGCGTTAGATCCTCACGGCACCACAGGCAACGCGCTGTCAGGTCGATAAACTGCACCTCCCCATCGGCACCGGGAAGCTTGATCCGAAACTCGAAATTGGCGTCGACCAACATCGGTAACTGGCTGATCAGCATCAACCCGCCATCAGACACATTGCCCAGATAGCCAATAGGCTTGTCAGTGAACCGATTGAACACTTTCAGGAAAAACGTCAGTTGGTGCCGCTGGATAAGCCGTTCGATAACCATGTTCAACTTCACTATAGAGAGGCCATTCAGCATGGCCGCGCTGGCGTCTCGAAACGCCCTGTCCCCCACATCCGGGCCAACAGTCACGTGTAGATCTGCCCGCCATCTTCACCTGAAGCTCGACATATCAAGCAGCGACAGAGCGAGCAATCCGTTTGAGTACCAAGAGAAACAAAAAACACTCGAACGAATTTGATATTAGCCAACCGGGCACAAATGACCAGTTTAAATTTCGCCCATCATGGAATGTTTACAGGCACTGCCTGGGCAGTAGTGCCGGGGCCCGGGATGAACCTGAGAATGCGCAATGTCTCGATCCGAGCCTTGGCCCGGTAGGCGTACTCGCTCTTGGGAAATTCGTTGATGATGTACTGGTAGGTCTGGGACGCATCCAAGTAAAACTTCGTACGCTCAAGACACAGTCCACGGAGCATAGCTGTTTGTGGCCAAATGTACGGGCGACTACGACTGTCGCGATCAACCTCGGACAACTCAAGCATTACCGTTTCACAATTGCCCCGGTCGTAAGCACGATAGGCATTGTTCAAATGATGGTTCATCGACCAACGGGTACAGCCGGTCGCACTGGCGACCAAGATTAAAACGAGCACGATTCGCATGGGGCATCTCCTGTTCATAACAGTGTATCGACCCCACGGCCAGATTCTTCAGACAACAGACCCGATGCACCACAACTTAAGCAGAAAGTAGTGCAGAGGAACAATGACTACAGCCAAAGACCATAGTAGCCTTTGGCAGCGCTTGAACTCAGGAGTCTTTGCATGTCTGTTCGTCGAACCAAAATTGTTGCCACACTTGGCCCTGCCAGCAATTCACCGGAAATGCTGGAACAGCTGATCCTCGCTGGCCTGGACGTTGCCCGTCTGAACTTTTCCCACGGCACCCCCGACGAGCACAAGGCTCGCGCCAAGCTGGTACGTGACATCGCTGCCAAGCACGGTCGTTTCGTAGCCCTGCTGGGTGACCTGCAAGGCCCGAAAATTCGTATCGCCAAATTTGCCAACAAAAAGATCGAGCTGAAGATCGGTGATCAATTCACCTTCTCCACCAGCCATCCGTTGACCGAAGGCAACCAGCAAGTGGTCGGCATCGACTACCCGGACCTGGTTAAAGACTGCGGCGTCGGCGACGAGCTGCTGCTCGATGACGGCCGTGTGGTGATGCGTGTAGACACTGCCACCGACGACGCCCTGCACTGCACCGTGCTGATCGGCGGCCCACTGTCCGACCACAAAGGCATCAACCGTCGCGGTGGTGGCCTGACCGCACCGGCCCTGACTGAAAAAGACAAGGCCGACATCAAGCTGGCTGCCGAAATGCAAGTCGACTACCTGGCCGTGTCGTTCCCGCGTGACGCTGCCGACATGGAATACGCCCGCCAACTGCGCGACGAAGCCGGCGGTACTGCCTGGCTGGTAGCGAAGATTGAACGCGCCGAAGCCGTAGCCGATGACGAAACCCTCGACGGCCTGATCAAGGCCAGCGACGCGGTGATGGTTGCCCGTGGCGACCTCGGTGTTGAAATCGGCGATGCCGAGCTGGTGGGCATCCAGAAGAAAATCATTCTGCACGCACGTCGCCACAATAAAGCGGTGATCGTGGCAACCCAGATGATGGAGTCGATGATCCAGAACCCGATGCCAACTCGTGCCGAAGTGTCCGACGTTGCCAACGCCGTTCTCGACTACACCGACGCCGTGATGCTCTCGGCTGAAAGTGCTGCCGGCGCCTACCCGCTGGAAGCCGTGCAGGCTATGGCGCGCATCTGTGTCGGCGCTGAAAAGCACCCGACCAGCAAAACGTCCAGCCACCGTATCGGTAAAACCTTCGAAAGCTGCGACCAGAGCATTGCGCTGGCGGCCATGTACACCGCCAACCACTTCCCGGGTGTCAAAGCGATCATCGCCCTGACTGAAAGCGGCTACACCCCGCTGATCATGTCGCGCATCCGCTCCTCGGTGCCGATCTACGCCTACTCCCCGCACCGTGAAACCCAGGCGCGCGCGGCAATGTTCCGTGGCGTCTACACCGTACCGTTCGACCCGGCATCGCTGCCGCCAGAACAGGTCAGCCAGGCTGCCATCGACGAGCTGCTCAAGCGTGGCGTTGTGGAAAAAGGCGACTGGGTCATCCTGACCAAGGGCGACAGCTACCACACCATCGGCGGCACTAACGGCATGAAGATCCTGCATGTCGGCGACAAAATGGTTTAAGCCTGCAAGGTTTGAATCCCAAGCCCCGCCTGAGTGATCAGGCGGGGCTTTTTTGTGCGCCTAGCTGCGGGTCAAAAAGGCATCGGCCAACAGCTGATTACGCGGCAAGCCCGCCAGAAACAAACGTTTGGCAAAGGCATCGACCGTATCCGGGTGACCGCAGACCAAGGCACGGGTCTGGCGCGAGACAACCCCCATCTGTAACAGGTAGTCGGGCAACTGAGGGCGTTCAAGGTACTCGATCACAAACCCTGGACAAGCCGCCGACAGGGCCAGCAGTTCGCTCTGGAGGTAATGCTCAGCCTTGTCGCGGGCCACATGCACCAGCCGTATCGGGCCTTGATGATCCTGACGCAAGGCCTCGCGCAATACGCCATACAAAGGCCCCAGGCCGGTACCTGATGCCAGCAGCCAGAGCGGTTGCTCCTGCCAGTCCGGATCATAACGCAGTGCGCCGCCGCGCAACTCGCCCAGCCGTACAACGTCACCGACCTTGAACTGGCGGGCCGCATCGACAAACTCACCGGGGTGCGCACAATCGAGGTGAAACTCCAGAAAGCGGTCTTCTTCGGGCAGGCTGGCCAATGAATACGGCCGCGCCACATCGCCGGCCCACAGCACCAGATGCTGGCCTGCGCGATAACGCAAAGCCCGCTGCGGCGTGAGGCACAAGCGCAACACCGTCGGACTGAGCCAGTCGAGCCCTGCCACTTGGGCCGGCACACCGTCGCGCAGCGGGTCAAAGGCTTCAATCTGCAGGTCTTCGACAATTTGACACTGACAGGCCAGGCGCCAGCCCTGCTCATGCTGGTCCCGACTCAATGCCTCGGGCTTGAGATCGGCGGGCTCACCACGCACGCAGCGCACCAGGCAGGCATGGCAACTGCCCGCCCGGCAACTGTAGGGCACCGACACGCCAACCTGATTCAAGGCATCGAGCAGGTTAGTGTTCGGGGCAACTGACCAGTGCTGGTCAGCGACGTGTAACTGGGGCACTGCTGGCCTCCGCAGGGTAAGCCTGTGGGAGCTGGATTGCTCTCGATGCAGGCGGCGCGGTTTTTTTGAATGACCGCGGTGATGCAATCGCGAGCAAGCCCGCTCCCACAGTTGATCTTCATATATTTCGTGGTTTTACAGTTTAACTTATCACCCCTCGTCCACCCCCTACTTTCGTTTGCACCTCTACGGGTGTATCAGTGAGAGTACCGGGTTATACTGCCGCGCCGTTTTTGTACCGGTCATGCGTGTCCGGTATGCCAAGCAAAGATGTTTTCGACAGACCGATGCACCAAGGTCGCAAACACCTTATTGATTGTATGTTCCCGTCTTATAGAGGAGCGCGACCCATGACCGTGATCAAGCAAGACGACCTGATTCAGAGCGTTGCTGACGCCCTGCAATTCATTTCCTACTACCACCCCGTGGACTTCATCCAGGCCATGCACGAAGCCTACCTGCGCGAAGAATCGCCAGCGGCCCGTGACTCGATGGCGCAAATCCTGATCAACTCGCGCATGTGTGCCACCGGCCACCGTCCGATCTGCCAGGACACCGGCATCGTCACCGTATTCGTACGCGTCGGCATGGACGTGCGCTGGGATGGTGCCACCATGGGCCTGGACGACATGATCAACGAAGGCGTGCGTCGCGCTTACAACCTGCCGGAAAACGTCCTGCGTGCTTCGATCCTGGCCGACCCGGCCGGTGCCCGTCGCAACACCAAGGACAACACCCCTGCAGTGATCCACTACTCCATCGTTCCGGGCAACACCGTGGAAGTGGACGTGGCAGCCAAGGGCGGCGGTTCCGAGAACAAGTCGAAAATGGCCATGCTCAACCCGTCCGACTCGATCGTTGACTGGGTGCTCAAGACCGTTCCGACCATGGGCGCGGGTTGGTGCCCACCGGGCATGCTGGGTATCGGCATCGGCGGCACCGCGGAAAAAGCCGCAGTGATGGCCAAGGAAGTGTTGATGGAATCCATCGACATTCACGACCTGATCAAGCGTGGCCCGAGCAACCGTATCGAAGAGATGCGCATCGAGCTGTTCGAGAAGGTCAACCAGCTGGGCATCGGCGCCCAGGGCCTGGGCGGCCTGACTACCGTGCTCGACGTAAAAATCATGGACTACCCGACCCACGCAGCGTCCCTGCCGGTGTGCATGATCCCGAACTGCGCCGCCACCCGTCACGCCCACTTCGTGCTGGACGGCTCCGGCCCGGCAGCCCTCGAAGCGCCACCGCTGGACGCCTACCCGGAAATCGTCTGGGAAGCCGGCCCGTCGGCCCGCCGTGTCAACCTTGACACCCTGACCCCGGAAGACGTACAGAGCTGGAAGCCGGGCGAGACCGTCCTGCTCAACGGCAAAATGCTCACCGGTCGCGACGCGGCGCACAAGCGCATGGTCGAAATGCTGAACAAGGGTGAAACCTTGCCGGTAGACCTCAAGGGTCGCTTTATCTACTACGTTGGCCCGGTTGATCCGGTGCGTGACGAAGTGGTTGGCCCTGCAGGCCCGACCACCGCTACGCGAATGGACAAGTTCACTCGTCAGATCCTTGATCAGACCGGCTTGCTGGGCATGATCGGCAAGTCCGAGCGCGGCCCTACCGCCATTGAAGCGATCAAGGAACACAAAGCCGTGTATCTGATGGCTGTGGGCGGTGCTGCTTACCTGGTCGCCCAGGCGATCAAAAAGTCCCGTGTAGTGGCCTTTGCCGAACTGGGCATGGAAGCGATCTACGAGTTCGATGTCAAAGACATGCCGGTTACGGTGGCAGTCGACAGTAAAGGCGAGTCGGTGCACATCACCGGCCCGGCGATCTGGCAGAAGAAAATCAGCGACAGCCTGGCTGTAGAAGTGCAATAAGCGCTTTTTAGCCAGAAATAAAAAGGCCGGGTCATTTACCCGGCCTTTTTTATGCCTGTCCAAAAGCCCCCTCACCCAGGCCCTCTCCCGGAGGGAGAGGGTTGGGGTGAGGGCAAGCCGTTAAAACGCGTTACGGAAGATCTCTTCAATCTGCCCCTGATCGGCTTTGCGCGGATTGGTAAAGCCACAGGCATCTTTCAAGGCGTTGGTGGCCAGGATCGGGATGTCATCCAGCTTGGCGCCCAAATCCCGTAGCCCGGCCGGAATCTCAACATCCTTGGCCAGAGTACGAATCGCCGCAATGGCCGCTTGCGCACCCTCTTCCGGGCTCAAGCCACGTACATCGGCACCCAGTGCATGGGCCACATCGGTCAGGCGGGCTGCACACACACTGGCATTGAACGTCTGCACATGGGGCAACAACACCGCGTTGCATACACCGTGGGGCAAATCATAGAAGCCGCCCAACTGGTGCGCCATCGCATGCACAAAGCCCAGCGAGGCATTGTTGAAGGCCATGCCCGCGAGGAACTGTGCGTAAGCCATATTCTCCCGCGCCGTCAGATTCTTGCCGTCGCTTACCGCCTGACGCAGGTTCTGGCTGATCAGTTCCATCGCCTTGATCGCGCAGGCATCGGTAATGGGGTTGGCCGCCGTGGACACATATGCCTCGATGGCGTGGGTCAACGCGTCCATGCCCGTGGCGGCAGTCAGGCCCTTGGGCATCGCCACCATCAACTCAGGGTCGTTAACCGACAGCAGCGGCGTCACGTTGCGGTCAACAATGGCCATTTTCACGTGGCGCTCTTCGTCGGTGATGATACAAAACCGCGTCATCTCACTGGCCGTGCCGGCCGTGGTATTGATCGACACCAGCGGCAACTGCGGCTTGGCCGAGCGATCGACACCTTCGTAATCACGGATATGCCCGCCATTGGTGGCACACAGCGCTATACCCTTGGCGCAGTCATGGGGCGAGCCGCCACCCAGCGACACAATAAAGTCGCACTGATGCTCCTTGAGCACCTTCAAGCCCGCCTCGACGTTGGCAATGCTCGGGTTCGGCTTGGCGCCGTCGAAAATCACCGAATCAATATCCTGCAACGCGAGCTTCTCGGCGATCAACGTCGCAACCCCCGCCTTGGCCAACCCCGCGTCGGTCACAATCAAGGCCTTGCGAAAACCATAATTGCGAATCGCAGTCATGGCTTCATCCAGGCAACCGTTACCCATAATGTTTACAGCAGGAATAAAGAAAGTGCTGGTCATGTCGAGTCCTCTTCGCGGGTCATTGGCTAATTCGGTCTCCACAGCTTCCTCCAATCACAAAGCAGCAATGTTGATCTGGCTCAACACTTGAGCGTGATAAAGTCCGCTACCGCCCACGCCTTGAGACGATATTTGCGATGACCCCCTTCCAGGAATTTGATGCCCAACTAGAAGACTGGAACCAGTTACGCACCAGCACCCCGTGCAGCGGACTGCTGATTGGCAACGGCGCCAGCATGGCCGTGTGGCATGATTTCTATTACGACTCGCTGTTTGAAAAAGCCAAAAGCGTGGCCGAAAAGCCGCTGAGCCAGACCGAACTCAGCGTGTTCGAGGCCCTCTGCACGCGCAATTTCGAACATGTGCTCAGCGCCCTGAAAACCGCAAGCAAGGTCAACAAGGCACTGGCCATCAACTCGGCCTCGCCGCGCAAACGCTACTACGCAATCAAGGAAGCCCTGATCAACTGTACCCAGGACGTGCACATCCCCTGGCGCCTGATGCAGCCTGAGACCCTGGCCTGCTGGAACGAAGAACTGGCGCGCTACGCCACGGTGTACTGCGCCAACTATGACCTGCTGGCACCCTGGGCCGTGATGCACGCACCCAAAGGTTTCAACGACCTGTTCGGTACCCCGCAGGCCACCTTTGAGCCTGCCGCGGCACTGGCCAAAAGCAGGACTACACGTGTGCTGTACCTGCACGGCGCGCTGCACCTGGTGAAAAACCAGGAAGGCAAGGCGCGCAAGCTGGCAGCCAACCAACCCACATTGCTAAGCAACTTTGCGATCAACCACTCCATCAGCGCCCTGGACGACGTACCGCTGTTTGTCAGCGAAACCGGCAGCGAAGACAAGCGAAAATCCATTCGCCAGTCCGATTACCTGTCTTTTTGTCATGAGCAGTTGCTGACCCAGAAAGACGCGCTGTGCATCTTCGGCCACAGCTTGGGCGAGCAGGACCAGCACCTGATCGATGCCTTGCGCCAGGCACCGCTGAAAACCCTGTGCATCTCGATTTACCCGCGCAGCGAAGCCTTTATTCGCTTTCAGAAAAACCACTACACAGCGTTGTTTGCCGACAAGAAGCTTGAACTGCGCTTCTTTGATTCAAAAACCCATCCGTTGGGCGATACCAGGCACTCAGTACCTGTGGAACGGTAAACCTGTAGCCGCTGACGAGCAGCGGCAACAGGAAAAACTGCAACTGTGGGAGCGAGCCTGCTCGCGAAGGTCGTTCGCGAGCAGGCTCGCTCCCACAATAGGGTTTGATCTACAACAGAGTATCTACAGGGTTACAAGAGCACACATTCAGGTATCAAAATTTCTCTTTGATCACCGTGGTCGGGCCATTGTGCTTGACGCTGGCAATGCCCTTGTCCCGCGCGGCCTCCGAGGAGTACAGCTCGCTGGTGCCGATGATCTGGTGATTGGCCGCCTTCAGGTTGAAGTATGGCTTGCCGTCCTTGGCCACTTTCTTCTCGTAGCGCTCATCCAGCGGGCTGTTGACCTGCACCGAGGCGATCCCGCCCTTGGCCGCCGCCAGCGTGGTGTATTGCTCGCTGACCAGAATGGTTTCGGCATTCGCCGCCTTCAGTACAAAACGGAACTGCCCGCTGCTGGTCTTGCTCAACTCATACCAACCCGACATAGCCTTTCTCCCGAAATTAAAGGTTCCTGCACTTATTCAGTAAAGACCCCATGGGCTATTTATCCATTTATCGACAGGAATGAAGGAAACAGGAAATTTCAACGAGACAAATAGCAATGGTTATCGATACCATTCGCAGCTTATTTGCATCGCTGTGTCTATAAGGATCTTCATGTCTGGCCTTAAACCCGATCCGCCCGCGGCCGATCACTTTCGCGAGTTCTATACGCAAATTTTGCACTTTCTGCGCAAGCGTACCGACAACACCAGCGATGCAGCCGACATGACCCAGGATGTTTTCACCCAATGGCTGGGCTATCAGGACCGAGGCAAAATCGAACAGCCCCGGGCGTTTTTGTTCCAGATGGCGCGCAATCTGTTGCGCGATCACTGGCGTCGACAGCAAGTGCGACACGCCGCTCACGGCGAGCACAGTGAAAGTGAGGTCGAGCCCTTGAGCGATGACAGGGATGATCCGATGGTCGCAGCCCTGCGCCTGCAACGCCTTGAACAACTTAAAAGGGTAGTTGCAGAACTCTCGCCCAGGCGTCGAGAAGCCCTTATGCTGCACCGTTTTGAAGGCTTGAGTCAGGCACAGATTGCCGAACGCATGGGGATATCCGTGAGCATGGTTGAAAAGCACATTGCCCAGGCCTTGCTGCACTGCAAGCAACATCTACAGCGGGACAGCGGCAAGGAGCAGACACAATGAGCCCTTTTCACACGGCCGGTAACGACAGCATCGATGAACAGGCCGCCAATTGGTTTGCACGCAACCGCAATACCCGCAACCAAGGCAGCTGCGAACAATTCAACGCCTGGCATGCCAACCCGAGTCATGCCCGGGCCTATACCGAATTTGAATCGTTGTGGGCCGACCTGGGAGAACTTGAACAGATCAACTCGCCGGTCCCCCTCCCTGCCAAGCCCCGGCGCGCACACTTTGCGCTGGCCACTGCTGCCGCCGTGCTCTGCGCCGTCTTTGCACTGAACCTGGGCGCCCCGGTGGCGCTGCATCAACAGCAGGTCAGCACACTGGCCCAAGGCGCCCGCACGATATTGCTACCCGACGGCAGCACCCTGAACGTGAATGCCAACACGCGCCTGAGCCTGGACTTCAGCGCCCACCAGCGTGACATCTATCTGGACCAGGGCCAGCTTTACATCGAGGTCGCGGCCAACAAGGAGCAGCCGTTGGTGGTGCATGCCGGGGAGGCGCGCATACGGGTGGTCGGCACGGGGTTCGATGTACGCCGCAGTTCGCGCCAATTGGTGGTCAGCGTGGCCCACGGCGAGGTTGCGTTCATCCCAGACCCCAGGTCAGCAATGCTGCTGGGTGCACAACAACGCGCCACCTGGGACTACAACAGGGGAGCACTCATAGAACAGACGTTGAGTGCGGGCGAAGTGGCGGGCTGGCGCAGCGGCCATCTGTCCTTTCGCAATCGCGAACTGGCCAGCCTGGTGGATGAACTGGACCTCTACCGCCCGGGCCTGATTCAGTTGGCCGACGGCCCGCTGACTGGCTACAAGGTTTCAGGCAACCTGGATGTCAGCGATCCACTGGCACTGGTCAAAGCCCTGCCCGCCCTGATCCCGGTAAAAACCGTGCTGCTGGACAGCGGTAAAATCCGTATCGAACCACGCTAAAAAACATATGCGAATATTTTACATTCGCATATGTGGTTTTTTCATTTTGCTGCGTCTTCCTCCGGTCTGCGTTGCTAACGCATGTCTTTTTGGCCTTTGTTGCCACACCGGGGGATTTCATGTTTCGCGCACCACATTGCTTCTCGCATTTGTACACCCGCCCGACACTGCTGGCGGCTTGCCTGGCGATCAGCCTGCAAGCCCACGCGGAGTCGATCCAACTGCAACTGCCAGCACAATCGCTGGCCAGTTCGCTGAGCGAGGTGGCACAGCAGGCAAAAATCCAGCTGCTGTTCGACGAAGCCCTGTTACGCAACGTGAAAGCCCCGGCACTCAGTGGCACCTTCGAGCCACAGGAAGCTATCCAGCGCCTGCTCAAAGACACCGACTTCAGCCTTGTGCAGATCGATCGCACCTACGTCGTGCGGCCCCGGGAGTCCGGCACCACCACCAGCAACAGCCTGGAGCTGGGCGCAGTCAGCGTGGTCGGCAACGGTAGCGAGGTCGACTCCAGCAACGTCGGCAAGTCGACCATGACCCAGGAGCAAATCAACCGCTATCAGGCCAATAACATCCCCAGCCTGCTCGCCACCCTGCCAGGCATCAACCTCGGCGGCTCGCTCAAGCCCGGTGGCCAGACCATCAATATCTGGGGCATGGGAGAAGCCGAAGACGTACAAATGACCGTCGATGGCGCGACCAAAAGCGGCTTTGAACGCTACAAACAGGGCACGATTTTTATCGAACCCGAGCTGATCAAACGCCTGGAAGTCGAAAAAGGCCCCCACGATATCCACACCGGCAATGGCGGCTTCGCCGGTGTAGTGCACATGGAAACCAAGGACGCGACCGACTTGCTCGAAGAGGGCAAGAACACCGGCGCCATGCTCAAATACGGCTACAGCAGCAACGACCATCAACAGGTCTACAGCGGCGCTGTTTACGGTCGCACCGAAGATGGTCGCGCCGACGCTCTGTTTTACTACACCAAGCGCGACGGCGACGATATGAAGCTGGCCGGTAAAATGCCCAACCCCGGCAATGTCTACCCGGTTAACCCGCAGCGTCTGCCCAATACGGCCCAGGACCTGGACGGACAACTGCTCAAGCTCAACTTGCACCTCAATGACGAACACAGTGTGGGCATGTCTTACTCGCGCTCGAACAACTATTTGTGGGTGCCCTTCTCGGCCGTGAGTTACCCGGCGCCACCCAGCCAGGCCAACATCGACAAATTTGGTTACGACATTGCAGCGCGGCGCTACCTGTCCAACCGCTCGACGATCGACACCACCTGGTCGGCCAAATACAAGTACGAACCCCTGGACAACCCGCTGGTGGACCTGGAGGTCAAGTACTCGCACTCCAACACCGAGCAAACCGACAAGCGTGACGCCCAGGCTTACACCCAGCCCACCAGCGGCGGGCGCAAAATGGAGACCGGCTATACCGATGACATGCTCCAGGTCGAGAACATCAGCCTGTTTGCCAGCGGCCCGCTGGACCATGCAGTGACCACCGGCGTGCAATTTCGCAAGCACCAGCGTGATGTGGACATGTGGATGCCGGGCGGTATCTACGACGTCGAAAAGTACAACTACGGCCACTACCAGCCCAACTTCATGCCCCGGGGCAAGGTCGACACCAACAGCTTCTATATTCAGGACGCCATCACCTGGGGTGACTTCACCCTCACGCCGTCCATGCGCTACGACCACGTACGCAATCGCGGCCAGGAAAACGACGCGCCGTACTATAACCACCCGGAGTTGGGTCACGACTACAGCGACAAAACCTACACCGGCTGGTCGCCTCGCCTGTCGGCCTTCTGGAAAATCACCCCGAAAACCGCCCTGTTCCTGGACTACAGCAAAACCTGGCGTGCCCCGGTGATTGACGAGCAGTACGAAGTACAAGGCGTCGGCAGCCGCACCTCCAGCAGCCTGGGCCTTGATCCGGAGCGCATCACCGGCTGGCGCGGCGGCAACATCACCACCTTCGACCAGATTTTTGGCGACAACGACCACGCCCTGGTGCGCACCACCCTGTTCCGCAACACCGTCGACGACGAGATTTTCAAGGCCACGGGCGTCGGCTGCGCCGCGCAAACCCCTACGGTCAGCATGAGCGATGCGTGCGGGCCCAACATGCCCAACTACCGCAACATTGGCAGCGTGACCATCAAGGGCTTCGAAATTGAGAGCTTCTACGAATCCACCTACGTGTTCGGATCCCTGTCCTACGCATGGATGACCGGCAAACACCAAGGCGCCTATACCAACCCTTGGGGTCCCAACGTCTGGGCGCGTGACATACCCGCGCCCAAGTGGATTGCCGTACTGGGTACCAAGATCCCGAGCCTGGATGCCCGGATTGGCTGGAAGGGAGAATTCGTACGCAAGACCGACCGCTTGCCGAGCGACAACTACTACAGCAGCCCGATCAGTGCGCTGGGCGACCGCTACTGGGACCAGTTCCCCAACGACAGCTACAACGTGCAGGGCCTGTTTGCCAACTGGAAGCCGCAGCAGCCGTACCTCAAGGGCACCGAAGTCAACTTCACCCTGGACAACATGTTCAATAAAAACTATCAGCCGATGCTCAGTGGCGAAAACGCCTACAGCCAGGGCCGCAATGCCAAGATCAGCGTGACGCGGTTCTTCTGAGTTGGCTGATCCGGCAAACCCTCTGTGGGAGCGGGCTTGCTCGCGATTCCGCCGGCACGGTGTATCTGGCCGACCGCGCCGATGCCATCGCGGGCAAGCCCGGCTCCCACAGGTGTGTACCGCTCACACCCGCAAGCGCTATTGCGGGAGAGCGCGGCTACTGTTACGTGCTACCACACTCAACTCCGGCGCCTGCACCCGGCGCTGGCTCAAGTAGCGGGTGCAGCTCACGCGCAGGAACGAGGCAAAGTTGACTACTTCGCCGCGATAATCCATCACCTCTTCATAGAGCTTGGCCACCAACTGGTTGGTGGTCATGCCATCTGTTTCGGCGATTTCGCTGAGGATGTCCCAGAACTGGTTTTCCAGGCGCAAAGTGGTGACCACGCCGCAAATACGCAATGAGCGCGAACGTGACTCGTAAAGAATCGGGTCGGCTTTTACATACAGTTCACACATGGTCACGCCCTCTGCCTACAAAGTGATTTTGGTACCCAGCAAACCCAGGAATGCCGCCAGCCACGCCGGATGTGCCGGCCACGCAGGGGCTGTGGCCAGGTTGCCTTGCACATGGGCCTTGGTCACATCGATATCGATATAAGTCCCCCCCGCCAGCCGCACTTCCGGTGCACACGCCGGGTAAGCACTGCACTCACGGCCTTCCAGCGTGCCCGCAGCGGCCAGCAGTTGCGCACCATGGCACACTGCTGCAATTGGCTTGGCCGCCTTGTCGAAGTCACGCACTAGCTCCAGCACCTTTTCGTTCAGACGCAGGTATTCCGGCGCACGACCGCCCGGCACCAGCAGTGCGTCGTAATCGCTGGCTTTCACCTTGTCAAAGTCGAAATTCAGGGCAAACAAGTGCCCGGGCTTTTCGCTGTAAGTCTGGTCGCCTTCGAAGTCGTGGATGGCAGTGCGTACGGTCTGGCCTGCGGTTTTTCCCGGGCATACCGCATGAACCTGATGGCCGACCATCAACAGTGCCTGAAACGGCACCATCACTTCATAGTCTTCGACGTAATCGCCAACCAGCATCAGAATTTTTTTCGCTGCCATGGTGCGTGCTCCTGTGGGGTAAGACCTTGGGCCAGTAAGAGTAGCCAAGGTAACCCCTGAGCGCGCGGGCGGGTAATAGCCATGTACTACGTTCCCGCCAGAGCTGCTTACAGGCTTACTTCAGCAAACCGTCTGCCTGAAGCAGGGTTTCGAGGCAGTGTTCCTGAATGTTGTAGAACG
Source organism: Pseudomonas sp. TMW22080 (assembly GCF_022496745.1). Taxonomy (NCBI): domain Bacteria; kingdom Pseudomonadati; phylum Pseudomonadota; class Gammaproteobacteria; order Pseudomonadales; family Pseudomonadaceae; genus Pseudomonas; species Pseudomonas sp. TMW22080. Next base: position 561,736 of record NZ_SCFF01000002.1, on the reverse strand, counting down.
CCTTGAGTTCCTGGATTTTCACCAACAACTGCGCCGGATCGGAAGGTCCGGCACGTTTGACCGCGAGGATCATCTTGTTTTTATTGGTATGTTCCAGCGAGATAAACTCGAACACCTTGGTGTCATAGCCGCATGCTTCGAGGTACAGCGCGCGCAGGCTGTCGGTGACCATTTCGGCCTGCTGGCCCAGGTGCAGGCCGTATTGCAGCATCGGCTTGAGCAACGCCGGGCTCTGGATTTGCAGGCGGATCTGTTTATGACAGCACGGCGAGCACATGATGATTGCCGCCCCGGAGCGAACGCCCATATGAATCGCATAGTCGGTGGCAATATCACAGGCATGCAGGGCGATCATCACATCGATCGGGGTGGGTGCAAAACTGCGCACATCGCCGTGCTGGAAGGTCAGGCCCGGGTGCTCCAGACGCTGGGCGGCGTTATTGCACAGCGTGACCATGTCTTCACGCAGCTCAACCCCGGTCACCAGGCCTTCGGCTTGCAGGCTGTGACGCAGGTAATCGTGAATGGCAAACGTCAGGTAACCCTTGCCCGAACCGAAATCCACCACCTTGACCGGCTGATCGAGCTTGAGCGGTGAGCTGCTCAGGGCGTGGGAAAACACCTCGATAAACTTGTTGATCTGCTTCCACTTGCGCGACATCGCCGGGATCAGTTCTTGCTGCTTGTTGGTCACACCCAGGTCCGCCAGAAACGGCCGGGTCAGATCCAGAAAGCGATTTTTCTCACGATTGTGCTCAGCCGACGGCACTTCGCGCTCTTGCTGGCTTTTGCCTTTGAACAGCGAGCTTTTACCCTTTTTGCTGTATTCAAGCTGCACTTCGTCGGTCAGGGTCAGCAGGTGGGCATTCTTGAACGCTTCGGGCAGCAGGCCGGCAATGATCGCCACGCCTTCGTCCAGCGGGAAATTCTTGGTGATATCGCGGGTTTTATAGCGATAGACAAAGGACAGGCAAGGCTGCTCCTTGACTGTTACCTGCTTGATGATCACCCGCTGCAATTCAGCCTCGGGGCCCACGTATTTGGCCAGCACCAGCTTGATAAAGGAATTCTGGGCCAGACCGGTTTCCAGCAGGTTCAAAAATTGCGCACGATGATCCGGCACAGACGCGGCGGTGGTAGCAGTCACTGACATTGAAAAAGGTGCCTCGGGGGTGCAGGAGGGAAAATCAGAAAACGAATGGCAGGTATTTTAGGCGTGTTGGGCGCTCAGGGCACGGGGTAATTTCATACGGGCACGGACAGTGGCGGGTATGCAGACCTTGCCAACAATTATAAATGGTTTGTGATGTGAAAAATAATTGCAGCTCATATGAGTAGAACAGTAAGAATGCCGGCCGACATGTGAAGATCATTAACTTACACAGCACAACATGAACATTTAATAATCTAACCTTTAAAAAACCAACCAAAGTTACCAGCCTAAAAAATCACTTATGATAACTATCCCCCAGATATTTATCCCCTCCCCCATAAATATCACCACCAAATTCAAGACTAATATCCACGCGTCCAGCACCATAACCAGACGACTCGGAAGCAGAAGATCCGAAGGGTATATATGTGCCACCGAGCACCATTTCTCCTCCTCCTCCTCCTCCTCCTCCTCCTCCTCCTCCTCCTCCTCCTCCTCCTCCTCCTATCACGACACTATTACTTTCATTGCTCACAACCACCGAAGAAGGCAACAACTCACCCGTCGTCGCCACCCAATTACAAGAAAAAATCTTATTGGCATAAGCCGTTCTTAGCGTGTTCCGATCTACGATGCGCATATCTGGCGCGCACATATAATCAAGATAACTATCACCTCTATTATTTCTAAAGAAATCGTCAGCAGCAGCCATCACATTCCCGAAAATATCTGAGTGGTAAATTGACAACAAACCTGTCGCAATAGCAGCTACAGCTAAAGACCCAACAAAAAAAGCCCCCGCACCGGACAAAACAACAAATGTTCCAACAACCCCAACTCCATTACCCAGTAGACTATACAGCTCACCCTTTTTAACTTCACGCCCAGCCTTCACATCCATCCCCACCTTCAGGAATGTAATAGTTCCCGCGATAATATTCCCTGGCAGACTAATTATTGGCACGTAGGGGCCCGCCAGTTTAGTCACCGAAGTAACACTCGCCACAACCGCACCTGTCTGGGCTGACTGAGTCAGTAGTGCTGCCCCCTCATTATTGGTTACAAGCTGATCTGATACGGCAACCGCTCCCGAGCCCACGATAACACCATCATCAATAACACCTATTATTATTTCAATTTTACCTGCCATCAGCTATTCCTCAATTATTGTTTTAAATGCCAGGGTCATCCTGACTTGATCACATGTATTTGAAGGTGATCGTGCGGCATGGGGGATTCGCCCGTCGAACACCACCATACGCCTTGGTTTCGGCAATACCGCCTTGATAATATGCTCTTTAGTGTCATTGTAAAAAACCAGTTCACCACCCCAAGAGGTCGGCCAGTGCTCATTACAAAATACAACAATCGTTAATCCGGGATGTACTTTATTGTCTCGATGAATGATCGTATCTTGACCAAACGTCTGTCCGTTCGCATAAACGCCTAACAAAGTAATTTTAAAATCATGCAATGCCAGAAATCGCTCCCACACATGGGTTAAAAAACTCCAAGGCTTATTCCCCCTCAACTCCTCAAGGCTTGACTGAACTAGCGGGCGACCCTTACCTGCAATAAACACGTGCCAGCAGGGCCTCACAGAGGACGAATTTTCATAGCTTGGCCAGTTATAGCGCCACACTTCACCCTTAAGCTGAATAGCGATCGCCTTCTCTTCAGCTTCAGTCAAGAAATCATCAACTACATAAATACCTCCCTCAACCTCCCCTATTGCCATCAACCATACTCCTGCAATAATACCGATTCCAAATACCACACCTGAACATGAAAAAACCGCAATAACTTAAAGCCAGGCACGACAACACAATCGCAAGGTAATTACCACCATTGTTATATCGCACCCACCACTCAATCTGCTTACGACTCACCATCAATCGAAGTTCATCATCATACACAGCCCATACAAATTCGCTCTCTCCACTAGCATCTACAGCCACCCACAACTTTTTATGCTTCTGAACATCCAACAACCTTGCATCCTCACTGGAGAACTCAACCCTGTACTTATAACCCCCTTCATCTTGCCCCACAGTAAAATACAAAAAAGCTGACGACTTCGACCGATCCAAAGGATGGGTAACATATGCGCTGCGCAGCACCAACTTTTTCGGTTCCGGCGGCACTTCCACCCTCGCATCCCACATCATCACACCAAGCCCCAGCATAAACAGGCAACTCAACGCCATCACAACCAAATCCACACGGGTCGCCACATAATCAAGCGGTATATATAAAGACAGCTTTTTCATCCTCACCTCTTGCGCACTTGATCTAAAAATAAACCTCAACACCTGACATAGCAACCCTACCGATGTAGGGGGCCCGCAAGCCCATATTAACCTTCACCCATACGGCCAATCTCCACTACTAACTCCATACGACTTCCGACACTGTACTTGCGCAGCAATGAAGACACATGATCCCGTACCGTAAAACCACTTATACGCAACTGTTGCGCTATCTTCTTGTTCGTGCGCCCCTGCAAAAGCAAATCAAGCACTTCTTTCTCCCTGTGCGTAAGCTTCAACCCTTTTCTCCCAAACCATTTAATTTCTCACGGGAAAGCACCCAACAAAAACGCTCAAACACAACCTAGCCATCATTCAAAAAAATGACAACACAGTTTTTCACAACAATGAAAATTATAATCAGAAGAAATTTATATCACGACCCAGCAAGAACTTACTTACGGACAGACAAGAATAAAACCATAAAGATAACTTTACAAAAGCCCGACACTTCTCATCAAAGTGTCGGAAATATCAAAGCCACTAAGAAAATGATTACAACATCACCAACCGATTCGGCAGTTGGTTGCGCGCTTGGGTTTTGGGTATGTGCTGTGCGAGCACTTCAGCGCAGGCATCGATGCAAGTGATAAAACCTTCTGCCGTATGCCCCAACGCCACGCGGCGTACGAAATCGCTGACGATAGTGCCCCAGTCACTGTCGTCCAGATGGCGGGATATCCCTTCATCCACCAGTATTTCGACATAACGCTCGGCTTCGCTGACAAAGATCAGTACACCCGTGCGCCCAGCAGTGTGGTGCAGTTTTTGTTCGAGAAACTGGCGCCGGGCCAGGTTACTCGCACGCCAATGCCTCACACGGGGCGGAATCAGGCGAGTGGTGATGGCCGGGATGCGAAAGATCAGGCTAAGAAAGATAAAGCTGGCCCATTGCAGCATCAGCAGAGTGTAAGTCGCCAGGCCGCTGTTCAAGAAGTGCACCACGGCCGGCAGCACCAAGGCAATCAGGCTGGCCCATAGCAAGGGGATGTAGCTGTAGTCGTCGGCACGGGGAGCCAGCACGGTGACGATTTCGGCGTCGGTGTGCTGTTCGGCACGGGTGACCGCGTCTTCGACCTGCCGTTGTTGCTCGGGGGTTAATAAAGCCATAAGTCTCGTACTCGTTAAAAAGTGAATTACCAGCCACCAGAGGCTCCGCCGCCGCCGAAGCTGCCACCACCGCCGCGAAAACCGCCACCACCGCCTCCGCCGAACCCGCCACCGCCAAAACCACCGGAGCGCGAACCGCCACTGCCACCCGAATTGCAGATGCCATAGAACTGACAGGCGGCAACCACCAGTACAAACAGGATAAATAGCAGCATCACCCCCCCGGGGTGCTCGGCCATAAAGTCGCTGCCGTCACCCTGGCTGCTGGCGTAGGCCGGTTCGGCCAGGGGCGTGCCGCCCAATACTTGCAGGATGGCACCCACACCGTCGCTGATACCTTGGTTGTAGTCCCCGGTTTTAAAGGCCGGGGTGATGATCTGGTTGATAATCACCGAGGCCTGGGCATCGGTGAGGCGATCCTCAAGGCCATAGCCGACCTCGATGCGCAACTTGCGGTCGTCGCGGGCCACGATCAGCAAGGCGCCGTTATTTTTGTCCTTTTGCCCGATACCCCAGGCACGGCCCAGTTGGTAGCCGTAGTCTTCGATGGGCATGCCCTGCAGGTCAGGCACGGTGACCACCACCACTTGCTCGCCGGTGGCCTTTTCGTGAGCCTGCAGGCTTTGCGTCAATTGCTCGCGGGTGGCGGGCGTGAGCATTTGCCCCTCGTCCACTACCCGCCCGCTGAGCGCGGGAAAGGTCAGCGCCTGGGCCGTGGCTATAAATAGCCACAGCAACAGGCCCAACCCCAGTCTTGATACGCGCATCGCTACCTCGAACGTTTGTTATCCATTGTAGGAGCGGGCTTGCTCGCGATACATGCGGCGCGGTCTGTCAGGCAAATCGCGTTGATTCCATCGCGAGCAAGCCCGCTCCCACAACAAGCTCGCTCCCACAGGGGGGGGGAACGGTATAAGGCCGTTAAAACTTCACTTCCGGCGCTTTGTCGGCGTCCGGGGTGGTGGCTTCGAATGTGGAGCGCACCGGCAGGTCGCTGTACATCACCGCATGCCACAAACGCCCCGGGAAGGTACGGATCTCGGTGTTGTAGCGTTCAACCGCGAGGATAAAGTCGCGCCGCGCCACGCTGATGCGGTTTTCCGTACCTTCTAGCTGTGATTGCAACGCCAGAAAGTTCTGGTTGGATTTAAGGTCAGGGTAGCGCTCGGACACCACCATCAACCGGCTCAAAGCTCCGGTCAGCTGGTTCTGCGCGTCCTGGAACTGCTTGAGTTTTTCCGGGTTGTTCAGCGTGCTGGCATCAACCTGGATCGAGGTGGCCTTGGCCCGCGCTTCAATCACCGCGGTCAGGGTGGCCTGCTCCTGCTTGGCTGCACCCTTGACCGTTTCGACCAGATTGGGGATCAAGTCAGAACGACGCTGATACTGGTTCTGCACCTGGGACCAGGCCGCCTTGACCTGCTCGTCGAGGGTGGGAATGGTGTTGATCCCGCACCCCGCCAGCAGACTGCTCAAGGCCAGAAGGGCGAGGGCTTTCCAGCCCACTGCTTTAAAACTTTGTATGCCCATGCTTGCAACGCTCCGAAATAACAACATTGGGTTTATTGACCACACACCACGCCTAATAACTCCCGGCAATACTGGATTGCTCGCGGCGAATCAGCTAAAAGACTGCCTGCCATGCAGGAATACTCCGTTCTAAAGGTAGGTCAAATCTTTGATTCGAGTACTCCTGATACCTCCCCAGAACAATATCGCTGCACGAGCGTGGGTCTCCCTCGCTTCAAGTGAGCGGCTGCGCAGAAGAATCCAATGAGAAATATGTGTTTGCTGGGCATCGTCATCAGCCTGGCCAGTCACACCGCCTGGGCTCAAACCCCGGCCGCCCCGCTCCCCCCCAAAGACGTGTTCGTCGCTGAGCTGCTGAAAAAGATGAGCGTCGATGAAAAGATCGGCCAACTGCGCCTCATCAGTATCGGCCCGGAAATGCCCCGCGAGATGATCCGCAAGGAAATTGCTGCGGGCCGCATCGGCGGTACGTTCAACTCCATCAGCCGCGACGAAAACCGCCCGATGCAAGACGCCGCCATGCGCAGTCGCCTGCAGATTCCGATGTTTTTCGCGTACGACGTGATCCACGGCCACCGAACGATTTTCCCGATCAGCCTGGCCCTGGCCTCCAGCTGGGACATGGACGCCATCGGCCTGAGCGGCCGCATCGCCGCCAGGGAAGCCAGCGCCGACAGTATCGACCTGACCTTCGCGCCGATGGTCGACATCGCCCGTGACCCGCGCTGGGGCCGTACCTCCGAGGGCTTTGGCGAAGACACCTACCTGGTCTCGCGTATCGCCAAGGTGATGGTGCAGGCCTATCAGGGCGCATCCCCGGCCCTGCCCGGCAACATCATGGCCAGCGTCAAGCACTTTGCCCTGTATGGCGCGGTAGAAGGCGGCCGGGACTACAACACTGTGGACATGAGCCCGACACGCATGTTTCAGGACTATCTGCCGCCTTACCACGCCGCCATTGAGGCAGGTGCGGGCAGCGTGATGGTGGCCCTTAACTCGATCAATGGCGTGCCAGCCACTTCAAACATGTGGCTGATGCAGGATTTGCTGCGCAAGGACTGGGGCTTCAAAGGCGTGGCGGTCAGCGACCACGGCGCGATTAACGAGCTGATCAAACACGGCGTGGCCAAGGACAGCCGCGAGGCCGCCAAGCTGGCGATCAAGGCCGGTATCGACATGAGCATGAACGACAAGGCCTACGGTGAAGAGCTGCCGGGCTTGCTCAAGTCTGGTGAAGTGCCGCAAAGCGATCTGGACAATGCCGTACGCGAGGTGCTGGGGGCCAAGTACGACATGGGCCTGTTTGCCGACCCGTACCTGCGTATCGGCAAGGCCGAAGATGACCCGGCCGACACCAAGGCCGACAGCCGCCTGCATCGTGCCGAAGCCCGTGAAGTGGCACGCAAGAGCCTGGTATTGCTGAAAAACCAGAACGACACCCTGCCCCTCAACAAGCAGGCGCGCATTGCCCTGGTTGGCCCGCTGGCCAAAGCCCCGATCGATATTATGGGCAGCTGGGCCGCAGCCGGTCAGCCTGCGCAATCGGTGACCGTATTTGACGGCATGCGCAATGCCATCGCCCAACAGGACAACCTGATCTACGCCCGTGGTGCCAATATCACGGACGATCAAAGCGTCGTCGACTACCTCAACTTCCTCAACTTCGATGCACCCGAAGTGGTCAACGACCCGCGCCCGGCGCAGGTCATGATCGACGAAGCCGTCAAGGCTGCGCAGCAGGCCGACGTGGTGGTTGCTGTGGTAGGTGAGTCGCGGGGCATGTCCCACGAGTCGTCGAGCCGCACCAATCTGGACATTCCTGCCAGCCAGCGCGCCCTGATTACGGCCCTCAAAGCCACCGGCAAGCCGTTGGTGCTGGTATTGATGAACGGTCGCCCGTTGTCGATCGATGTGCAACAGCAACAGGCCGATGCCGTGCTGGAAACCTGGTTCAGCGGCACCGAAGGCGGCAACGCCATTGCCGACGTGCTATTTGGCGACTACAACCCCTCCGGCAAGTTGCCGATCACTTTCCCACGCTCCGTAGGTCAGATTCCGACTTACTACAGCCATCTGAGCATTGGCCGTCCCTTCACGCCGGGCAAACCGGGCAACTACACCTCGCAGTACTTCGATGAGGGCAACAGCCCGCTGTACCCGTTTGGCTATGGTTTGAGCTACACCGACTTCAGCCTTTCAGATGTCCGCCTGTCGGCCAAAACCCTGAAGCCGGGCGCAACCCTGACGGCCAGCGTCACCGTAACAAACACCGGCAAGCGTGCTGGCGAAACGGTGGTTCAGCTGTATATCCAGGACGTTACTGCGTCCATGAGCCGAGCGGTTAAAGAGCTGAAGAACTTCGAGAAGGTCATGCTCAACCCCGGCGAGCAGAAAGTCGTGCAGTTCACCCTCAGCGAGAACGACCTGAAGTTCTACAACGCGCAGTTACAGCATGTCGCCGAACCTGGCGAATTCAACGTACAAATTGGCCTGGACTCGCAAAACGTCCAGCAAAACAGCTTCCAGTTGCAGTAATTTCGCGTAATTGCCGGGAAGGCTCCACGCCGCCTTCCCGGCCCCTCCCCGCAACAATCCGTACTTGACCTTTCCTATCTTTGCACCCGCCTGAAAATGCGTTCGGACAGCGCTGTTTTTTGTGGTAGGGTTCGCGCCCTCAAAATCCGGCACACAGGATTTGTCCCGGCTAAATCCGGTGACAAACGGCTAAATGCCGGTGCAGTGCGGCCTACGTGGATCTCCAAGCTTTCACACACAATTTACACACAGGGTTATCCACAGGCAGTACGTTGCACAACCCCTATAAAACGCATATCTTGTATCAGCTTCGCCAAAAAACCCCATATGTAGGGTTTTAGGCCAAAAACCCAACACAACTCAGACGAGAATTTCAAGCCCTTTTCTCGCGCCTGTCGGGTTAAACCAAACGCAGCTTTCAAAGTCCAAACCGCTTATGCGGATGGCAACCGTTTTCCAGCCCAAAGGTCGGAAAGCGGCCCGGGTGTTGCAGTAAAAATACTGTCATCCAACAGGAATACGGTTTCACGCGGTCTGCGTGAATCAAGACTTCGGCACGGAAGCGGCTTAACCCCCCTTCTGTACGTCCCGAAGTTGTTATGCCCGGTTCATTACCGGTTGTAGTGCTTCAGGACGGAACGGTGGGCACCCAAAAGGCGCCCAAACAAACATAGAGAATGTGGAGACACCCCCATGCAAACCGATACAACTCGCGAGAACTCGCAGGGTACCGATTCAAATCTGGATCTGTCTGCGACCGCGCCAGGCCAGCTGCGCGTGATCAAACGTAACGGGGCTGTGGTTCCTTACACCGATGACAAGATCACCGTTGCCATCACCAAGGCGTTTCTCGCAGTTGAAGGCGGCAATGCTGCCGCTTCGTCGCGCATTCACGACACCGTTGCGCGCCTGACCGAACAGGTCACCGCAACTTTCAAGCGTCGCATGCCATCGGGTGGCACCATCCACATCGAAGAAATCCAGGACCAGGTAGAACTGGCCCTGATGCGCGCCGGCGAGCAAAAAGTGGCCCGCGACTATGTGATCTACCGTGACGCACGCTCCAAGGAACGCGCCAACCGCGCACCGGCCGAAGACGCCGTGCAGGCTCACCCGTCGATCCGCATCACCCGTGCCGACGGCACCTTCGCCCCTCTGGACATGGGTCGCCTGAACACCATCGTTTCCGAGGCCTGCGAAGGTCTGGAAGAAGTGGACGGCGAGCTGATCCAGCGCGAAACCCTGAAAAACCTCTACGACGGCGTAGCGCTGAGCGACGTCAACACCGCCCTGGTGATGACCGCCCGCACCCTGGTAGAGCGTGAGCCGAACTACTCGTTCGTGACCGCCCGCCTGCTGATGGACACCCTGCGTGCCGAAGGCCTGAGCTTCCTGAAAGTAGCTGACAGCGCCACCCACCACGAGATGGCTGACCTGTACGCCAAGGCCCTGCCTGCCTACATCGCCAAGGGTATCGAGTTCGACCTGCTGAACCCGGTGCTGGCCACCTTCGACCTGGAAAAACTGGGCAAGGCGATCAACCACGAGCGCGATCAGCAGTTCACCTACCTGGGCCTGCAAACCCTGTACGACCGTTACTTCATCCACCACGATGGCGTGCGTTTCGAACTGCCGCAGATCTTCTTCATGCGCGTGGCCATGGGCCTGGCGATCGAAGAGAAGCAGAAAGAAGACCGTGCCATCGAGTTCTACAACCTGTTGTCGTCTTTCGACTACATGGCCTCGACACCGACCCTGTTCAACGCCGGTACCCAGCGTCCGCAGCTGTCCAGCTGCTACCTGACTACCGTGCCGGACGACCTGTCGGGCATCTACCACGCGATCCACGACAACGCCATGTTGTCCAAATTCGCCGGTGGCCTGGGCAACGACTGGACTCCGGTACGTGCATTGGGTTCGTGGATCAAGGGCACCAACGGCAAATCCCAGGGCGTTGTACCGTTCCTGAAAGTGGTGAACGACACCGCCGTAGCCGTTAACCAGGGTGGCAAGCGCAAAGGCGCTGTATGTGCCTACCTGGAAACCTGGCACATGGACATCGAAGAGTTCATCGAGCTGCGCAAGAACACCGGTGATGACCGTCGTCGTACCCACGACATGAACACCGCCAACTGGATCCCTGACCTGTTCATGAAGCGCGTCTTCGATGACGGCCCGTGGACCCTGTTCTCGCCGTCCGAAGTACCGGACCTGCACGACCTGACCGGCAAGGCCTTCGAAGAACGCTACGAGTACTACGAAGCACTGTCCCAGTACCCGGGCAAGATCAAGCTGTTCAAGACCATCCAGGCCAAAGACCTGTGGCGCAAAATGCTGTCCATGCTGTTTGAAACCGGCCACCCTTGGCTGACCTTCAAAGACCCGTGCAACCTGCGCAGCCCGCAGCAGCACGTTGGCGTGGTTCACAGCTCGAACCTGTGCACCGAAATCACCTTGAACACCAACAAGGACGAAATCGCGGTTTGCAACCTGGGCTCGATCAACCTGCCGAACCACATCGTCAACGGCAAGCTGGACACCGACAAGCTCAAGCGCACCATCGACGTCGCCGTTCGCATGCTCGATAACGTGATCGACATCAACTACTACTCGGTACCGCAAGCGCGCAACTCGAACTTCAAGCACCGTCCGGTTGGTCTGGGGATCATGGGCTTCCAGGACGCCCTGTACCTGCAGCACATTCCTTACGCTTCGCAAGCAGCCGTGGAATTTGCCGACAAGTCGATGGAAGCGGTCAGCTACTACGCGATCCAGGCGTCCTGCGACCTGGCTGACGAGCGTGGCGCTTACGAGACATTCCAGGGTTCGCTGTGGTCCAAAGGCATCCTGCCGCTGGATTCGCAACAGATTCTGATCGAGCAGCGCGGCCAGAAGTACATTGACGTTGACCTGAACGAATCCCTGGACTGGGCACCGGTTCGCGCCCGTGTACAAAAAGGCATTCGCAACTCCAACATCATGGCCATCGCACCGACCGCCACCATCGCCAACATCACCGGCGTATCGCAGTCGATCGAACCGACCTACCAGAACCTGTATGTGAAATCGAACCTGTCGGGCGAATTCACCGTGATCAACCCGTACCTGGTTCGCGATCTCAAGGCTCGCGATCTGTGGGACTCGGTCATGATCAACGACCTGAAGTACTACGACGGTTCCGTGCAGCAGATCGAACGCATCCCGCAAGAGCTCAAAGAGCTGTATGCCACTGCGTTCGAAGTGGACACCAAGTGGATTGTTGACGCCGCCAGCCGTCGTCAGAAGTGGATCGACCAGGCGCAGTCGCTGAACCTGTACATCGCTGGCGCTTCGGGCAAGAAGCTGGACGTGACCTACCGCATGGCCTGGTACCGTGGTCTGAAAACCACCTACTACCTCCGTGCCCTGGCTGCGACCAGCACCGAGAAGTCCACCGTCAACACCGGCAAGCTCAACGCAGTATCGAGCGGCAAAAACAGTGAAGACGTTGCTGCGGCCCCAGCCGGCCCGGCACCGGTGCCAAAGGCTTGCGCCATTGACGAGCCGGATTGCGAAGCTTGCCAATAACCTGTATGCACTCTAAAGCGTATACTTTATAAAAGACAACAACCTCTAACCCCTTTAAAAACAAGGGGTTGGAGGATTTACTTATCGTATACCCCTCCCTATACTCGCCGCCCTAACTAGCTTATAGGCCGGAAGCGTATACTTTGGTCAACTATTCCATAAGATCTTTTACAGCATCAGACGACCTGCCTATGGTTGTGCTCGTAGATCATGAAGGACGTCCTCCCTTCCTCCCCAATATCTATGCAACCCTCCGATACCGAGACGTGGGCTTTGCCGCAACGACCACTGAAAAGGTGCTCCGTTCATTGGGCATGGCATATCTGTGGGCGATCTCCCGAAAAATCGATCTTGACCAGGCTTTACGATCAGAAACTTTTCTCTCGATTGAGCAATGTGAAGATCTGGCGTTCTTCCTTCGCATGGATCGAGGCGCCCAAGATCAACTGGTGGCAGAGTCTCTGGAAATTCGAACTCGAAAGATCGTGCGACTGGAACAGGTACGCAGTGGCGGTGCCCCGAACGTGCCCAGAACATTGATTTCAGCAGTGGAAGGTGGATACCGGATCCGGACAGTAGCGAACTTTCTGGAATTCAATCATGAGCGTATCAACCCAAAGGCATCCGAGAAGCCACGGAAAGACCTCTCCAAATCACGAGAGAGGGCCATTGCCGCGTTGCGAGCTCAAGAACCAAGGGCAACACCGTCCGATGAAGGAGATGCTCCTGAGGGTCTATCTGAAGAGGTAATGGACGCATTGGATGCTGCATTCGAGCCAGGATCCGAGACCAATCCTTTTCAATCGGACTTTCATCAGTATCGTAATCATCTGATGTACCGGATTTTCACGGAGACGGCGATCCGGCGAAGCGAGCTTCGTTACATTCGAGTGGAGGACATAAACCACGCAACCCGCCGAGTCGGCATTCGGGTGTCGAAAACCATAGCAAGAACCCTGCCTTTATCCGAACAGACTGCAGACGACTTCCACCAATTCGTCATGAAGCACTGGAGCAACATCCCAGTCACGGGCAGAAAGCATGGTTATTTGTTCACAACGAAAACGGGCGACCACTTATCCCTAGAGGCAATAAACCTCGTTTTCAGGGAGCTACGTCGCAAGAGTTATTTGCCGGCCAGCATAGCTCCGCACTCAATGCGACGGACATGGAATGACCGCTTAAGCCGAGCAATTGACGCTTTGCCTCCAGAAGAACGAATGAAGCCCGAGAAAGAAAAGCAAATGCGAAACAGACTTAACGGCTGGTCGAAAAATTCATCGATGGAAGAGCGCTATGCCCGTCGGCACATTCGTGAAAAGGCAGACAAGATTGCGGAAGAACTGGCCAATAGCTTGCGAGATAAAAAATGATCAGCACCAAAGATCATACTTTATTGAGCCAGGCCTGCTCATTAACCTACCGAACGGCCAGAAGAGTTGTATTGCTTGATGGTCGGATTGTGGAAGCCGAACTCGGTGTAAATCTACCTCTGATTGACAGGGATGGTATTTCTACGCCAATTAGATTTGGTTTATTTGACAAAAAAAACCCCTTTCATCAAAGCGTTTTTTCTTGCCTAGCGACTACTCTTTCTACGCATAGTCTTCGTTATAACTCCACCGTATGCCATGCCACAGAGAAGTGGCTGCGCCTACCTACTATGGTGGGCAAAGATCTAATAGGTATTCCGGAAATCAACGCTCTCTCCGAAATCCAGGCAAGCTACAGGCCTTTTATCATCCCGCTTCTTCGTCGGATTAAGGACTCAAACACTTCCGTACTTAGTGATGAAGCTTGTGACTTTTTGGAGAACAGTCATAGCTGGGAAGAAAAATCCCAGGGCGCGTATTACGGCCTCATCACCAATGACCCTGAGAAAGGAGCCCTTACGGAAGAAGAGTTGCACAATGCCAATTCGGTGTTGAACAACGCGTTCGCTCTAGGCCTCATCAGCCAAGATACATACACACTCTGTTGGTTCTTCATTGGTACAGGCGTTCGCCCAGTTCAAGCCCGGCGAATGAGGAAGCGTGACGTAGTAGTGCATGACCGCCAAGGTTTCGACGTTACCTTGAGGATCCCACTGGCAAAGGGTGAGAAGACAGTAGCAGATGAGTATTGGCTTCGGCGTGCCCCAACAGTTCTCGCAGAAACTTTGATAAGTTACCTCGACACGCCTGCAATGCGCGATGCCAAAGATCACGATCACTTGTTTTTAGGCCAGTCATCGAGAGAACTCAGCAGAAAGGTAGTTGAGACATTTTCAGCCCTCGATACATATTCAGACAGGCTGGGCGCGAAAATCCCAATCACCCCATATCGCTTCAGATACACACTCGCCACCAGGGCTCTGGCCCAAGGGGCTTCGGATTACGAAGTGGCGCGACTGCTTACCCACCGGAGCACCTCCTGCATCCAATATTATCGGGCATCCATGCCAGAGCTCCAGAAGCCCATCCGTGAGGCGCTGGGCAAAGAAATGGGCTACTTCGCTCGGGCATTTCAAGGCAAGCCTATTTCTGGGCTGCACGAAGCCACTAGGGCTGGGGATCCTGACGCCGTTATCACGGACTTCATGAGGCTCATGGGGATGCCTGTTGGCGCTTGCGGAACCCGTGCTGAATGCCACCAGAACGCTCCGGTCGCCTGCCTAGCTGGGTGCGCCCATTTCGAGCCATTGCTGAGCGCGCCCTGGGAGACGTTGATGGCTTTTCTGGTAGCAGATCAAGAGATCGAAACGGAGCTAAGAATCCGTCAGATCAATCACAGTGCAATGTCTGCTATTCAACAGATCATCACGATCCGCGACACATCAGAAGAAGCATTTTAAATGAGCGAAATCGTACACTTCATTGGCAGAGACGCGCTAAGTGCTCAGGAGAATTTGGAGCTATTCATCTTCCATGCCAAGACAAACTTTCCTTTCGTTAACGTCGATTGGGAGAGTAACAGCTGGGACATCTCAACCTTTGTTATCGGCAGGGCTCAGGGTAAAAAGAAAAAAATCGCGCGTTTCAAATCAATGCGCGACGAATCCAAAGGCAAATCAACAGTCCAAATCCCATTTGAAATAGACTTTCTTACCTTTGCAAAAGCTACGTTCAGCGAAGTAATGCGCCGTTTGCGACTGTCAGAGTTCTCTCGACACCTATATGCACTTCAAGCCATAGAGCAGGCATTAATTGACTCCAAATCCAGACCATGCATTACACAGCTGACTCCTTTTGTGCTCGACAAAGCAGCTGATTTGTTGAAAGCCAGATACGCGGACTCTTGGTCAGTAGCAAGGGTTCTCGAAAGAATTGTGACAGAAGTAGTCAATCCTGCACGCCTAACGCCAATTGTGTTGGAGTGGCGAAGCCCAATTCGATACAAGGCCCCAGTCAGAAATGACAGGGTTGCGACCAAGGAATCCGAAAAAGCAGTGGAAAGGCTTCCGTCACTTGAATCGATTTTTGCACTCGCTGAAATTCATCACACCAGCACCAATGTGTCAGATAGGTTGACAACCGCTTTTGTGTCTCTTGCCATGTATGCGCCAAGCCGGTCATCTGAAATTTTGAGCCTTCCGGTAGACTGTATCCGCACCGCAGATACCAAAGAAGGCCCAATCATGGGCATCGCATGGGCTCCTGCCAAAGGCGCGGAGGCGATGACAAAATTTTCCGCCTCTGATGAATTTGAGACAGTGGTGAAAGAGACGGTCAAATACCTCACTAACCTTGGTGCACCCGCCAGAAAAGCTGCGGCTTGGTATGCAAACAACCCCGACAAAATCTATCTTCCTCCTGGGGCAGAGCATCTGCGTGACCAGCCGATTACGTTGTATGAAGCCGCTACCATTTTGGGTAAGACGGCACCAATTAGCGGATGCCACGCTACCCGTTATGGCTTGGTAAAACGTGAGGATCGCACCACCAATAAGGAGCGTATGGGGCCTAAGTCGCAGAAGGCCCATTGGGTAGCACTTTACGAGTTTGAATCGCTGAAAAGCTTCATTCTGGCGAAGCTCCCAGATGCTTTTCCAATCTTGGACGGACACACAGGGCTCAAGTGGCACGAAGCGCTATTCGTACTCCCCGAAAATATCCTTAGGCCCAACGCTGAGCCCTTGCTGCATGTACCCGCACCACTATCGACATATCAATTCAATAATCAGCTAGGCGCAAATCCTGCCGGGGTTACTATTTTCAGCCGAAATGCCAAAGTGAATCCTGATGGCAGTCCTATCGCGATCAATACGCATGATTTCCGCCACCTGCTGAATACGCTAGCTCAAAGCAAATACCTTAGTGAGTCGCTGATTGCTTTTTGGTCTGGACGCAAAAGTGTCAAGCAGAACGAATGGTATGACCATCTGCCTCAAGAGGCCTTTATCGAGGCCTATCTCAAGCTTGGGGCCAAGCAACGGCCACTGCACGTACACGGGCACCTGGAAGCCAAGGTGAACTCAATGGCGATTGCTCACGGGCTCACACGAGAGCAGGCCCTACAATTGGAGCTGGGGGCGACTCATCGCACCCGTTACGGCATTTGCCGCCATGATCACGCACTCACACCATGCCCTAAGGACAAGGACTGCGTGAGCTGCGGAGAGCACACGTTTGTGAAGGGCGACAAGCGCCATCACGACGAAGCCGAGTTCCAATTCAAGCTCCATGAAAAAGCTGTCGCGGATGCTGAAGCGGCTGACGAACGTGGTGAGCCAGGCGCATCAAGGTGGCTGAAGCTTCACCAGCCTAAACTCGAACGGTGGCGGCTTGTTCTCACCAAGCTGAACGATCCAACAATTGCTGATGGAACGCTTATCACATTGCCCCCCCCTGAAAACCCGCAGTCAAAGGCTGGGCTAGCTCAAGCCGTGAGAATCGTTAACCTAGACGCAAAAGTGCCGAAGAAACCTAAGGCGAAAGTCGATGACGATTTGGACGCCGACGAGAAGTTGCTACTAGACATGGGGTTTTTCTAAATGGGCGCGCCAAAGCTAAACGATACCGGAATCGAAAAGGCAGTCCGCCTGCTGGATGGCTGGGCCGGAAAACTGACTTGGGATCGCTACCTCGCCATGCTAGAGGTCGAGATTGGGCACAAGTACACCAAGGCGGCAATGCTCCGGCGCCCACGCATCAAATCGGCCTGGGATCACGCTAAGGAGCATGCAAAGGATGACAACGGAGTAAGCGTTTCTCGAAGAGCAGTTGAGACAGATAAGGCTTTGGAGCGCGTCAAGCTCCTAGAGGCACGGGTCGAACGCTTAACTCGTGAAAACAACGCTCTCTTGGAGCAATTTGTGCGGTGGAGCCACAACGCAGTACGGGGAGGCCTCACCCTGGATGACCTCGACCGGCCTCTGCCATATGCCAAGCCAAAAGAAATCCGGTAGCCTCGTGGACGGGAAGGTGTGTTCGCCAGTGAGTCTGCACCGGATGCCACTATCTTGCTGCGATTTCGCCGCTTGCTAGAAACCCATCAGCTAACGCGAGTACTGCTTGAAAGTAAGCGTCTGGCCAAGTCATCTAGGTATGACGGCCAGCCTAAGTCTCTTTGACGCCTGGCGGTGATGTCGACCGCCCACTTCTAGAAACAGGACTGTGAGCCCTGTAGTCCCCCCATTTGGGCACATAACGGGCCAAAGGGGACTTAACGCTCCGCATCGGGGGCATTACTCCATAGTTTCGGGCTTCAGGATGCTGTGGGAAACAACTATGTAGAGGTGCTCCTCGGTGCGCCAACTGATAATCCTGTTCTGTCCAAACGGATGCAGCTCTACCTAAAGTGCTTAGCCATCTAGGCGTTTCGATTGGGATGTGCGATAAACGCGGCACAGCGACTGGCCACTGTATCGATAGCCATAGCAGTCACCCGTCTTACCTCCCAAGCATAGACCGTAAGCGAGAGATAGGCTTGCTGACCTGGAAGTTTGTCGCGGTGCTGGGAAGCGTTCGCCGCAGCATTTAGGGCGCTTATGACTATTTTTGGACAGCTGAGTTACGGTTAAGCATGAAAACTACAATAGACGATCAAATTTCACCGCTTCAGGAGCTCAGAATCCTTCTCTGTTTGATCCGTCATGCAGACGCAAAAGGAAGCGTAGATTTCAACAACCCCGACGTCACGGCCACCCTTAGTAGCCTGGTGAGGAACTGGAACGCCGCGGATTATCTGCTCTATAAGCTCGATGAGGCTGGTGTGATCGATTATTCCGAAATCGGTGAGGACGGCTTCAAGCCAATCATTCTTTGCTTCGTCAACGATGACACGCATCAGTACGTAGCCGGGTTGGCTGAGAAAACTGAGTCGGACTACGTTGACTTAGACAAGCGCATCACCGATATCCTTACCTTCAATCCCAGCGCGCTGACTAATCGAATCACCGACACTAAGCGTCAGATTGAAGATGTCAAAAAACTCGTGGCATCAAACGACCTCCTCAAGCCTATGGCGGGCCCTTTACGCGAGATCCAGAGCCACTTCGACAGCATCAGCATCGTGTCCGAAGGCTACGAGCACATCTACAAAAACATCATTCGCCCTGTTCAAGATGAAGGTAAGTCTGGCGTCAGGGCCACGGTGAGATGGGCCATTTTCAGCATTCTAATTTCGACAGCGATCTCGCTGGCAATCAGTAACTGGTCATTCCTGAAAGATGGATTAGGGACGTACTTTTCCGCTTGACGACTAGCGCCTGCGGTATCAAGTACGAATCATGCCGAACGTGGGTATAAAGCTTTCCGACTTAGTCGGAGCCTGAGTAGCTGCCGCATGGGTGACGGACTCATTTAACGTCCCGATATCTAGACTGATTGAACAGCTAAGGGTCTATGATCGAGGCCGGGCTAGACATTCAAACGGTGCCGTTAATCCTTGACAGCAGCGTGTGCTCGATCTCGCTCAGATACCGACACAGCGGGCCAGTGAGATCGGGCAATTGCAGTCGCTTCAGTGGGTGCTGGCCTGATTTACGTAAGGGTAGTTGGCCGAAAGCTTACCGCGTACAGGCCTTGCAACCCGGGGCAATTCAAGCCAAAAATAAGTAGTCGCGAGACTACAAAAACCCCATCAAATAAGGAATTAAGGTCAACATGGATTACGCATCATGGTCGGAGAAAATGATCCGCGAGCTAGTCAGCAAGGGGTTGAAAATGGAACCTGTTTGCAAATCTTTCGAGGACGGCGACGTTGAGATCCGTGCCGCATACGAAAATCAAGAGCTGAACTCTGCAGGTGCAGTCTTCGTAAAGAAGCTTGAGAAATATGATCTCGACCTGGAACTAGCCTGGCAACGCGGCCAAGGACGATTGGAGAGCGATCTTGCAGCTTCCTACCAAATTCCTAAGGAAGAGGCGAGGCAGCGCTTAATCCAGGGTTCGATGAAAAAAACGAAAATTCTGGGCTGGTTTCGCGGTGAAGACGTAGACCTCAACGCCTCTTTGAATTTCTGACTGCTCTGATGTGGCGGTGTGCTCCTAGGATCGCACCGCACCTCCTATCCAGTAATGCAATGAGCTGATGGCCCTGATCCAAGCGAGGGGTGTTCCGACACTAGCCCTAGAACTCAACGGCCAGTTTGAAATCCTGCATTTAGGTCATGACCTTGGAAAGCCAAAGCTCTTCAAGAAAACCATCGAACAGCAATTGACCAAGTAGTACAGCATCAGCCAAAGGCCATGCCCCCGCATGGTTTTCGTCGTATATGAAAAGACAACACCATTGATTTACGCTGCGTCCACATGAAGTTGTATCTTGCGTCAAATTTGCCCTCTCTATCCAGGGAGAATTATAAGTTCATAGCCTGATGCGTGGATGCTCTCGCATAAATCAACAGACTCTTGGCAAACTTGGTTGCGAAAGCTTGAATGCCAATTCAAATCAATGGATTGCCACTGGCCCTGAACGGACTCTCAATCGTTATGCCTATCAGTATCTACCCACCTTCGAGCAGAAACCTCAAAAGCATAGACACCCAATTTGCTCTCCAGCAGGACGATTGGAACGACTACAGTTACAAAACCCTCTACCACCTTTACTACCGCCCGAGCGCCAGTAAACCGGACAAAGTTAAATACATCGGCGGTGTGAAAATTCTCAAGCGAGACCAAGAAACAGGCCCCCAGCTCATTCAGAAGCCTTTTTCCCGTCTTGGTCACGGATGGGTGTCAGTAGGCACATCACTTGATTATTACAAACGGCTGAATGAGCTACCAATCAAGCACCGCGAGAAGATCATGTCTGCCTTGCAGGACGCTGTGGCGATCCCAGATCTGATCGAGGAGTTCCAGAATGAAACGGGATGGAAGACGTCGATCTTTCGAAACACGTCCAACTGGAATAAGTTTCTCTCCGACGCCCGTGTTCTCTACGAGGGGAATTTCAGCGCCCTGGTTGGAATGGAGGATTTTTCATTTCGCCCGAAAGGGGCCACAGAGTCCATTGATTTCAACTTTGAAGCCCCCGTCCCACCTGACTACGGTGGTTCATATCGAAAAATCGGGCCTAGTCGCACTAAGGTACTGCTGCCAGAGCGCATTGTTGTATTGGTCGGACGCAATGGATCAGGCAAGAGCACTATCCTTTCGAGGCTAGCTCACCTGGCCTACGCCTCTCCTCAAGAACGGAATAAGAAAGAACTTTTAGCAATGGGTGAGATTACGCCAGCGAGTATTGGTTTCATGCGAGTGGTCACCATATCCTACAGCGCGTTTGATAGCTTCGTCGTACCCGGACTTGCCGAAAAGGACTTGAAGCAGATCATTGAGGACATCGACAACGGTGACAGCCGCTTCGTGTTCTGCGGGCTTCGAGACATCGTTCGAGAGGTGAGTAAAGACTTGGCAAGAGCTGAGAGTAAGCCAGAAAGTGCCCGATCAAGTGTATCGATGGATCGCCGGAGTTCCACTGAGCTTAAGCCTATTGACGCCCTTGCAGATGAATTCATCAAACTCCTAAAGGCCATCAGAGAGAACAAGGATGAAAACCTGTTCAAAGCAGCAATTGAGCCGCTAATGACAGATCCGTCATTCCGGGATTTCACCGTTGAACTTGATGCGCTTCTAAGCAGTACCCGACTGGCGCGCAAATACTTCATGCAATGGAGTACCGGCCACAAAATCGCGTTGCACGTAATCGCATCCTTGGTAGCTCATACACGCCCACAATCACTTGTACTCTTTGACGAACCGGAAACGCACCTACATCCACCATTGATGGCGGCTCTGATGCATTCCGTACGTTTGATCTTGACCGAGGTGAACGCGTATTGCGTGGTTGCAACGCATTCGCCTGTTCTTCTGCAAGAGACACTGGCCCGCCATGTCCGCTACGTCGAACGAAATGGTTCGACTCTAACGATTACTCCACCGACGCTCGAAACTTACGGGGAGAACATCGGCATCCTGACATACGACAGCTTCGGCCTGACGGCGGCCAGCACTGACTATCATGCTGCCCTAGATCTGCTGGCTGCGGAGTACGATACACTCAAAGAGATCGACACCATATTTGAGTTCGGGCTCAGCGCTCAGGCTCGTGCCTATGTGTTGTCCAAGATGGCGAAACGCAGGTTGGCACGATGAGAAACCTTCCCCTCCCTCATCGCGAAACCTCCAGGGCAGATCTGATTGCATCCATCCGCCAGTACAACTATCGCGGCCCGCAAGGGCATGCGCTGTCTGAAATCGAAATATCAGACCTGCTTGCCCTGTACGACCAATACGATCAAGACAGGGGGGCAGCGAGCCAGTTGCTCAAAGGCTCCAACTTCCCTCAAACACTGATTGACGCACTGGACGCGGCCTATGAGAAAACCTACGAGACTCGATCGCTATATCCGCTGCGCGAACGACTCTTCAAGGGAATAGGCTTATGCCCTATCTGTGGAATTGATCCGGTCGCCGAGCTCGATCACTTTCTCCCTCGCTCTCATTTCGCACCGCTCGCGATCTATGCTCGAAACCTCGTACCGAGTTGCCACGACTGCAACCACATCAAACTCGCCGGTTTCGGGGGGCAAAACGAAGAAGAGCTGGCATTTGTCCACGCCTATTTTGACGCACTGCCTGACATCCAGTTTCTGGAGGCGCAAATAGACATCTCTGAAGGTGGGCTGGTTGCAACGTTCCAAGTGATACCAGAGGTTGCACTGGATGAAGGCATCAGTGGTCGCCTTTCTAACCAAATGATTACGTTGAAGCTCAACGAACGTTATGAAAAAGAATTGAACAACTACGTGATGTCCCACGCGACGGCGATTCACCTTGAACACGCCAGAAAGGGTGAACGCGGCGTTAGGAAATTTCTTCGCAACCAGGGAGCAATTGAGGCTGAAAACCTCTACACCAATCACTGGCGACCTACCTTGTTGAGAGCGCTGACAAACCACGACGAGTTCGTCGGCGAAGGTTTCGTGGAGATATTCAAGGTACCTCAGCGAATTCTAGATGAGCTCTTGGACGATTCTGACTGAGTCGCCAAGATCTGGAGCGCAAAGCTGAGAGCGTCCCGCGGACTCTCCGATTCAATTGCCCGCTGCGTTGGCAGGCGAGCAAAAACGCACTTCAAGTAGGCAAAGGGATCATGCCCATTGAGCTTGGCCGACTGGATCAGGCTCATCAACGCAGCAGCGCGTTTGCCACTGCGTTACGACCCTGCGAAGAGCCAATTTTTTCTTCCCAGAACCCAGGGACGAATTTGCTGCTCGATATAGTTGTTGTCTATCAAGAGGCTGGTTGGCCAGCCAGATCGCATCGATGCGGATCATGGAGCAAGTCCACGGAAAAAGCGGGCGCATCCCTCGATATCTGAAAACGGCCATTTCACCGTGATAGTTTGCTCGCCAAATGGCGGTCAATGATCACTGACGATTCAGTTGCTGGTTTTGGGGCGACCTTTATCGGTACGAACGCTGGCAGCGTTGCGGACGGTTGATCTCGATAAAGCGGCAGCCACTTACGAATCACGTTGGTATTGATGCCGTGACTGATGGCAACGCTGGAAATGGATACGCCGGGTTGCAGGCATTCCTGAACAACCTAGGCTTTGAACGACTTGGGGTAAAAGCTTCGTTGGCGCATTTAAGGACTATCGCGTCCGCTTAAAAATAGACGGACAACATCGCCCTTAATTTGAGAGTTCGGAAGGTGTGTTTGCCGCTCCCTTACTGTGCAGGCAGGGAGCAACTGTCTCTAGAGCAAAGGTACTGCTGAAGGTAATTCCCTTCAGCTCATGAAACCAAGCGGTGAGATACGTCCCTAATGATAAGAGTTAACGATGTTAGGGTTCTAGGTCACTCATCAGCTACTCACCCTCAAGCCAGGAAGCTAGTTTTTCTACCTCTTCGATCGCCTTTTCTAGTGCCTCCCGTGTCACATGGACAGATGGTTCAATCATCCAGCTACCTCCTAAGCGCTCCATTAGCTCTCTTTCGTACTCACTCACAAAAATAGGGCTTGGG
Source organism: Pseudomonas sp. TMW22080 (assembly GCF_022496745.1). Taxonomy (NCBI): domain Bacteria; kingdom Pseudomonadati; phylum Pseudomonadota; class Gammaproteobacteria; order Pseudomonadales; family Pseudomonadaceae; genus Pseudomonas; species Pseudomonas sp. TMW22080. The sequence goes on along the minus strand of NZ_SCFF01000002.1, from coordinate 538,080 downwards.
TGCTTTTGCAGCGCTTTTAGGGTGTGGTTAGCCCGAGTGTAGGTTATGCAACTGACGTGCTGGCTAGCGTTCCTAGCCAATACAATTTGCTCCAATATAGAGAAATCTACGGGGCATTGGCTCCAGTCAACACCGTGCTGCGCGAAGCAGGTACGGTAACCACGAATGAAGCCTTTGCCGAACACATCTTGGCCAACCTCTTTTACGCAATTCAGACCAGCATTCTTTTCGTGAGTAACGAAAAAAATTTTCAAGGTCTCAGACAACATGGATATGGCGGTTTGACCAATTATCTCTAACCCAGTCTGCGCGCGAAGCCATTCATCTGTGAATGCAGGTTCACCAGTCGCCGCGTCTGGATCGAAGCCTTGTTCCTCGAATGGCTCCTCTCCTGCCTCTATTTTTCGCATCGTTTCCACAAACGGGACTGAGGCCTCATCAAAAAAGTGCGTTATGAACGCAGTGCGCTGTTTCAGGAAAAAACCAACATCCATACTTTGCCCGCCGTGCAGGTTAAACTTAACAAACTTTAGGTTAGCCCATTGCCTCCCCATGACGCGCACCACTGCCGGCGCTTTTCCTCTGAAGGTCTCGTCTAAAATGCAAGACTCAGAAGTAGGTAATCTTTGAGTTTTCTCCGGTGAGCAATCAGTAGCAGTGAAATGGCCAATTTCTGATCCTAAAAGATGCACACGATTCCCCTGTGAGCTCGTATAGTGATCCGCAGCAGAGATGGCCGGCCAATTGCCATTAGTGTTAGCGTTAGATAATTTACAGGCTCGGCCCCCCCCCTCTCGCCTCTTCTACAGAAGCTTGAGCGGTCGTCCGAATTTTAGCCAAATTTCTTGCGATACAAGGACGTCATGGTGCGTATTTCTAGCCCAACCAATAAAGGTGGGCCTGCGGCGAGGCAGGGCTTCAAATATCAAGACCACGTGGCTGTTAGCTTCATCGTCAAGATGCTTCGCGACAGTAGCTACGTTCAGATTGAGTGCGAGACAGCCGACGATATCGTTGCAGTCTTCCAACATTCGGGACTGACCGTCTTTGAATATATCCAAGTCAAAACCACGGAAGGTAACCACAAGTGGAACTGGAAAGAGGTGACGGATCTTGAGAACAAGAAGGCAGAGTCTTCCCTGTTCCAAAAATCGCTTAAATGTGACATCCGATCTGGCACGGCTCGCTTCCGGATAGTAACAAAACGAGACGTAGCAACCATCTTGGAAGGCTTCAAAACTGAGCTGGTAAAGCGGCTTCTGCCTGATACAACCACGGAGCGAAGCGAAGCACTGCTTAAGAAATTCAAAACATTCTGTTCCCCTCAGAACCGAGACTTCTCGTACTGGGCGGAGAATTTCGTGTGGCAGGTTTACGGCGAAGTGAATGCCCTAGAAGCGATCAACATCAACACGCTTGCTAAGTTAGCTGAGCAGTATGGCAATCGACCCAACTACAACCAGCTTAAAGATATTTACGAGGAACTCTTGGAGTTGGCTGATAAGGCGGCGACCGCCGATGTGAAGACGGATGCAGCGACCAAGATCATAAGCCGCGAAACTACATTAACCCTCATTCGGCAGCGACTTGACGAAGCTGATGCGGTTTCAACCTCAACCTCCAAGCCTTACAAGACTCGACCTGAACCATTTTTGGTACAGTTTCACGCCAGCACCGAAGAGGGATTACTCCGCTCAGTTACCGCTTACGACGTTCGCTATTCGTTGAAAAAATGGCGATGTGAGGACATGGCGAAGCATCTGATCGAATGGTTGCCAGAGTTCTCGTTGAAGGCCAGTGAAATCGTGAACATCCAGGCACACAACGCTGAAGCAATAATCGCACGGTCGATCAGCGCTTTTAGCAACAATGAGCTTCCACGAGAAAGGCTCGTTGCAGAGCTCATACTTCATGCAATTCTACGCAGCCGAGCAAACAGCGAGCCTATCGCCTGCAAAGTTTTCTACAAGGCTGCTGGCAAGCTTTCAGAATTCGGCAATGCCCATATCATCCAAGAGCAAGGACAAAACGACCAACTTTGGCTTGGCCTTGCGCGGCTAATCGAAGCTGGCAGTATGGACACTACGCTTGAGCAGATTTGCGAAGTGTTGGACGCCACCATCTCTGAAGCCGTTCTGTCCGCTGAGCGCGAGATAGTCATTGCGCTCCGCGAACCCCACCATCACCTGCCAAAAGCTGAAACATTTAATCAGGCGTTACATCGAAACTCGCCTGTGGACGACATGCTTAACGTCCTTTGCTTCCCTATCTTATTGACCTACGACAGCGCATCGCTCGCCTCTGGCTGGCTGGCCGACTACGTCAATCACCTCGAAAATGAGATTATCGACCACTACAGCGCTCTAAGGACGCAGTTACCCGAGAACATTCAACAGGTAAAGGTTGCCGTCTTTCTTGTACCTATGGAGAGCGTTGCGAAGCTAATCAAAGCCTTCAACGAACGCTGTAAAAAACTTGAAGATTTATAGACGCTGATCTGAATGCTCGACTCTAGCCTAGTAGCTGCACGCCAAAGACGGAATTGGCCTCGGGGGAGTGTAGAGACTCGACCAAGGCCTCAAGGAATAGGTCATGAATTACGAGAAAGCCAAAGAAAATCTGGTTCAGCTTAACGAAAGCAGTCTATTGAGTATCGATCTGCTAATAGCCATCAACACTTTTGTCAGCAGAAGTGACCCTGAGTGGGAAGGACGTGACCTAGTCATCCGGGCGCTCGACAAATTTGATCTGTTCGGCCCAGTTGAGCAATCACTGTTGCTCAATATGGTGCGTGCAGTTGGCCTCTTTCCCTATATAACCCCTCACCTGAGCAATATGGATCTGTCCGACCGGCTAGCATACGAGGCTCATCGGGTAGAGGGACTAGAACAGGGTATGGTATTCCATCACCTGCAGGCTCACGTGTTCAGCTTAATAATGCAGGGCCGAAACGTGGTGCTTAGCGCGTCCACAAGTGTTGGTAAAAGCCTCGTAATCGATGCTGTTCTGGCTCAGCACCGCTTCAAAAAAGTCGTTGTGATCGTTCCAACCATTGCGTTAATCGATGAAACCCGTCGCCGTCTTGTTAAACGATTCAAACAGTTCAACCTGATCACCCATCCCAGCCAAGAAGCAGAAGCAGGAACGACCAACGTCTACCTTCTGACTCAAGAAAGGGTCATCCAACGCAAAGACCTAGATGATGTCGAATTCTTCGTTGTCGATGAGTTTTACAAAATAGACTTGGGTAGCGACAAGGACGGGAGTACCCGCGCTGTTGATCTGAGCTTGGCGTTTCACAAGCTTGCCAAGACCCGTGCTCAATTTTATATGCTCGGCCCTCACATTCAGCAGATTACTGGATTGGATAGCTACGAGTATAATTTTATCCCGTCCGACTTCAGTACGGTCGCAGTCGACATTCAGAACTTCAACCTAGGTATGCGCTCGGAGGAGAGAAAAGAAACACTGCTGAAACTCGTCAAGACCCTAGCCTCCCCCACGCTAATCTACTGCCAAGCGCCAGCGAGCGCCAATCGTGTCGCTCAATACTTGATCGAAGAGGCAGGGCTTTCCGAGGTGCCGGAAACAAAGGAAATAGCCGCCTGGATCTCGAAGCATTATCACCCGGAGTGGAACGTCGCCAAGGCTATTGCCTTAGGCATCGGCATTCACCATGGAGGCGTCCCTCGCGCGCTGCAGCAATACATCGTAAAGCTGTTCAACGAAGGGGTTATCAAGCGCATCATTTGCACGTCAACGATGATCGAGGGGGTTAATACTTCGGCAGAGAACGTCATCATCTATGATCGCCGATTAAAGACGTCAAATTTTGACTACTTCACATTTAAGAACATTTCTGGCCGTGCTGGTCGAATGAATAAATATTTCATCGGCAAGGTTTTTATGCTCGAGGAGCCCCCTGTGGAGCGGGGTCTTACCGTTGAGTACCCCATCGGCCACCAGGACGAAAGCTCTCCAATGGGCCTTCTCATGCAACTGGAGAATGAATACCTCACTGACGTCTCGCGCGGACGGCTTCAAGAGGCGTATTCGAATCCTGTCATATCACCAGCAACCCTGATTGAGAACCGGCATATACCAATCGATCGACAACTCGAGGTTGCCAACGCGATCATTCGGGAGCTGGCTGAAAGCAGGCAGTTGCTCACTTGGAAGGGCATTCCAGAGAAATCGAGTCAGCTTAATTACCTCTGCGATCTCGTTTATAGCTTGGAAGGCGGCAATTTGATGGAGTACGGAATTTCTTCAAGCTCCCATCTGGCATGGCACATCAATGAGATCAGAACAAAGAAAGATTTGCCCTCCTATCTCCAGGATGCCGTACTGAATCGTAGGGAGGATGACACACCGAGCGAAGCGATAAATCTGCGATTGAAATTCCTCAGGAACATGGTCTGCTTTAGGTTGCCACGGGACATAATGGCGATTAGCAAAATACAGGACGATGTATTCACCCAAAGAAATATCGAGCCAGGAGACTTCAGCTTTTTCGCAGAGCAGCTGGAGAACCTTTTCCTTGACCCGTTACTCACGGCCCTGGATGAGTACGGCATTCCTACGCAGGTCTCAACCCAGATCAAAGGCATGATTCTACCGTCTGATAACCTGAACGATTTGCTTCGAAAGCTCCGGGCGTTGGCCCCCCAAGTAGAACGGTTAAGGTTGAGCAACTTCGAGAAAAGCTTGATGAGTTGGGCCATCGCAGAGATGTAACCAAAGGCTAAGGAATTCGGTCTTTCGAGAGTCATAGAAGGGCCGACTCACAGCAAAGCCTTGTCGCTGATTCGCCAAGCCAGTAACGGATAGCAGTCTCAACACGGCCCCAACTGCCAAACCGTCCTTCATGCGAGGAGAGGCATAATACAACATCACCTTTCAGGGCCTCTAGCGCTTGGAACTGCTCGACGAGATGCTTTCAAGTTGGCGGAGCTCTGCGAGTTTGGATATAAAAACCCTCAAATGTAATTTTTATGTGCTCGTCCGAGCCTCTTAACTAAACAACGCGATTAGGGTATCTCACAAAGCCTAATGCGCGATCTACCTCACAGAGAGTATGGGTCAGGCTTTGTGCCCGCGGGGGTCAATCCCAATCACCCCCATACCAATCGTCGTCAAAATCACACTGATCAGGATCGTTATCATTTCGCGGTGAGTCATCCGTCGAGAATTTAACCCGCTGAACGCTGTGGAGCATGAGTGAATTCGAAACGTATTCAATAGCACTCAAGCGCGGAGGTAACGAATTCGATATTTGCCCAAGATCGTCGATTACATCCACTCGCGGTTCTTCGGCAATCACCGCATGGTTGAACAAGGTTAGATTTGTGCCATCCGCCACCTGTACAGAGGCAAAAAGAACTCCATCGATGGGAGGTGTTCGCTGGGTAGCCAAGTACTCCGCCATTACTTGAGTGACTAAATACTCATGCTCTTGGTCGGGTAATACGGGAATTCTGATTTTGCTGTGTAGTGTTTTAAGAAAATCTCGGCGCCCCTTTTTTTCTGCGTATGCGGGATCAAAGATGCTTAGCGGGTGCGTTTCATAAGCCTTGTCTAAAGTTATAAAGTCCAAAACCCGAACGGGCCGCCTAAGCTTAAATAGCCCACTGATAACCCGTCCTCCTACAGGCGGACGAAGTTCAGCTACGCATGTGTCACGTTCAAAAGCTCCATAGAAGGCAGGCACACCTGCAGGATTCATCCTCCCCGATCCTGCACGCTCCTTTGGAGGCGCCCCTAACTGGTTAGCGGCATCCTTCGCGATCACAACATACTCAGCAGTGGAATCACAGCGTCTACCACGATAGATTTCTTCATCGCTCAGCTCTCTGATTACGGTTCTGAAATCGCCGTAGACTTCAAAGAGATCAATCCCTTTAAACAGCCAATCAAGAAACTGTTTCGCATTTTTATTGAAGAAACGATTTCCGTGCTTCATGTCTAGCTTGAAATCGTCCCATCGGTGCTCAGCCTGATAGGGCTTGAGCGTTCGCGAGACGTAGTTTAGTTCGTCGCTATATTGGGGCTCTCCACCCTGCATGAACTCATAGTGTGAGCAGGTCGTTAGAGCACCGCAAACAAGTTCCGATACCGGATCATCCTCATCAACGCCCAGCATCTCAGCAATATGAAGGATCAATAGATCACCCTTCTGCTCATAGTGGGAAAAGCTCCCACTATGAGTGAATTTTGGATAATCCGCACCCGGTAAAAAATAGCGTTGTAAAACATTATCGACCATCAAAACCAAGTCGCTAACAGGAATGGCCTTACGTTTTTTTGAACAGACTGAGCATTCGGAGCTGACCCCCTTTCTCTTGATGAGTTTAACAAGGTAGTCATCATTTACACAGCCAAAGCAGATCACGTCGCTATCCAATTAAATCTCCAAAAAACCCTAACTAACGCCAAGCCCCCTAGCCGACACTAAGACCTAATCTCCGTCAAAACTCGCTAGAGATTATGGCTCAGCAATAACTATTATTGAGCCATAATTTCGAATAATCCAATCAAGTCTTTCGGCCGAAGCCACCAGATCGCTCGGACTAAGGCAGTACACAGTCCCAAGCTGATCACCCCGCGTAGTGAAGGCTCTAGCTCATCATCTCCCAGCGCATCCCTAGATCAGGATGGAGGGAACACTCGCAAAACGCAGTTCTCTCTAATTGGTGAGCATAATCACCTTCATAGATGCTGAACCTTACAGTCCTGGTCGATCAGCTTCCGGCGGTTCTCTTCAAAAAGCGCATCCTCCCACTGATGAAAATCGGTTTACTATTCGTGATTCCCTTTTCGACCAACTCATCGAAATTGTTCGTAGCCCGAGTAGCCCTCCAGCGCTCTTCCATTGCCACACAGTCATGCCTCCACGTCCAATGAAATCGCGCATTCAACCTTTGATCAGACTCGAGCCGTTCACTTTACCGAAGCAACTCAAGAAAACTACGTCGCCCACCGCCGCGCTTGAAGCTACCAACAAGGTAATTCCCCTCCCCCGTCTCCAAAAGCCAGAAACGTCCTTCTTTCCATACCTTTTGAATTTTCGTCGTGCAAATTATTCCGCCATTAGCTGTTCGATACGCGTCATCTTCCTGAAGGTGATCGAAGAACACCCCAAGGCACCTATTTTCTATGATCACCGCATCGCTGATAAAAGCCGTTATGGCCACGGTGTATTTTCGAAGACTCGCCTGTACAAGACGACTCAACTGAAAGTCACTGAGATACTTACTATGAAATTCGACTTCGATGATTTCTGGCATCCGGCCAAAGCTCCAAAGTGACTCAAACTGTATTTGCTGCAGTCATTGCTAACCGACTTTCATGGAAAAAGCAGCACCCACACTGGCCTCTTTTCTAAGGCCCGATCCCCAAAGGAGGTAGACGGTACTCTTGGTTTCAAACATGCAGCCTTCAGTGAAAGATTTTCCGAAGTTACTGCGTACCCACATGGCTGGCTGGAAACGACCTTCACTGTCTAGGACGATTTCATGAGCGAAAAGTGTCGCGGGAAGTAGACCGAGACTCGTAAGCTTTTCCCTTTCAACCTGCGTAACGATGAGGTCGATCAAGATCCACTGTTTGACCACACAGAATGCTTTGCCCGGGAATGTCTTTGCTGCCAAAGAGATCAGGTCTTCTTGTGAACCTTCCCAACCGACAACCTCTTCCCCAGCGCCGTACAAGAGTTGCGAGACCTCTTCCAATGTCACTATCAAAAAACCTCCATCCCGTTGAGCGCGGCCAGCCACACGAACGTGTCCAATAGCCAATCACTGATAATCAAAGCTCGATCAATAAATCAGGATCAAAGCCCGTGTTCTGCCCCGGATAACCGCGTGGATTGGACACCACCCGACACCCATTTTTGAAGAAGTCTGCTGCAAAATGCGTGTGCCCATGTATCCAAAGATCAGCCTTACTAAGTAACTCTGGCCATTCGTTCGCGTAGGCTGCAGCCAAATGCCCAGGATGATCGTCACCCAGATGATCCAACGCTGGCGCATGGTGTGTGACCACCACTGTTTTTCCTTGAAAGGGTGTATCAAGCTCCTGAGTTAACCAGCGGTGAGCTCTTATTGATTTAGCGACTAGGTCATCTGGGCGCAGGCGCCTGTAATCCAAGTCGGCTCTAATAGCCAAGAAATCGTTCATCGAATCCCAAGCAAGGCGCTTTGCCGCAACCACATCACCTGTAGCCGAATAATCCGTCCAGGCAGTTGTGACCAAAAAACGTGTGTCATTGAAAATGAGCATCTCGTTTTCGAGCACATGCACATGGGGCAATGCCGCATCTTTCATTTTTCGCAGTGTGTGACCTATGTGCCCGCCGTAATATTCGTGATTGCCACACACATAGATCACAGGGCACTGGAATGTCTCATTCGCCCATGAGACTCCACGCGATTTGACATCAATGTCACCAGCGAGAATGACTACGTCCGCATCGCTTGGGGTGGGATCGAACCGAACGAACTCGAGGTGCAGGTCAGAGTAAATCTGAATTTTCATAGCGGACGACCAGTTTCGATTTAGATGTACTTTGGATAACGCTGCGGCAGCTGGCCTCCTAGGGTGACTCGTCTTGCAAGGAGAGGCTGCGTTTACGACTTGGATTAAAAAATCACTCGGAGTCCTTTTAGAGAGTGGGCATCTATAAGACGACCTGGGGCATCGGCATAAGCCTTTTCGTCATCTATGTTGTGAAGACATACCCGACATCCCGTGGAGTCATATCCCACCAGTAATCCAGAAAGCCCCTCCATGATCCATTTACCGGTTTTGTTCATCCACCCGGGTGTGACGACCTGAATTTCCGTAATGACAAACTCGCTGGTTTGTTGAGAAAGTATTTCGTCGAGCATATCGATGTCACTAATCATCATGGTGCGTGGCCACACCTTGCCATCCGAGCACTCTTCAAGAACGACGTGATACCAAGGATGAGCCAAGTGGCGTTCAAATATCCGCCAGTTTGAATACCCATCCCCAAAGATATTAGGGGTGCCGTCGGCAAAGGCTTCATGACTTCTAAACATTTCACATTCCCATAGATCTACAGGCCGCAGTTGCAGCTGATTTCATTGATAAAGAGACATAATCGCGGCGAGGCTGGCTGACTTTTCATCGCCATCGCCCATCAAAACGTACACCGTATTTTTGGTTTCAAAGAGAAAGCCATCTTGGAATGAAATGGCCATGGACGTAGATTTTGGTCAGATCCTCATCGCTTGCTATCGCACGCACAATCGTCCACTGCTGGACGATGCAAAAGCCTTTGTTTGGAAAGCAGCTCTGTACCAACTGAATCAAGCTCTCTTGGCTTTCAGTAGAACCAGACCGAGGTTCTCCATTGCTGGAGAGGAGCTCACCGGCTGCTTGGGTATCTTCGAGTTCCAATCAAAAAGCCTCTGACATTACATGTGATAGGTTCAGTACCTATGCCGTCTACGCTTGACAGCGCTTGTCGCCGCCAGCGGTAACCGGCGGCGAAAAATACGTTGGAGCTCAAGTGATTGCCCGGAAGAACACTATATAGAGTCGATCCGGGCAGAGCAACGTGGCTACATCCTCGCCTTTCGAGGATTTCCTATGTCACTGAGCCAAGGCTTAGCAGCCGTTCTACGAGCGATTAGAGCCACCAAAGACCTCGCCCAGAGCGACCTAGCATCTGCAGCAGGTCGTACATTTTTATCTAGGATCGAGCGGGCCAAGTCGGATGTGACACTTAGCAAACTTGATGAAATCGCCTTAGCGGCCGGGCTTGACACTGTGACGTTGATGGTGCTCCGCGCAGTAGCGAATAACGGTAAAACGCCAGAACAAATACTGAAATGTGTAGAGGAGGAGCTGGCGGAATTTAAAAGCCAAGGCGGCTTGGAAAAGCTAACTAGCCAGGTAGAGGATGGTGCAGTAGCGTCTAGGGCAAACAGCCGATTGGAAAAGCAACTGGCAGTTCAAGAGTGCAGGATGATCGGGATGACCCAGCGAGAGGCGGCGAAAAAGCTACAGCTCCCCAAATCCACAGTGGCTGATTTGTGGAATGTTAGTGGTACGTAGCTTGGGGTACCTGCGGACACATATTCTGCTGTCGCTGCAACGCTTAGTTGATGGATCAGTGCGAACGCTCGAGATCTTCCGACATCAAGAGCGCGGTAGCCTTTTTAATATCGATTTCTCTCGTTCGAGACGAGCGATTCGGGCTTCCAGCTCCTGAATCTTTTGCTGCTCAGGGTCAGTGCATTAGTCTGCGGGGTGATACCTGTGCACTCCTGCAGAAGCTGGCTAGCCCAGCGGCGCAGGGCCAACTCGCCAACACCTAACGAGCGACTGGCTTCGATGAAGCTATAGTTTTGTTTGAGTACGAGGTCGGCATCCTCGCGTTTGAATTCAACGGAAAAAGCACGACGCTGTTTGGTCATCTGACACCTCGATATGGCGAGCATTCTTGCCTAAATGGGTGTCCGGTTTCATTAGATCACTACACTCTGGTGATATGTAGACGGTGACGTCCACCGACCAGCGATAGGCCTCACCATAGAATGGCGGCTCGTGATGTCGACTGGATGAGAGCCCAATTGAAATTGCCCGCCGCCAATACCGACTGTTCGGCGGTCATACCCCAACCCGCCATCGACAAAACTGTCTAGTAGACCCCATGAATTCCACTCTTGGCCCGGCTCGGGTGTGGGGCAATCTGCCATACGCCGCTATGTCCGCATGCGATATGATGCCAAGTAGATATCAACACAAGCAGCTTGGGAACGGTCGATAAAACCGGGGCTGTATGGCTTTCATTTCACAACACAGGATCGTGTTCTATGCCAGTCGATGCCCTGCCACTTGCCCCTCTAGCACCACTGCCTGTAATCCCTCTCACACTCCAACATCAAGGGCAGCAGGCATATCTTCCCCCAGGTGCGAATGAGTGGATGCCACTGACAGCTGAAGCATATCGCGTACTGAAAGGGGCCGAGCCTGATGATGCCCAACTGATCAGTTCGAACAGGAATACGTTGAGCGAGATGTTCTCGTCCGCTCTTCAGGTGCCTAACCTAGGTTTTTTTGCGGGAAGCGGTACATCCCTAGGTAACCCCGGTGGGCCTAGCATGTTGAAGCTATGGCAAGACTCGATGTGCGACCCGCTGACCCATACGCTGACAGCTGCCGGTCAGCAGGTTACTGAGCGTGTCCGTTATGCCGAGCGCAAAAATCCGAACATTGAGCATTTCTTGTCACAATGCGATGCCTACCTAGCGTTCAACGACGACCCAGCCGTCGAAGGGTTTGTTGCACGCGTGAAAGAGCAAATCCTACACGCTTGCTCAACGTTTATTACCCTGCCCACGTCAGACATATCGGCATATCGTGAACTCCTTCAGAAGCTGGCTAGGAGAAGGGTTCGTGACCCGCGCCTGAAGGTGTTTACGACAAATTATGACATGTGCTTTGAAACGGCAGCGTCGGAACTGGGGATGGTCATTATTGATGGATTCTCCTACACCCGCAGACGTCGGTTTGACGGCAAACATTTCACATACGACATCGTGCGCCGTGAAGCTGACAGCCATGAGTTTGCCGAAGGCATTTTTCAACTACTGAAGCTCCATGGTTCCGTCAGCTGGAGCCGAGAGAGCAATGAAGTCTACGAGGACAGTCGACCGACGCCGGAAAATGCCTGCCTGATATACCCCGCGAAAGGAAAGTACCAACAAGCGTTTCTCCAACCTCACTTAGAGCTGCTTTCAAGATTTTTAGAGTTTTTGCGTCAGCCGAACAGCTGCCTGGTTGTGTCAGGATTCGGGTTTAACGATGACCACCTTTCCGAACCGATCTATTCAGCGTTGCAATCCAACCCAAGCCTGAAGCTGATTCTTTGCGACTTCCAGTGCATCAGCCATGTCCACAACCGGGGTTTTAATGGGTCGAGTCCGTATTGGGGAAAATTCCGCGATCTCGCTCAGCGCGGTTTCGACGTCCATTTTGTCAGCGGCTCATTTGGTGATTTGACGGCTCATATCCCCCACCTGCGCACCGCTTCACCAGCTGAACAGTTGGCAAATGCTGTTAAACGGATTGGTAGGTAACCATGTCCCCAGAAGGAATACTTCTTAGCACGCTGAAAATCGGAGTGGTCACCAGCGTGGCAGCGCAACTGATCAAAATCAACCTGGCACATGCTGGAGAAAACAGCGGTCGATATTTAGGTCACAATCGCTACGGTAAGGGTGAGGTGGGGGAACTGGTGCTGATCGAGGGTCAGCAAGCGGTGCTCCTAGGACGCATCACCGAGGTGAACCTACCTGATCGTGAGCGCACCGAGATTTCCCAGGACTTCGCTGGCACGCATGCTATTGATGCAATTGGCTTGATCCGCCTACTGGGGTCTGTTGATCCACACACCTTGAAAGTCACTGCAGGCGTGAGTTCCTACCCACGATTGGGAGACCGGGTTTACTCAGCACCTGGCTCGTTTATCTCCAAAATCCCAACATTGATTTCGAGCGGAATAAATGGGGAGTCCCCCCGTGTAACACTCGACCTCGGACATGTCTCTGGGGACGGAGGTTTCGCGATTGCTGTAACGCCAGAAAAACTCTTTGGTCGGCATTGCGCGATCTTGGGCTCAACCGGCGGCGGGAAAAGCTGGACGACTTCAAAGCTTATTGAGGAGTGTCGTCGATATACCTGCAAGATCGTGCTTGTGGACGCTACCGGGGAATACAGGTCACTTGAAGGGGAAGACTCAACACATCACCATCTTGGAAACCCGCTGCATCGGACTCCTGCCTCACTTGAAGTGGCCATTCCGCCCACATGCTTTAATGAGACGGATTTTATCGCACTCTTTCAGCCGTCAGGTAAAACTCAAGGCCCAAAACTCAGAGAAGCCATAAAAAGCCTGAGGCTTGCGGCGTTGGCTCCAGATATCTTCACGGGAGGGTACGTTCCGAAAGTAGGTCAACTCAAAGCTGATTTTCGTCGAGCGATGAATAGGGACAATAACGCCAACCGGGTGGGTAATCCGAATCTCCCCTTTGATCAGGGCATGTTGGTTCGGCAAATTGTCGAGGAATGCTGCTTCCCGACGGGACAGAACAACGACATGAGTAGATGGGGCGCGGCAAGTAGCGAGCTATCCTACTGCTCCTCCCTAATGACACGAATCATGAGTGTCATGGACTCTCCTTCGCTGAGCAGTATATTTCGCCCTGCAGAGGGTCTCCCGAGCTTGGTTGAACATCTCGATGAGTTTATCGCTGGAGAAAAGCGGTTATTCAGAATATGCCTCAGCTCAGTCGGCTATGAGTTCAACGCAAGAGAAGTCATCGCCAACGCCATCGGCAGGCTGTTATTGCTTCGAGCACGTAACGAGTTTTTTAGGCAGCGTCCGCTGATCGTCATCTTGGACGAGGCTCACAATTTCCTAGGAAAAACGTTGGGAAGTGAAGACGATGTTCAGAACCTGGACGCGTTCGAGCTCATAGCGAAAGAAGGACGAAAGTACGGACTCAACATTTGCCTAGTGACTCAGCGACCGCGAGACATCACAGAAGGAGTGCTGAGTCAGATGGGCACGTTGCTTGTACATCGGCTGACCAATGACCGTGACCGAGAAGTGGTCGAACGTGCCTGTGGAGAGCTGGATCGTTCAGCCGCCGCTTTTTTGCCCAACCTCAAGCAGGGCGAGGTGGCACTGGTAGGTGTTGATTTCCCAATCCCTGTAACCATTCAGATGGGACGCCCCACCCAACCTCCAAGGTCGGACGGGCCAAGCTTTCAAGCGCTATGGTGATGTCGCAATCCGTTTCGCTTGCATCGGTGTTCTGAGAATGTTCAGCTACTCTCGAATTCAAACAGTTAAGCGACGTCGCGGGTGCTGGATCTCAACACAAATATACGATGATGCAGCTTGCGAATTTACTCCGGCCATCTGTATGGGTAACGCTATAAACTCAGGTTACTGTGCCTTGTTTTTGACGCTTGAACCGTATGCGTCCGGCCAAGGTATCTAACCACCGGTTGGTTGTAGATAAATTCAGAGTGCGCGATCATGAAGTGCTAGCTTTCATTCGTACAGTCATGAGATTTCCAAGGAATGAACCGATCAGAGCGCCGCAGGTACGAGAAAGAGTTTCCAAAAGCTTTGAAGAAGGCCGGTGATAACTGCGGGATTTGCCGCAAGCCACTGAAACACAACTCCCGTACTTTTGGCGGAGTGTTGTCGGATGGATGCGCTGCATTGGCGGGTGAGTGCTGCCAAAACCAGCTCGATGTCGTCATGGGTTCCGGGGTGTACATCAACCAGAACACCGATGCCATCATGGGTGTTTTGGAGCAGATGAAAGGTGATTCAGGTGGGCAACCAGTCGCGGATGCGCTGGAAGCTTCGAGGCGTCTCCAGTCGGGCATTGGAGGACTAGAGGACATCGTCGAGCGCACAATGCGGCGCGGAGGGCTTTCGAGGCCTGCTCAAGGTATTTCGTTGACCGACACCCCGTGGAAGACGGATGACGCACAGTGGTTTGAGACACACTCCGCTAGATCTCACCGGTTACGCCCTATGCATCCTGGCGAACACGAGACAATACCAACTCAAATGAAAGAGGCCGTCATCCCCGATGATCATCGATGGGATATTTTGGTGCGGCAGATACAAAAAGGGCACCGTGCCCGATTGGCTTTTTGTCGCAATGCTCTTATGGAGATCCCCGATGTGGAAGAGGTGATTCATGCAATCTTTGACACTGTTGCCAATGCCAGGCCGGGCGACACAATAACGGCCGATAAAATTGCTGCTCTGGCCAAGCGTTATCACACCTCCAAAGGCTCAGTCCCCAACTAAACGAGATCGCTTCAATCCTTCAATTCAGCCTGGGCTGGATGGCCGATCACCTCAGGTCGATCAAAAGGCTGAACAGCATACGTAAAGAGGAATTGATGTCTAGACATGGGGTTATCGTTCGACGGGCATGGGTTCTTGCTTAGCCGGATTGGAGCGTGATTTACAGCTCTCAGCTTGCTCAGAGACGTCGACTTACAAAATATTTCGGATTCGAAGTTTGGCTGATAAAGCGTATACTTCGACCCTCAAAATGAAGCTGAAATAGCCAAAAGTATACGTTTTTACTCGATCGCATCGATTAAGACTTGATAAAAGCCCCGCAGGCGTTGGGCTGCGCGAATGTATACGTAGACCTATATGAATATTATGCCAATAAGCTGAGCAGGCAGGCGGGTCAAACCGCCTGACCCAAAACCCCCGTTAAACCCTGGCAACAGGTGGGTTTGACGGGGGTTTTGTTTTTTGGAGGGGTGGGGGAGTTACGCGGTCATTTGCGCCAATCGGCTATCTGCTGCGCAGTGGCGTAGAAATCAACGCCAGCACCCAAGGCTTGCTGCCCATCCGGCTGATTGTGACGTAACCCCTCAAGCACTTGAGCATGACTGCGACGGAATTGCCCAAGCTGTTTTGCACCTTGCGGGCTGGCCGTTTGCGCTGCTGTCTCGATGCGTTGATACAAGTCCATCTGATTGGTAGCCGCCAGGTTGGTGGGGACATAGGGGCGATTAGCCGCAACGGCCTCTGCAATCGGGAATGTTTCGGCAAAGGTATGGTAGCCGCCAAAGTTCATGAAGGCGGCAATACCCAGCCCGGCCGCCAGCACCATGTGTTCATTGCCATAGATTCTATCCGGGTTCAACGTGTTGAGCGCCAGCAGCACGTCACAGGTACTGCCGGATTGCGCCCCCGCAGATGGCAGACCCTTGAGGTTGGACTCCATTGCGAATGTGCCAAAGGGCTGCCAACGATTGATACCCACGCCATGCAGCATTGAAAAATGCTCCAGCATGCCGGTCAGGCCTTGCTGGGAATAGGCTGGCGGCACGTTCTCCATTTCAGCCTCTGACATGGTGAAAGGCCGGGTCAGGTCTGCAATCGGCGCACCTTGACGGGGAATTGCATTGAGATTCTGATTGCGATCACCCAGCGCTTTGCGCAAGGCGGCCTGCTCAGTGCTGTGCGGGTCGACCGTGTTCTGTACCACCAGCCCAAACCCCATCTTGAGCTTGGCCGCATCTTCATAAACTCCCTTCACCGGCCGCAACTCCCCGCCGACTTCCACCATAGGCATCCGTTCACTGCGGGCACGACTGAGCGGATTGTCAAAGGCCGGCGTACGCGTCTTGCTTGAAAACTCCTTGAAACGATCAGCGAACTGATCTGCCTGCGCATCAAGACCAGCCTCACGCAGCAAGGCCACGCAAGCCGCGGTATTGGCTTGTTTGTGCTGCGCATAGAGCCCGGGTTGACTCTCGTCTTCTACGGGGGCCATCAACTGGCACATCGTGCTGCCAAAAGCGCTCGACGCACGGATTTTAGTCAGCAGGTCAACATGGTTTTGCTTGTCGAACCCTTCTGTACATCCGGCCAGAGGAGTCTGCAGCGTGTTGATCAACCACGGTTGCAGCGCCTGCCCGGGTTTCATCTGCCGACCAATCTGGTCGGACTGTGCTGCCAAAGGCTCGATGGTGGCCTGCAGAACATCGCGCAACGGCTGCTCCCGTCCCTTGTAATGGACGGCAAGCCCACCCGCCACGCTTTGCTCGCTCAACCCCTGACGCAACACCGTTGCCAGTTGTGCGGCGTGCTGGTCGAACACTTCACCTATCCTGCCTGGCTGGTTCAACAAGGCCATGCTGGCGCCCGCTTCAAAAAACTTGCTGTTGGTGATCATCTGTCTTTGTACATCCGTCAGGGCAACACCATGGGGACTGCTTTGAGCAACGGCATCTGGCTTACCTTGACTGTCGATGCCATATACCGCATCGAGCGATGTACCTGACCTGGAAATAAACATGATGCTCACCTCATTAATAGTGCACTTGGATAGATGGGGCATGGAGAAGGCACGCACAGGCTCGCAAACCAGTAGCAAACCTGGCGACGCAACAGCCATTGGGCCGCAAACTTTGCCCTTGAACTAAAAACAAAACAAATATCAAAGTGTAAGAAAATAACAAGGAAAGACGAACAGCCCTCTTAATTATTAGCGTACTGAACCGAATACATACTCACATCCAATAAACACTTTCACGGCAATAAAGACATGATGCCTTATCAATAACACTTGCGATCTTTGTACCTGTTAACCCCCGGTAACAGTTCGCTTGCACGTTGTGGAACCCGCCCTGCAGCCCGGGCCACAGACTGCGAGACATGTAATGGACTGCACGGTCGCCGATACCCTCCCTGCTCCCGGAGTGTGTTGCTTGACCGTTCACATGTTGTTTCCCACGAAGGATGACCACCATTCGATCGAACGAACGAAAACACATGAAAGATCTCAGCTCGATTTCCCCCTTCAGGTTTACCCCCACGGACAGCGTTGCCCGGGGGACTTCACACATCAGCGCCGGCGCCATTCCCGCCGCCCCACCTTGCTGTACACCCAAAGAAATATACGATCGTGTCCACCAGGAAATATCCCGGCGCTATCTGTCATTCGATCAAGGTAAGGAAATGGGATTTGCCGGCAAGGCCGGAGTAACCGGTGATATCGACTTCATTACCAAAAAAGATTTGATTGGCATACTGCGACACTTGAAAGAGGATGAAAGCGCACTGCAGGAGAGCAAAAAAGACTCTGCTCGGACTCAACTTTTCGACAAGATTTATTTGATGTCCGGGGACAAGGAGACAGGCAGAAACTGGAATTTAAGACTCCACAATTACAGTGTGCGCGGCACAGGGCTTGGAGGCGAAGACATCCCCCACCGTCATCGCTGGACGCTGGCCAGCAATGTGCTTACTGGTGGTTACAACAACGTCAATTACGAAGAACGCAGTGTCTCGCAGCCCCATGACCCCAAAGACAAATTCAACAAATACGTGCTTGGCGCATCGAGTGCGCAAACAACCCAGGGCGCCAGGGGGGCAACGCTTGTAAACGAAGCCGTGATGGTTCCCTTCAAAAATGAAATTTATGCCAAGGGTGACATCAATCATTTCCCGATTGCCCTGCCGCACAGTGTTGATACAGCCCCTGCCTATATGGGGACTACATTGACCCTGGCCCACACGGGCGTGCCGACGACAGATACGTCCATTGCTTATTACAAAGAAGCGTTCACCAGCTTGCCTTCACTGCACTTTGAAAGTGTCGAGGCCTTCAAGGCGTCCATTGACCTGCGCATCGCGCAACTTCAGGTGCTTGACTTGCAGGACAACCTGAGTACGTTCCTCAACGCCAGGCAACAGAACAACCAGCCGTTAACCCCCGACGAAACCCGGCACCTGAGGGATACCCACGAGTACAACTATGTAGAAACATCGTTGCTGCCGGCCCTGGCCATTTACAACATGGAAAAAATCAATGGCATCGAGCACCGGGAGTTCTCGGCCGACACGGCGAAATTTCTCGATAGCCAACTTTCACAGATCAATCAACGTGTACTTAACACCCTGATCGAAGGTAACCAGACGGACCTGATGGACCAGCGCCTTTCCCTGGTACTGGAGCCCGGCGCTTTCGCCCAGGCCATGGCTGAAAGACAGGGGCAATAAACCTCGATTCGCGGATCCGCAGCGATAGCATTGCGTTCTAACTGTTGGGCACTGTGGGAGCGGGCTTGCCCGCGATTGTCCTGTTACACCGCAGCGATCCCGTCGCGAGCAAGCCCGCTCCCACAGAACGTGTAACCATCACCCCGAAACAGTGCGCCCGCGCCACAAAATGAATCACTCTGCACATTCTTCAGCCTGATATTCGCTCGCCAATAGGCACTCTGCACACCCGCCCATATGCCGTGTGCCCGCTTTTCTCCGGTTTACCCGCCCTGACAAAACAGGCCCGCTTATTGCTCTGGCTCCTGTGTGCTACCGATATCGGCGCACCCATTCGAGGCGGAGACCTGCACCATGAGTTCACCCGGCGATTTTCCTTTGAGCGAAGCCCCGCGTTCAGCCCGCAAGGGGCTGTTGTCGATTTCGATGGTGCTGTTCAGCTTTACCTTCTTTACCGGCACCATGTTCGCCGGTGGCAAGCTGGGCATGGCCTTCAACTTTGTCGATATGCTGTGGATTGCGGCCATCGGCAATACCCTGCTGGCGCTGTATGCTGCCGCCCTGGCCCTGATCGCTTCGCGCAGCGGCCTGAACACGGTGCTGATGGGACGCTTGTGCTTTGGTGAGGCCGGTAGCCGCCTCTCGGACTTCCTGCTCGGTTTTGCCGAACTCGGCTGGTACGCCTGGGGCACGGCAACCGTGGCCATCGTGCTGGTGAAGATGCTCGGCCTGGCCGAAGGCTTCACCCTGCCCTTGATGGTGTTTTTCGGCATGGGCTTCAGCATCACGGCGATCATCGGTTACAAGGGCCTGGATGTGCTGTCGCGGGTGTCGGTGCCGCTGATGTTTGTCCTGCTGATTGTGTCCATGTATATCGCCACGCAGCATGTCGGCGGGTTTTCCGGGCTGGCAGCCGTGATCCCCCACGACACCATGAGCGTCTCGGCGGCCATCACCATGGTCTTCGGCACTTTTGCCAGCGGTGCCACCCAGGCCACCAACTGGACGCGCCTTTCGCGCAGCGGGCGTATTGCCGTCACCGCCAGCGTGGTCAGTTTCCTGCTGGGCAATGGCCTGATGATCGTCGCCGGGGCCTGGTGCGCCATGGTCTATCAGCAGGCCGATATCGTTGAAGTGATGATGCTCCAGGGCCTGTCGTTCGCCGCCGTGATCATGCTGTGCCTGAACCTGTGGACGATCCAGGGCCCGACCATCTACAACGTGGCCGCCGCCACCTGCCACATGGTGCGCAGCGAGCGCCGACGGACCATGACTCTGCTCGCCGCTGCCGTGGGCGTGCTGCTGGCGATGGGCGGCATGTATGAAATGCTGATTCCGTTTCTGGTGCTGCTGGGTTCGGTCATCCCGCCCATTGGCGGCGTGATCATGGCCGACTTCTGGTTTCGCCATCGCGGCAAATACCCGGCCCTGGCCAGCGTCCAGTTACCTCGCTACAACCTGGCAGGGCTGACCGCCTATGCCGTGGGCGCCTTGCTGGCCTATTTGTCGCCATGGATTGCGCCTCTGGTAGGCATTGGCGCATCGGCCATCGTCTATATCGTGCTGCTGAAACTCAGCCGTCAACCGGCGGTGCTGCCCACCGTCCAGGAGCCCCTTTGAGCCTGACCGTTGAAGAGATCCTGGCCCTGCCCGGCCTCGAAGAGATGACCCTGCGGGCCGGCGCACGCAACCGCCAGCGCAGCGTGCGCTGGTCCTATGTGGCCGAGAACGAAGGCATCGCCGGCTGGGTCATGGGCGGTGAGCTGGTGTTTGTCACCGGGATCAACCACCCCCGTGACGAGGCCAACTTGCTGCGCCTGATCGACGAAGGCAGTGATTGTGCGATTGCCGGACTGGTGATCCTGACCGGCGAGACCTTCATCCACAGCATTCCCCCATCGGTGATTGCACTGGCCGAAGCCCGCGGCGTGCCCCTGATCGAGCAACCGTACTTGCTGAGAATGGTCATCGTCACCCATTTGATTGGTACTGCACTGGTACAAATGGCCCAGACCAAACGCTCGCGCCACGACATTCTGGCGCAACTGCTCAGTGGCGATTACCCCAGCCTGGCCACCCTCCGCCAGCGCGCAACGCACTTGCAGCTGGCGCTGGACCAACCGTGCCGCCTGGTTGCGCTACGCTTGTCAGCAGTCAGTGTACTGTTTGCCATTCACGCACCCGAGGAGGCAGAACGCCTGTTGCAACACACCCGCCAGACCGTACAGGATCACCTCGACGTGTGGAGCCGTGCCCTGCCCCGCGCGTTGCCGGTGATCGTGCAGGGTGATCTGTTCATCCTGTTGCTCGCTGAAGACAACAACCTGCGCACAGAACTGGCGAGCCTGTATCGGGACTTGCAGGCCATCATCGGTAATCTGGCGCTGTTTATGGGGCTGGCAGGCAAGGTCGAGGATTGCGCCCATTATCACCGGGCCCTGAACGAAGCACGCCAGGCGCTGGATGTTGCAGAAAACCTGCGCCCGGCCACCGGCCTCTGCGATTTCAGCGAACTGGGCGTGTTGCGTCTGCTGCAGGCCGTGGGCGAACGCTCGGTGATCGAGGCTTTCGTACAGCAAACCCTGGGGCCGCTGATCGAACCCAACCGCAAGCAACCCCATACCTTGATCGATACCCTGGATGCCCTGCTCCAGGAGAACGGTAACGCACTCAAGGCCGCGCAACGCCTGAGCATCCATCGAAATACCATCAATCAACGCATGCAACGCATCGAGCAAAACAGCGCCCAGTCGCTCGATGATCCCTTATTCAGAATGAATGCTTCGGTGGCCCTGCTGGTGTGGCGCATGTCCGAAGCTCAACGACAGGAACGACCATGAAGATCATCAATGCCACACTGCGTAAAACCTCGGGTCTGCACACGGTCACCTGTGAAGGTGCGCTGATCAGTGCCATCACCCTGCAGGCAGGCAGCGTGCCGGCGCAAGCCGGCGATATCGACGCCCGCGGTCAGTTGCTGATTGCGCCTTTTGTAGAACCGCATATCCATCTGGACGCGGCCCTGACCGCCGGCCAGCCCGAGTGGAACCTCAGCGGCACCCTGTTCGAAGGCATCGAACGCTGGGCGCAGCGCAAGGAAACCATCACCCATGAAGACACCAAGCAGCGTGCCCACGCCACTGTCCGCATGCTGGCCGAACACGGCATCCAGCATGTGCGCACCCATGTCGACGTCACCGATCCAACCCTAGCTGCCTTGCGGGCGATGATTGAAGTGCGCGATGAAACCCGCCACCTGATCGACCTGCAAATCGTGGCATTCCCCCAGGAAGGCATCGAGTCCTATGCCGGTGGCCGTGAGCTGATGACCCTGGC
This sequence comes from Pseudomonas sp. TMW22080, assembly GCF_022496745.1. Classification (NCBI taxonomy): domain Bacteria; kingdom Pseudomonadati; phylum Pseudomonadota; class Gammaproteobacteria; order Pseudomonadales; family Pseudomonadaceae; genus Pseudomonas; species Pseudomonas sp. TMW22080. Next base: position 516,152 of record NZ_SCFF01000002.1, on the reverse strand, counting down.
CGTGGAGCTGGGCGCCGATGTGGTGGGTGGCATCCCGCACTTTGAAAACACCCGCGAGCAGGGAGTCAGTTCGATCAAGTTCCTGATGGATCTGGCCGAGCGCACGGGGTGCCTGGTGGACGTGCATTGCGACGAAACCGACGATCCCCACTCGCGCTTTCTTGAAGTGCTGGCCGAAGAGGCCCGGGTACGCGGCATGGGCAGCCGGGTGACCGCCAGTCACACCACAGCGATGGGTTCGTATGACAATGCCTACTGCTCCAAACTGTTCCGCTTGCTCAAGGCATCAAAGATCAACTTTGTCTCGTGCCCGACCGAAAGCATCCATTTGCAGGGTCGTTTTGATACCTTCCCGAAACGCCGTGGCGTGACCCGGGTGGCCGAAATCGACCGTGCCGGCATGAACGTGTGCTTTGGTCAGGACTCAATCAAGGACCCGTGGTATCCGCTGGGTAATGGCAATATTTTGCGGGTGCTGGATGCAGGGCTGCATATCTGCCACATGATGGGTTTTGAAGACCTGGCGCGCAGCCTGGACCTGGTCACCGACAACAGTGCACGGACGCTGAATCTGGGTGAGGGATACGGTATCGCAGTGGGCCGCCCGGCGAACCTGGTGGTGCTGGATGCCGACAGTGATTACGAAGCGGTGCGCCGCCAGGCCAAGGCGCGGGTATCGATCCGCGCTGGCAAGGTGCTGATGACGCGGGTACCGGAGCAGGTGGAGTTCAGCTGAGACCCGCGACGAACATTGTGGGAGCGGGCTTGCTCGCGATGGCATCAGCCCGGTTTGCCTGACATGCCGCAGCGTCTGCATCGCAGGCAAACCAGCTCCCGCAGGTTATATATTGCTCACGCACCCGATGCCCGCAGGATCATGGTCGCAGCGCTATCACGTCATCTGAATGATGGTCTGCATGATGGTGCTTTGGGTCGAGATGGTTTTGGCGTTGGCCTGGTAGTTGCTCTGGGCCTTGATCAGGTCCACCAGCTCACTGGTCAGGTTAACGTTGGAGTCTTCCAGCGAGTTGGACTGGATGGCGCCCAGGCTGCCGACCTTCGGTGCGTCGTAGCCCGCCACGCCCGAGGCGTAGGTCTCCTTCCAGGCCGTGCCGCCCACTGGTTGCAGACCCTGCTCATTGGTAAAGCTGGCCAGGGAAATCTGGCCAATGGCACGGCTCTGGTTGTTGCTGAAGTTGGCGAACATCACACCCGAACCGTCGATGGTCAGGTTGTTGATCTGGCCGGTAGCGTAGCCGTCCTGGGTCGGCGGGTTGCGCGAGGTGTCGGTGTTGTACTGAGTGGTTTTGGCCATGTCGATGGCAATCCCGGTGTCCTTGGCTGCCGCGCCGTTGGACGCCCACTTGCCATTGACCATGGCGCCCGGCATCCAGGTGCTGACGGTCAGGGTGTTGCTGACGATATCGGGTTCGCCGGCCACCGGGTTGGGCGTCGTCACACTGGTCAGCCCGCCGGCTGAGTCGAATTGCATGATCGAAGCCACCGGCGCCTTCGCGCCGTCTCCGCTCACTGCGCTGCCATCGGGGTTGCGACCGTCAATCAGGGTGTAGGCCTTCCAGGTATTGGCACCGGTCTTGACCATGTACTGGTCCATCGGGTGTGGATTGCCCTGGGTATCGTAGACCGTAGTACTGAAGCTTTTCGTATAGGATTCGGCTTTGCTCGGGTCGAACGGGTTGGCGGTCTGATCAATCACCGCAGCGTTGGAATTGAGGTTGATCGTCGAGTCCACCGAGCCCGTCGCCTTGGGCGCCAGGTTGGAAGTATCGATGCGCAGGTCGGTCAATACGCCATTAACGATATTGCCATTGGCATCCACGCCATAGCCCTGCAAGCGCGCAGTGCCATCAGAGCTGGTGACAAAGCCGTCTTTGTCGGCCTTGAACGTACCGGCGCGGGTATAGCTCAGGGAGCCGTTGTCACTGAGCACGAAAAAGCCGCTGCCCTGGATGCCCATATCCAGCAGGTTGCCGGTGTTGTTAACCGCACCTTGACCAAAATTTTGCGAGACCGCTGCCAGGTTCACGCCACTGCCGATGGTCTTGCTGCCGGTACCCAGCTTGCTGGCCGAGTAGATATCGGCGAATTCCGCACGCGAGGCCTTGAAGCCGGTGGTCGCAGAGTTGGCGATGTTGTTGCCGGTCACGTCCAGCTGCTTGTTCGCCGCATAGAGGCCGCTAAGGCCGATATTGAATGACATGTTTCTCTCCTTGAGGCGTATGAGTCGGCTTACAAGCCAATGGTCTGGACTTTGGACATGCCAATGCTGCCCAGGCCTGCGAGGTTGAGCATGATTTCACCGCCGGTCTTGCTCAGGGTCACGCTGTTGACCGTGGCTGGCAGATAGGTGGTGAGCGCCGTGGTACCGGCGTCGGTTTTGCTGGATGCGGTGAAGGTGTAGGAGCCCTTTTCCAGCAGCACACCCTCGTCGTCCTTGCCATCCCAGGTGAACTCCGCGTTGCCGGCTTTCTGGGTGCCCATGTCGATGGTGCGAACCACCTCACCGTCGGCATTGGTGATGGTGATAACGGGTTTGGAGTCAGCATCCTTGACCACCACGGTGCCGTTGAAGGGCTTGTCGCTGGCCGGATCCACATAGGCTTCGCCGGTCTGCACGATCACCGAACGCCCCACCAGCGACGAGGCCTGCAACGCCTGCGAAGACTGGAAGTTGCCGGAGATCGAATTGACCGTATCGTTGAGCGTGGTGATGCCTTCCAGGCTGCTGAACTGCGCCAGTTGCGCAACGAACGCCGTGTTGTCCTGCGGGTCCAGCGGGTTCTGGTTTTTCAGCTGGGTAACCAGCAGTTGCAGGAACGCATCCTTGCCCAGCGCCGTGTTGCCGGATACCGCCTTGGAGGCCGCCGCCAGGCTGGTGTCAGTGGTCTTGGCCTGGGCGGAGTTGGCGAGTACCTGGTTAAGGGTCAAGCCGCTGGTGGAATCGGTCACACTCATTTGCGTCGCCCCTTATCACTGACCGAGGGTCAGGACCTTCTGCATCATGGTTTTGGCGGTATTCATCAGCTCGGCGTTGGTCTGGAACGAACGACTGGCGGAAATCATGTCGGCCATTTCTTCAACCACATTGACGTTGGGGTAATACACATAGCCCTTGGCGTCGGCAGAAGGATGGTTGGGCTCGTAGCGGGCCTGCAACTCGCTCTGGTCTTCAACCACACCCAACACCTGCACGCCCTGGCCGGCGGCGTCCTGGTTCTGGAACAGCGAGTCGCCGCTGCTGCTGCCTTGCGCACCTTGAAACATAGTGGCAAACACCGGGTGGCGGGCGCGGTAGGTCTGGTCGATGCTCGACGACACCGTATCGGCGTTGGCGATGTTGCTGGCCACGGTGTTCAGGCGCGTGGTCTGGGCGCTCATGCCGCTACCGGCAATATTGAAGACACTGGATAGAGACATGGATCACTCCCCGCGCAGGGCCGACATCAGCCCTTTGAATTTGCTGTTGAGCAGGGTGAAGCTGGCCTGGAAGTTGACCGCATTCTCTGCATAGTTCGACTGCTCAAGCTGAGCGTCCACGGTGTTCTGATCGATCGACGGCTGCATCGGCGTGCGGTACAGCAGCGACTCGTCGCCGCTGCTCAGGCCCTGGGCTTCGATATGGCGGGTGTTGGTCTTGTTCAACGCAAATGTGCCGTTCTGGTTTTTGTCGTTCTGGGCGGCGAGCACAGAGGCGAAATCCAGATCCCGAGCCTTATAGTTCGGGGTATCGGCGTTGGCGATGTTGTTGGCCAGTACTTCAGCGCGCTGGGCACGAAAGCCCAGGGCCTGTTCATGGATACCAAGCGCTTTATCGAAGCTGATGCTCATCTCGAAAAACCTTTGTGGGCTGACCTGAGAGTGTGGTTCAGGTTTTACATGACAGGGATAGAGCAAACCCCGTGCCAGTTTTTACAGCCCCGTAACACAAGGGTTTGCCGGGAGGCGGGAGATGGCAATGGCAAAAAAGCGGCAATGCTTGACCGCTGACTGCCGGTTTTCTGCCGCTTTGCTTTGGATTCGTCGTAGCAGCTGCCGAAGGAACCAGGCTGCGTTCGGCGACGAAGTCGTCGTAAAAACCCTGGTAGCCGGGTTTGACTGTTACACCGCAGCCCCTGATTTTGCGACTGCTTCGCAGCCGAACGCAGCCTCGTTCCTACGGCAGCTACAGGAACACTGCAACTGTGGGAGCGAGCCTGCTCGCGAAGGTCGTTCGCGAGCAGGCTCGCTCCCACAATAGGGCTTGACCGGCAACAGAGTATCTACGGGGTTTTCCCAGCCTATTTGGCCTGGTAAATGATCCCCGGGCTGCATTGCACCATCTGGTAGTGGTCCGGCAAGCCGTTAAGGGCTTCAGAGGCGCCCAGAAACAAATACCCGCCCGGCTTCAAGGTGCTGTGAATGCGCAGCAGGATGTCTTTTTTCACTTCGGCCGAGAAGTAGATCAGCACGTTGCGGCAAAACACGATGTCGAACTTGCCGAAGCTGGCGTAGCTGTCCAGCAGGTTGAACGGGCGAAACTCCACGCGGTTTTTGATCGGCGCCTTGATCACCCAACGCCCCGGTCCCTTGGGATCGAAATAACGTTGCAGGCGCTCCGGTGACAGGCCCCGGCCAATGGCCAGGTTGTCGTATTCGCCGGTGCGGCAGGTGTTGAGCATCTGCGCTGACAGATCGGTGGCAAAAATCTGCACGCCGGCTTTGAGCTGCCCAAGGTTGCTGCGCTCGAATTCGTCAATCGCCATCGACAGCGAGAACGGCTCCTGCCCCGAAGAGCAAGCCGCCGACCAGATACGCAGGCGCTGGCCGGGGCTGGCCTTGATTTGCTCCGGCAACACCTTGTTTTTCAGCACTTCAAAGGGATAGGTATCGCGAAACCACAGGGTTTCGTTGGTGGTCATGGCATCGACCACCTGCTCGCGCAACCCGCTGCGCGGCTGAGCCTGGATGCGTTGAATCAGCTCGCCCAACGACTTGATGCCCTGCTGCTCCATCAATTTGTTGAGGCGGCTGGAGACGAGGTACTGCTTGTTCTCACCCAGCAAAATGCCACAGGCTTTTTCCAGGAATACCCGGAACTGTTCAAAATCCAAATTAGCCGTCGACAAATGATCCTGCCTCTTAAATCGTTTTGACCGCCAGGGGCTGCGCCCCTAGCTGTGGTCTGCTGCTTTGATCCGGTCAACTACCCGGGTTGCCAGGTCATCAGGGCGGAACTTGGCCAAAAAGTCATCGGCACCGACTTTTTTGACCATCGCCTGATTGAATACCCCGGACAACGAAGTATGCAGAATGATGTGCAAGTTTTGCATCCGCGGGTCGTTGCGGATTTCAGCTGTCAGGGTGTAGCCGTCCATTTCCGGCATCTCGATATCCGAGATCATCATCAGAAACTCTTCAGACGGGTTCTTGCCCTCGTCCACCAGCTTGCGCAGGTAGTCGAGCGCCTGGCGCCCGTCGTTCAACGACACCACTTCAACACCCACCGATTGCAGGCAACGGGCAACCTGCTTGCGCGCCACCGACGAATCGTCAACGGTCAGCACCCGCAATGACAGCGCCTTGCTTTGGGTTTCAACATCCACCACGCCCTGGCTGATGGTTTCAGACGATGGCGAGACTTCTGCCAGCACCTTTTCCACGTCGATGATTTCGACCAGTTGCTCGTCCATACGGGTCACGGCCGTCAGGTAATGGTCGTGACCGGTGCCCTTGGGCGGCGGATGAATGTCTTCCCAGTTCATATTGACGATACGCTCCACTGAACGCACCAGAAAGCCCTGGGTCTTGGTGTTGTACTCGGTGATGATCACAAACGGGTTACTTTGATCCTTCAAGGCTCCCGCACCGGTGGCCATCGCCAGGTCGAGAATCGGTATGGTCGCGCCGCGAATGCTCGCCACACCGCATACCACGGGGTGGGACTTGGGGATCAGGGTCAGCTTGGGGCATTGCAGCACCTCGCGGACCTTGAACACATTGATCCCGTAAAGCTGTGGCCCATCCAGGCGAAACAGCAACAGCTCCAGGCGGTTTTGCCCCACCAGTTGAGTGCGCTGGTTAACCGCATCCATCACTCCGGCCATACTCAGCTCCTCTTAAAAACTTCAAGTTTCAACCCGCATATTCCGAAAACGGCACGGGGCTTGCTTTTTATCGGTCATGAACGCAAAAACGACAAAATCCTGCCACCGACCTTTCCTGCCGAGTCTGCGCCGCTGTGGTCTGAGCGCGCTGGCGGCGGGCACCTTGCTTGCACTCAGCACTTATAGCAGGGCTGACGCGTTTACATCGCCTGAACAGCTTATCGGCGTGACCCAGGGCTTTCTTGAATTCACGGTTGAAGACTACCTGGCCACCAGCCAGACCGAGGGTCGATATCAGATCCAGGTCAACAATCTTGACCCGCGCCTGCGCCTGGCCCAGTGCGACAAGGATTTGACAGCTTCCCTCGAAAGCCCGGCGCAACCCATGGGCCGGGTAATCGTGCGCGTACGCTGCGAAGGGCTGTCGCCGTGGACCATCTTTGTGCCGGCCCAGGTCAAACTGTTCCGCGACGTAGTCACCGTCAATCACCCGCTCAAGCGCGGCATGGTTATCGACTACCCCGACGTGACCCTGCGCGAGCGCGATGTCAGCCTGATCAGCCAGGGCTACCTGACCGCCACCGAGCTGGCCGTGGGGCAAAAATTGCTCAGGCCCATGGTCACCGACCAGGTGCTGACCCTCACCCACCTGGAGCAGGCCGCAGCCGTGCGCAAGGGCGATCATGTGGTGATCAGCGCGCGCAGCGGCACATTAAGTGTCAAGATGCCCGGCGAAGCCCTGTCAGACGGTGGCCTTAGCGAGCAAATACGGGTAAAAAACCTGAACTCCAAGCGTGTTATCCGCGCCAGGGTGACAGCACCCGGGCAAGTAGAAGTGGCATTATAGGAAAGTTGGCATCAGTCTCGCGACTTTCCTACACTGTCATTTGACGCAGATCAGTACAGCTCTGTGTGAAGCCATGATTAATCGAGCCTAAAGTTTTTCCGGGTATGGCCGAAAACATGGCAAGCGTCCAAATACCCCGAGGTTTAACGTTATGGTCATCGACTTCAGTCGTCTCAACAGCGCCCCGCCCCTGACCGGCAGTACACGCAGTAACGCCAGCCAGGAAACCGGCAGCGCCACGCAAGCGGCCCCGGCAATAAACCCTGAGCAAAACGGCGTCAGCGCCCCAAGCGGGGAATCTGTTCACCTCAGCCAAGAGGCTCAACAGTTGCAGAAGATCAGCGACTCGTTGCGTGACCAACCTGTAGTCGACAAAAATCGGGTGGCAGAGCTTAAACAAGCCATCGCGGACGGCAGCTACAAAGTCGACAGCGACCGGATCGCCAGCAAACTGCTTGACATGGAAGCCCAGCGCTAGGCCAACGGCCAGTGCCGCGCTTTTGGACGCTTAACTCCCAGAGCCCGCCATGCACGACGAAAATTTACTGCAACTGATCAACGATGACCTCGCTCCTGCCGAGCAATTGCTCGGCCTGTTACAGGACGAATCCATCGCCCTCAAAGGCCGCGACATGCAGGTGCTGGAAAACATTCTGGCGCGCAAACAGTCGCTGATCATTTTGCTTGAGCAACATGGCCGCAGACGCAGCGAAATTCTCGCCAGCCTTGGCCTGGCCACCAACCGCAGCGGCCTCGAAAGCCTGGCCAGCCATTCCAGCGTGGGAACACAACTGCTCGCCCAGAGCGATGCACTGAACCAGCTGCTAGCGAAATGCCAGGCCGCCAACCTGCTCAATGGTCAGTCGATCCAGACCCAGCAGGCGATCACCGCCAACCAGTTGCGCATCCTCCATGGCGGCGAAGCCCCGTCTCTGTATGACGCACGCGGCACCACCTCGATGCTCAACAAGCACCGCGCCTACAGCCAGGCTTGAGCCCGCGCAACCACCGCATGTAGCGAGACACACAACATGATGGCAGAATGCCCATCTTTTGCGTGTCGCTGTATTTTGTCTGGAGATTGATCAAACGTGTTCGACGCCCAAGATGCTCCGCAACCGCCAAAGGTGCTCACCACGCCGTTGGAAATTGCCTCCAACTTGCGGATGCTGCAAGAGAGCCATGACCCGCTGATCATTACTTTCCAGGACCGCACCCAGCGCTTCCAGAGCTATGTGGTGGATGTTAATCGCGAGAGCAACACCATGGCCCTGGACGAAATGATCCCCCGTGACGGTGAGCGTTTTCTTGAAGCGGGGGTGCCGTTCAAGGTTGAGGGCTTCCATGATGGCGTGCGTATCGCCTGGGAGTGCACCACGGCGCTGACCATTGATGACCGTCATGAACACCGCTGTTATCGCGGCGCGATGCCCCACGAAGTGGTGTACCACCAGCGCCGCAATGCGTTCCGTGCGGCCCTGCGGCTGGCCAATCTGGTCAATGTGCAAGTGGCGGGTGACAAGCTCAAGGCGCCGATCAAGGGCAAGTTGCTGGACGTTTCGGCAACCGGCTGCAAATTGCGTTTTGAGGGGGATATCAGCCAGGGCATGCAACTGGGCCAGGTGTATGAGCGCTTCAGCGCCGACCTGCCGTTTGGCCTGATGTCGACACCGGTGGAGTTGCGCTACCTGCATTTTGAAGAGCGGCTGAATATCACCTTTGCCGGGATGCGCTTTCACAATATCAGCGGCGCGGTGCAGCGCCAGGTCGAGCGGTTTGTCTATCAACTGCAGCGCGAGGCGCGCCAGTTTGATAAAGACGATGATTATTGAAACAGTGGTCGCTGGCTTGCCTGCGATGCACAGGGCGCGGTCTGGCTGAAAAACCGCGCTGAAGCCATCGCGAGCAAGCCCGCTCCCACAGGGGTATTGCCTATGTCTTGGACTCTGGTTCCGGTTCTGGCTCCTGCTCCTCCACCACCGGTTCCTGCACCATTTGCTCCTGCACCACCTGCTCATCCACACGCGGATCAAGCGCAGCCACCAGCGGCGAGCTGGACATGCTGTCGGGCATGGCCACGTGATGCAGCGGCGCATCATCGACCTGGTGCAGGTTGGTCACCGCATTCGGGCGAATCCGCCATACCAGGATCAACCCCGCCACGCTGAAAAACCCATAGAGCATCTGGCTGCCAAACAGTTTCATCAGCACCCCCGCCACCAACGGCCCCACGCTTGCGCCCACGCCATAAGTCACCAGCAGCATGGCCGTCAGCGACACACGACGCTCCGGCTCGATATGGTCGTTGGCAAAGGCCACGGCCAGCGGATAGATGCAAAATTGCAGCAAAGCCGCCAGGCAACCGGCAATAAACAGTACCTGCATGGGCACCGCCGGCAAGATCGCCAATGGCAACGCAGCCACCGCCAGCAAGCCGGCGAAGATACGGATCAGCAACGGCCGGTCATAACGGTCGGACAACCAGCCCAACGGCCACTGCACCAGCAAGCCGGCAAAAATGCAGCTACCCATATACAAGCCGACCAGTTCGGTAGACAGCCCTTGCTGCGATGCGTAGAGCGGTGCCAGACCGTAAAACGAGCCCACCAGCAAACCCGCGCCCATCACCGCAATCAACGACTGCGGCACACGCTTGATAAAAAATTTCGGGTCCATCGGCGCCGGGTGCAAAGGCGCCGGGTGAATACGCCGGGTCATGGCCACAGGCACCAGGCACAAGGCAAAACACAAGGCCACCACCATCAACAACTCGAGACCGAGCTGCGGGTGAACCGCCAGGATCAATTGCCCAAGCACCAGCCCCAGATAGGAGGCGATCATGTAGAGGCTGAACACCACGCCGCGCTGCCTGGCCTCGGCCTGCTCGTTAAGCCAGCTTTCGATGACCATGTACTGGCACATCATGCCCAGACCGACAATCACCCGCAGCAACAGCCAGATCGGCAGCCAGTCCGTCAGCCCGTGGCACAGCACCGCCGCACCGACAATACCGGCGCACGTGGCGTAGGCACGAATATGCCCGACCCTGGCAATCAGCCGGTGGCCGATCTTGCCACCCAGCACCAGGCCAAAATAGTTGGCCGCCATCAGCGCGCCGATCCACAGGCCGTCGACATTGTCCGCTGCCAGGCGCAGCGCCAGATAAGTACTCAACAGGCCGGAACCGATCAACATCATCAGCGAGGCAAAATACAACGCTCTAAAGGACTTCCAGATCTGGTGCATTGGCTTTCCCTACGGCTCCTTGTGTCTGCCACCGGGAACAGGCCCGGCGCCACAGATTTAAACGGTCAAGCCTGAGCCGCCAGAACGCGACGTTCCCAGGGCGTGATTTCGTCATGGAAGCTGGTCAGTTCCAGCGTCTTGGACGCAACGTAACCTTCGATGAACTCAGTGCCGAACAGTTCAATCGCCATTTCACTACGGGCCAGGCGTGCCAGTGCCGCGTGCAAGGTGCAGGGCAATGTCAGCGCCTCGGGCACCTGGAACTCACCCTGGATCGCAGCACTCGGTTCAAGCCCACGCTCGATGCCATATAACCCTGCCGCGAGGCTGGCGGCAATTGCCAGGTAGGGGTTGGCGTCCGCCCCCGGCAAACGGTTTTCAACCCGCCGCGCCGCAGGTGAGCTGGCTGGAATGCGTAAACCCGCACTCCGGTTGTCATGGGACCAGCACGCGTTGTTCGGCGACGCATAGGGGTGGAACAAGCGCTGATAGGAATTTACGTTCGGCGCAAACAACGCGGTAAAGTCCGCCATGCCCGCCTGCTGCCCGCCGATAAAATGGCGGAAGGTGGCTGTCGGCTGCCCCGCTTCGTCGCTGAACACGTTTCGCCCGCTGGCCGCCTCGACCACGCTCTGGTGAATATGCATCGAACTGCCGGCCGTGTGCGCCAGCGGCTTGGCCATGCACACCACGTTAAGGCCATGCTTGAGGGCAACTTCCTTGAGCAGGTGCTTGAACAGAAAAGTCTGGTCGGCCAGCAGCATCGGATCACCGTGCAGCAGGTTGATCTCGAACTGGCTGACGCCCATCTCGTGCATAAAGGTGTCACGGGGCAAGCCCAGTGCCGCCATGCACAGGTACACCTCATTGAAAAAAGGCCGCAAGCCGTTGTTGGAGCTGATGCTGAACGCCGAAAATCCGTCTTCACGGCGCCCGTCCAGGCCCACGGGCGGGCGGAACGGCTGGGCCGGATCGGGGTTGTGCGCAAACACAAAGAACTCCAGCTCGGTCGCTACCACCGGCGCCAGTCCCCGCGCCGCGTAGCGGGCGATCACCGCTTTCAACTGGCCACGGGTCGACAGACGCGAGCTTTCACCGCTGAGCTCATCGGCATCGCAAATGGCCAGGGCACGGGTTGGCTGGCTCCAGGGCAGGCGATGAAGCTGGGTGAGGTCTGGCACCAAGGCAAGATCACCGTCCTCGCCGCCATAAAAGCGTGACTCCGGGTAGCCACCCATGATGCATTGCAGCAGCACGCCACGGGCCATCTGCAAGCGCCGCCCTTCTATAAACCCCGCAGCAGTCATCACCTTGCCACGGGGCACGCCATTGAGGTCGGGGGTGACGCATTCAATCTCATCAATACCCGCCAATCGCTGTGCGAGCAAACCCTGGCCATCGCTATTCATGCCACTATCCTTGTTGTTAAGCAGGCCGCGCAGGGCAATGGCTACAAAATACGCACTGCCTGTTCGGAATTTCAAGCGAGCACCGCACAAATCTCGCGAAAACAGTGAACCTTCCTTCGGCAACTGCTACGGAGCTCGGCGTTTGTCTTATTTGCCGACTAGACTCTTCGCCCACTGTGTCAGGAAGACCCAAAGGAAGATCGATGAAGACGCTGCCCCCGCTTTATACCGGCCTGTTGCTGGCCAGCCTGTTCAGCCCCGCAGCCTTGGCCCAGATACCCAGCAGCGATGGCTATGTGCTGGATAAAGTCGTGCAGGTCAGCCGCCATGGAGTGCGCCCGCCTACCGAATCCAATGAAAAACTGCTGACCTCGGTCACCCAGCGCAAATGGCCAACCTGGCTGGTGCCCTTCGGTAACCTGACCGGCCACGGCTATACCGGCGCGGTGGAAATGGGCCGCTACCGTGGTGAAGTGCTGCGCGACGCCGGGCTGATCCCCCGGGGCTGCCCGGATGCCAGCCAGTTGCTGGTACACGCCAGCCCCCTGCAACGCACCAAGGCCACGGCCCAGGCCTTGCTCGATGGCATGTTCCCCGGCTGCGGCCTGCAACCGGGCTATGTCCACGGCAAGCAGGATGCCCTGTTCCAGGCCAATGAAATGCCCTTTGCCGCGCTCGATCCGGCCAAGGCCAAAGCTGAAATCCTCAAGGCTCTGGGCGGCAGCGTCGAAGCCGCACAGGCACGCTACAAACCCTTTGAAGAAAAACTCAGGGAGGTCGTCTGCCTGCCTGCCACCGATTGCCCGTATGGCAAACAGGACTGGACACTGGAACAAAACGCCAAGGGCCGTTTCGCGATCAAGGGCCTGAGCGCAGGTGCCAATATGGGCGAAGTGTTCCGTCTGGAATATAGCCAGGGCCTGCCACTGGACAAGGTCGCCTTCGGCAACGGCCGCACCGCCGCCGAGGTATCCAGCCTGATGGTGCTGACCAAGGCCAAGTACGACTACCTCAACGACATCCCCTATATCGCCAGCCGCGGCGCTTCCGAGCTGATGAACCAGATTGCCCTGGAACTCAAGCAGGGCACCCCGCTGGAACAGAAAGACGCGCCGGATAGCCCGCCCGATGTACCGCTGATGCTGCTGGTGGCTCACGACACCAATATCTCTTACCTGCGCACCATGCTCGGCTTCGGCTGGAAGCAGGGAGATTACATCGCCAACAACATCCCGCCCGTGGGTACGTTGCAGTTCGAACGTTACAAGGAAGTCAAAACCGGCGAGTACTTTTTGCGCATCGCCTTTGAGGCCCAGTCAATGGATCAGATTCGTAACCTGACCCAACTGACCGACACGCAAAAACCCCTCAGGAGCGATTTCCAAAGCGCCGGTGACTGCCGCAAAACCAGCGCAGGCCTGCTCTGCCCGCTCAAGGATGCGATGGTCAAAGTCGAGCAGAACATCGACCCCACCGCGCTGACGCCCTACACCTTCAACTAGTTGTGGTCAAGGCAGGGCTTGCTTCACGTTGCTGCAACCAGCACAGCAAGTCCTGCCCGCTCATGGGCCGCGCAAACCAGTAACCCTGCCCTTCAACACAGCCCATGGCCAGCAAACGCTGGGACTGTGCCTCGGTTTCAATCCCTTCAATAACCACCGACATACCCAAGGCTTTACCCAGGGCCAGGGTGCTGGCGATCACGGCGGCGCAACGCGGTTCATGCTCCAGGTTGCCCACAAATTCACCGTCCAGCTTGATTTCGGTGAATGGCAACTGGCACAGCCGCTGCAATGACGAAAAACCGGCACCAAAATCGTCAATTGATAACCGGCAGCCCATCATGCGCAGGCGCACCAGATTCTCCAGGCTGGCGACCGGAGCTTGCAGCAAACCGGTTTCAGTCAATTCGAATGTCAACCTGGAGCCCGGCGTGACATGACGGGTCAGAACCCCCTTTAGGGTATAAGTCAGCTGACTGTTAGCCAGTTGCGACGCTTGCAGGTTGAACGCCATGTTCAAGGGATAACCCCGGGTCCGTGCTTGCTCTTGCAGGCTCAACGCCTGATCGAGTTGGGCAAACAGCAACTCGTCCATCAAGCCGCAGCGCTCCAGCACCGGGATAAATACCGCCGGTGGTAGCACGCCCTTATCGGGGTGCAGCCAACGGCAAAGCACTTCGACTCCGGTCACATCGCCGGTTTGCAGATTGAACTTGGGTTGATACCAGGCCTGCAATTGCTGCAGGGCCAGAGCCTGACGCACTTCGTCCTCGCAAGCCAGTGACAGCGTGCTGCCCGGTACAGGTCCGAGCGTGCAGATACTGCTTTGATACTTGAGTAACAGAGGTTGCAGCACAGCGGCATACAACGGTTTGCCGGCATCGCCAAGCAACTCGAGCCCCAACAGGGCAATGAGCTGATGCGCAGCACAACGCAAATCGGCCGACAGCGCACTGCTGACAATAATCGACCGGACTTGCCCCGTCCTGCACACGCGACGCAAAAACGCCAGGCCGTCCATGCCATCCATCTGCAAATCGCACACGGCGATATCCACCGGCCCCACTTGCTGAAGAACCGTCAACGCCTGGCTGCCGTCACTGGCCTCAAACACGTCATGGCAACCCAGGGAGCGAAACATGCTTACCGCGACGGCACGCTGGAAACTGTCATCTTCCAGGATCAGGACACGCAGTGGATTTCCAGGCATTAAGATGAACCATCGAGAAACGGTGTAGGTCAATCATCTCGAATGCTGAAAGATTTTTACCTAGGAAAAGTCCCAATAAATGTAGGACTAATGCCAACCCTCCCGACTGGCGATTGAATGTCAGCGCGCGCTGCGACTGAATATACGGATCACTTCATCCAGGTGCTCGGCCATTGCCTGCCGTGCGGCGGGCGCATCGTGCTGCTCGAGCGCCAGCAGGATACGGCGGTGCTCATCTTCCGAGCGATGGGTCATATCCTGTGGGGTGTAGTGGTTTTGCAGGCGCTGGAACATGCTGCCGTAACGATGGCCCAATAGATGCTGGATCATCAGGGCATAGGCCGGGTTGTCCGAGGCCTGGGCAATGCGGATATGGAACAGACGATCGCCGGGGTGGGTGTGGGACCCTTCGCGGTTGTCCTGAACGTTGCGTTCAAAAGCTTCGCGGATGCCCGCCAACTCCTCGTCACTGGCATTGATCGCCGCCAGCGCCGCCGCTTCGGGCTCAATCAGGCGACGGGCCTGCAACAGCGCGAACGGTGGAATTTCGGCATTGAAGTCGATTTCAAGGTTCAGCTCGGGGTCCAGTTCTTTCCACTGGTTGCGCGTAGCCTGGGCCATAACCGGTTCATCTGACACCGCCTGCACCGGCGGCTCACAGACCAGTACCCCGTTACCGACGCGTACATCCACCAGCCCTATCACTTCAAGCGCAATCATCGCCTCACGTACCGAGGCACGACTTACACCCAGCAACTTGGCCAGTTCACGCTCGGCTGGCAAACGGCTGCCCGGCGGAAATTCACCGCTGTCGATCAAGGCGCGTAGCTGATCAGCGATTTGCCGATAAAGCCGTTGGTTATCAATAACTTGAAATGGCATCAGGAAATAAGCTCTGGTTTGGACAGCATTCGACAAGCACTTGGAGCTGAAAAAGACGCTTGTTGAAGCTTGAGGTGCATGCTACAAAAGGCCCAATGGCCTGACCATTGGATGGATATCGTAAAGCGATCATAGCAAACCTTATCCTTGTACTTGTGTCGTTTTGCCATTTGCTACGCCCCCAATGGCCTGACCATTGGGCCAACTATAAAAACAATGACATCGTAACGGAGCACCCATGGATCTTTCCGGCAAACGTGTGCTGATCACTGCCGCTGCGCAGGGGATTGGCCAGGCCACCGTCCAGGCATACCTCGCCGCCGGTGCCGAAGTCTTCGCCGCCGATATCAATGCCGGCGCCCTCGACGCCCTTGAGGGCGCGCACAAACATGTTCTGGACGTCACCGATGCTGCTGCCATCGAGCGCCTGGCCAAACAGCTGGGCCCACTGGATGTGCTGTTCAACTGCGCGGGCGTGGTGCACAGCGGCACTATCCTGGAATGCGAAGAAAAGGACTGGAACTTCGCCCTGGACCTCAACGTGACAGCCATGTACCGCATGATCCGCGCTTTTTTGCCGGGCATGCTGGGCAGCGGCGGCGGCTCGATCATCAACATGGCCTCGGTCGCCTCCAGCGTCAAAGGCGTGCCCAACCGTTTTGCCTACTGCGCCAGCAAAGGCGCGGTGATTGGCCTGACCCGTTCTGTAGCGGCTGACTTTGTGAGCCAGAACATCCGCTGCAACGCCATCTGCCCCGGCACCGTCGACTCCCCTTCCCTGCGCCAGCGTATTCGCGAACAGGCCGAGCGCGAAGGCCGCAGCGTGGACGAGGTGTATGCCGCCTTTGCCGCGCGCCAGCCCATGGGCCGCATTGGCACCGCCGAGGAAATCGCCCAGTTGGCGCTGTACCTGGGCTCAAGTGCCAGCGGCTTTACCACCGGCACGGCACAAATCATTGATGGCGGCTGGAGTAACTAGCCGCAAGCTTTTGACCTTGTGGGAGCGGGCTTGCTCGCGATTGGATCGCTGCGCTGTATCAGGCAAATCGCGCTGATGCCATCGCCAGCAAGCCCGCTCCCGCAACAAGCCTGCTCCCACTGGGCCCTGCCCCTCCCCCAAAAAGGATTGTTTATGAAACTGCTGCGTTACGGTGAAAAAGGCCAGGAGCGTCCCGCCCTGCTCGACAACGACGGCCAACTGCGCGATTTGTCGGCAGTGGTCGCGGATATCGCAGGCCAGACCCTGAGCCCCGAAAGCATTGCCCGCCTGCAAGATATCGACCCGTCCACCCTGCCACTGGTTGAGGGCTCCCCCCGTATCGGCGCCTGCGTCGGCCAGGTCGGAAAATTTATCTGCATCGGCCTGAACTACGCCGACCATGCTGCCGAAACCGGTGCCGCAATCCCCGCCGAACCGGTGGTGTTCAGCAAATGGACCAGCGCCATCGTCGGCCCCAACGACAACGTCGAAATCCCGCGCAATTCGCGCAAAACCGACTGGGAAGTCGAGCTGGGTGTGGTGATCGGTAAAGGCGGACGCTATATCAGCGAAAACCAGGCCATGGAACACGTGGCCGGTTACTGCGTGATCAACGACGTCTCCGAGCGCGAGTTCCAGCTGGAGCTGGGCGGTACCTGGGACAAAGGTAAAGGCTGCGACACTTTCGGCCCGCTGGGCCCGTGGCTGGTGACCCGCGACGAAATCGCCGATCCGCACCAGCTCGACCTGTGGCTGGAAGTGGATGGCCAGCGCTACCAGAACGGCAACACCCGCACGATGATCTTCCAGATCCCGAAAATCATCAGCTACCTCAGCCAGTTCATGAGCCTGCAACCGGGGGATGTGATTTCCACCGGCACCCCGCCAGGCGTCGGCCTGGGTATCAAACCCGAGCCTGTCTACCTGCGTGCCGGCCAGACCATGCGCCTGGGCATCAGCGGGCTGGGCGAACAACAGCAACGCACCGTGAACGCCGACTGACAGGGAGCCATACCATGACCACAATTACTGCCGTACGGGTTGAAGACATCCGCTTCCCCACCTCGCAATCCCTCGACGGTTCTGACGCGATGAACCCGGACCCTGACTACTCGGCGGCCTATGTCATCCTCGAAACCGACACCCCCGGCCTTGAAGGCCATGGCCTGACCTTCACCATCGGCCGCGGCAACGAAATCTGCTGTGCCTCGATCAAGGCCCTGGCCAGCCTGCTGGTGGGTTTGAAGCTGGAGTGGATCGCCGAAGACATGGGCCGTTTCTGGCACCACGTGACCAGCGACAGCCAGTTGCGCTGGATCGGCCCGGACAAGGGCGCCATCCACCTGGCCACCGGTGCGGTGGTCAACGCCGCCTGGGACCTGTGGGCCAAGGCCGAAGGCAAGCCGGTGTGGCGTCTGGTGGCAGACATGAGCCCCGAAGAACTGGTGCGCTGTATCGACTTTCGTTATATCACCGACTGCATCACCCCGGCAGAAGCTCTGACCCTGCTGCGCGAACGCGCCAATGGCAAGGCCGAGCGACTGGCCTTGCTCGAGGCTGAGGGCTACCCCTGCTACACCACCTCCGCCGGCTGGCTGGGCTATGCCGACGACAAGCTGCGCAGGCTGTGTCAGGAAGCGGTGGATGCGGGCTTCTCTCACGTCAAATTGAAGGTCGGCCACGACCTGCAGGACGATATCCGCCGCGTGCGTATCGCCCGGGAAGTACTGGGCCCGGATCGCAAGCTGATGATCGATGCCAATCAGGTATGGGAAGTGGACGCGGCCATCGACTGGGTGCGCGAACTGTCATTCGCCAACCCGTGGTTTATCGAAGAGCCCACCAGCCCGGACGACGTCGAAGGTCATCGAAAAATCCGCCTGGGTGTCAGCCCGGTCAAGGTAGCGACCGGCGAAATGTGCCAGAACCGTATCGTGTTCAAGCAACTGATCATGCGTGAAGCCATTGACGTGGTGCAGATCGACGCCTGCCGCCTGGGCGGGGTCAATGAAGTGCTGGCCGTGATGCTGATGGCCGCCAAGTACAACCTGCCGGTATGTCCGCACGCAGGCGGCGTTGGTCTGTGCGAGTACGTGCAGCACCTGTCGATGATCGACTACCTGTGCATCGCCGGGACTCACGAAGGCCGGGTGGTGGAATTTGTCGACCATCTGCACGAGCACTTCGAAGACCCCTGCGTGATCCGCAACGCGGCCTATATGCCACCACAGGCTCCGGGCTTCTCGATCCAGATGAAGGCCGCCTCCCGCGAGCAGTACCGCTACCGGGGCTAAGCAAACGGACGGAGTACAACAATAATGTCGTCCCCACACTCACTACGACTGGATGCACACCAGCACTTCTGGCGCTATGACGCCGCGGCCTATCCGTGGATAGGTCGCGACATGAGCGGTTTGCGCCAGGACTTTACCCCCGATGATCTGCGGCCCTTGCTCGATGCTGGCGGATTCGACGGTTGCATCGCCGTGCAGGCCCGCGCCTGTGCCAGTGAAACCGATCAACTGTTGCAACTGGCGCAGCGCTACCCGTGGATTCGCGCCGTGGTGGGCTGGGTCGACCTGTGTGCCCGCGACCTTGAGCAATCGCTTGAGCGCTGGGCGCAAGCGCCGGTTTTGCGTGGCTTTCGTCATCAGTTGCAGGACGAACCCTCGCTCGCCCAGTTTATCCAAAATCCGGGGTTCAGCCGGGGCTTGCATACCTTGCAACGCCAGGGGCTGGTCTACGAAGTGCTGGTCAAGGCCCGGGATCTGCGCACGGTCACCGAACTGTGCCAGCAGCATGACCAGCACCATCTGGTACTCGACCACCTGGGCAAACCCGATATCCAGGCCGGGGACTTGAAAACCTGGGCCAGCCAACTGGCACCGTTGGCGGCCCTGCCCCACGTCAGCTGCAAGTTGTCAGGGCTGATCACCGAAGCCCATTGGCAGGACTGGTCCAGCGCACAACTGACGCCCTATTTGCACATGGCACTGGAACTGTTTGGCCCCGAGCGCCTGATGTTCGGTTCCGACTGGCCGGTGTGCCTGTTGGCCAGCGACTACGAGGCCACTCACACCCTGGTCGCCAGCGTGTCAGAGCACGCGGCCATCTGGGGTGGTACGGCGTGCCGCGTCTACAACATAGAGGGAGTGACGCAATGAATCTGCATCTGCAAGACAAGGTGTTTATCGTGACCGGCGGCGGCTCGGGGATCGGCGCAGCCATCACCCTGGGGCTGGCTGACGAAGGTGCGATCCCGGTGATTTTCGGCCACAGCCCGCTGTCCGATGAGCTGGCCCGGCAATTGGATCAGCGCGGGGCGCAGAGCCTGTTTGTGCAGGTCGAACTGCGCGACGAAGACGCCTGCCGCGCGGCAGTCGCCAGCGTGCTGCAACGCTTCGGGCGCATTGACGGGCTGGTCAATAACGCCGGGGTCAACGATGGCGTTGGCCTTGAAGCCGGGCGCTCGGCCTTTGTCGAGTCACTGGAAAAAAACCTCATCCATTATTATCTCATGACCCATCTGTGCGTCGATGCGCTCAAGGCCAGCCGCGGTGCCATCGTCAATATCAGCTCCAAGACGGCCCTCACCGGGCAAGGCGGGACCAGCGGCTACACCGCCGCCAAGGGCGCGCAACTGTCGTTGACCCGCGAATGGGCCACTTCATTGCTGGCTGACGGGATCCGGGTCAATGCGGTGATCCCGGCCGAAGTCATGACCCCCTTGTACGAGCGCTGGATCGACACCTTCGCCGACCCGCAAGCCAAGCTGGCGAGCATTGTTGAAAAAATTCCCCTGGGCCGGCGCATGACCACGGCCGCAGAAATCGCCGACAGCGTGCTGTTTTTGCTCTCCCCGCGCGCCTCCCACACCACCGGGCAATGGCTGGTGGTGGACGGTGGCTACACCCACCTGGACCGGGCGCTGACATGAACCGCCAATGCCTGGCGCTGGACCTTAAGGACGACCCGGCGCTGATTGCCGAGTATGAGCGCTTGCACCAGAACATCTGGCCGCAGATCAGCGCCCATTTGCGCGGGCATGGCGTGCTCGACATGCAGATATGGCGCCTGGGCACGCGGCTGTTCATGGTCATGGACACAGCCCCCGAGTTCAGTGCCGAAGCTTTTGTCCTGGCTGGCGCCAGCGACCCCAAGGTGCAGGAATGGGAAGCGCTGATGTGGCGTTTTCAGCAGCCTACACCCTGGACAAAGCCCGGTGAAAAATGGGCGCCAATGGCACAGATTTTTAGCCTGAAAGATTCTCCCTGACCCTGTGGGAGCGAGCCTGCTCGCGATGGCATCACCGCGGTGGTCAGGCAAACCGAGCCGCCTGCATCGCGAGCAGGCTCGCTCCCACAGGGTGTAGATCCACGCAAACCACAACGCCGAACTCACAACAATAAAAAGGAGATGCGTCATGTCACTCAAGCACCCGAACGTCGCAGCGCCGTCCTTTACCCGGGCGGTCACGTCCTATCGCCGGGCACTGATCCTGGTCACCTGCCTGTTCTTTCTCTGGGGCCTGTCCTATGGCTTGCTCGATGTGCTCAACAAGCACTTCCAGGAAACCCTGCACGTCAGCAAGGCGCAGTCGGGCCTGCTGCAAAGCGCCTACTTTGGCGCGTATTTTCTGATCGCCCTGCCCGCCGGTTTGCTGATGGACAGGTACGGCTACAAGGCCGGCATCCTGCTGGGCCTGTGCCTCTACGCCACTGGCGCCCTGCTGTTTATGCCCGCCGCTGCGGCGCAGAGTTTTCAGTTTTTCCTGTTCGCCCTGTTTGTGATTGCCTGCGGCCTGGGCTGCCTGGAAACCGCCGCCAACCCCTACGCCACGGTGCTGGGTGAACCCGCCGGTGCCGAGCGCCGCCTGAACCTGGCGCAGTCGTTCAACGGCCTGGGGCAGTTTTTCGGCCCCTTGATTGGCGGCGCACTGTTCTTCAGCGGTGCCAACAGCACCGACACCACACAATCGCTGCAAATGACCTATCTGGTGATTGCCGCACTGGTGTTGCTGGTGGCCATCCTTATCGCCCGCACTGCGCTGCCCGACCTGCGCGAGCAGGAAGTGCAAGTTGCGCAGCACGACCACAAAGGCCTGTGGCAACACCGCGAATTCGTCACGGGGGTTATCACCCAGTTCTTTTATGTGGGAGCACAAGTTGGCGTGGGGGCGTTTTTTATCAACTACGTCACCGAGCACTGGGCGCAGATGAGCAGCCAGCAAGCCGCGTATCTGCTTTCGGTGGCCATGCTCAGCTTTATGTTCGGACGCTTTTTCAGCACCTGGCTGATGGGCAGGGTCAATGCCCAGCGCCTGCTGCTGATCTATGCGCTGATCAACGTGGCGCTGTGTGCGGTGGTGGTGCTGGGGTTTGAAGGTGTATCGGTGGTCGCGCTGGTGGCGACGTTCTTCTTTATGTCGATCATGTTCCCCACCCTGTTTGCCATGGGCGTGAAAAACCTCGGTCCACATACCAAGCGCGGCAGCTCGTTCATGATCATGGCCATTGTTGGCGGCGCGCTGCTGCCCTATGTGATGGGCCTGGTGGCCGACCACTCCTCCACGGCCGTGGCCTATCTGTTGCCAATGGGCTGTTTTGTGATCGTCGCTGCCTATGCCCGTGCTGCCCTGAAAAAAATCTGATTGCTGTACTCCACAAAAACAATAACGGAGCACCCCATGACCAACCCCGCACTGCAACAGGCGCTGAGCAAGATCCGCTGGCGCATCCTGCCCTTTGTCGCCCTGATGTTCGCCATGGCGATCATCGATCGTTCCAATATCGGCTTTGCCAAACACGCCCTGCAGGCGGATACCGGCCTTAGCAACGCGGCATTTGCCCTGGGTGCGGGGATTTTCTTTATCGGCTATGCCGTGTTCGAAGTACCGAGCAACCTGATGCTGCACAAGATCGGCGCACGCATCTGGCTGAGCCGGATCATGGTGACCTGGGGCCTGGTCTCAGCGGCGATGATGTTTGCCCACGACGAAACCAGCTTCTATATCCTGCGGTTTCTGCTGGGCGTAGCCGAAGCCGGGCTGTCGCCGGGGGTGGTGTTGTACCTGACCTACTGGTTCCCGCAGAACCAGCGTGGCTCGGCCTATGGCATTTACTATTTTGGCGTGCCGGTGTCGTTGATGGTGGGCGGCCCGGTATCGGGATGGTTGCTGGAAAGCGCGCAGTTCGGCCTTACCGGCTGGCAATGGATGTTTGTCACCGAAGGCCTCGCGGCCTCGATCATTGGCGTATTCGCGTTCTTCTACCTGACCGACAAACCCCGGGATGCCAAGTGGCTGAACACCGAAGAAAAGGCCGCGATCGAACACGAGCTGGAAAAAGAGCAACTGCAAAAAGCCAACAAAGGCCCGTCGTCGTGGCGTGCAGCAATGTTCAACCCGGTGGTGCTGTACTTCACCCTGATCTACTTCACCATTCAGGTCAGCGTGTATGGCGTGCTGTTCTACCTGCCAACGCGGATCGCCGAGTTGCTGGGTACCGGCATTGGCCTTAAGGTCGGCGCCCTGACCTCCATTCCGTGGATTGCCACCGTATGCATGCTGTACCTGGTGACACGCCATGCTGACCGCAAGGGCCAACAAACCCGCTATGCCGCATTGATGCTGGCAATGGCCGCAGTGGGCATGATCGGCTCGACCTTGAGTGGCAACCTGGTGCTGGTGATTATGGCGTTCTGCGTGGCTGCCGCCGGTTTTATCACCGTGCAACCGTTGTTCTGGACACTGCCTACCCGCTTTCTGGGTGGTGCAGCGGCGGCCAGCGGGATTGCCGTGATCGGTGCCCTGGGCAACCTGGGCGGTTTTCTTGCACCCACGGTCAAAACCTGGGCCGAGGGCTACTTCAACAACCCGCACGCGGGCATGTACTTTCTGGCCGGCACGGCGCTGCTGGGCGCATTGATGCTGATTCGCTCAGCGAGGGCGAGCGGCAATCCGGGCAAACTCCCGGCCCCGGCAGCCACACCACACTGAGGGGCACTGTGGGTATTAACACGGGTCACATGTGAGCTACATTGGGTAACAAACAACAGCCCGTAAACTCACAAAGGGTGACCCGTGAATACCAATCAAAAACTGCGTACCTTCGACCTGATCCGTGAAGCGGTACTGCCCGAGTACCGCGACCGCGTAAACGAATACCTGAGCCTCTACGAAGAGACGCTGCACAGCGCAAACACTCCGACTGCCGACATCCAGGCCAGTGCCCAACAGCTGCGCGGCTACCTGCGCGGCCTCAACACCACCCGGGTGCTGGGCATGGCTGACTGGGAAGAACTGGACCGGCGCATTACCGAGTCGTGGTTGTAACGGTAAACACCTATCCCCCTGTGGGATCAAACCCAGATTGCGTACCACAAGGGGTAGTCCCCCACCCGCTGGACCAGCCCGGCGCGCAGCGGGTTGGCAATCACATAACGGGCCATCTGCTTGATATCTTCATCACGCCGCAAGGCATGGTCGTGGTAGCCCTGCTGCCAACGGCGGCCTGTTTGCCCAGTGGACTGGTTGATCGCGCGGGTGCTCAACGATTTTGTGCGACACATCAACTCATCCAGCGAGCCTTTATCAAGGCTGATCAGCCAATGAAAGTGATCCGGCATCACCACCCATGCCAGCGAAGTGGCCAGCCCCTGCTCTTGTGCCCGCTTGAACTGTTCGACCACCCGTCGGCCTACACGCCAGTTCAGGAAAATCGGTTGGCGTCCAAGCGTATTGGCGGTCAGAAGATAAATGCGATTTTGCTCGCTGTAACGACCACGGCGCAGGCGGTGGGAGGCAGAAAAAGAAGGCATGGCCTGACTCTATGAGTTGATGAATTTCAAAGGTTAGTCAGTAGCGGGCCAGCCACAACGGGCATCGTTTGACGGGATATGTCGTGGGACTTTTTTGTGATCACCGCAAACCTGTGGGAGCTGGCTTGCCTGCGATGCACACAACGCGGTCTGGCTGGCGCACTCCGGGGATGCCATCGCGAGCAAGCCCGCTCCCACAGAGGTACGCGGTTGACCCCGGATCTTGTGAGCACCGCAAAAACTGTGGGAGCTGGATTGCCTGCGATGCACACAACGCGGTCTGGCTGGCGCACCCCGGGGATGCCATCGCGAGCAAGCCCGCTCCCACAGAGGTACGCGGTTGACCCCGGATTTTGTGAGCACCGCAAAACCTGTGGGAGCTGGATTGCCTGCGATGCACACAACGCGGTCTGGCTGGCGCACCCCGGGGATGCCATCGCGAGCAAGCCCGCTCCCACAGAGGTACGCGGCTGACCCCGGATTTTGTGAGCACCGCAAAACCTGTGGGAGCTGGCTTGCCTGCGATGCAAACAACGCGGTCTGGCTGGCGCACTCCGGGGATGCCATCGCGAGCAAGCCCGCCCCCACAAGGGCTCAGTCAGGCGGGAGCAAGGGTGGCCAAGGGCGCTTCCGGTGCCTGCGGCTCCTTGAGCAACGCAAAGTAGGCAAAGGCCGAACACGCCGCCACCACCGCACTGATCACAAATGCCGAGGAAAACGAACCGCTCTGCTGCACGCTGAATCCAGTCAGAATCGGCGCTATGGAACCTGCCAGGTAACCGCCAAAGTTCTGGATCGAGCCAAACGAAGCCACACGCTCCGACGGCACAATGGTGTTGACGATCATCCACGCCGTGGCACTGGAGATGTTGATAAAGAACATGGTCAGGCACAGCAGGATCACGCACGCCACCACGTTGGTGGTAAAGGCCACAATCAGGGTAAACAGCGCCCCGCCCAGCAGCCCCAGAATCACCATCAGCTTGCGGCTGGCCAATACCCGCATGCCTCGTGCCACCAGTCGATCACAGCATTTACCGGCCACAATGGTGCCCAACGCGCCAAACAAATAAGCCAGCGATACCACCCAGGCCGTGCGATACAGATCCAGACCGTGCTCACGCTCAAAATAACCGGGCAACCAGGTGAGATTGAGCCAGATCATGTAAATCACACCCATAAACCCGAGGAACGCCCCCCAGGTGTTGCGATCCCTGAACAACGAGGTCCAGCGCACTTTCGCCGCCTTGACCTGTTGCACCGGCACCGGTTCCGCACGGCCTGTCTCGGCCATGTATTGCGCTTTGCTTTTGTAGAACTTGAACCAGCACACCGCCAGTAGCAGGCCCATCACGCCGGTAAGGATAAACATCCCGCGCCAGCCCAGATGTACCATGAAAACAGTCAACAACGGCGGCGCCAGGCACGGGCCGATACAGGTCGAAGACCACACCCAGCCGGTCGCCGTACCGCGCTCCTGGGTATCGAACCACTCCGACAATGCCTTGGCCGCCGAAGGAAACACCGGCGCCTCACCTATCCCCAGCAACACCCGCAAGCCGACCAGATGGCCATAGCTGCTGAACAGGCCGAAGGCCGCCTGCGCAACCGACCACACCACCAGCGATCCACCCAGTGCCAGCTTGCTGCCCAACTTGTCGATCAAGGCACCAAGAGGTAGTTGTGAAAAGGCGTAGGCAATGGAGAACGCCGAGAGCATCACCCCCATTTGCATCGGGCTGATGGCCAGGTCTTTCTGGATGGTGGTGTTGGCGATGGATAAGGCGCTGCGGTCAAGGTAGTTGACCACGCCAATCAGGAACAGAAAGAAGATCGTCAGCGTCTTGTAGCTTTTTATTGTTCTCATACGCGCCTCTCATGAGCGGTTGCGCCCCTACCCGACAGGTGGGGCGACGCTCACTTTAGAGGGCGGTTTGGCCTGTGCCCAATTACATCATTCCATCAGTTAATAACCCTGCGTTATCAAGGCGTCTGGCGAGCACCACGCAGAGCGTCGGGGCCACTTAACAAGGCGTCGATAAAGGCTTTTGCCGACCACTGCGGGACATCGTTGCGCCGGGTAATCACCCCGTAGTCAGCCAGCACCAGCGGAAACGGCAAGGCCAGGCGGGTCAGGCGACCGGCCTGGATTTCCGGTTCGACCATCGACTCGGCCAGCATCGCCACCGACGGCGTGGTTTGCAGCAGTTGCATGGTGGTCTGCAAGGACACGGTTTCGACGGTGTTTTCCGGGGTCTGCATGCCTGCTTCGACGAAGGCTTTTTCCACCCGTGCGCGCATCGGCGTGCCCGTCGGGTAAATCACCCACGGCCAACTGCCCAAATCCGCCAGTGGCACTTCACTAGCCCCGGCCAGCGGGTGCTGGCTGCCCGTAACCAGGCACAACGGCTCCGGCGCCAGCGCCTGGAATTCAAACAACTCACGATGACGATCGAGGGTAAAACGGGCCACCACCAGGTCCAGTTCCTTGTGTTCGAGCAAGGTCAGCATATTGGCACTGGTGCCCTCAAGCACTTGCACGGTGAGCAACGGCCAGTCCTGCTTGACCCGCACAATGGCAGCAGGCACGGCCAGGGCTGTGGCCGCATAAATGGTGCCGACCTTGATCAGGCCATGCCCACCCTGGCGCAGATGGTTGATCTGGCTGACAAACTGACCGGTGTCGTTCAACGCGATCTGGGCAAAACGGGCCACATGGCTGCCCAGATCGGTAAGGGTCATGCTGCGCGGCAAACGGGCAAATACTTCGAAGCCCAGCTGGTGCTCGATTTCGCGCAACATCTTGCTCACGGCTGGCTGGCTGATGCTCATTTCCTGCGCAGTCGCATGCATGTTTTGCGTGCGCGCCAGGGTGTCGATCAGCACCAAATGGCGAAACCGCAGCCAGTTGCACAACTGGTTAAATCCGACATCCGCCATCCGATAACCCCCGGTTATTAAGACCTGAGAATATCTCATTGGCGATTATCGCAAAGCAATATTAGTGTGCAGCTGTTGGGCCAAATAATAACAACGGACTTTCGTCATGAACCTAGCCAACAAACGTGTGCTGATAACTGCTGCGGCGCAAGGCATAGGCCGCGCTTCGGTACTGGCCTTTCGCGATGCGGGCGCGCAGGTCATCGCCACCGACCTGCATGTCGAAGCCCTGCAAGATATCCCCGGTATTCAAGTCCTGCCCCTGGACGTGACCCAAGCTTGCGCCATCGATGCCATCTGCCAGCAGCTGGGCGCTATCGACGTGCTGTTCAACTGCGCAGGCTATGTGCACAGCGGTGCCCTGCTGGAGTGCGACGAGCAGGCCTGGCAATTTTCTTTCGACCTCAATGTCACCGCCATGTACCGCATGATCCGCGGCTTCCTCCCCGGCATGCTGGAAAACGGCGGCGGCTCGATCATCAACATGGCTTCGGTGGCCTCCAGCGTCAAAGGCGTGCCCAACCGCTTTGCCTACACCGCCAGCAAGGCTGCGGTGATCGGCCTGA
The DNA here is from genome assembly GCF_022496745.1 of Pseudomonas sp. TMW22080. Classification (NCBI taxonomy): domain Bacteria; kingdom Pseudomonadati; phylum Pseudomonadota; class Gammaproteobacteria; order Pseudomonadales; family Pseudomonadaceae; genus Pseudomonas; species Pseudomonas sp. TMW22080. The sequence continues at coordinate 488,649 of NZ_SCFF01000002.1, read as the reverse complement.
CCAAATCGGTCGCCGCCGACTACGTGCGCCAGGGCATTCGCTGCAACGCCATTTGCCCCGGCACGGTGGACTCCCCTTCGCTACGCCAGCGCATCGCTGAACAGGCCCTTGAGCAAGGGCGCTCCGAAGCTGAGGTCTATCAGGCCTTTGTTGACCGCCAGCCCATGGGCCGCATCGGCAGCGCTGAAGAAATCGCACAACTGGCGCTGTACCTGGCCAGCGATGCCAGCAGCTACACCACCGGCACCGTCCAGGTGATCGATGGCGGGATGAGTAATTAAGCATTTTGTGGGAAACCCTGTGGGAGCGAGCCTGCTCGCGATGCAGGCACCTCGGTGTTTAAGTGGCACCGCATTGATGCATTCGCGAGCAGGCTCGCTGCCACACTAGATTAATTTCCATGCACCAAAGGAGCTTTTATGAAACTGCTGCGCTACGGCGATAAAGGTCAGGAAAAACCCGGCCTGCTCGATGCCCAAGGCAATATCCGCGATTTGTCGGCGCATATCACCGACGTTGCAGGCGCTGCGCTGTCAGCCGCAAGCCTGGAAACACTGAGCAAAATCGACCCCGCCAGTTTGCCGCTGGTCAGCGGTTCGCCACGTATCGGCGCCTGCGTCGGCCAGGTCGGCAAATTTATCTGCATCGGCCTGAACTATGCCGACCACGCTGCCGAATCGGGCCTGGCGGTGCCGTCGGAACCGGTGGTATTCAGCAAATGGACCAGCGCCATCTGCGGTCCCAACGACAACGTGGAAATCCCCCGCGACTCGACCAAAACCGACTGGGAAGTCGAGCTAGGCGTGGTGATCGGCAAGGGTGGACGCAATATCGATGAACATAACGCCCTGGAGCACGTGGCCGGATACTGCGTGATCAACGATGTGTCGGAGCGCGAATGGCAGATCGAACGTGGCGGCACCTGGGACAAGGGCAAGGGCTTTGACACCTTTGGCCCCCTCGGACCATGGCTGGTGACCCGTGATGAAATCAGCGACCCGCACCAGCTCGACCTTTGGCTTGAAGTCGACGGACAGCGCTACCAGAACGGCAACACCCGCACCATGGTCTTTCAGATCCCGGCCCTGATTGCTTACCTGAGCCGCTGCATGTCGCTGCAACCGGGCGACGTGATTTCCACCGGCACACCGCCGGGTGTGGGCCTGGGCGTCAAACCAACCCCGGTGTACCTGCGCGCAGGCCAGGTCATGCACCTGGGCATCAGCGGCCTTGGCGAACAGCGCCAGCTCACCGTACAGGCCGACTGACTTCACGCTCACACAACTATAAGAAAGGGTTTTACACATGCGCATTCTGATTACTGGCGGCACCGGCTTTATCGGCAAACAACTGGCCCAGCGCCTGCTCGACATGAACAGCCTGACCTTTGAAGGCCAGGCGCCTCGCACCATTGAGCGCATCGTGTTGTTCGACGCCTTTGCCGGCGAAGATGTGCCGAGCGACCCGCGCATCGAGCTGGTGACCGGCGATATAGCCGACCCCGATGTTATCGCCCGCGTCACCGATGGCGTGGATCTGGTGTGGCATCTGGCAGCCGTGGTCAGCTCGGCGGCCGAAGCGGATTTCGACCTGGGCATGCAGGTCAACCTGCACGGCCTGATGCTGCTGCTCGAAACCCTGCGCAAGCAAGGCAACGCGCCGCGCTTTGTCTACGCCAGCGGTTTTGCAGTATTCGGCGGCGCCCTGCCGCCAGTCGTTGATGACAACACCGTGCTTACCCCGCAATCGTCCTACGGCATGCAAAAAGCCGCAGGCGAATTGCTGGTCGCCGACTATGCGCGCAAAGGCTTTGTCGACGGCCGGGTGCTGCGCCTGCCAACGGTGGCAGTGCGCCCCGGCAAGCCGAACAAGGCGGCCTCGACCTTCTTCAGTTCGATCATCCGCGAGCCACTGGTGGGCCTGCCTGCCGTATGCCCGGTACGCCCGGATACCCAGGTTTACCTCACCTCGCCGCGGCGCATTATTGAGTCGATGCTGCTGGGCATGACCCTGTCGCCAGAAACCCTGGGCAACCAGCGCATTATCCCGCTGCCGGGCGTGACCACCACCGTGGCCGACATGGTCGCGGCGCTGCAACGGGTGGCCGGTGATGACGTGGTCAAACTGATTCGCTGGGAGCCCGACGCGACTATCCAGCGTATCGTCGAAAGCTGGCCGAGCAAGGTAGAAGCCCCCCGCGCCCGTGCCCTGGGCTTTACCGCCGACGCGGACTTCGATGCCATCGTGCGCGCACATATCGAGGATACGGCCGGCAAATAACCCACCACTCCCTTGTGGGAGCGGGCTTGCTCGCGATCAAGGCGACGCGGTGCAACTGAAGCCCCGCAGCGATCCCATCGCGAGCAAGCCCGCTCCCACAAAAAGCCCTGTCTCACCCAAATGCTGCAACGCTCACGCTACTCACAACAATAAAAACTGAGGTCGTGCCACATGACTACTCCACTCACCGATGTCTCGGACATCGAACAACAGACAATCAAGCGCGTGACCAGGCGCATGATTCCTTTTCTTGTACTGCTGTTTGTGGTCGCCTTTCTGGACCGCAACAACGTCGGTTTCGCCGCACTGCGCATGAACGAAGATATCGGCATCAGCCAGACCATTTATGGCCTGGGCGCAGGTATTTTCTTCCTCGGCTATTTCATGTTCGAAGTGCCGAGCAACATTTTGCTGCACCGCTATGGCGCCCGTGTATGGATCGCGCGGATCATGGTGACCTGGGGCATCATCGCCGGCGCCATGGGTTTCCTGCAGACGCCAATCCACTTCATCTCCCTGCGCGTGCTGCTGGGTATTGCCGAAGCCGGGTTCTTCCCTGGCGTGATCTATCTGCTGTCGCTGTGGTTCCCGAGCCGCTATCGCGCACGCATGATCGCCTCGTTTTATCTGGGCGTACCCATCGCGCAAATCATCGGCGCACCGCTGTCGGTGGGCCTGATGGAGATGGGCGATGCCTGGGGCTTTGTCGGCTGGCGCCTGATGTATATCGTCGAAGCCGTACCGGCGGTGATCCTCGGTGTGGTGTGCTACTTCTACCTCACTGACCACCCGGCCGATGCCCACTGGCTGACCGACAAACAGCGCACCTGGCTGATCAACACCCTGGCCCAGGAAGAGCGCAACAAACCGCTGGTGGTGGGAGTGCAACCGACCAAGGGCCAGATGATCCGCAAGGCCCTGTGCAACCGCCAGGTATGGCTGCTGGCACTGGTGTATTTCGGCATCACCTCGGGCTCCAACGCGATGAACTTCTTCATGCCAACGGTTCTGGCATCGTTCCGCGGCACCTTCGGCCTGGAAATCGGCCTGATGCAGAACGGCCTGATCACCGCCATTCCCTATGCCGTTGCTGCTGTGGCGATGATCTGGTGGAGCCGTCGCTCTGACCGCCTGCAAGAACGTCACTGGCATGCCGGCGGGGCCGCCATGCTCGCGGCAGTGTCGATTGCCGTGGCGCTGTGGCTCAACCAGCCGTGGATCATCGTTATCGGTTTTATCTTGCTGGCGATGGGCGTGTACAGCGCGATCAACGTGTTCTGGGCAGTCCCCGGGCAAGTGCTGACCGGTGTCGGCGCGGCCGTGGGCATTGGCCTGATCAACTCCATCGGCAACCTCAGCGGTTTTATCGGCCCTTACCTGACCGGCTACCTGTTCACCGTGACCGGCAGCTACACCCCGGGGTTTCTGGTGATCGCCGCACTGGTTGGCCTGGGTGGCCTGGGCATGGTGCTGATGCCGCGCAATAAAGAATCGCAAATTGGCGCCGCACTGGCCCCTGCCACTGGAGGAAAAGCATGAACCTGCCAAGCGTAGCCTTTATCGGTACCGGGATCATGGGCCTGCCCATGGCCCGCAACCTGCTGCACGCCGGCTTCCCGGTGCGGGCCTGGAACCGCTCGCCGGGCAAGTTGCAGGCGCTGGCAACACTGGGGGCGGCGGTTGCGCCGACCCCGGCAGGCGCGGCAGACGGTGCTCAGGTGCTGATCTGCATGCTCAGCGATGGCCCAACCTGTGACGAGGTGCTGTTTGGTGAAAACGGTGCCGCCCTGGCACTGGCACCGGGGGCGCTGGTGATCGTGATGAGTTCGATCCCGGTCGACACCGCCGTTGAACAGGCGCGGTTGTGTGCCGAACGCCGCCTGCGCTACCTCGATGCTCCGGTGTCGGGGGGCGAGCGCGGAGCGCGGGAGGCCAGCCTGGCAATCATGGTTGGCGGCGAAACGGCCGCCTTTGAGCAGGGCCGCGAAGTACTGGCCGCCATGGGCCGCCCGGTGCATGTCGGCCCGGCGGGCACCGGCGAGTTGTCCAAGCTGGTCAACCAGTTGATCGTCGCCAGCACCATCGCCACCGTCGCCGAGGGCTTGCTGCTGGCCGAGCGCGGCGGCGCCGACCCGGCAAAGGTCCACGAAGCGTTGATGGGTGGTTTTGTCGACTCGCCGATCTGGCGCCAGCACGGCCAACGCATGCTGAACAACGATTTCACTCCCGGTGGCCCGGCCAAATGGCAGCTCAAGGACACCCGCACCGCCATGGCCCAAGCACAAAAACTGGGCCTGAACCTGCCCGTCGGCAGCCTGGTAGACAGCCTGTTTGCCGCCATGGTCGAGGCCGGTGACGGCGAACTCGACCACGCCGGACTGATCCGCCAGTTGCGCCGCAACAACCCATTGCCTGAATAAAATAATCAGCCGGAGCCTGCCATGACCGATTCAACCCCACGCCGCCTGCGCAGCCAGCTGTGGTTCGACGACCCAAGCCACGCCGACCTGACCGCACTGTATGTGGAACGCTACATGAACCAGGGCCTGACCCGCGCCGAACTGCAATCGGGGCGGCCGATTATCGGCATCGCCCAGACCGGCAGCGACCTGACACCCTGCAACCGCCATCACATCGAACTGGCCAAGCGGGTCAAGGACGGCATTCGCGATGCAGGTGGCATCCCGATGGAGTTTCCGGTACACCCGATTGCCGAACAGTCGCGCCGCCCCACCGCGGCCCTCGACCGCAACCTCGCCTACCTGGGCCTGGTCGAGGTGCTGCATGGTTACCCGCTGGACGGCGTAGTGCTGACCACCGGTTGCGACAAAACCACCCCGGCCTGCCTGATGGCAGCGGCCACCACCGACCTGCCTTCCATCGTGCTGTCCGGCGGGCCGATGCTCGACGGCTGGCACAAAGGCCAGCGCATTGGTTCGGGCACCGTACTGTGGCATGCGCGCAATCTGCTCAGCGCCGGCGAAATCGATTACGAAGGTTTTATGACCCTGACCACCGCATCATCGCCGTCGGTGGGTCACTGCAACACCATGGGCACTGCGCTGTCGATGAACGCCCTGGCCGAGGCACTGGGTATGTCCCTGCCCGGCTGCGCGAGCATCCCGGCACCGTACCGCGAGCGCGGGCAAATGGCCTATGCCACCGGGATGCGCATCGTCGACCTGGTGCGCGAAGACGTACGCCCCTCCCAGATCATGACCCACGCGGCCTTCGAAAACGCCATTGCCGTGGCCTCGGCGCTGGGCGCATCCACCAACTGCCCGCCACATCTGATTGCCATCGCCCGCCACAGCGGTATCGAGCTGTCACTGGAAGACTGGCAGCGCGTCGGCGAAGACGTGCCCTTGCTGGTCAACTGCATGCCCGCCGGCGAGTACCTGGGTGAAAGTTTCCACCGCGCAGGCGGTGTACCGGCGGTGATGCATGAACTGGACAAGGTCGGCCGCCTGCACCGCGACTGCCTCACGGTCAGTGGCCGCAGCATGGGTGACGTGGTTGCCGACTGCGTCACCGGCGACCGTGACGTGATCCGTTCCTACGAAGACCCGCTGATGCACCGAGCCGGTTTTATCGTACTCAGCGGCAACTTCTTCGACAGTGCCATCATGAAAATGTCAGTGGTGGGCGAAGCATTTCGCAAGACCTACCTCAGCGACCCGTTGCAACCCAACAGCTTCGAAGCGCGGGCTATTGTGTTCGAGGGCCCGGAAGACTACACGGCGCGGATCAACGACCCTTCGCTGGACATCGACGAGCGCTGCATTCTGGTGATTCGAGGCTGCGGCACCGTGGGCTTCCCCGGCAGCGGCGAGGTCGTGAACATGGCGCCACCTTCCAACCTGATCAAGGCCGGGATCGACTCCCTGCCCTGCATGGGTGATGGCCGCCAAAGCGGCACCTCGGCCAGCCCGTCAATTCTCAACATGTCCCCGGAATCTGCGGTGGGTGGCGGTCTGTCGTTACTGCGCACCGGCGATCGCCTGCGCGTCGACCTCAACGCGCGCAGCGTCAACCTGCTGGTGGACGAAAGCGTGCTCAACGAACGCCGCCAGGAACCGCTGCCACCGCTGGCCCCGTCACAAACTCCGTGGCAGGAACTCTACCGCCAACTGGTCGGCCAGCTCTCCACCGGCGGCTGCCTCGAACCGGCCACCCTGTACTGGCGCGTGATCCCGGAAAACGGCCCGCCCCGTCACTCCCACTAGACACGACAAACACATTACCTGTGGGAGCGAGCCTGCTCGCGAAGCAGACACTGCAGATGGTCAGCCAACCCGTGGTGACTTGATCGCGACCAAGCTCGCTCCCACCAAGCACTCTTTTCAAGGATCACGTATATGCAAACGCTGCAATTGACCATAGAAAACACCCTGCCCGATGACTGGCAGCGCGCCACCCTGGTCGGTCGCGTGTGGTTGCCCGGCGAACGTGGCGGCCCGGCCGTGGTGGTGATTCGTGACGGTGAAGTAATCGACTGCACGGCCCACTTCCCCACCCTGAGCCTGCTGCTCGATAGCGACAACCCGCTGCAAGCCGTGCGTGAAATCCGCGGCACCGTATTGGGCACGATCCAGGCCTTGCTGGCCAACAGCGGCGAGCAGCGCGACATGGCCAAACCCTACCTGCTGGCCCCGGCAGATCTGCAAGTGATCAAGGCGGCGGGTGTCACCTTTGCTGCCAGCATGATCGAACGGGTGATCGAGGAAAAAGCCGGAGGCGATGCCCACCGTGCCGAAGAGGTTCGTGCCCTGGTGCACGAAGTGATTGGTAATAACCTGCGCGACCTGCGCCCCGGCTCGCCAGAAGCCATGCGCCTCAAACAAGTGCTGATCGAACAGAACATGTGGTCGCAGTACCTGGAAGTGGGTATCGGCCCCGACGCCGAAATTTTCACCAAGGCACCGATCCTCGCTGCGGTGGGCAGCGGCAGCGCCATTGGCATCCACCCCGGTTCAAGCTGGAACAACCCGGAGCCGGAAGTGGTGCTGGCGGTAGACAGCCAGGGCCGGATCCACGGCGCAACCCTGGGCAACGACGTCAACCTGCGCGACTTCGAAGGTCGCAGCGCGTTACTGCTGAGCAAGGCCAAGGACAACAACGCCTCCTGTGCACTGGGGCCCTTTATTCGCCTGTTTGACGAACACTTCAACCTCGACGACGTGCGCCATTGTGAAGTGACCTTGCGTGTTGAAGGTGTCGATGGCTACGTGCTGAACGGCAAAAGCTCAATGAACCAGATCAGCCGCGACCCGGCGGACCTGGCCGAACAGACGCTCAACGCCAACCACCAGTACCCGGACGGTTTTGTCCTGTTCCTGGGTACCCTGTTCGCTCCTACCGAAGACCGCGACCAGCCGGGCCAGGGGTTTACCCATAAGGCCGATGATGTTGTAAGCATCTCGTCACCGACACTGGGAGCGTTGCACAACCGCGTGACCGGCAGCGACCAGGCGCCACAATGGGCGTTCGGGGTCAGTGCACTGATGAAGAACCTGGCGGGCCGCGGGCTGCTCGGCCAGGCCTGACTGGCTGATTGAAAGCCACAAAAAAGGCCCCGCCTGTTCAACAGTGCGGGGCCTTTGCGTATCTGGTGTCCCAGGCGGGGTTCGAACCTGCAACCTTCCCCTTAGGAGGGGGATGCTCTATCCAATTGAGCTACTGAGACAAATAACGGCGTGCATGGTAACGGGCATGCCTGGGTTTGTCATGTCGTGAGTGGTCTTTTTAACTGTAAGACAGCGGCCTAAATAGATTTTTTTGCCTCCGATGAGCGGTACGAGGTTGCGATCGACTGCACAGCACAAGCAAGGCTCAGGCGACCATCGTGCAATTTGCACTACATCAAAAAGCCATCATTGCAAAATGCAATTAAACACTCTTGAATATACGGCTCAACTCGCTGTTTTATAAGGTTTTTTAGCCTTGTTACAGTTGGCACGAAGACTGCTCTATTAACAGTATCCCGTCCATGCTCTCAGAGATGACCGCCATGAACAGCACGCTACTACTGTTAAACACCCTCGCGCTGGCCGTATTGCTGGTTTTTCATTTTCTGCCCGAGCCCGTTTCGGCCGAGCAGCCTGTTGAAATGACGGCTACCTTCAACAAACCGCGGCCACAGGTTGCGGTGATGAAAGAGACCAGCCGCGTGACACCTCGTCTGGCTGCCAACCAGCCCGTCGCCGACCAGGCACCTGCGGGTGAACGCTGGGTCTTTTGAAAGCACATTGAGAGATGGGTAAGAAATCATGTCCAAAATCGCTTTGGCTCTGTTAATGCTGGCACTGTCGAGCCTTGCCCTGGATGTATTCACCAGTAACGAATTTGGCAATCTGCCCTTGATCGCCGCCGCGGTGTTTTTCGCTTGCTGGCTGGTGGCGCTGATGCTTGGTCGCAGGTTCAAGTTTGACCCGCAATTGCGCTGAAACTGCCCATAGGCAAGGGGGAAAACCCATTAATTTGCTGGGTTAATCGCTAAGCCACCCATTCGAGTGTATATTTTTAACAAGACCTACTGGCATAACGCCTTTATCCGGTTCAATATTTGTCACAGAATTGACGCCAGGGAAGTGGCAGATTTGAGGCATGATGCGCGCCTCTTAGCAATTCAGGTTGAACATTTGGCTATAAGGACGGTCTTAAACACATCCTGCGGCCAATTCCCGAGAACCGCTCCCCTGAACTAACCGGTTAACTAAAATGCGCCCATTGAAACAGGCAATTTACTCCAGCCGCACGGCTGACAAGTTCGTCGTTCGCCTGCCAGACGGAATGCGCGAGCGCATCGCCGAAGTGGCTCGCAACCATCACCGCAGCATGAACTCTGAAATCATTGCTCGTCTCGAGCAAAGCCTTATCCAGGAAGGCGTTCTGGGTGATGAGCTCAGCATGCGCCTCGACAGCCCCGAGCTTTCCCTGCATGAGCGTGAGCTGCTGCAACGCTTCCGCCAGTTGTCACACCGCCAGCAAAACGCCCTGGTATCACTGATTGCTCACGATGCTGAAGCAGCCTCTGAAGAATCCTGATTTAACCCAGGCATAAAAAAAGCCAGCAAATGCTGGCTTTTTTTATGGGCGCTGTTCGCGCCCTGTACAGAATGATCAAAGCAGGAAGATAGTTGCCAGCCCCAGAAAGATGAAGAACCCGCCACTGTCGGTCATGGCGGTGATCATCACGCTTGCGCCCATGGCCGGATCACGCCCCAGCCGGGCCAGCGTCATGGGTATCAATACCCCCATCAGTGCTGCCAGCAGCAGGTTGAGGGTCATGGCTGCGGTCATCACCACGCCGAGCGACCAGCTGCCATACAGCAGGTAGGCCACAACACCAATCACCCCACCCCACACCAGACCATTGATCAGGCCCACGGCGAGCTCCTTGCGCATCAACCGCGAAGTGCTGCCGGTGTTGACCTGATCCAGGGCCATAGCGCGCACGATCATGGTAATGGTCTGGTTGCCGGAGTTACCGCCAATACCGGCCACGATGGGCATCAGTGCTGCCAGAGCCACCAGCTTTTCAATCGAGCCTTCGAACAGGCCAATCACCCGCGAAGCAATAAATGCCGTGACCAGGTTGACTGCCAGCCAGGCCCAACGGTTACGCAGGGACTTCCACACCGAGGCGAAGATGTCTTCTTCTTCTCGCAGACCGGCCATGTTGAGAACTTCGTTTTCACTCTCTTCACGGATCAGGTCGACCATTTCATCGATGGTCAGACGGCCGATAAGCTTGCCGTTCTTGTCCACCACCGGGGCCGAAATCAAGTCATAACGCTCAAATGCCTGAGCAGCATCGTAGGCATCTTCGTCCGGGTGAAAACTCACCGGGTCGTTGGCCATGACCTCAGACACTTGTTTTTCAGGGTCGTTGACCAGCAGACGCTTGATCGGCAGCACGCCTTTGAGCGCACCGTCGTAATCGACCACGAACAGTTTGTCGGTATGGCCCGGCAACTCCTTGAGGCGACGCAGGTAACGCAGCACGACTTCAAGGCTGACATCCTCACGGATGGTCACCATCTCAAAGTCCATCAAGGCACCGACCTGGTCCTCGTTATAGGACAGTGCGGAGCGCACGCGCTCACGCTGCTGGCCATCCAGGGTCTCCATCAGCTCATGGACGACGTCTCGCGGCAGCTCGGGAGCCAGGTCAGCAAGTTCGTCGGCGTCCATCTCCTTGGCGGCTGCCAGGAGCTCGTGATCGTCCATGTCGGCGATCAGGGTTTCACGCACCGAGTCGGATACTTCGAGCAGGATGTCGCCATCGCGATCAGCCTTGACCAGCTGCCAGACCGTCAGGCGGTCGTCCAGAGGCAATGCTTCGAGGATATAGGCAACGTCTGCGGAGTGCAGGTCTTCCAGCTTGCGCTGGAGTTCAACAAGGTTTTGCCGATGGACCAGGTTCTCGACCCGGTCATGGTGATGGCCTTCCTGACGATGAGTCAGATCTTCGACCACACGCTGGCGATTAAGCAGCTCAATAACTTGAGCAAGGCGGCTTTGCAGGCTTTCTTGGGTTTTCTTTACTTCAACTTCGGTCATAGGCGAACTCCACTCCCAGCAGCAGGGCACGCCGGAAGGATCAATCAGTCAATTCATGATTGGTAAAGCGGGATGCTGAGTTACTACTGGGTAAGTCCATGGAGGTATTCCACAAGCCCCGGCGGGGCTGACGGGCGCAATCATACACGGCTTGAAAATTAATGACGCAAAAATCTTGGAGATAACAAAAGCTTGCGAAAAACCGCCAGACGGCGCCTGCGCACTGCTTGTGCGACGAAGGATGAGTTGCACAGGGCACAACTCAAAGCTGAAATTCAACCTTGTAGCCGTTGACGAGCAGGGACAAGAACCAGAATAAACACAAGACAAGTCGCGAGGATGACAGCAATAGCCAAATCGCAGATAACAAAAAGCCCGCACAATGTGCGGGCTTTTTGATGTTTGGTGCACTCGACAGGATTCGAACCTGTGACCGCTCGGTTCGTAGCCGAGTACTCTATCCAGCTGAGCTACGAGTGCAGGTTGTGTTTGTTAAACCAGACCACCGCTGGCTGAAGCAAAGCCAACTGCCTGGGCAATTGACTCTTAAATGGTGCACTCGACAGGATTCGAACCTGTGACCGCTCGGTTCGTAGCCGAGTACTCTATCCAGCTGAGCTACGAGTGCAAGTTGTGTTTGATAAACCAGACCACCGCTGGTTGAAGCAAAGCCAACCGCCTGGGCGATTGACTCTTAAATGGTGCACTCGACAGGATTCGAACCTGTGACCGCTCGGTTCGTAGCCGAGTACTCTATCCAGCTGAGCTACGAGTGCAAGTTGTGTTTGATAGACCAGACCACCGCTGGTTGAAGCAAAACCAATCGCCTTGGCAATTGACTCTTAAATGGTGCACTCGACAGGATTCGAACCTGTGACCGCTCGGTTCGTAGCCGAGTACTCTATCCAGCTGAGCTACGAGTGCATTTGAAGCGGCGCATTATAGACCGTTGAATCTCTCTGGCAAGATTTTTTTTCAGTATTTTCAACAACTTACTGAACTGCCTAGATCACAACGTGCTACATGAATAATGGCGGAGAAGGGGGGATTCGAACCCCCGACACCCTTTTGAGATGTACTCCCTTAGCAGGGGAGCGCCTTCGGCCACTCGGCCACCTCTCCGCAACACGGGGCGTATAATAACCAGCCTTTTCCCCGCATGCAACTAAAAACTTAAATAAAATTAAAGACTTGGTTCTTCATCCTTTTCATTCTTGATCCGCAGGTAGATCTCTTCACGGTGTACGGCCACTTCCTTGGGAGCATTGACGCCAATGCGCACCTGGTTGCCTTTGACGCCCAATACGGTCACGGTAATTTCGCCATCGCCTATGATCAGGCTTTCCGCACAACGGCGAGTCAGAATCAGCATACGTTTCTCCTCACACTTATCTTTTCAGGGACAACAGTCTGCAAAAAAAAAGAGCCCGAGCCTACTAGCGACTAGTAGCACTCTGCGCTCCTTAGTATTGACCAACATGACAAAACGGGTGGGCTTCGTGCATGCCTGCCAAAAAACAAAGGGCGCGGATTAACCGCGCCCTTCTGCCAACGCCTTACTCGCCCTGTCGGGCTGGCGCATCCAGATCAAAAGCGGTGTGCAGGGAACGCACGGCCAGCTCCAGGTACTTTTCTTCGATCACAACAGACACTTTGATCTCGGAAGTCGAGATCATCAGAATGTTGATGTTCTCCTTGGCCAGCGATTCAAACATGCGGCTGGCAACGCCTGCATGAGAGCGCATGCCCACACCCACGATCGAAACCTTGGCAATGTTGGTGTCGCCCACCACTTCACGGGCACCGATCTCGCGAGCGGTATTTTCCAGCACGCTTTGCGCCGCATTGTAGTCATTGCGGTGTACGGTGAAGGTAAAATCGGTGGTGTTATCGTGCGCAACGTTCTGCACGATCATGTCGACTTCGATGTTGGCCGCGCTGATCGGGCCCAGAATCTTGAACGCCACGCCCGGGGTGTCCGGCACGCCACGGATGGTCAGCTTGGCTTCGTCGCGATTGAACGCGATACCAGAAATGATCGGCTGTTCCATGGATTCCTCTTCATCAATAGTAATGAGGGTACCTGGACCCTCCTTGAAGCTGTGCAAAACGCGCAGCGGAACGTTGTACTTGCCGGCGAACTCGACTGCGCGGATCTGCAACACCTTGGAACCCAGGCTGGCCATTTCCAGCATTTCTTCGAAGGTGATCTTTTCCAGACGCTGCGCCTTGGCCACAACCCGCGGGTCAGTGGTGTAGACGCCGTCAACATCGGTGTAGATCTGGCATTCATCAGCCTTGAGGGCCGCTGCCAGCGCCACACCCGTGGTGTCGGAACCGCCACGGCCCAGCGTGGTGATATTTCCGAGCTCATCAACGCCCTGGAAACCGGCAACCACAACCACACGACCGGCCTTGAGATCAGCGCGAATCTTCTGATCGTCAATTTTCAGGATACGGGCCTTGGTGTGCGAGCTGTCCGTGAGGATGCGCACCTGGCTGCCGGTGTAGGACACGGCCGGCACACCACGCTTGTTCAGCGCCATGGACAGCAGACCAATAGTCACCTGCTCGCCCGTGGATACAATCATATCCAGCTCACGCGGCAACGGCTGATCGCTGATTTGCTTGGCCAGGTCGATCAGGCGATTGGTTTCGCCGCTCATGGCCGATAGCACGATCACCAGATCATTGCCGGCTTCGCGGAACTTCTTAACTTTATCGGCGACCTGCTCGATTCTCTCGACAGTGCCGACCGAGGTGCCTCCGAATTTCTGTACGATCAAAGCCATTTCAAAGCAGCCTCAGCCCATAAAGGGCGCCCATTTATCATTCAAACGACGCGCCGTTACTAGACAACGGCGCGTTCTGGACCTCAGATACCCTGCTCGACAAATGGCACGGTCAGAGCCAGCGCGGCGTCCAGGGCTGCAGCATCAACACCGCCACCTTGCGCCATGTCCGGACGACCACCGCCCTTCCCGCCCACTGCCGCAGCAGCCTGCTTCATCAAATCACCGGCTTTGAGTTGGCCAGTCAGGTCTTTGGTTACGCCTGCAACCAGTACAACCTTGTCTTCATGGACACTGCCGAGCAGGATCACCGCACGGCCGAGCTTGTTCTTCAGCTGATCTACCAGCGCCAGAAGCGCTTTGCCGTCTTGACCGTCCAGGCGGGCGGTCAACACTTTCACGCCTTTTACGTCCACTGCCGACGATGACAGATCATCACCCGCTGCGCTTGCGGCCTTGGCCTGCAACTGCTCAAGCTGTTTTTCCAGCTGACGGTTGCGCTCAAGTACCGCCGACAATTTGTCGACCAGGTTCTCGCGCGAGCCCTTGACCAGGCTGGCGGCTTCCTTGAGCTGCTCTTCGGCAGCATTGAGGTAAGCCAGTGCGGCTGCGCCGGTCACCGCTTCAATACGACGGATACCGGAGGCTACACCGCCTTCGCTGATGATTTTCATCAGGCCGATATCACCGGTGCGCTTGGCGTGGATACCACCACACAGCTCAACCGAGAAATCACCACCCATGCTCAGCACGCGCACGCTGTCGCCGTACTTCTCGCCAAACAGCGCCATGGCGCCTTTTTCCTTGGCGGTTTCGATGTCGGTTTCTTCAGTCTCGACCGGGGTATTCTTGCGAATCTCGGCGTTGACGATATCTTCCAGCGCCTTGATCTGCTCAGGCTTGATCGCTTCGAAGTGGCTGAAGTCAAAACGCATGCGCTGGCTGTCAACCAGAGAGCCTTTCTGCTGAACGTGCTCGCCCAGAACCTGGCGCAAGGCGGCGTGCAGCAAGTGGGTGGCCGAGTGGTTCAGCGCCGTGGCGTGACGCACATCGGCGTCCACCTGGGCTTCAACGGTTTCGCCCACTTTCAGGCCGCCCGCAGCAACCACGCCGTGGTGCAGGAAAGCGCCACCGGTCTTGGTGGTGTCGCGCACGTCAAAGCGGGCAGCACCCGCCTGCAGGTAACCGCAATCGCCGACCTGACCGCCCGATTCGGCATAGAACGGGGTCTGGTCGAGAATCACCACACCCTCGTCGCCTTCGTTCAGGCTGGCAACCGACTGCCCTTCTTTATACAGCGCAACCACCTTGGCCGAGGCCTGGGTAGCGTTGTAACCGACAAACTCGGTCGGCACGTCGACTTTGACCAGGGTGTTGTAGTCCAGGCCAAACGAGCTGGCCGAACGGGCACGCACACGCTGGGCTTCCATCTCGCGTTCGAAGCCTTCTTCGTCCACGGTCAGGTTGCGCTCGCGGGCGATATCGGCCGTCAGGTCCATCGGGAAGCCGTAGGTGTCGTAGAGCTTGAACACTACGTCGCCAGGCACCACGGTACCCTTGAGCTCAGCCAGATCCAGCTCGAGGATTTTCAGACCCTGCTCCAGGGTCTTGGAGAACTGCTCTTCTTCAGCCTT
Source organism: Pseudomonas sp. TMW22080 (assembly GCF_022496745.1). Lineage (NCBI taxonomy): Bacteria > Pseudomonadati > Pseudomonadota > Gammaproteobacteria > Pseudomonadales > Pseudomonadaceae > Pseudomonas > Pseudomonas sp. TMW22080. The sequence goes on along the minus strand of NZ_SCFF01000002.1, from coordinate 473,378 downwards.
GAGCACGCGCTCGATATTGGCCTGCTCGCGCACCAGCTCCGGGAAGCTGGCACCCATCTCGGCCACCAGGGCCGCGACGATCTTGTAGAAGAAATTGCCGGTAGCACCCAGCTTGTTGCCATGACGGCAGGCGCGACGAATGATGCGGCGCAGCACGTAGCCGCGACCTTCGTTCGATGGCAGTACACCGTCGGCGATCAGGAAGCTGCACGAACGGATATGGTCCGCTACCACCTTGAGCGATGCCTGGCCTTCGTTGGCGCAGCCGATCGCGTCCGCCGCTGCGGTCAGCAGGCTCTGGAACAGGTCGATATCGTAGTTGGAGTTGACGTGCTGCATCACCGCACTGATCCGCTCCAGGCCCATGCCGGTGTCTACCGACGGCGCTGGCAACGGATGCAACACGCCATCGGCGGTGCGGTTGAACTGCATGAAAACGTTGTTCCAGATTTCGATGTAACGGTCGCCGTCTTCGTCTGGCGAGCCCGGCGGGCCACCCCAGATTTCCGGGCCGTGATCGTAGAAAATCTCGGTGCACGGGCCGCACGGGCCGGTATCGCCCATGGTCCAGAAGTTGTCCGATGCATACGGCGCGCCCTTGTTGTCGCCGATACGGATCATGCGCTCGGCAGGCACGCCGACGTCCTGGGTCCAGATGTCGTAGGCTTCGTCATCGCTGGCGTAGACGGTCACCCACAGCTTGTCTTTGGGCAGCTTGAGAACACCGGTCAGGAAGGTCCAGGCGAAATTGATCGCATCTTTCTTGAAGTAATCGCCAAAGCTGAAATTGCCGAGCATTTCAAAGAAGGTGTGGTGACGGGCGGTGTAACCGACGTTTTCCAGGTCGCTGTTCTTGCCGCCGGCACGCACGCACTTCTGGCTGCTGGTCGCTCGGGTGTAGGCACGTTTTTCTTGACCCAGGAAACAGTCCTTGAACTGGTTCATCCCCGCGTTGGTGAACAGCAGGGTCGGGTCGTTATTAGGGACCAAGGAGCTGGAAGGGACACGGGTGTGACCTTGCTCCTCGAAGAAGCGAAGGAAGGCTTCACGGATTTCTGCGCTTTTCATAGGTTCTTCCACGGAGGCTGCGGCCAGAGGCAAGTAAATCACGTCAATCGACAGTGCGACTCGCAAAGGGCCGCATTATATCGGCCCTTCGCCCCGGGTACAGCGTGTTTATACGATAGCGACAAGCAATTGGACGGATTGAACGCTTATTGAAGGGAAAACTCGGCAAAAACCGCTATCACCTGCTCAATCTGGCTGCGACTGACATCCATGTGCGTCACCATTCGCAAGCGCGGCGCGGCACTGAGCCTGATCCCCTGGCCGGCCGCAAAGGCCTTGAGTGCCTCGGCACGCTCACCGATCTGGACGTAGACCATATTGGTCTGCACCGGCTCAACCTCATAACCGGCAGCACGCAGGCCCTCGGCCAGCAACTGGGCATTGGCATGGTCATCGGCCAGACGCGCCACCTGATGATCCAGTGCATACAGCCCGGCAGCCGCCAGTTGACCGGCCTGGCGCATGCCGCCCCCGACCATCTTGCGCAGGCGTCGAGCGCGGGAGACAAGCTCGGCGGTGCCGCACAGCACCGACCCCACGGGCGCGCCCAGGCCTTTGGACAGGCAGACCGATACCGAATCGAAATGGCGGGTGATATCACCGGCGTCAACGCCCAGTTTGACCGCCGCGTTGTACAACCGCGCGCCATCAAGATGCAGCGCCAGGCCGTGCTCGCGGGTCAGGCGGCCGGCCGCTGCCAGGTACTCGGTGGGCAGCACCTTGCCTTGCATGGTGTTTTCCAGCGCAAGCAGGCGGGTGCGGGCAAAGTGGAAGTCATCCGGTTTGATCGCGGCAGCCACCTGTTTCAGATCAAGCGAGCCATCGGCCTGCACCTCCAGCGGTTGCGGCTGAATGGACCCCAGGACCGCCGCCCCGCCACCTTCATACTTATAGGTGTGAGCCTGCTGACCGACGATGTATTCATCACCGCGCTCGCAATGCGCCATCAAGGCCAGCAGGTTGCTCATGGTGCCCGTAGGCACAAACAGCCCCCTGGCAAAGCCCAGGCGCAATGCCAGCTCGGATTCCAGTTTGTTCACCGAAGGATCTTCGCCATACACATCATCGCCCATAGGCGCATTTGCCATGGCTTCACGCATGCCTGGGGTGGGTTGGGTCACGGTGTCACTACGAAGATCGATAACAGACATGGCATTGGCCTCGGCAAGGTTTGATCAGTGTTGAATGCTAAACGTGCGATTCCCGCCAGAACAAGCCTACTCTGCAGCGATCGACAATATTCGGATGCTCACGTAGGAATTACCTTATTAATGAAATGGAAAAACTGATAGCTATTAGCAAAAAGCATCAATGCATACTCGAAAAATATGTGATACAAAATGTCCGCCGCCAGAAAGGCTGGTGGCAACGTTCTCAGGGCGGGGTGCGACTCCCCACCGGCGGTAATTGCGCGCAAAGCGCATAGCCCGCGAGCGCTTGGCACATTCTTGAGCTTCGGCCAGGAATAAACCAAGGTCAGCAGACCCGGTGTGATCCCGGGGCCGACGGTCATAGTCCGGATGAAGAGAGAACGGGATTGGCGCCAAAGGGCCGTCAACCAGGCGGGATAGTGGCGATGCCGTATGGCCGTGCGCTGCCCTCCTGAACGTACCCTTTAATCCCATTCGATTCATATGCCCTGTTTTTCACACAAACAGGAATCTGAACATGCAACCTACAGCTATTCACCACAACGAACGTGTCGCATTTATCCAGGCTTCCTGGCACAAAGAGATTGTCGACCAGAGCCGCAAGGGCTTCCTGGCCGAAATGCTGGTGCTGGGCTATCAGGAAAGCGACATCGATTTCTTCGAAGTCGGCGGCGCATTCGAGATCCCGCTGCACGCCAAACTGCTGGCCAAGACCGGTCGTTACGCCGGAATTGTCGGCGCCGCACTGGTCGTGGATGGCGGCATCTACCGTCACGACTTTGTTGCCCAGACGGTCGTCAGCGGCCTGATGCAAGTACAACTGGAAACCGAAGTGCCGGTGTTCTCCGTCAGCCTCACGCCGCACCACTTCCACGCCGGTGAGGAGCATCAGAAGTTTTTCTTTGAGCACTTCGTGCACAAAGGCCAGGAAGCCGCCCGGACGTGCGTAGACACACTGCAGAAAATCCGCAACATCAAGCGCATGGATACCCAGCAAAAACGCGCGGTGTAATGCCTGATTCCCCGGCCAGCCCTGAAACCAGGCTCGCCGGGGAGCACACCATAAACATGTAACGCACACATAAGCCATCCAGGCGTTTCAATTGTCGATACAGGTGCCCGGTCACCGATGACATTTGAACTTGACGCCCAGGAGCATCTCTTATGTGCCCAACCCCGCCCCCAGTAACAACTACCCCTCTGCCAGCCCCTCATCATTTCGAGTTTGACGGCGGTGCCCAGGCCCCGCTCGAAAGAACCGAAACAACGGTTTCACACCCCCTGCCCCATGTGACAGAGAGCACCACACAAAGCATTCTTCATATTGGCGATAACGCCACCCTCGTGCGCTACGTCACTGAAGGCGTCCTGTACCCCCGCCCCATTGACCGCCTGGTCTTCCGTGCCTCGGTGGCGCGGGCATCCATTTGCGTCACCAAGGGCGACAACGACTCTCTGCTGATCGACCTGAACCATGAGCGCTATCGGATAAAGCCTGCAAGTGCAAAGCAGATCATCGAAATTCATACCTTGAACGGCAACGATACGGTTTACATCGCCGACACCCTGAAAAACACCTTTCATATCGAAACCGGCCCCGGCAATGACACCGTCGTGACCAGCAGCGGCAAGTCCACGGTGCTGACCGGTACTGGCGATGACATGGTGATGACCCGTGGGGGCACCAGCTACGTAGACACTGGAGATGGCAATGACATCGTCAACGCCAATGGCACGGGCACAACCGTTGCCTACACGGGCAAAGGGGCAGACTTTTTTCGTGGCGGGGCCGGCATGGCCTTTATCGACGCAGGAGAAGGTGACGATGTAGCCGTCGGAGGCCAGGGCCACAGCATTCTATGCGGGGGCGACGGCGATGACCTTATTACAGCCGGAGCGGGCTCCAATGTGATCTATACCGGCCAGGGCCAGGACATCCTCAATCAAATAAAAGACAGGGACAAAGTATTCACCGACAGCGAGCCCACCTATATCGCCGAAGGCAGAATCACCCCGCACAAAAAGGTCGCCAATACATTTATTGGCAGCCCAATCCCCCTGCCGGAATCAGGGCTGATTATTCAAGGCAGCGAAGAGTTTATCGTAAGGGTTCAGGATGACTTGAAACTGTTGCTGAGCTCCGGCAACGGGAGCCAGCTACTGCGCGAACTGACAAAAAGTATTCGTAAAAGCCAGAAACCCATCACCATCGCCGAACTCAAGCAGGTAAATAACGGCCTATACATACCCAATCTGGGTGATGGCCGGTCTTTTATTCAGGTCGGGATGGCAGGTCTGCCTGATTTCGGAGGAACGGTGTACTACAACCCGGCATTTTCCACACCCGGCGCGATACCGCTTACCTCTCTCTACCACGAGCTATGCCACGCCTACAACTTTGTCACGGGCACACGATTTTTAGGCGCAAGCCCCGACGGGCATCAGGGAACCAAGCAAGCTGCGCTGGTGAAAAATGATGAACTGCAGGCCGTGGGCTTACCTTGCAACACAGAGCCCTTTGACTTCGATAAAGACCCTGCAACCCCTGCCCTCCCCACGAACCCGGCACAGTTCAGCGAAAACGGCATACGCGAAGAACTGGGGCTGCCCCTGCGCAAAACCTATATCCATTACTCGGATGATTAACCCTGTGGGGCCAGGGTTGTCGGTTCGATAATGATACCGGCGCGCAGGCCATTTTTGACTTTAGGGTTGGGAAAGATGATCCGCGCACCCTCTTCTTCAATAATCCAGCGGGTTTTGCCGGCGTCTTGCGCCAGTAGATAGCCCTTGGGCAACTCGCTGAAATTTTCGATATCGGCAGGCAAGTGCAGGATAAAGGCATCACTGTGCTTGATGACTTCACGCGCCACACTGAACAACTGCAAACCCTCGAGCGAAGCATCGGCCAGTGCTGGCTCGCTACCCTCGATCATCTGCTGCAAACGCTGCTCCAGACGTTCGACATTGACTCCGCCGTTCTGCCCGAAAGGCCGGGCCTTGCCCAACTCAAGGGTAAACGCCTCGGCGCCCAAGCGATCGTAGGTATAGGCACTGAACACAATGGAGGGCTTGTTTTGCAACAGCACCGCTTCCATCCCGGCCGCACGCAAGCGCGACAGCTCTTCGCGAGAGTGGCTACGGCCCTCCTTGAAGGGATACAACGCAAACTGCTCGATCTTCGACCCTCGAATGGCCGTGTGCAAGTCGTAGTGCAGACGAGTACGCCCGGGAGGGCTGAAAAAGGTTTCAGCCAGGTGTTCAAGCTCGCAAGCACGCAGGGCTTCGGGGCCACTGCTGCTTTCGTGACGGCCGTTGAACAGCCGGTTGAGGTCTTCCTCGACAAAACGTGCGCCAGTACGCATGGCGCCGGGGTTGCCGAACAGAAACAGAATTCGCGCACGGGGCTTGATAATACCCCGTGCAATGGCCTGCAACAGGCGATCAAGCAACTCGATCGGCGCTGTTTCATTGCCATGGATGCCGGCTGACAACAACAGATCCATACCGTTGTCACGAGCCTCGGGCGGGCGCACTTCAAGCGCGCCTTCGGTCAGCCAGCGCATCCGCACGCCGTCGACAGTCAGTTGAGTTTTCTCGGCCGGTTCACGTCCGGCCAAGGTCAGTTCAAGCAGTTTGCCGAGAGCGAGCATAGAACTTCCTTATCAGTGGTTGCAGTCCGGACCGTGTACGTGACCGTCTTCATCATCGCCCAGATCAGCCGGTTCCATTTCCAGTTGCAGGCTCACAAGGTTAGTCGCCAATGGGCGCAGCAGCAGGTTGGCGTATTCGGCATCGCCTTCTTCAACGTCTACACCGATCAGCAACTGGCCACGGCCGTCCTGCTGGATCCACAATTCCTTGCCCTGCCACATGACAGCAACGCGCGTGCAGGACGTTTCCAGCTGGGTACCGTCGGTGTCTTCAAGGATCAGCTTCAGGGTATCAGTCATTTCATCGCTCTCATTGGGGTGTGAAGGTGCGTGCCCGGCGTCAACTATCGCCCAGGCACAGCGCCTTTCAATTGATCTGGAAGGGGTAAACCGCGCCCAGTTTAAGGATTTGCGTCAGTTCATCCAATGCCGTGCGGCATTCAAGCAGCAATTGTGGATCAGCCAGGTCACTTTCGCGCAAAGCATCACGATAATGTTTGTTCACCCAGACCGTCAGGGTGTCGTACAGCGCCGGGGTCATGATCACGCCGGGGTTGACGGCCGCCAGCTCGGTTTCGTTGAGCGCGACCCGCAGGCGCAGGCACGCCGGACCACCGCCATTCTGCATGCTCTGCTTGAGGTCGAACACCTTGACCTCACGGATCGGCCCGCCAGCGGCCGTCAGCCCTTGCAGGTACTGCCACACGCGCGGGTTGGCACGACACTCTTCAGGCACGATCAATAGCATCGAGCCATCGGCGCGACTCAGCAGCTGGCTGTTGAACAGATAAGAGCGCACGGCATCTTCCACGGCCACCTGATCACGGGGCACGCTGATCGACTGGAAGTTGGCGCCACGGGTCGCCAGCTTGGCCTGCAACTCGGCCAGCATCTGCTCGGTATTGAGGAAAGCATCCTGGTGATGGAACAACAGTTCACCATTACCCACGGCGATCACGTCGTTATGAAACACACCCTGGTCAATGACCGCGGGATTTTGCTGGGCAAACACCACACCCTCCTCGCTCAGGCCATGCAGGCGAGCCACTGCCTGCGAAGCCTCGAGGGTCTGGCGCGCCGGGTATTTTTGCGGTGCCGGGTAACGACTGTCGAACGCACTGCGGCCGAACACAAAAAACTCGACACCGGCCTCACCATAATCGCGGCAAAAACGCGTGTGGTTGGCTGCACCTTCATCGCCAAATTGCGCCACTGCCGGCAAAGCCGCGTGGTGGGCAAAATGCTCCTGATCGGCAAACATCGCGCCCAGCACGCGACTGGTGGTCGGGTGCTCGATACTGCGATGGTATTTGCAATTGAGGTTGGCAGCGGTGAAGTGCACGCGACCGTCAGCGGTGTCGGCACTGGGGCTGACTGTGGCCGCATTGGCTACCCACATGCTCGAGGCCGAGCAGCTGGCGACCAGCAATGGCATGGCCTCTTTGGCGGCGCGCTCGATCACCTGAGCATCAGTCCCGGCAAAACCCAGGCTGCGCAAGGCAGCAACGTCCGGACGCTCTTGCGGGGCCAGCACGCCCTGGACAAAGCCCATGTCCATCAACGCTTTCATTTTTTCCAGGCCTTGCAGCGCAGCTTCCTTAGGGTTGGAAGCCTGCTGGCTGTTGCTCTGGGAAGCGACGTTGCCAAACGACAAACCGCCATAGTTATGGGTCGGCCCCACTAAACCGTCAAAATTGACTTCAAAGGACTTCATCAGCGAGGCTCCGGAAAACGGTTATAAGTCATACAGCACCTGTGGGAGCGAGCCTGCTCGCGAATGGCCTATAAGGCTTTCGCGAGCAGGCTCGCTCCCACAGGGTTGAGATAAGCGTTACGACATCCGCACGCCCGGGGTCAGCGCTGCTGGCAAAGCCAGGGTCGGCGTTTCAAGGGAAGCCACCGGGTATGCGCAATAATCCGCCGCGTAGTAGGCACTGGCGCGATGATTGCCCGACGCCCCGATACCACCAAATGGCGCACTGCTCGCCGCGCCGGTCAATTGTTTGTTCCAGTTGACGATACCGGCGCGGCTTTCGAGCCAGAACTGCTGGTAACGCGCTTCGGAATCCGACAGCAACCCGGCCGCCAGACCAAACGCCGTGTTGTTGGCTTCAGCAATCGCCGCATCAAAGTCAGCGTAGCGAATCACTTGCAGCAATGGCCCGAACAGTTCTTCGTCCGAACGATCGCCAACCTCTGTCACATCGATAATGCCCGGCGTCAGCAAGGCGGCATTGATGTCTGGCTGGTGCATTTCCAGCAAGGCCACAGCCCCCGACCCCAGCAACACTTCCTGGGCATCCATCAAGGCGCGCGCTGCGCCAAGGGAAATCACCGACCCCATGAATGGCGCCGGCTGCTGATCGAAAGCACCCACTTCGATGCTCTGACTCACTTCAACCAGGCGCGTCAGCAGGCTGTCGCCCCATGCGCCTTGCGGCACCAGCAAGCGGCGGGCACAGGTGCAACGCTGCCCGGCGGAGATAAAGGCCGACTGGATGATGGTGTACACCGCTGCGTCCAGGTCCTCTACCTGATCGACCACCAGCGGGTTGTTGCCACCCATTTCCAGAGCCAGGATTTTGTCCGGGCGCCCGGCAAATTGCTGGTGCAGGGCATTGCCGGTGCGGCTCGAACCGGTGAAGAACAACCCGTCGATACCCGTGTGCGCCGCCAGGGCGATACCGGTGTCGCGTGCGCCCTGCAGCAGGTTGAGCACGCCCGCAGGCAGACCCGCTTCGATCCAGCACTTGACCGTCAGTTCGGCGACTTTAGGGGTCAATTCGCTCGGTTTGAATACCACGCTGTTACCCGCCAGCAACGCCGGAACAATGTGCCCGTTGGGCAAATGACCGGGGAAGTTGTACGGACCGAAAACAGCCACTACACCATGAGGCTTGTGACGCAAAACGGCCGTGGCATCCCCCAGCGGTCCACTTTTTTCACCCGTGCGCTCGCGGTAGCTCTGTACCGAAATCGCCACTTTATTGATCATGCTGGTGACTTCGGTGGCCGACTCCCAGAGGGGTTTGCCGGTTTCTTCACCGATGCAGCGCGACAGTTCGTCGGCGTGGTTTTTAAGGCTTGCGGCAAACGCTTCGAGCACGCTCAGGCGCTGCTCGAAAGTCTGTTTGGCCCACTGCGGGAAAGCCTGGCGCGCAGCCTTCACGGCGGTATCCACTTGCCCGGCATCGGCACCCTTGCCAGCCCAAAGCACGTGCTGGGTAACCGGGTTCAGCGACTCCAAAGCCTCGCCCTGCCCGCTCTGCCAGGTACCTGCGATATACAACGTACTCATTATTTTGACTCCCGTGGGGCCATTGACTGGGCGGACAAGGCAACGGCGCGCACCTGGTCGCCCGCGCTCAGTTGCAGGCGTTTGGCGGTCAGCGGGTCGACCACCAGGGTGCCAGCAGCCAGCCGCGCAGGGGCGGCCGTGATGCGGCAATCTTCGCGTTTGCGGTTGTGCATCAGGTAAGGCGTTGCGTCGTCACCCGGTGTGCCAATAGCCAGCACCAGCGCTTCGCTGTCGCGCACTGCGCGGATCTTGCTGGTTTCACACTCAACCGCCGGGCCTGCGTCAAAAATATCGACGTAGCCCTGATAACTGAAGCCTTCGCTTTTAAGCATGTTCAAGGCCGGTTCGGTGTGGGTATGCACCTTGCCGATCACCGCTCGGGCATCTTCGGACAGGAAACAGGTGTACACCGGGAACTTGGGCATCAACTCGGCGATAAAGGCTTTGTTGCCCACGCCGGTCAGGTAGTCGGCCTGGCTGAACTCCATTTTGAAAAAGTGCCGGCCCAGGCTTTCCCAGAATGGCGAGCGGCCACTTTCATCGGACATGCCACGCATTTCGGCAATGATCTTGCTGCCAAACAGCTCCGGGAACTCGGCGATAAACAGCATCCGCGCCTTGGCCAGCAGGCGGCCATTGAGCCCGGTACGGTAATCGGCACTGAGGAACAATGAGCACAGCTCGGAGTTGCCGGTCAGGTCATTGGCCAGAAACAGGGTCGGGATTTCGCGGTAAATATTCAACTCTTGAGAGGCGCTGACCGTCAGGCCCACACGGAAGTTGTACCAGGGCTCACGCAAGCCCACGGCACCGGCAATGGCGGAAATACCCACCACTTTGCCATCGTCGTTTTCGAGCACAAACAGATAGTCCGCATCGCCACGCTCGGCTTCGCCACGGAAGGTTTTCTCAGCCCAGGTGACCCGATGCAGCAAGCGCTCTTCGTTGGCCGGCAAGGTGGTCAGGCCGGTGCCGGTGCTGCGTGCCAGCTCAATCAGGGCCGGTAAATCGCTGTTGCGTACAGGACGAACTATCATGCTATCTCCTTGGACGGGGCTCGCTGACGACCCCCCGCGAAACTCGCTCAAACGCGTTATACCGCTACCACTCGTACGCTGGCACCTTCGCCAACACCAAGTGCTTCGGCCGCTTCCAGATCCAGCGTGACCGGTTTGCCCGGCGCCCAATCCAGCTCCAGCAATACGGCGCGGTAATCCTGTAGCTGGGCATTGGCCACCAGATACTGACGTCCACCGCCTGTGCTCAGTGCGCCGATCTTGACCGGAACCACGCGGCTCTGGGCGATTGAGCGGATGCCCGAAACCCGGGCATGCAAGGTCGGGCCACCGTCGAAAATATCGATGTAGTGATCGGTCTCGAAACCTTCGCGCATCAGGATGTCAAAGGTGATCTGCGCACGCGGGTGGACTTGCCCCATGACCTCTTGGGCTGTGTCGGGCAGCAGCGGCACGTAAATCGGGTAATGCGGCATCAGCTCGGCAAGGAAGGTGCGGCTTTTAAGCCCGCACAGACGCTCGGCGGCGGCATAGTTCAAGTCGAAGAAGTTGCGACCAATGGCGTCCCAGAACGGCGAGTCGCCATTTTCATCGCTGTAGCCAACGATCTCGGTGACCACGGAATCGGCAAAACGCTCCGGGTGGTTGGCCACAAACAGCAGGCGGCCACGGGAGTTGAGTTCGGACCAGGCCGACCCCACCAGTTCCGGGACCACATAAAAACTGGTCAGCAGGCTGTTACCGGTCAGATCATGGCACTGCGACAGGACGTGAATCTTGTTGTGAATCTTCAGTTCGCGGGAGGCGTGCACGAACGTCTCGTTACGGAAGCTGTAAAACGGCTCCGAATAACCGGCCGAGGCCACGATCGCCGAGCACCCCACCAACTTGCCGGCAGCGGTGTCTTCAAGGACGAAAAAATAGCTTTCTTCGCCATTGAAGCTCACTTCGGCAGCGAACGAGGTTTCAGACGCGGCGATCTTGTCGCGCAGGCGTTCGATATCGTCCGGCAATGAAGTGACACCAATCGGGCTGTCCGCAGCCAGACGCTGTACCTCGCCCAGATCAGCCATTTGCGCAGGGCGCATCACCAGCATGGTGTCACTCCTTAATCCTTGAATTGCATAGAGGGGTATAGGCCGAACAGTCGAGTACACCCGGGATTTCAACTGTGGGAGCGGGCTTGCTCGCGATGACGTCACTGCGGCGTGACTGACACACCGCGCTGCCTGTATCGCGAGCAAGCCCGCTCCGACATTGAAAGCCCTGTGCATTGAGCCTGGCCCGGCACATTAAATTCGGTTCGACGCCCGGCAAGCCGGGCGTCGAGGTCACACTCAGGCTTGCGTCAGATTCTTTACGGCACGTTCGAAGCGGTTCAGACCTTCTTCGATATCGGCCTCGTCAACCACCAGGCTTGGCGCGAAACGCACAACGTCGGGGCCGGCCTGCAGAATCATCAGGTTTTCTTTTTCAGCGGCATTGAAGATGTCCTTGGCGCGGCCCTTCCAGGCATCGTTCAGCACACAACCCAGCAGCAGGCCCATGCCACGCACTTGAGTGAACAGGCCGTATTGCTGGCCGATTTGCTCAAGGCGGGTCTTGAACAGGTCATGCCTGGCCTTGACGCCTTGCAGTACCTCTGGCGTGTTGATCACATCGATTACCGCATTGCCGACTGCACACGCCAGCGGGTTACCGCCGTAGGTGGTGCCGTGGGTGCCGACAACCAGATGCTTGGCCAGCGCTTCGGTGGTCAGCATGGCTGCGATCGGGAAACCGCCGCCCAGGCTCTTGGCGCTGGTCAAAATATCCGGGGTCACGCCGTAATGCATGTAGGCAAACAGCTCGCCGGTACGACCCATGCCGGTTTGAACTTCGTCAAACACCAGCAACGCATTATGCTGGTCGCACAGTTCGCGGGCGCCTTGCAGGTAAGCCTGCTCGGCCGGCAGCACGCCGCCTTCGCCCTGGATCGGCTCCAGCACCACTGCGCAGGTCTTGTCCGAAATCGCCGCTTTCAGCGCGTCAAGGTCGTTGAACGGAACATGGGTAATGCCGGTGATTTTCGGACCAAAACCGTCGGAGTACTTCGACTGCCCGCCCACGTTCACGGTGAACAGCGTGCGGCCGTGAAAGCTGTTGAGCGCAGCGATGATTTCGTACTTCTCGCTGCCGAAACGGTCATGGGCGACACGACGGGCCAGCTTGAAAGCGGCTTCGTTGGCTTCAGCGCCCGAGTTGCAGAAGAACACACGCTCGGCAAAGGTCGAGTCCACCAGTTTTTTCGCCAGGCGCAACGCCGGCTCGTTGGTGAACACGTTGGACACATGCCAAAGAGTATTCGCCTGCTCAGTCAAGGCACCGACCAATGCCGGATGCGCATGGCCAAGAACGTTAACGGCAATGCCGCCCGCGAAGTCGATCAGCTCCCGACCGGCCTGATCCCATACTCGGGAACCGGCACCACGCACAGGAATAAAGGCTGCAGGCGCGTAGTTGGGAACCATGACCTGGTCGAAATCGGCGCGTTGCACCGGGGCTTGCTCAACGGACATCGGAGTCTCCTGAAGAGGAACGCCTGCCTAAACTGGCGAGCGATGGGGGGATTGTAGGGACACATCGGGAGCACGCCTTGTCGCCAAGCGACAACTTCTTATAGCGCCAAACCACGATTTACAAAGGCATTACGACAATGCGACATATTCCGTCACAAAGGCGCAGTTTAAACGCTGGGGCGTCTTTGCGGCAGCACTCTGGCGCGCTGATTTTCCCGGAAAACGCGAGTTTTTGCCGATCACCGCCGGATCTGTACGTATGGGTGCTAAATATGTATGGATTGATCGCTGATTGTTGATGCAAAGCCTCCGCCAGCCAGCAAATATTTGCGCTTTTTAACGGGCTCGTACTGGCGGATCTTGAAGGTACTCCATCAGGACATACGAGTACCGGACATGCCCGATCCAACACCTCTTGCGCCCCTGAAACCGCCCCCTGAAAAAGGGTTAACAGCGGCGAACCGACTCCAGACCATCCCCCACTTCACGACCATTGCCGAGGCCATGCCGCCCTGGGCCACGTCCCTGGGCCGACCGACCCTGAACGCATTGAAAGGGACGTCCCCCAGCCTTCACCCAACCTTGAGGACCCTCACGCCCGCTCAGGGCGACACCTTGCGCAAAACGTTTGCAGCGCGATGGGCCGCCCGCAACGATGTTGAAAAAGACCTGGCAAGGGTCGTAGATGTTCACGGGTTTGCGGCGCCCTTGCTGAACAACCTTATTAAACGCCAATATCAGCTGGACCTGGATGTACACAACACCTTTATCAATCTGTATATCCCGAACTACCTGCCTGTCATCGGCCTGCGCGAAAGCGGTACCACGACCTGGCGCGTGTCCCTGCTAGACGCGGCCCTGCACAACTTTGAACTGCATGAAACCCTGCCCTATGCCTACCTCTCAGGCTCGGGGTATATCAGCCGCCCCGATGCCCAGGGGCATTTCAAGCAGCTCAATCACATCACCGAGCACATGCCCGTGCAGGCCTTCACGGCCTTGTGCCGAACACTGAATCTGGGCGCCCGCTACAAGGACCATCTCACGCGCCATCTGGGTCTTGACGATCATGGCAGGCAGTTAAGGCTGAAAAACAAAATACTGGACAGTCAACGCGCCGACCTGAAGGCCGATCTGACCTACGCCGTGATGACCAGACAGATCGGCCTGCCCCTGTATGAGTCACTGGATGCCTTTCTCATAGGCCTGGACAACCGTTGGCTGACCTATCGCCTGACAGTGCTCTCCCTCGACATCGAAAGCCCGCTGATCTTCATGCCGGTACATCAACGATCGGTAGTTGCGTACATACCCCACGACCCCCTGCATCCGGTCAAGGAATACTCATCGATCGGCGAGTGCATGGCGCATCTGACCGAACGCCTGAAAAGCACTTCCTACCAGCATTTCTTCAGCCGCTTCGTCGCCCACGACCGATTGGGGGCTTTTCTGGAGGGTCTTAAAAGAACCTACTGGCAGGTCATCCCCGACACCCCCATCGCACCGGGCGCAACGCTACCAGACGCACTGGTTGCGCAAACCCTGATACCGATCGAAAAACCCGCGATTGAATACCTGCTGGTGCCGATACCTGATGACCTCTGGGAAACGCTTTACAGCAGGCAACTGGCAAAAATTTTCAACGATGCCAAAAGCCTCGCCGTGTCGACCGATGCCGAAGACCGCAAAACCCGTGAGGCACGCCTTGAACGCCTGAAAGGCATTGGCATGGCACTGCTGAATGCCGCAGCCTTTGTCATCGCGCCTTTTGTACCTGTCGTCGGCGAACTGATGCTGCTGCAAATGGCCTGGCAACTGCTGGACGACACCTATGAGGGTATCCACGACTGGGTGCAAGGCAAGACCACTGAAGCATTCGAACACCTGTTCGGGGTGCTGGAGAGCGGTATCCAGGCAGGTTTTTTTGCGGCGGGCACAAAAGTGCTGGGAGGCTTGCTGCCCAAGCCATCCGCCTTTGTACAAGGCATGAAACCTGTCACCTGCAACGATGGCGCCACTCGATTGTGGAACCCTGACATCAGCGCCTACCACCACGACCTGGCCCTGCCCGAACACCTCGCGTCCGACGAACTGGGCCTGCAGTACCACCAGGACAAAACACTGCTGACCCTCAGTTCCGGGCAGCAAGCCCGACACACGCTAGTACTGGACAAGACCGAAAGCGCCGGCCCTTATACCTTGCGTCACCCGACACGGCCCCACGCCTACGGCCCCCGGATGCAGCACAACGGTGAAGGCGCCTGGCTGATGGAGGGTGAGCGCCCGCAAACCTGGCAAGGCTCGATCCTTATGCGTCGGCTCGGCCCTGTCGCCGAGGGCTTCAGCGATGCCGAGCTGGAGAAGCTGCGAATTATCAGCGGCACCGATGAAGGCGTGTTGCGAAGGGTTCACCTGCATAACGAACCGACTCCGCCTCTGCTCAAAGACTGTATGGCACGACTGAGGATCCAAAAACAAAATATCGAGGACATCACCCGTATTCGCCAAGGGCGAGCCCTTTCAACCAAGGGGAACTGGCTGGAAAGCCTGCCCACCGAATTACCCGGCTGGCCGCCAGACAAAGCCCTGAATGTCTTTGTCGATGAAACCCTCAGTGGCATGGCCCATGTCTACGGTGCCCCCGAGGCACTCCCCGAGGACTCTCTCAGGATTTCTCAGCAGGACATCAAGAACGGCAAACTGTGGCCCCTGATTGTCGACAACTTCAACACGCCTCAACTCGATGCCCTGCTGGGCCCGCGCGCAACAAAGACAGAAGCCGTCAACACCCTGCAGGCCAAGGTGTCCGACTACGCCCGGCAACGACGGGAAGACATCTTCGACCATCAGTACGCCAGGGAGCGCCAGACAAAAAACCCGGCAGCGCGATTGATAGAAAGCACCTTTGCGCACCTGCCCGCCCCTGTCACCCAAGCGCTGCTTGAGACCACCAGCACGCTCGAGAAAACCACCCTCCTCGAGAATGGCAGAATCCCCCTGAGGGTAAAAAATCTGGCCACCGAGCTGGAACACCAAACCCGCATAGCTCACGCCCAGGAGGGACTGCTTGAAGATGACCTGCTGACTCCAGACGGCGAAAAACTGGCCATAAACACCCTGAAAACCTACACCGATGCGATCCACGACCTTCATCTCGAGGTGCGCGATCTGGTCGTTGACGGCACCTTGCGCTGCAGCCATGCCCCCAAGGACGCCAGGCACACCCGAATACTGGTTCGTAAAGGTCCGGACGCCTATGAAACCTACGATGGCGAGCATGCCCTGCTGCATCCAGCCTCGCGCTTTCACGGTGCGCTGATGAAGGCGCTCCCCGAACGCAACAGCGAGCACCTGAAATCCAGGTTCGCCATTGGCCAGAACTTCAAACAATGGCTGACAGATAAGTACAGCGCCCCCGGTGAAATCCGAACGGCACTTGACCTGCCACCCCCGGCAGCTTGCGTGGCAACCGAAAGCGAAACCCTGTTGCGCGGCGCCGCCAGCAGCCGGGTCAATACCACGCCTGCAGCCAATCCCTTGCAGGAACGGGTCAAGGCCCTCTACCCCTATCGAAATAACGACGAGATAGCGTTGATCACGGCGCGAATCGACAGCGAGCAGGCCCTTGAACACCTGCGCGCCACCGAGGAGGAAAAAGACCAGCTTTTCGAGACACTGGACAACTGGATCAGCGCTGCGATCGGCGTCACCACCGACAACGCATTGCCACCCAACCTTCATGGTTTAAGGCGCCTGATAGGCTCCAGAATAAAGAACTCCTGGCTATCGGCCGACAAGGTCCATATCAACAAAACAGGACAGGCTGCCATAGTGGCCGAACTGGACTTCAGCAGCACCCTGTTCGGCCATGCCGGCACCGACAGCCTGGTTTTAAGCCGCCCCCTGAGCCATGTAGGCCTGCTGAGGCTCGACGATTGCAGCTTTTCCCCAAACCAGGGCGACTTCCTGACCTACTTTCCCAATCTGAAGGTACTTTCGCTCAACGCCAACGACCTTGAAACCCTGCCCGGGACACTCGATACACTGCCGCACCTCAGGTCGCTGCACCTTGCCCATAACCGCCTGACCCTGAACGCCGGGATGCAGAGTCAGCTCAAGCACCTTACCCGTCTTCAACACCTTGATCTGGGCCACAACCCTCTTGGCAGCCCTTTGGCCGTGGGGCATATGCCCGAACTCAGGACACTGGTACTGGAGAACACCCGCATCACTCAATGGCCCCCGGGGTTGTTCGACCAGCCACGACCGAAGGCTTTCAAATTGAACCTGCTGGGCAACGAGATCCATACCGTGCCCGACTACCCCGATCAATCGGCCGAATCCTGGTTGATTGCCAATGCCCGCCTTGAACGCCAGAAGCTTGACCTGGAGAGTCAGGACCGTGTCACTCAGTATCGCCGCGCCCTTGGCCTAGACCCTCATCGCACTTATCCGCCACGAGGGTCAGAGCAAAGCTCATTCTGGTTGTTCGGCCCCCCCGGGTCACAGGTATCCATGCAGGAACTCTGGGAGACTCTAGAGCACGAGCATGGCTCACAGGGGTTTTTTGAAGTCATCGCCCGAATGGAAATCCCCCCGGACGTATTTGAAACACCCTCTGACCAAATTGCCTATCAGGAAGGCCTGGGAGATTTGACGCAGAAAGTCTGGCGCTTGATCGATGCTGCCAGTAACGACACCCGCATGCGCGAGCTACTGTTCACCATGGCCAGTTCGCCCACCAATTGCGCCGACGCCGGCGCCCAGATATTCAATGCCATGGGCCTGGAAACCATGGCCCATGAGTTCTATAACGCCCGAAGCACACCACTGGAACTGGAAAAAAACCTGATAACGCTGGCACGCGGCAAGGCCCGGCTGGCCAAGATCGGTGACATTGCCCGGGCGGATGTGGCGCAACGTGTCAGGCCTGTGAGTGAGGGCGGCCAGGGCTTGAGGTTTACCAGCGAAGTGATCGATGGTGCGCCCGGAACGGTCGACGAAGTCGAAGTCCACACCGGCTACCAGACCCGGCTGAGCACAAGCCTCGAACTGCCCTGGGTACCTAACTACATGGTCTACAGGATGACTGCCCAGGTGGGCGATACGGAGTTTGTCAGGGCCTATCGCCTGATTCATGAGGGCGAAGCCGGTGACGGGCTGGTCAATCAGATCCTTGATGTGCCCTTCTGGGAGACCTACCTGAACAAAACTTACGCCTCGGAACTGGACGCCAACGCCAGCCTCTTCGAACAGAAGGCCGAGTGGCTCGAGCAGCTCAGGGAGCTGCAGGATAATTGGGTTCGCTCGGATACGCGCCTGGAGCAGCGCCATGCAGGGCAGCGTGTCGAGCTGCAGGAACTCGCCCTAAAACTGGCAGTGCCTGAGCCTCAGGTATTCACCTCCGAGCCCATGAATGACAGGTTCTACTACCGGATCTACAGCCAGATCGCCGATGAACGCAAAGAGCTCAGCCGGCAGTTGACCCGTCAGGCTCTGACCAAAGCCAGGCTGACCTGACCTCAGCCGCGCTCGGCCGGGGCCGAAGACAACTCGAAAGGGCTGCTGCTACGGCGCTGATTGCGATCTTCACGGGGAGTCGCACCAAAGAAGTTGCGATAGGCGCTGGAGAAATGCGGCCCCGACGAGAAACCGCAGGACAAGCCGATCTGGATGATCGACTTGCTGGTTTGCATCAACATCTGCCGGGCTTTATTCAGGCGCAGTTCGAGGTAGTACTGACTCGGCACGCGATTGAGGTACTGCTTGAAGATACGCTCCAACTGACGACGGGAAACGCACACATGCTGGGCGATTTCGTCGGTGGTCAGGGGCTCTTCAATATTGGCCTCCATCAGCAACACAGCCTGGGTCAGCTTGGGATGGCTGGAGCCAAGACGGTTCTGCAGCGGGATACGCTGACGCTCACCGCCTTCACGGATGCGCTCGACCACCAGCTCCTCGGACACCGCACCGGCCAGTTCGGCACCATGATCGCGAGCCAGCACCGCCAGCAACAAATCGAGTACCGACAGCCCGCCGCAAGCGCTCAGGCGATCACGATCCCAGTCGAACAAATGACTGGTGGCGATTACTTTGGGGAAGCGCTCGGCGAAATCGTCCTGCCAGCGCCAGTGCACGGCCGCACGGTAGCCATCCAGCAAACCCAATTGCGCCAGCGGGTAGACACCCGCCGACAGCCCGCCAATCACGCACCCTGCCCGCACCAGTTGCTTGAGCGCACTGCTCAGGGCCGAGGTCAGGGCGGCAGGCGGCTCATCCGCCAGCAAAAACAGCTTTTGGCAACCTTCAAGCTTGCCGTTCCAGGGCTCACCCGGCAATTGCCAGGCTCCTTCAAGCGGTGCCTCGGCCTGCAAGAACAACAACTCGTAGACGACTTCAGGATGCACGCGCTGGGCAACACGCAACGCTTCCTCGGCCAGCGCCAGAGTCAAGGCTTTGGTGCTGGGCCAAATGAGGAAACCAATTCGATGGGCGGTCATGGCGTGCTATCCGGAACGAAAACGGGAATAAAACCTGTGCACCCAGCCTGGGCCAGCTACGCGGGATGCGGAGCATGACCTATTTTGGTGCACAGCGGCAGTCTTAAAATTGCAGTTATTTCAAGCTGCCCGACAGAAACTGCTGCAACCGCTCGCACTGCGGGTTAACCAGCACTTCACGCGGGTCACCGCTTTCTTCGACAATACCTTTATGCAGAAACACCAGTTGGTTCGACACTTCACGGGCAAAACCCATTTCGTGGGTCACCACCACCATGGTGCGACCTTCCTGGGCCAGATCCTGCATCACCTTGAGCACATCACCCACCAGCTCAGGGTCAAGGGCCGAGGTCGGCTCGTCAAACAGCATGACCTCAGGCTCCATCGCCAGCGCACGGGCAATTGCCACACGCTGCTGCTCGCCACCGGACATATGCCCCGGGTAAGCATCCTTGCGGTGCGACACGCCTACTTTCTGCAGGTAATGCTCAGCCTTGTCACGGGCTTCGGCCTTGGACATGCCCAGTACATGCACCGGCGCTTCCATGATGTTTTCCAGCGCGGTCATGTGCGACCACAGGTTGAAATGCTGGAACACCATCGACAGGCGCGAGCGCATGCGCTGCAACTGCTTGGGATCGGCGGCCTTGAGCGCGCCGTCCTTGTTGGCAATCAGCTTGAGCTCTTCACCATTGAGCAGGATCTTGCCTGCATGGGGTTGCTCGAGCAGGTTGATGCAACGCAAAAAGGTACTTTTGCCGGAGCCACTGGAACCGATGATGCTGATCACATCACCTGCCTTGGCGGCCAGCGAAACGCCTTTGAGCACTTCATGACTGCCATAGCGTTTATGCAGGTCTTGGACTTCAAGTTTGTACATGCTGTCGGTTCTCACAAAAACAGTCAGTCGTTGAGCAAGCGCCCGTGACGCAAAGGCTTGCGCCCCGCCACTTTAGCCAGCCAGAAACCGGGTTGGGCATAGCGCAGTCGCTCAACGGCAAATAACACACCGGCGGTGCCCGCGCATACCGTACTGACCCGGTCAGATAAAGGATCAATCACTTCAAACAGCGGCTCGCCGGGCTCAACCCAGGCGCCCACCGGACGTAAAAAACTCACCACACCGGGGTGCGGTGCAAACAACAACTCAGTGCCTTCAAATGGCATGCCTTCACATGCCTCATGCTGCGCTGCAGGCCAGTCACCTGTGATCAGGCCCTGTTCGGCCAGAAACGCCAGAATGCCCTCGGCATAAGCCTCGGCCTGCGGGCGGCCGGTGTCCGCCTGCCCGCCCAACTCCAGGGTGGTCGACATGCAGGCCAAAGGGATCTGCGCATCGGCAAACTGGCGCTGCAAACGCAGCCAGGGCACTGAGCAGGCTTCATCGAAGGAGCTGCCACCCGAGTCTTCAGCCAACAGCCCAACCCGCACACCCAGATGCGCAGCCAGCGAACGCCACTGCGGCCAATGCTGGGGCAAGGCGTACAGATGCAGTGCGGCATCGGTCTCGCAATGCAGATCCAGGACAATGTCTGCATCACAGGCATGACTCAACAAAACACGCTGCATACCTTGCAACTGACTGACCGGATCTGGCAACTCGGACAATATATCAAGCATTGTCTGACGGATCAGTCGGGTGTTGGCGTGAGGATCATCCCCCAGGCGACCTGCCAGCCTCTGCGCTACCGGCTCACTCAACTCGACGAAATCGCGGTTGAAGTTTTTGCCGCTGCCAAACTCGAAACGTCCCTGATGACTGCCTTGCAGCAACTGGCCGAGCCCCAGGGGGTTGGCCACGGGCACCAGTTCGATCACGCCATTCAAAGCACCCCGGGCTTCAAGTTCGCTCAGGCGCTTTTTCAGTTCCCAGGCACAACGCATGCCCGGCAGTTCGTCTGCATGCAGGCTGGCCTGGATATAGGCTTTGCGCTCACCTTCACCGAAACGGAACACCGTCAAGTGACGCTCGGAACCCAGGCTGCTCCAGGGCAGCAGGTGATCGATACGCTCCATGACTCAGGCCTTGCGCGGGGCCATATAGCCCAGCCAGCGGCGCTCGGCCAGTTTGAACAGGCGCACCAGAATGAAGGTCAGGCACAGGTAGAAAGCACCGGCCGTGATGTAGGCCTCAAACGGCAGGTAGTACTGGGCATTGACGGTACGCGCAGCGCCCGTAATGTCGATCAGGGTCACGATGGAGGCCAGACTGGTGGTCTGCAACATCATGATCACTTCATTGCTGTATTGCGGCAGAGCCCGGCGCATGGCCGACGGCAGCAAAATGCGGCGATACATCTTGGAACGGGACATGCCCATTGCCTTGGCCGCTTCAATCTCACCATTGGGCGTGGCCCGCAGGCTGCCGGCTATGATTTCGGCGGTATAGGCGCTGGTATTGATGGCAAACGCCAGGCAGGCACAGAAGGTGGCACTGGACAACAGCGGCCACATAAAGCTGTCACGAATCACTTCGAACTGGGCCAGCCCGTAGTAGATCAAGAACAGCTGCACCAGCATCGGCGTGCCGCGAATCACGTAGGTGAACAGCCAGGCCGGAAAGTTGACCCAGGCCTGCTTGGAGACCCGCATCAACCCCAGCGGCACGGCTGCCAGCAGGCCGAAAAACAGCGAAATACCCAGCAGTTTCACGGTTTCCAGCATGCCGCTCAAGTACAGCGGCATGCTGGCCCAGATGACGTTGTAGTCAAAGATCATAGATCAGCCGCCCTTACGCCTACCGAGTAGCGCTTCTCAAGTTGTCGCAATGCCAGCAGCGAAACACTGGTCAGTACCAGGTACATCGCCGCAACGGCCAGGAAGAAGGTGAACGGCTCGCGGGTGGCATCAGCCGCCTGCTTGGCCTTGAACATCATGTCTTGCAGGCCCACCACCGAAATCAGTGCAGTCGCCTTGGTCAACACCAGCCAGTTATTGGTAAAGCCAGGGATCGCCAGGCGAATCATCTGTGGCACCAATACCCGGAAAAACACCTGAAACGGGCTCATGCCATAAGCCATGCCGGCTTCAGCCTGCCCCTTGGGAATGGCCATGAAGGCCCCACGAAAGGTCTCGGACAGGTAGGCACCAAAAATGAAGCCCAGGGTGCCGATACCGGCCGCCAACGGATTCAAGTCAATGTAATCGTCGTAGCCCAGCATCGGCGCAACGCGATTGAGCAGGTCCTGACCGCCGTAGAAAATCAGCAAAATCAGCACAAGGTCGGGAATCCCGCGGATTACCGTTGAATACAGATCGCCCATCCAAGCCAGCCAACGTACCGGCGACAAGCGCAACGAAACACCGATCAGACCTAGAACAATGGCCAGGGCCATGGACGACAAGGCGAGCTGAAGCGTCAGCCAAGCGCCATCGAGGATGACAGCCCCGTAGCCTTTCAACATGATTCCGGCCCTCTAAAAAATAGCTCGAAAATGGGGGAATAAAAAATGGCGCAAACTTCAGAGATTCTGTCGCTTGCGCCATTTCGGACGTACTGCTGCGATGTATTACTGACCGTAAATATCGAAGTTGAAGTACTTGTCCTGGATTTGCTTGTACTTGCCGTTTTCACGCAGAGCCGTGATAGCAGCGTTGATCTTGTCTTTCAGGGCGTCGCCCTTGCGTACGGCGATACCCACGCCATCACCAAAGTACTTGACGTCGGTGAATGCCGGGCCTGCGAATGCGTAGCCTTTGCCAGCCGGGGTCTTCAGGAAACCGTCTTCCAGCAGGGTGGCGTCTGCAACGGTGCCGTCGAGACGACCCGCTTCCACGTCCAGGTAGATTTCGTTCTGCGAGCCGTAAGGAACGACAACGGCACCTTTAGGCGCCAGAACTTCCTTGGCGAAACGGTCGTGAATCGAGCCGCGCTGTACGCCGATTTTCTTGCCTTTGAGTTCATCAAGGCTGTCGCTGACCACAGTACCTTCCTTCATCACCAGGCGCGCTGGCGTCAGGTAGTACTTGTTGGTGAAATCAACGGACTTCTTGCGGTCTTCGGTGATGGACATCGAGGACAGGATTGCGTCGATTTTGCGCACTTTAAGTGCCGGGATCAGGCCATCGAATTCTTGCTCGACCCACACGCACTTGACCTGCATCTGCTCGCACAGTGCATTACCGATGTCGTAGTCAAAACCCACGATACTGCCATCCGGGGCTTTGGAAGCGAACGGAGGGTAAGCCGCTTCAATACCAATTTTCAGAGGTTTGTCAGCAGCAAAAGCCTGCAGGGACAGCACGGACAGTGCCAGGGCGCCAAGAAGCACGAGTTTCTTCATCTTAGGACTCCATCGGTAAAGGCAATAAAAGCAGAGTGAGCCTGAGCCCAATATGCGGAGGTTAAACCGGGAATGCGGCGCCACGTCCTACTGGCGTTGCACTGTGACCAGCACAACAACGACGAGCGGGTGATCGGCATTCTAACGACAGGCTTCAAGCCGTTATTTCTTCAATGCGACAACTAGTTACAGATGCACCGAAAAAAGCGACTCCAGGCATTGACAGCTCTTCATGTTTATGCAAGAGCAAAAGACATAGAACCTATGTGAGTTGCAAATAGCGGGCCTATTATTCGCAAAGCCTTCTATTCCGGCAAGTGCAGCGTTTCATCTTATTTTTTCAGGAGCCGAAAAGGGCTCTAAAACGGTGCTTTGAGTATCAGAAGGCCCCGCTAACGGGCAACCGGTTACATCTGCGGTAACACATAGTCGGCTCCCACAGGATCTGCAGTTGCCCAATAAAAAGCCCCGCCAGGTTATGCCGGACGGGGCTTGGTGACCTTCAGGCCGTGTTACGCGACCTTCATGCCTTTATGGGTATCGATCAAGTGCTGCACCACACCCGGGTCAGCCAGAGTAGAAATATCACCCAGACCGTCGTATTCACCGGTAGCTATCTTGCGAAGGATACGACGCATGATTTTGCCCGAACGGGTTTTCGGCAGGCCGGGCGCCCACTGGATGACATCCGGCGAAGCGATCGGACCGATCTCTTTGCGCACCCAGTTTTTCAATTCAAGGCGCAACGCCTCACTTGGCTCTTCGCCACCATTGAGGGTGACATAGACATAAATCCCCTGCCCTTTGATGTCATGGGGCACGCCAACCACTGCAGCCTCTGCCACTTTAGGGTGGGCCACCATTGCGCTTTCGATTTCAGCAGTCCCCATCCGGTGGCCGGACACGTTGAGCACGTCATCTACACGACCGGTGATCCAGTAGTAACCGTCTTCGTCACGACGCGCGCCGTCGCCGGTGAAGTACATGCCACGGAAGGTCTTGAAGTAGGTATCGACGAACCGGTCGTGATCGCCATACAAGGTGCGCGCCTGTCCAGGCCAGGAGTCCAGAATCACCAGGTTACCTTCAGCGGCCCCTTCTATAAGGTTGCCAAGGTTATCCACCAGCCCTGGCACCACACCAAAGAACGGACGCGCTGCAGAGCCTGGCTTGAGTGCATGCGCCCCAGGCAGCGGGCTCATCATGCAAGCGCCGGTTTCGGTCTGCCACCAGGTATCCACAATCGGGCAACGCTCTTTGCCGACCGTTGTGTAGTACCAGTTCCAGGCCTCAGGGTTGATCGGCTCACCCACCGAGCCCAGCAAGCGCAAGCTGGAGCCATCGGCATCCTTAACCGCCGCCTGACCTTCGGCCATCATCGCGCGAATGGCTGTAGGCGCGGTGTAGAGAATATTGACCTTGTGCTTGTCGACAATTTTCGAAACGCGGGTAATGTCCGGGTAGTTCGGCACACCTTCGAACAGCACGGTGGTTGCGCCGTTGGCCAATGGCCCGTAGACGATATAAGTGTGACCGGTCACCCAGCCGACGTCCGCCGTGCACCAGTACACCTCGCCCGGGCGGTAGTCGAACACGCGTTCGTGGGTCAACGCCGCATAGAGCAGATAGCCACCCGTGGTGTGCTGCACACCTTTGGGCTTGCCGGTGGAGCCGGAGGTATAAAGGATAAACAAGGCTTCTTCTGCGCCCATTTCTTTCGGGGCGCAGTGAGTCGAGGCCACGGCCATCAGGTCGTGGTACCAGATATCACGATGCTTGTACCAGGCGATGTCCCCGCCGGTACGCTTGAACACGATGATCTTCTGAACGCTGGAGGTATCCGGGTTGGTCAGTGCCACATCGACATTGGCCTTGAGCGCGGTACGCTTGCCGCCACGCAGGCCTTCGTCAGCGGTGATCACTACCTTGGATTTGCAGTCGATGATCCGGCCGGCCAGCGCCTCTGGCGAGAACCCACCAAATACAACCGAGTGGATTGCACCGATCCGGGTACACGCCAGCATGGCGACCACAGCCTCAGGCACCATCGGCATATAGATGGTGACTACGTCACCCCGGTGCACATCCTGACCGCGCAAGGCGTTGGCCAGCTTGCACACCTCTTCGTGCAGCTCACGGTAGGTAATGTTGCGCTGCTCGGAAGGATCATCCCCTTCCCAAATGATGGCCACTTGATCGCCGCGCTCGGCAAGGTGACGGTCCAGGCAGTTGTAGGAAACGTTGAGAGTGCCGTCCGCGAACCATTTGATATCGACATGATGATCGTCGAAAGAGGTCTGTTTGACGGTGGTAAAAGGCTTGATCCAGTCGAGGCGCTTTGCTTGTTCGCGCCAGAAGCCATCCGGGTTGACGACGGACTGCTGGTACATCGCCTTGTAGGTCGCCTCGTCAGTCAGCGTATTGGCAGCGACTTCAGGGCGTACGGGATACAGGGAAGCGGCACTCATGTTTCATACCTCAATGCTTGTAGTTGTTGTTTTATGACCCTGTTTTAGCCGGGCCAGGCCGTGAGATCCATTCGACGTTGGTAGTAAGAAACACGCAGAAAAGTCATGGTTTTTCTGCGCAAGGCTCAAGCACAGTACTTACAGCGATTTCCTGCTCGTCACGCGCCTTGTAAACGTCAGAAATGAGCTCTGTTTTCGACGATTGTTGCAGAAACTGTCAACAGTCTTTATCAAAACTCCCTCTATATGCCCGCACGGCACAGGCCTAAAATTCATCTCGCCAACCAAGGCACCGCGATTAACCCAAGTTACAGCCCCCACGAAGGCAAGTTAAGTCGCTCTTCAATACTCAGTTTCACGCACAGCCTCACAAGGGCTGTGTGACCCCACTCGACCTAAAACAGGTAACTCTGAAATGAAAGCGTTGTTAGTTCTGGCCCTGAGCAGTGTGTGTCTGACCGCCATGGCTGAGGAAGTGAACACACAAGCTGCGCACCCGCAACCTGCCGTCGAACAGTATTCCTACTCATCCGAACTGGACATCGCCAAAGTGATTTCCATGAGCGAAATCCCCAGCGTTTGCGAAGTTGTGCCGGCCCAGATGGTCTACGAAGACTCGCAGGGCAAGCAGCACACTCTTGAATACCGTGTCATGGGCAACGGCTGCTCCAACGGCTGATTAATAACCTGCGATTTATTCCAGCGTTAATCAACTCACTTATTCACGCGAACCAACGCGGTGTTTAATTGCAACTTTCAACCTGGCTTATATAACTTTGAAACGTTGCCCGCCGCGCATGTATCGCCCGGGAATTATCTAATGAAACGTTCTTTGATAGTGGCTTTCAGTTTGTCTGTTCTGGCCAGTTCAGCTTTTGCCGCTGACGGTTATGACCGTACCCACGCCGCCACTTTTACTGAAGATGGCTACAACAGCACCCGCTCGGCCAATTTTGCCGAAGACGGCTATGACAGCACTCGCTCGGCCAGCTTTGCCGAAGACGGCTATGACAGCACCCGCTCGGCCAGCTTTGCTGAAGACGGCTATGACCGTACCAACGGCCATCGTCTCAGCTAACACCGCTTCGACCTGACGCCCGGTAGCTGCCGGGCGTGGTCTGCCTTGCAACAAATCTCCCTTCCCTCCCGCTCATGCCACAGGTCATTTGGTCGCCCAGACCCATGACAAAAAAACTTCTGCCCCGGCAAACCCTCGCCCAGCCGCAGCCTTGCTTAAGCCCTGGACAAATTTAGGGCGTTTCGTCGCATCTCCAGCAAAAAAACTGGCTGAAATACCTTGTGCAAAAGCCTTATACTGCGGCCATCAAAAAGGCTTGGCATATCCCCTTCGCGGGCTAAAAAACCACGCTGCTACGGCCTCAAGGCCCAGGGCAAGTGCAGGCA
Organism: Pseudomonas sp. TMW22080; assembly: GCF_022496745.1. NCBI lineage: Bacteria > Pseudomonadati > Pseudomonadota > Gammaproteobacteria > Pseudomonadales > Pseudomonadaceae > Pseudomonas > Pseudomonas sp. TMW22080. The sequence goes on along the minus strand of NZ_SCFF01000002.1, from coordinate 445,976 downwards.
CGACCTCCTTCCCTGAACGACAGCGGTACAAGCCAACGTACACATTCATGTTTTTGCGTGAGCACAACGCTACTGCAAGCAACATTTCTTAGATCCAAGTGGCCTATGGCCGCGTAAAAACCAAACCATAAGTGTTTTCACGCAGCTATCAGGCCCTCACGCAGGAGACGACACGTCATGCTGAGCTGGGACGAATTCGACAAAGAAGACGAAGGCGAAGTCGCTGTTAAAGGCGCCAACGCAGGCCACGCAACCGAAGCCAACATGGACCGCCTCGACGCCGCTGGCGGCGTAGCTGCCCAGGAAGCCCGCGCAGTCACGGCTACCGACTCGGCCGCGATCATTCGTGCCAAAGCCGCGCTGGACAACCTCGACATTGCTGAAGGTCTGGCCGAACTCGAAGGCGCTTCCGCCCGTGTAGCGGTTGACGAAAAAATGATGATCAACTGCCGCGCCGACCTGAACCAGCTCGTACCGTTCAAGTACGACTGGGCGTGGCAGAAATACCTGGACGGTTGCGCAAACCACTGGATGCCGCAAGAAGTCAACATGACCGCCGACATCGCCCTCTGGAAAAACCCGGAAGGCCTGACCGACGACGAGCGCCGCATCGTGATGCGCAACCTGGGCTTCTTCTCGACTGCCGACTCCCTGGTAGCCAACAACCTGGTACTGGCCGTATACCGCCTGATCACCAACCCGGAGTGCCGCCAGTACATCCTGCGCCAGGCTTTCGAAGAGGCGATCCATACCCACGCCTACCAGTACTGCATCGAATCGCTGGCCATGGATGAAGGCGAGATCTTCAACATGTACCACGAGATCCCGTCGGTTGCTAAAAAAGCTACCTGGGGCCTGAAATACACCCGTTCGATCTCTGATCCGAAGTTCGAAACCGGTACTGTCGAAACCGACAAAGAGCTGCTGCGCAACCTGATCGCCTACTACTGCGTTCTGGAAGGCATCTTCTTCTACTGCGGCTTTACGCAGATCCTGTCGATGGGTCGTCGCAACAAAATGACCGGGGTTGCCGAGCAGTTCCAGTACATCCTGCGCGACGAATCCATGCACCTGAACTTCGGCATCGACGTGATCAACCAGATCAAAATCGAAAACCCGCACTTGTGGGACGCTGAAATGAAGGAAGAAGCTTCGCAGATGATTCTGCAAGGCACCCAGCTGGAAATCGAATACGCACGTGACACCATGCCACGCGGCGTATTGGGCATGAACGCAGCGATGATGGAAGACTACCTCAAGTTCATCGCCAACCGCCGCCTGTCGCAAATCGGCCTGAAAGAAGAATACCCGGGCACGACTAACCCGTTCCCATGGATGAGCGAAATCATGGATTTGAAGAAAGAGAAAAACTTCTTCGAAACACGGGTCATCGAATACCAAACCGGCGGTGCATTGAGCTGGGATTGATACACCGGGTTGGTTAAAGCCACACCGGGTAAATAAAAAGGGCCAACCATGTTGGCCCTTTTTATTGGCATCGAAATTTTCAATTACCCTTTATTAAACTCAAAAAGCCGGAATCCGCCTGCCATAGTGCGGCGAGTTTCGTGTGAGACTTCCCAGCAGCTTCCAGATTTCTCAGCTCCTCAACGGCTACAGCCCACCAAAGAGGCTTACACGCCTCAAGATAGGGTAATTGGCTACCCGCCTTACCCAGCAGATAGAGTTTGGCAATTTTTCGAGAGGTACTGCATTGCCCCCTCAATTTCCACCTCAGCTGTAAACGATGACGCAGCGAGACCCTGGGAAGACGGTCAGGAACGGCAAATGATGCTTGCGGCAAACCCTCACGATAGCCCTCATCCTGCTTATTAAAAAAAGCCCGGTACATTGCATGGTGATAGTGCTTCACCGAGAAGTAATGATTAATGCAGTCATTGGCCGCAATCACTTTTCGACCATGCAGCATAAACGATATAGCAATTTGCTCAATCGTAAGAAGTGTTGCTCCATGATGAGCCCATTGATCAATCAAACTAATTACACCTTCAAAAATATGACCGTTGGTTTTGGTCATCCCGCAAACCCCGCTATTGAACAGCTTCAACCACGGTGCGGGGGCTTTATTTTCAGCGTCGAGCTGTGTAACCAGTTTACGAAACCCCAGGCGCCGGGAAGCATCTGCCCAACTCAACTCAAACTTATCCATCAAAAAATGATTATCAGAGACCCGTTTAAACAATTGGGCCGGGTCTTTGAAAAAAACCGTATCGGTATCAACGAAAATGGTTTTGCCAGACAGCGCAACGCCCGCCTGGATAGCGCAAGCCTTACGCCGGTGATAATAACCACCTGCCCCTTGCCAGGCGTCCAGCACCTCAACGCTCAGAGGCAACACGCTCACAGGCCAGCCATCAAATGCCTCAGGCTGATCAGTCATCAGTGTGATCGTAAAGTCAGCCGGATCTTTTCTGTAGCGCAACGCCGACAAAATACTGAATTTTGCTTCAAGCCGATAAACTTCTTTGTCGCCATACAGCAAATACAGGAGTTGATTGATACTGTTGGTGGGCTCACCTATGGCTTCCATCATCTTTTTTATACCGTTCTTGCAGATAAGGGTAAACGTTTAAACAGTCATCATCCGACCACTGAAAAACTGTTTAAAAGTTCTCTTTTACATTAACCGCACACACCCAGCGACAGAGAAAACCCCAGATACCTTTTGCAACTGACTTATTGCTGATTTTCGCCGCAAGGCTCCCACCCTGAATACAACGTGGGTGTCTTCGTAGAAGGTGATGGCTGCTTCAACAGATACAAGTGTGCAAACTTTATGGGCATTATATTTTGATAGCGTCAATGTGCAGGCTAAGCACTGGGACATCCCTGATATGGGAACCAGTCTTAAGCTTATTTAAAATAAAAGAGTTAGGATTTTTCTGATTTCAACGAAGAAAGCTCTGCTAACCGTGTCCCCGCGATGACGTGAGCAACATGGCCGTTTTCCGCGAAAAAATTACACACACCCCACTATCGAAATTTTCGACCCATGCTCTTCGCGCAAAAGCTCATAAAAATGCAGCCAGACAACAGATTTCGCCCCTCGGCACTTATCAAAAAATGAGTTTGTTCCGGCACCAAGATAGCTGTATAAAAACACAGTACATTTTCAAGCACTGACTCAGCCCTGGAGAAACCCATGCCTCATTCAGCCACGCGCAGTACGTTTGAACGTATCGTCATCAATCAATTTACCCCGCTGCACTGCTCGCAGGCCCGCGAAATGCTGGGCTGGAATCGCGAGTACCTGAGTGAGCAGTCCGGGGTTTCAGTCTCGGCCATTGAACGCTTCGAGTCACAAGCCCCCGTTCGCGACGTAACCCGGCTGGCCCTGGCCTATAGCCTTGAGGCGCAGGGCCTGGTGTTCTTTCCCGGCTTTACCCCCGGTCGCGGGGGAAATGTTCGCGGCACAACACCAGACCCGATGGGGCGCGAAGATTTTGCTCTGATCGAGTGAAATACGGCCCTATTGCCCTGGGGTTTCTACCTCAAGCCACCAGGCACGGCCCCGGTGAGGGGTTAGCAGATTGAAAGCCTCACCCATTTGTGGCGTTGTAATCAGCACTTTGCGCTGCTCTGCCAACGCCACAATGCGCTCAAACGGCTCGAACCAGGCATGAAAGGCCAGATCAAAGGTGCCGTTGTGAATAGGTAACAACCAACGCCCGTTGAGGTCGTTGTGCGCTTGCAGGCTGTGTTCGGGCTGCATATGCACATCGGGCCAGTCGGTGTTGTAGGCACCCGTCTCCATCAGGGTCAGATCAAATGGCCCAAACTGCTCGCCGATCAGCTTGAAACCGTCGAAGTAACCTGAGTCTCCACTGAAGAAGATTCGCACGTCATCAATGATCATCACCCAGGATGCCCAAAGCGTCTGGTTATGATCAAACAGGCCGCGGCCTGAAAAGTGCTGGGAAGGAGTCGCGATAAAGCGGATACCTGCAAGTTGGGTGCCCTGCCACCAATCCAGTTGCTGAACCTTGCTGGCTGGTACTCCCCATTTGACCAGCAAGTCGCCCACACCCAGCGGCGCCAAAAACTGCTGTGTTTTGGCGGCCAGTTGCAATACGGTTTTTTGGTCCAGGTGATCGTAATGATTGTGGGAAAGAATCACAGCTTCCAATGGCGGGAGCTCATCAAGGCTGATGGGCGGCGCATGGAAGCGCTTGGGGCCAGCCCACTGGAACGGCGATGCACGCTCAGCATAGACCGGGTCGGTCAACCAGTACTTTCCCTTGAGCTTGAGCAGCAGAGTCGAGTGACCCAACCGGTACACACTGAAATCCGCAGCCTCGTCCAATTGCTCACGGGTCAGCGGTTTGACCGGGATCACACCTGCAGGGCGAGTGCTCGCAGGCTTTTGGAATATCATTCTCCAAAAAATGCCCAAGGTTTTGCCGATACTGGAAGGCGGCCTGACGCCAGCATTTTGAAATGCACCTTTATGACGCTCAGCGGGCTTAGGCCCCTCTGCACTGCTTGAGTCGAGTGCCATGGCTTGAAGGCTCCAGTCAAAAGTGATTAATACTCTGTTTACAGGCCTGTTAGAGGATGATCGACATTCTACTGGCATCCTTCTGCGCCGCAGCTTGCCCTCGACTTAATAAGCTAATCTAGTCCCCATAACTGTTTCAGAATTTTCGGAACAGATGGGGTGTATTCTCGACAAGGCTGACCGACCAGCCAACAATCGATAATGCAGTACCCGGCAGTTGCCAGAAACTCCGCCCGCACATCTTGCGCAGATAGACATGGACAATAAAAGAGGCAAAGGGTTGTCGTTCGCCAAGCGTATTTATGCGCCGCGAGTGATTGGCTCAGGGTTTGGCAGTATCGGGCTAATGGCCGCCCTCTACCCCCTCGACAGATCCATATGGGTTTGGCCACTACTGCTGCTAAACGCGTTCGTATGGCCTCACCTGGCCTATCAATTGTCATCGCGTGCAACCTATCCCTACCGGGCTGAACGTCGAAATATTTTGATTGATTCCCTGTGCGGAGGGTTTTGGGCGGCGGCTATCGAGTTCAATCCGCTGCCTACGGTGATCATCGTGTCGATGATGACCATGCACAACGTGGCTGCCGGAGGGCCAAAACTGCTGGTTCGCGGAGCGCTGGCGCAGCTGGCAGGCGCCCTGGTTGCGTTGCTGCTGTTCGGCTTTGCGTTTACACCCCATACCACCAGCCTGCAGGTCTATGCCTGCGTACCCGTGCTGATTCTTTACCCTTTTGCTGTAGGCATGGTCAGCTATGGTCTGGCAATCACCCTGGCCGAGCATAAACGCACCCTCAGTACCCTCAGCCGCACCGATAGCCTGACCGGGCTGCTTAATCACGGCTCATGGAAAGACCTGCTGCAACTCAGTTTCCAGCAAAGTCTGGAGCGCAATTCTCCGGCGACTCTGGCGCTGATTGATATCGATCACTTCAAACAGATCAACGACACCTACGGGCATATTGTCGGCGACAGTGTATTGCGCCAGCTCAGCAAGGAGCTCAAGGACAATTTGCGTACTGAAGACCTTGCAGGCCGCTACGGCGGTGATGAATTCTGCGTCATCCTGCCCAATCGCACCCTGGACCAGGCCCGGGAAATCATGGAACGGCTGCGCCATGTGATTGACAACTATCAACACGCCGACGAGCCCGGCCTGTGCGTTAGCCTGAGTATCGGGCTTGCCACTTGCCGCCCCGAACTCCTCCAGGCCAGCACGTGGCTGAACGAGGCAGACAAAGCGCTATATATCGCAAAGAATACCGGGCGCAACAAAATCAGTGTTGGCGCAGCAGACACCCTTGCTGAATCACAGCTGAGCAATGATCCGGTATAGAAACAGGGCCCGGGCAGCGCTATTCAACTGATGCAGCGACGCAAGGCCGAAATCTCGGGCACATCCTGGCGATGCATATACACCCTCAAGGGCTCGGTGATGTTCAGGCGGTCATCGATATTCTGATCCAGCAACAACTGAATCAACTCGCGCTTGAGAGTCATGGTGCCAGCACCATCGGCCTGCCAGACAAATTCGCTGGTGGGCGTGATGTTGTCGTCGGCGACATCCATTCCAAATGAATCTTCACTGAAACGGACAATGTGCTGGCCTGTCTTACGATTGAAACCAACAAAGCCGCTAAGTAGGTCGGCGGCCTGACAGATGAGTTGCGAAGTGATACGCATGGTAAACCTCACTGATGAGCCTGAAAGGCTCCGGGACGGTGGTTTACACGCAAGTTCGATTGCCTGCCCCTCTGCCGGGGACGTTGATGTGGCCAAGAATACTGCACATCTTCACGAAAAACCGCTAAAAAACACCCTCTGCTTTTATGATTGAAAGGAACTCAACCAATGCCTGACACTTTTGGCAAAAACGCCCTGCTGCTGAGCCTGCTCCTGGGCTTGGGTGGCGTACAGAATGCTGGCGCATCCAATGCGACCGAGGCGGCACTGGCCAACGCTCACGGCATACCGCGCCCGGCGGTGATCGCCCATCGCGGTGCGTCCTTCGATGCTCCGGAATCAACCGCTGCCGCCTACACCCTTGCCAGGGATCTGGGGGCTGACTATCTGGAAATGGACCTGCAACGCAGCAAGGACGGCGTTCTGTTTGCGCTGCATGACAACAGCCTGTTGCGCACCACTGACGTCGCCAAAAAGTTTCCGCAACGCAAGGACAGCCCGGCCAGCGCCTTTACCCTGGCCGAGCTTAAAACCCTGGATGCCGGCAGTTGGTTCAACCAGGCTTATCCGGATCGCGCGCGCCCGTCCTATGTCGGGCTGCCGATCCTGACCCTGGACGAAATTATCGATATCGCCCAGGGCAATCCACAGTACAAACCGGGCCTCTACATCGAAACCAAAGAGCCCAGGCAGTTCCCGGGCCTTGAACACGATCTGAAAAACAAGTTGAGCGAACGCGGCTGGCTTGAGCCCGTTGCCTCGGCAGAGGCGGAAGGCAAACCACTGGTCGGCCAGGGCAAAGGCCGGGTCATGTTGCAAACCTTCGACAAAAACAGCCTTGAGCTGCTGCAAAAAGAAATGCCCGACACGCCGAAGATCCTGCTGTTATGGGTAGGTGAAGGCGGCATGAAGCCCAACACCTCAGTCAGTTTCGCCGACTCCGGCGAAAAGGATAAAGCCGCGTACTACGCCAAACAGCAACCCAAGGACAAAGCCGAATTCATCCAGTGGCTCGACTTTGCCAAGGCCAACGGTGCCATCGGTACAGGCCCTTCGGCAGCCTTGACCCACGGGGGTGACCAGAGCTACTTCGACCTGATCCAGCCCTGGATGAACAGCGCCGCCCATGACCGGGGCATGCTGGTACATGTTTACACCCTCGATGCCCCCGTTGACTTCAAAAAGGCAATGGACGCAGGTGTCGACGGCATCTTCACCAACCGCGCCAGCGAGTTGCTCACGTATTACCAGCGCCCGGTGCCACAAAGCGTCAATCAGTTGCTGGAGAAAAATGACTTTTAAACCTGCAAGCCGGCAAGGGGCGAAAATTAAGGGTGAGTTAAGTTGCGCCGGTTAATCTGATCCCACTTGAACAGATCAACCCAAAGGGACTCAACATGAAAAAACTTAATCTGGTATTTGCAACTGTTGCCCTGGCTCTGACTGCCGGTATTGCTCAGGCCGATGTACGCCCGGACCATATCCCGGGCCTGATCAAATCGGGTGAAATCACCTCGTTTGAAAAGTTGAATCAAGCAGCACTGGACAAACACCCTGGCGCGACCATTCTCGATACCGAGCTTGATCACTCCTACGGCAAGCTGGTGTATGAAGTTGAATTGCGCGATACCAAAGGCATCAAATGGGACGTAGATCTCGACGCAAAAACCGGCGAAGTGCTGCAAGACAAACAAGACACCTAAGTTGATTTGAATAAAAGGCTGCGCCACTCTTCATGGGTGGCGCGGCCTTTTTATTTAGCGCTTGCTTAGGAATAAGTGCCGCGCTCAAGTGTTCTGGCTAGAATCATCTTTTTGAGCTCGAGCATTTACCATGACGTACGGCACGGCTGACGATATCGCGACAATTAACCGGATCAGTGCCGTACCTGCAATGTTGCAGGTGATTACGGAAATGACCGGTATGCGCTTTGCTGCCGTTGCCCGTGTCACCCAGACCACCTGGACCGCCTGCGCGGTACTCGACAAGCTGGGTTTCGGTTTGCAGTCCGGTGGCGAGCTGGACCTGGTCAGCACCCTGTGCTTTGAAAGCATGAACTCGCACCTGCCGATCATCATTGATAAAGCCAGCGCCGATCCGCTGTACCAACACCATCACACGCCGCGGATTTATCGCTTCGAAAGCTACATCACGATTCCGGTATGGCGCACTGACGGTAGTTTTTTCGGCACCCTGTGCGCACTCGACCCCGAGCCTGCAAGCCTCAGGAACAGTACGATCCAGTCCACAATGGAGTCATTCGCACGCCTGCTGTCGCTGCAAATTGACGCCGAAGAAAACCTGCAACGTACAGAAACCGCGTTGGAGCAGGAGCGTGAAACCGCAGAGCTGCGCGAGCAATTTATCGCTGTTATAGGCCATGACCTGCGCAACCCGTTATTCGCCATCACCACAGCCGCAGAGCGCTTGCTACGGGTGCACCCAGACCCCTCCACCGATGTCCTGGTCAAGCATATCCTGAGCTGCGGCAACCGTGCCTCGCAGCTGGTTGAGGACGTTATGGACTTTGCCCGCGGACGGCTCGGTAGCGGCATCCCGCTGACGCTGCGCGAGTGCCCCGATCTCGACCAGGTCTTCATCCATGTCATCTCGGAACTGCAAAGCGTTCATGCACAACGTTCCATCCGCTCAGACATAGGGCCACTTGAGGGCATCCGCTGTGACAGCGGCCGCCTGGCCCAACTGCTCTCCAACCTGTTGACCAATGCCATCACCCATGGCTGCCCCGACGGGCCCGTTGACATCTCGGCACTGGTACTCAATGGGGTATTCACCCTGAGGATCTGCAACCAGGGCGAGCCCATCCCGGCCGAACAACTGCCGCATTTGTTCAAACCCTACTCACGCCCGGCCACCGACACTCCCCAGGCCGGACTTGGCCTTGGGCTGTATATTGCCAGCCAGATCGCCCTGTCCCACGGCGGCCATATGGAAGTCACCTCGGACCAGGACCAAGGCACAGTCTTCACCTTCAGCATGGCGCTGCCCTGATGCTCTGACGCCCTCGACTGGTATGTGAGACGACATCTTATGACCGCCCGGCCGCGACGCTAGCCATTTGCCATATAGGGGCTAAGGTACTGGCTGTAGACGTTTTAATTGAAATTTCGCCATGTTCGAAAGGAGTCGTTCATGCACACCAAAATTGAGCTGAAACCGCGTTCAACCAGCCGTACTGAAAAACTCGCAGCGCTGCTCTATAGCCTGTTCAGCTATCTGTTTTTTCTACTGACATTTGTTTATCTGATAGGTTTTCTGGGGAATGTCGCCGTCCCGAAAAGTATCGATTCGGGATCTGGCCTGGCATGGCCCTGGGCGCTTGTGGTCGATGTGCTGCTGATCACCGTATTTGCCCTGCAACACAGCATCATGGCGCGCAAAAGCTTCAAGCGCAGGTGGTGTCATGTCATACCGCCAGTTATTGAACGGGCCACTTATGTCCTGGCCTCCAGTGCGGTGCTGGCGCTTATATGCTGGCTGTGGCAGCCGATCGATATCAGTGTCTGGAGTGTACAGTCGCCCTTGTTTGCGGGGTTACTTGTCACGCTGTACTGGTTCGGATGGGGGTTGGTGCTGCTGGCCTCTTTCATGATCAGCCACTTCGAATTGTTTGGCGTCAAACAGCCCTTTGACACCCTGCGCCAACCAAAACCCGTAAACAACGCATTCAGAACCCCCGCGCTCTACAAGCTCGTGCGTCACCCGTTGTATCTGGGATTCCTGATCGCTTTCTGGGTAACGCCCGAGATGAGTGTCGGGCACCTGGTGTTTGCACTGACAAGCACCCTTTACATTCTGATCGGCACCCAACTGGAAGAGAAAGATCTGGTTGAGCTGTTTGGGGACAAGTACCGGGTTTATCAAAAAAACGTCGGCATGTTGCTGCCCTCTCTACGCCGCAAGTCCGGCACCGGGCGCTGACCCACGAATAAATCTGTATTTAGAACCGTGATGGGTAGAAACTGACGCGCTGTTCAGCGGCTACTGACACTGCCTGTCAGATGCCTCCTATTGCGCCTCGACAGAAACCCGACATGAACACCCGCCTATGCGCTTATGAAGACCTGACACCCCGCCAGCGCGAGCAACTGCGCGAGATAGAAGTTCGCCCTGAGCAGATTGCCTTTTGCGGCACCATCGAGTCTGCCCTGCACTCGTTGCCGGTCCAGCCGCAGGCGGGCATCAAAGGGCTGGTGCTGCTCAACGACGAGTTGCCAGTGGCATTTTTGCTTCTCAAGCGCGAGCCGCTTCTGGCCCACTGGGCTGAGCCGGGCTGCGCCACCTTGCACGCACTACAGGTCGACAGCCGTGCTCAGGGCCAGGGATTGGGCAAGGCCTGTTTGCGCGAGCTGGCCAGGGCCATTGAACAGATATGGCCCGAGATTCGCCAATTGATGCTCTCGGTCAGCCCGTTCAATACCAGCGCCATGGCTTTTTATCTGAGCCAGGGCTGGGTCGAGCAAGGCGAGGCCTATCGTGGTGAGCGACGGTTGGTGCTGTCGCTGGCCCCCATGCCGCCCCTGCAGTTGCAGGCAAGCTAAGCAGGCTTTTTGATCGGCAGCCAGATTTCCAGCAGCCCCGTACCGGTGTCCGCATTGAAGTCTGCGCTGTAGCGCTCGAACTCGGGCGCATCAGCGGCTTGGTAGCCCGAATTTGGCAACCAGTCTTTCCAGATCGCCTGAAAGGTCTGACCAAGCGTGTCCAATGCCCCGTGATGCTCAAAGACCGCGTAAGACTGCTCCTGCAGTTCAATCCAGCGATACCGCTCAGGCAGATCATCAAGCTTGCTGATAGCCACGCCAGCAATGTATTCAAAGCCACCCTCGCCATCAGGATTACAACAAACACCGTAGGTTTCCTCGCCAATTTGGCTTGGTACCTTGCCGATTTCCGGGATGAATTTTTCCCATAACAGCGGGATTCGATCAACGCTCTCCTCAGTGAAACGGCCACCCAAACCCGCGATCAATTGAAACTGGCCTTTGGCAAATCGCGGCGCTGACAGCTCGAACTTTTTTAGTTGGTCCATGGGGCATGCTCGATGGAGGAAGTAGGAAACCTAGCATCTGAGTATAGGAACAAAACCACATACAGGTCGGATCAGCGAAAAATAGACGCTGACAGCACCTAGACAAAAGGCCATCAGCGCCCGTATTGTTTCGTCCAGACCACCGCAGTGGTCAACGTCGCTCGGACGGTTCCGGGCGCTTACGTATCAGAGGCACACATGGCAGACCAAGGTTCGCCGCGACGTTTTGCGCGCATAGATCGACTCCCCCCCTACGTTTTCAATATCACTGCCGAGCTGAAGATGGCCGCCCGTCGTCGTGGCGAAGACATCATCGACTTCAGCATGGGTAACCCTGACGGCCCGACACCTCCCCACATCGTCGAAAAACTCTGCACCGTCGCGCAGCGTGAAGACACTCACGGCTACTCGACTTCGCGGGGAATTCCACGCCTGCGCCGGGCCATTTCGCGCTGGTATGCCGACCGTTACAACGTTGAGATCGATCCCGAGCACGAAGCCATTGTCACCATCGGCTCCAAGGAAGGCCTGGCGCACTTGATGCTTGCCACCCTGGATCAGGGCGACACCGTGCTGGTGCCCAACCCCAGCTACCCGATTCATATCTACGGTGCCGTGATTGCCGGTGCCCAGGTGCGTTCGGTACCGCTGATCCCCGGCGTGGACTTTTTTGCTGAGCTGGAAAAAGCTATCCGCGGCTCCATCCCCAAACCGAAAATGATGATCCTGGGCTTCCCGTCCAACCCGACGGCGCAGTGTGTCGAACTGGATTTCTTCGAGCGCGTGGTGGCCCTGGCCAAGCAATATGATGTGCTGGTTGTGCACGATCTGGCCTACGCCGATATCGTCTATGACGGCTGGAAAGCGCCTTCGATCATGCAAGTACCGGGCGCCAAGGACATCGCCGTGGAGTTCTTCACGCTGTCCAAAAGCTACAACATGGCAGGCTGGCGTATCGGTTTTATGGTGGGCAATCCTGAGCTGGTCAATGCTCTGGCGCGAATCAAGAGTTACCACGACTACGGCACCTTTACCCCGCTGCAAGTGGCGGCAATTGCTGCACTTGAGGGTGACCAGCAATGTGTGAAGGATATTGCCGAACAGTATCGTCAGCGCCGTAACGTGATCGTCAAAGGGCTGCACGAACTGGGCTGGATGGTCGAAAACCCGAAAGCTTCGATGTATATCTGGGCCAAGATTCCCGAACACTACGCCCACCTGGGCTCACTGGAATTCGCCAAGAAGCTGCTGGCAGATGCCAAGGTCTGTGTTTCGCCGGGGGTAGGCTTTGGGGAGTACGGTGACGACCATGTGCGCTTTGCCCTGATTGAAAATCAGGATCGCATTCGTCAGGCGCTGCGTGGAATTCGCGCTATGTTCCGCGCTGATGGCTTTAACGCTGGCTAAAACGACTGTGGGAGCTGGTAAACCAGCTCCCACAGGTTTATTGGTGCTTTAAACCACCAACGACAGCAGCAGAATAAAGATCAAACCTACAACCGAGAGGATGGTTTCCATCGCGGTCCAGGTCTTGAAGGTTTCAGCCACGGTCATATTGAAGTACTGCTTCACCAGCCAGAAACCTGCGTCGTTGACGTGAGACAGGATCAACGAGCCTGCGCCGGTTGCCAATACCAGCAGCTCACGGTTCACACCCGGAATCATGTCCACCACCGGCAACACAATCCCCGCCCCGGTAATGGTCGCTACGGTCGCAGAACCCGTCGCGATACGAATCACTGCAGCCACCAGCCAGGCCAGCAAAATCGGCGAAATTTGCGCGTTTACCGCCATATGGCCGATCACGTCACCCACACCGCTGGCTACCAGCATCTGCTTGAAACCGCCGCCCGCACCAATGATCAGAATGATCGCTGCGGTAGGAGCCAGGCTCGCGTCCAGCAGCTTGAGGATGCGTTTGGAGTCGATACCCTGGCGGGCGCCAAAGGTGTACAGCGCCAGCAGCAATGCCAGCAACAGCGCACTGATCGGGTGGCCGATCATGTCCATCCACACACGGAAGAAGTTGCCATCGGGCAGCGCCACGTCGGCGAACGTCTTGAGCAGCATCAGGAATACCGGCAACAGCACGGTGATCAGGGTGATGGAAAAACTCGGCAAGGTGCTGGATTCCGGCTCACTGGCCAGTTGATCCATGAGGTCCTGGGATGCATGGCCCGGGATGTACTTGGCGATAAACGTACCGTAAATCGGTCCGGCAATGATCGCGGTAGGCAGAGCAACAATCAGGCCGTACAGAATGGTCTTGCCGATGTCGGCACCAAACACGCCAATGGCCAGCAGCGGGCCCGGGTGCGGCGGTACCAGCCCGTGAACAGCCGACAAGCCGGCGAGCAGCGGGATACCGATCTTGATGATCGACACGCCAGTACGTCGCGCAACGATAAACACCAGCGGAATCAGCAGTACAAAGCCGATTTCGAAGAACAATGGAATACCGACCAGAAAGGCGGCAAACATCATTGCCCACTGCACCTTGTCCTTGCCGAAGGCACGGATCAAGGTACGGGCGATCTGGTCAGCACCACCGGAGTCGGCCATCATTTTGCCAAGCATGGTGCCCAGCGCCAGGATGATCCCGACAAAGCCCAACACGCCGCCAAAACCATCCTGGAACGACTTGATGATCAGGTTGGCAGGCATGCCGGCCGTCAGCCCCAGAAACGCAGAGGCGATGATCAAGGCAATAAAGGGGTGCAGTTTGAATCGGGTGATCAGTACGATCAGGCCGATAATGGTCACCACTGCATCAAGCAGCAGAAACGTATTATGGGACATGCCTAGCATGGGGCGTCTCCTGCCTTTTTGTTGTTATCAAGTACGGGGGTGCCGCTACAGCCGAGGCAGATAGCGCTATCTGTTTGAAACAACATCATGAAGTTGCCATTACCGTCTGCTCGCACCACCAGTCTCGGGCGGCGCTTGCTAATTGCTTAACGTTCATCTGGGCTGCATTCAGAGTCAGCACCAAGGATTCATTGGTCGGTGATTCAAGCGCAGCGAACTGGCTGTCGATCAGGGTCTTAGGCATAAAGTGCCCCGGACGATCGGCCACCCGGGCAGCCGCCACCTCAGGGGTCAGCTCCAGAAACACAAAACCCAGACCATCTACCGCACTGCGTAAACGCTCGCGATAACGCAGCTTGAGTGCCGAACAGGTCAGCACCGGGCGCTGACCACTGGCAACCGCACGACGCAATTCGTCGCACAGGCTGTCAAGCCAGCCGGCACGGTCTTCATCGGTCAGGGGAATACCGGCACTCATCTTGGCAATGTTGGCCGCCGGGTGAAACGCATCGCCTTCAATCGGGGTCGCGCCATTGAGCTGGCACAATGCCTGGCTAACGCTGGATTTGCCGCAGCCGGCAACACCCATGATGACCAGAGCAGTGATAGGTTGACTCATGAAACACCTCAGTCCGTAGACAGCGCTGTCTTTGTTCATGCGTTCAATACTTGAAAGCAAAGCACAAAGCTTAGGCTACCGACGTCTATTTCTCATTTTTATGGGGAGACGCGGAGACGCTCTCGACATACAAAGCTGGGGTAACTGATTTACACGCAATCAGGCAATTGCGGGTCCGACAGGACAGCGCTACCTTAGTGACTTGTTTTTTGTTTGGCAAGCCGCCCTGATGACCACCTCCAAAAACGATAAAAACACCCGGACCACGGGTCGCCCCACCCTTAACGAAGTTGCCCGCCTTGCGGGGGTCAGCCCCATCACCGCCTCGCGAGCCCTGCGCGGTATCAGCAGCGTTGCCACGGAGCTGGCCGAAAAGGTCCGTGTTGCTGCCGACGAGCTGAACTATGTGGTCAATCCCGCCGCCCGCGCGCTAGCTTCGGCGCAGAGTCATTCTGTCGTGGTGCTGGTACCTTCGCTGTCCAACCTGCTTTTTATAGACACCCTCGAAGCCATCCATGACGTGTTGCGCCCCCGGGGCTTTGAAGTATTGATCGGCAACTTCCACTATTCCCGTGACGAAGAAGAAAATTTGCTGCGCAACTATATGGCCTACCAGCCCCGAGGCCTGCTGCTGACCGGTTTTGATCGTTCTGAAAGCTCACGGCGGATGATCGAGACCAGCAATGTACCCTGCGTGTACATGATGGAGCTGGATGCCGCCGAGGGCTTGAACTGCGTCGGCTTTTCACAGCTGCAGGCCGGTGAAACAGCTGCCCGGCACTTGATCTCCCGTGGCCGCAGACATCTGGCCTATATCGGCGCCCAGCTCGATCAACGCACGTTGCTGCGCGGTGAGGGTTATCGCCGCACTTTGCAGGAAGCCGGACTGTACAACCCTGATCTTGAAGTACTGACGCCACGTCCGTCTTCGGTTGGCCTGGGGGGCGAATTGTTCCTGCAATTGCTCGCCAGCCATCCACAAGTGGATGCGATCTTTTTCGGCAACGACGACCTGGCCCAGGGCGCCTTGCTTGAGGCTGCACGCATCGGCATCAAAATCCCGGAGCAAATCGCCGTACTGGGCTTTAACGACCTGCCGTCTTCAGAGTTTATGGTGCCTCGCCTGAGCAGTATTCGTACGCCCCGGGAAGCTATTGGCCGTCGCGCAGCCGAGCAGATGCTGACACTGATGGCAGGCAATAAAGTTGCCAACCCTGTGCAGGACATGGGCTTTGAACTGATGGTGCGTGAAAGCAGTTAAAGCCCCTCACCCTCATCATGTAAACAGTACAGCTTTAATGCAGTTGCAACGTCGAGTTGAACTGGCTGATGGCATCGACCACATGCCGGGAGCCTTGCTGGATTTCCAGAATCGCTTCCCCGGCCTCATTTGCCAGCTCAACACCAAGCCCTGTGCGGCTAAGGCTCGACTGCATGCTGGTCACAGCGCTCAGCGACAGATCATGATTTCGACGCACCACTTCGACAATTTCCAGGGTGGCCGCACTGGTGCGCGCCGCCAGGCTTCTGACCTCATCGGCCACCACGGCAAAGCCGCGCCCGTGCTCCCCCGCCCGCGCTGCCTCGATCGCGGCATTGAGCGCCAGTAAATTGGTTTGATCCGCAATACCACGAATGGTCTGCACGATCTTGCCGATACTGTCCGACTGTTTGCTTACCGCATCAATGCTCTGCGCTGCTTCATTAAGGTCTTTGGAAATGGCCTCGATGATTTGCACGGTTTGCTGCACCACCTGCGAGCCCTTCTGCGCGCAGGCATCGTTTTGCACCGAAGTGCTGTGGGCCGATTCGGCGGCAGTCTGCAGGTTGGTGACCTGAGCAGTGATATCACTGGCGAATTTCACCACTTTGTACAGGCGCCCCCTGGCATCGAAGATGGGGTTATAGGAGGCCTCGAGAAACACCGTATGACCGTGTTTGTCGACCCGCTCAAATCGTCTGGAATGGTACTCGCCGCGATTGAGCGAGGCCCAGAAAGCCTTGTAGCCGGCTGACTCGGCCTCGCTTCGACGACAGAACATGCCGTGATGCTGGCCGACAATTTCGCTCAGCGAGTAATGCATTGTGTCGAGGAAGTTCTGGTTGGCATTGATTACCCGCCCATCCGGTGAAAACTCGATCACCGCCATCGACCGGCTCAGGGCGTTTACGATGCTCTGGGTTTCGTGTTCTTTATTGATTCGATCTGTGACATCCGAAGCCACCTTGATGACACGCACAACGTGCTGGTCAGCGCCGACGATGGGCATGTAGCTGGCTTCCAGCCACACCTCACGCCCCGCCTTGTCGAGCCGTGAAAAGGTGCCGCTCAAAGGTTCGCCTCGGGCCAGGTCCCGCCAGAAATTGTTGTACTCACTGGAATTAACGTAAGCCGCTTCGCAAAATAGCCGATGGTGCTTGCCCCGAATCTCGTCAGCGGAATAACCCACAACCCGACAAAAATTCTCGTTGGCATCCAGAATGGTGCCGTCAGGGGCGAACTCAATAATTGCCATGGAACGGCTGATAGCCTGCACTTTAGCGGCCATGTCATTTAATAAGCCGCTAAGACGTTGATTTTCGAGCAGATCGGCTTTGCGATGCGAATTAAACATGGCTCAATCCCTGGAGGTGCTGTCTATTGATAATTCAAAAGTTTCAAGACGCAGCCAATCAGCTGGGTATCTCACTCTTAACGTTAGAGCTGTACGCACTTCGAGGGTTTGAGCACTTATGGCTACGACCCCGTAAACATGGAGCATAGCTAGCCAAATGACGCGCGCAAGCAAATGGCCATCAACCTGCGACGGAACGCTCACGCTTTAAAAATTTACCAAATGGATGATGCAGTATTAAAAGTGACAGGGCCCCGAGGAGCGGGCCCCGGTAAATCCACTTAATGACCAAACAATCCGGTATCAGTTTTTTTGGCTTTCTTGTCAGCGCGTTTTTCATCGGCTGTTTTAGCCGGCTTTTTCTTCGCTGCTTTCTTTGAATCCATACCTTTGGACATGTTATGCACTCCAGTAACCAGGGTTGTTCACTGAGGTATAGCACTGATCCATGGTGAACTTTCATTTAAAGTCGGTTATTTCGAAATGAATGCGTATGTGTACGCTTTAATTCCGAATACAGATCACCCACACTATTCAGATAACCCGCAGAAATCTGCCTTTTAGTTATTTATACTGCGCGCCCCTCCCCTGAGCCTGTGGACTTATGACTGCCATTGTTTACGCCCCACTTGAAGCGGCTTTATGGCCACTGATGAACAAGTTTTATCGCACACATCAATCATCGATGAAGGCGGTCAGGGAAGCGCAGTTATGGGTCGCCCGCAAAGAGGGGATTATTGCCGGTTTATGTTTGCGACCAATGGCTCACGGCCACTGGCTGACCGGGCTTTTTGTCGCGCCAGCGCTACGCGGCCAAGGGGTGGCTGGCGATCTGCTCAGCCAGGCAATAGCTGCCGTCGATGGCCCGATCTGGTTGTTCTGCGACCCGCAGTTGCAGGGGTTTTATGAAAAGCTGGGGTTTAGCCTGGACGTGGAATTGCCCCATGCCCTGCATGAGCGGCTGGTTCGCTATCAACGCAACAAAGCGATGATAGCGATGGGCCTTACTCCTTGGTGTGCGGATCCAGATCAGGAAACAGCACCTCAATAAAACCGAACTTGCTGAAGTCCTTGATCCGTGACGGATACAGACGACCGATCAAGTGATCGCACTCATGCTGCACGACCCGCGCATGAAACCCCTCTGCAATCCGTACGATTGGCTCACCCTTGGGGGTGAAACCTTCGTAGCGGATCTTGTGGAAGCGCTCCACGACCCCACGCAGACCCGGCACCGACAGGCAACCCTCCCAGTCCTCTTCAACTGCCGGGCTCAGCGGCGTGATCAGCGGGTTGATCAGAATGGTCTGCGGCACGGCTTCGGCATCCGGGTAACGCTCGCTGTGCTCGAAACCGAACACCACCAGTTGCAGGTCAACGCCAATCTGCGGCGCTGCCAGGCCCACGCCGCCAGCGTGTTCCATGGTCTGCAACATGTCGTCGAGCAGTTGCCAGAGTTCTGGCGTGTCGAACATCTCATCCGGCACCGGTTGGGCCACACGTAATAAACGCTCATCACCCATTTTCAGGATTTCACGAATCATGGTCAGGTTTCATCAGAAGTGGATTTAAGGGAGTGGTCGCGGCCAAGGCCGGAGACATGCTGCTTTGGATCAGGGTCGGCAGACTCATCGAATGTCTTCTCGCCCGGATTTTTTCCTTCAGCCGACATATGTTCGATCACAGCATTCATTTCAGCGCCCAGCAACAGCACCGCGGCCGAAATGTAGAAGTAAAGCAACAGCACAATGATTGCACCGATACTGCCATACATGGCGTTGTAGTCCGCGAAGGTTTTGACATAAAAGGCAAACCCCAAGGAAGCCACAATCCAGACCACTACCGCCAGCACCGAGCCCGGGGTAATAAAACGGAATTTCTGCTCAACATCGGGCATTACGTAATACATCAACGCCACTGCCACCATCATCAGCAAAATAATCGCCGGCCAGCGCAGGATGGTCCACAACGTGACCACAAAGTCTTCAAGCCCCACCTGCCCCGCCAGCCAGCTCATCACCTGCGGTCCGAGCACCATCAGTGCGGCGGCGACCAGCAGCATGCCGGCAATGCCGATCGTGTAGAAAATCGACAGCGGAAAACGTTTCCAGACGGGGCGCCCTTCAACCACGTCGTAGGCAGCATTCATTGCGCTCATCATCAGGCGCACACCCGCAGAAGCCGTCCATAGCGCAATGACGATACCTACCGAAAGCAATCCGCCCTTGGATTGCTGCAACTGGTCGATCACCGGGTTGACCTGCTCCAGCGCTTGCGGCGGCAGTACCAGTTCGGACTGCAGGCGCAACCAGGTAAAGAAGTCTGGCAGATGCAAAAAACCGATCAATGCAATCAGGAACAGAATGAAAGGGAATAACGAAAACAGCATTTGATAGGCCAGCGCCGAGGCGTAGGTCGACATTTCATCGTCGATAAATTCCTTGACCGTTCGGATCAAGACTTTGCCCAAAGGCAGGCCATTCAAGCCTGGGAATAACATAGCGTCTCCTTTCGCCGCATCGTTAATGAGGTCAACACGCCTCCAAGCGAAGGGTTTTACCTAAAAGTAGCCCAATTGGCGACTTTGAAAATACCGGATCGCCAAACCCGTAAAAAGGCCAACCCAACATTGACCTTGTGGTCCGGCATCGAGTTTCATTTATTTTCTGCCCATCATTTCGTCGATCAGCGCAGGTTGGGCTTTATGTTTGCCCGCTAACCCCCGAGAATACGCGACGTATTCAGGCTATGGCGCTGAAGATCCGCAATTGTAGGAAGGTTATGAAACTCGATAAAAAGCTGGCTATTGCCCGCAGGAACCAGGAACTCGGCGGCGCGGTACTCGGCGTCAACAACTGCCATTTCGCCGCACTGAACACCAACAAGAACATCTGGTGGTTCGATATTCCGCTGGCGCGCCTGGCCGTCGGCCAGTACGAATGGGTGCATCTGCTCCTGCACACCCCAAGCACCGACGAACTGCTGCACCTGAAGGTAACGACTGCATTCCTGCGTGAAAAACGCGAAGGCATGGTAGTACGTGCAACGCACAAGCGTACGCCGACCATGAGCCTGGAGTTGAGTGCAGACAAGGACTCCTATCTGCAGGACGTGCGTCCTACAGGTACTGGCGTCAACTTCGCACAGTTTTTACAGAAATAAACCCAAAGGCCAAAACCTGTGGCCGACCTGTAGATACTCTGTTGCAGGTCAAGCCCTATTGTGGGAGCGAGCCTGCTCGCGAACGACCTTCGCGAGCAGGCTCGCGCCCACAGTTGCAGTGTTCCTTCGGCAGCTGCTACAACAGACCTTCACCGTATCAAAACGAAAAATCCCCGCATTGCGGGGATTTTTCGTATCCAGGCCTGTTACTTCTTGAGGCCCAGCTTTTTCAGTTCTTCGTCTCGCAACTCACGACGCAGGATCTTGCCCACGTTGGTGGTCGGCAAGCTGTCGCGGAACTCGACGAACTTGGGCGCCTTGTAAGCCGTCAGGTTGGCACGCATATGCGTCATGACCTGTTCCTTGGTCAGCGTCATACCCGGCTTGACCACGATAAACACCTTGATCAGCTCACCGGTCTTCTCGTCCGGAATACCGATTGCAGCGCACTGCAATACGCCCGGCAAGGAGGCCATCACGTCTTCCAGCTCGTTGGGGTAAACATTGAAGCCCGACACCAGAATCATGTCTTTTTTGCGATCAACGATACGCATGTAGCCATCAGGCTGAATCACTGCGATATCACCGGATTTCAACCAGCCTTCGCTGTCCATGATCTCGGCGGTGGCGTCAGGACGCTCCCAGTAGCCTTTCATGACCTGCGGGCCCTTGATGCACAGCTCGCCGACTTCACCCAGCGGCAGCTCTTCGCCGGCATCGTTAATCACTTTGCACAGGGTCGAAGGCACCGGAATGCCAATGGTACCGATCTGAATGCTCTGGGCCGGGTTGACCGTGGCTACCGGACTGGTCTCGGTCATGCCATAACCTTCGCAGATCGGGCAACCGGTCACGGTCTTCCAGCGCTCGGCCACCGACAGTTGCAAGGCCATGCCACCCGAGAGCGTCACTTTGAGGGCCGAGAAATCCAGCTTGCGGAACGCCTCGCTGTTGCACAGCGCCACAAACAGGGTATTGAGGCCGACAAAACCGGTGAATTTCCACTTGGACAGCTCTTTGACCATCGCCGGTAAATCACGGGGGTTACTGATCAATACGTTGTGATTGCCCAGTAGCATCATCGCCATGCAGTGAAAGGTAAAGGCGTAGATGTGATACAGCGGCAAAGGCGTAATCAGGATTTCACAACCTTCATCGAGGTTGGAGGCCATCAATGCCTTGCACTGCAACATGTTGGCGATCAGGTTGCGATGGGTCAGCATCGCGCCCTTGGCCACACCGGTAGTGCCGCCCGTGTATTGCAGCACGGCAACATCACTGCTCACCGGGCTGGCTTCCTTGACCGGCTGGCCCTGGCCTTTGCTCAGCACGTCGTTGAACTTGACGGCCTGTGGCAAATGATAAGCAGGGACCATCTTTTTCACGTACTTGATGACGCTATTGATCAGCACCCGCTTGAAAGGCGACAGCATGTCAGCCACTTCGGTGACGATCACATACTTGACCGACGTCTGGGGCACGACTTTTTCAGCCAGATGCGCCATGTTCGCCAGGCACACCAGTGCCTTGGCACCGGAATCCTTGAACTGGTGTTCCATTTCCCGCGCGGTGTACAGCGGGTTGGTGTTGACCACAATCAAACCGGCGCGGATGGCTCCGAACACAGCAATCGGGTATTGCAACAGGTTGGGCAGCTGCACGGCGATGCGATCGCCCGGCTGCAAGTCGGTGTGCTGCTGCAACCAGGCTGCAAAAGCGCCCGACTGCTCATAGAGCTCACCGTAGGTAATGGTTTTGCCGAGGTTACTGAACGCCGGTTTATCGGCGAAACGCTGGCAAGATTCCCGCAGTACCGTCTGAATATTTGGATATTCATCTGGATTGATTTCAGCAGCAATCCCAGCTGGGTACTTATCCTTCCAAAAGCCTTCAATCATGGAAGCCCACTCCTCAGCGTCGCGAATTCTTCACCGCATCGGGTGCGGTTCTTATTTGTTTGATTTTTATAATGGACAGCTCTGACTTTCACTTACCCTGAAGTCACAAAGCGCGCCGAGAGTAGCAGCTTTGCCAAAGGCCGCCTAGAGCCAAAAACCGGGTTTAGAGTCACCAACCTGACTGTAGGACAATCCAAAGTCATCATTAGTATAAACACTCTATTAACCGATAAACCCCTCTATCTCAGGTATTACAGCCCCTTATCATAGGCATAAAAAAACGCCCGCGGCCTTTCAGCCTGCGAGCGTCTGTCGCCATGATGAACGAATCAGGCGGTATCCCGTAACTCCCGTCGCAGGATTTTTCCCACCGGCGTCATGGGCAAAGCATCACGCAACACTATTTGCTTGGGCACCTTGTAACCGGTGAAATTTTCCTTGCAGTAGGCCTTGAGCTCCTCAACGGTCACCCCGCCTGCACGCGGCACCACAAACAGTTTGACTGCCTCGCCCGTGCGCTCATCAGGTACGCCGATAACTGCGCAATTGGCCACTTTAGGGTGTGCCATCACGATATCTTCGATTTCGTTGGGGTAGACATTAAAGCCTGAGACGATAATCAGATCTTTCTTGCGATCGACGATGCGGACAAAACCGTCCGGATCAATCACGGCGACATCGCCGGTCTTGAACCAGCCCTCGGCGTCCAGCACCTCGGCCGTAGCCTCGGGGTTTTGCCAGTAACCCTTCATCACTTGCGGGCCTTTGATGCATAGCTCGCCGCGCTCACCCAGCCCAACCTCATTGCCATCATCGCTGATCACCTTCATCAGCGTTCCCGGTACCGGCATGCCCACAGTGCCCAGACGCGCCTGCGGGCCGTAAGGGTTGGCACTGGCCACCGGTGAGGTTTCAGTCAAGCCATAGCCTTCGACGATGCGACAGCCGGTGAGCCTTTCCCAACGCTCAGCTGTGGTCTTGACCAGCGCAGTACCGCCTGAGTTGGTGAGCTTGAGGTGGGAGAAATCCAGGTCTTTAAAGTCAGGATGGTCCATCAGAGCCACAAACAGGGTGTTCAAGCCCAGCAACCCGGAGAACTTCCAGTTTTTCAGCTCCTTGATAAAACCCTTGATATCGCGCGGATTGGTAATCAACAGGTTGTGATTGCCCGTAACCATCATGCACATGCAATTGGCCGTGAATGCGTAGATATGGTAAAGCGGCAACGGTGCCACCATGATCTCTTGACCGTCCTTGAACATCGGCAGGCCATCTTCGGCATGCTGGGACAGGCACGCACGAATCTGCTGCATATTGGCGACCAGATTGCCATGGGTGAGCATCGCGCCCTTGGGCAGGCCGGTGGTACCGCCGGTGTACTGCAGGACGGCGATATCATCCAGCGCTACCGCCAGTGGCCGGATCACCTGCCCCGCGCCCCGGCGCAAGACGCTTTTGAAGGCAATGGCCTGGGGCAACTGATAGGCAGGCACCAGTTTTTTCACCTTGTCGACCACCAGATTGGTGATCCAGCCTTTGGCGGCGGGCATCATGTCGCCCATTCTGGCTTCGATCAGGTAGTCGATTTCAGTGTCTTGCAGCACTTCCTGTACGCGCTTGCCGAACATGTTCAAGTACACCAGTGCACGAATGCCAGCGCTTTTGAACTGATGGCGCATCTCGCGCGAGGTGTAGAGCGGGTTGGTATTGACCACAATCAGGCCTGCACGCATGGCTCCGAACACGGCAATCGGATATTGCAGGGTGTTGGGCATTTGTACGGCAATACGGTCGCCCGGCTTGAGATCGGTGTACTCCTGCAGATAACCGGCAAACGCGGCACTGTGGCGCTCAAGCTCGGCATAGGTGATGGTCACTCCCAGATTGCTGAAGGCCGGGCGATCCGCAAACTTTTTGCAGGAGCGCTCAAACACGTCAACAACCGATTTAAAAGCCGTCATGTCGATATCCAGCGGTACACCGGCGGGACGTTTGTCATTCCAGAAATCAGGTTGCATTGTTTTTATCCTCGTACCTGAGTGTGCCTGGCCGCGTCTCGTGTCGAATGAAAAGCGGAGCTTGCGGACGTTAACAGTTATAAAGTTGTAGGCAAATACAGCGATCTTCGCCATTTACATCTTGAATCTTATTGCCGGGTAAACGCCCGTTAACTGGCCCCCTTGCAAATGCGCTATACACTGGTACGACAATAATTAAAGGAAATGCCATGACCCCTGAGACTTTCTGGCTGGAAGCGAATGACCGCAGCGGTCTTTTCGTTAACCAGTGGCTGCCGGACAGTACACCCAGGGCTGTTGTCCTGCTGGCTCATGGCATGGCCGAACACAGTGGCCGTTATGCGCACCTGGGCCAGGCCCTGTGTGCTGCCGGTTTTGCCCTGTATGCCCATGATCAGCGCGGTCACGGTAAAACAGCCGAGCGCGGCACCCTGGGCTATTTTGCCGACAATGATGGCTGGTGCGCGGTGGTCAGCGACGTGGCCAGCCTGAGCCGGCATATCGGCCAGGCCCACCCTGGCATACCGGTTTTTTTGCTCGGGCACAGCATGGGCAGCTATATCGCGCAGGCGTATGTGATGCATCACAGTGCCAGCCTGCAAGGGGTGATTCTGAGTGCTTCGAATTTCCAGCCGGTGGCGCTCTATCGTGCAGCCAGCCTGATCGCCCGACTAGAGCGTTGGCGCCAGGGAGCCAAGGGCCGCAGTGCGCTGATCGAATGGTTGTCGTTCGGCTCGTTCAACAAGGCCTTCAAACCCAATCGCACGCCGTATGACTGGCTCAGCCGCGATCCGGCCCAGGTCGATGCCTACGCCAGCGACCCCCTGTGCGGCTTTCGGTGCACCAACCAACTGTGGATCGACCTGCTCGGCGGGTTGCAGCAAATCAGCAAAGCGTCCAATCTCGCTCAGATCGATCCGGGCCTGCCGCTGCTGATAATCGGCGGCGAATGTGATCCGGTGAGTGAAGGCAAGCGTCTCACTGATCTGGCCAGGGCATTGCGAAATGCCGGCAATCGTCAGTTGCAACTGAATCTGTATCCGCAAGCGCGGCATGAACTCTTCAACGAAACCAACCGCGATGAAGTCATGGCTGATGTAATTAAGTGGCTAAATCAGGCATTGAGCCACTCCCGCCCGTCGCGAAGCGAATGAGCGAAAAACAGATTTACACCTAAAAAGCTTTTAAAATCATAGCTTTAAAACCAAACACTCGTCACAGGACATGCGCTAGATGACTCAGGTTACCAACACCCCGTACGAAGCCCTCGAAGTCGGCCAGACAGCCAGCTACAGCAAAACCGTCGGAGAGCGTGACATTCAGCTTTTTGCGGCCATGTCCGGCGACCACAATCCGGTGCACCTCGACCCCGAGTTCGCCGCCGCCACCATGTTCAAGGAGCGTATTGCCCATGGCATGTTCAGTGGTGCGCTGATAAGTGCTGCCGTAGCCTGCGAGCTGCCTGGCCCGGGCACCATCTATGTCGGCCAGCAAATGAGCTTTCAGAAACCGGTGAAAATCGGTGACACCCTCACCGTGCGCCTGGAAATCCTGGAAAAACTGCCCAAGTTCCGTGTGCGCATTGCTACTCGCGTATTCAACCAGCGCGATGAAATCGTTGTTGATGGCGAGGCCGAAATCATTGCGCCACGCAAGCAACAAACCGTGACCCTGCCGGTACTGCCTGCGATCAGCATTGGCTAAAACGCAATGTGGGAGCGGGCTCGCTCGCGATAACATCAACTCGATCATTCTGATCAATCGAGTTTTTGCATCACGAGCAAGCCCGCTCCCACATTTTTGGAACTACAGCTTCAAGCTAATCATGCACGGGCACGGGCCTGATTGCGCAGCGCCTTGACCTGATCGTGGTTGCGTTGCACGCCGTGGTACTGGCGCTCTACCAGATCACGAATGCCGACCAGGTTGTGCTTGCTGATTTTTTCCAGCGCTTCTTTATAAGCCTTCAGCGCATGATCTTCGCCGCGCTCGGCTTCGTTGAGCACCGCTTCTTCGTCTTTGCCGGTAAACACGGACTTCACATCCACCCAACGGCGATGCAAGTCACCGGCCACGCTGGTGCTGGTTTCCGGGTCACCACCCAGAGCTCGAACTTGAGCCTGAAGTTCGGCAGCTGCGGCAGCGCAATCGGCTGAACGCTTGGCAAACAGAGCCTTCAGCTCCGGGTGCTTGATATCTTCGGCACAGCTTTTAAACCCTTCCTGGCCGTCTTTGCTGGTTTCGATCAGATCGTTCAGGATGCTAATGGCTTCTTTATTAAGGTCAGTCATTGTTCAATTCCTTACAAGGTTGAGGATCGTGCAATAGAGGTTGCAGGGCTCGTGCCAGTTTTATAATTAAATAAAATCCTTAAATATCAATGACTTAATAAATATCAAAAAATCTGTATCCGGTTTATATGCATGATCTGTCAATTGGCCTTCATGCAAATTGCCTGTATTTTGATTTCCACAGCTTTACCCATCTAAGGGCCGCTGCATGAACCCCGAAAAACTCGAACTGCTGGTCACTCGTGAAATGCCCTTCGGCAAATACAAGGGCCGAATCATCGCCGACCTGCCCGGCCAGTACCTCAACTGGTTCGCCCGTGAAGGTTTCCCCCACGGAGAACTGGGCGGCTTGCTGGCCCTGATGCAAGAGATTGATCATAACGGCCTGTCGGACCTGCTCGACCCGTTACGCGCCAAACACGGAAAACCCAAACCCCGCCATTGATAGAGCTGCCCCATGCCAAGGATTGAAGATAACGCCCGCGACGAACACTTCTGGCAAGCAATTGCCGAGCGCTACGACCTTGCGCCCGGCCCGATCAATCTGGAGAACGGCTACTTCGGGCGTATGACCCGCGACGTGGCACAGGACTACCAGCGTAATATCGACTTTATTAACCGCAACAACTCGGTGCCTGTGCGCCAGCACTTCGATACCACTCAGGGCCTGGAAATTCGCGACTCGCTGGCGGGGTTGCTTGGTGTAGCCCCTGCCGGCCTGGCGCTGACCTTTTGCGCGTCTGACGGCCTGCAATCATTGATCCGCAACTACAATGGCCTGCAAACGGGCGATCAATTGCTGATCAGCGACCTGGAATACCACAGCGTCGAATACGCCATGCGTGGAGTGGCACGCCAACGCGGCCTGGAAATTATCGAAATCTCCCACACGCACCCAGCCACGTTTGAAAGCCTGGTGGCCAGCTATCGCCAGGCATTTGAACGTAACCCGCGGATCAAGCTGATGGCGCTCACTCACGTTACCCATCGCACTGGCCTGGTCATGCCCGTGGAGGCCATTGTTGCGGCGGCAAAAGAGCATGGGGTTGACGTGATTCTGGACGGTGCCCATGCCCTGGGGCAGATCGAACTGGACCTGCCGGCACTGGGTGTGGCCTTTGCCGGATTCAACCTGCATAAATGGATTGGCGCGCCGCTGACCCTGGGCCTGATGTATATCGATCCCCAGCGCCTGGGCGACATTGACCCCGATATGGGCAATGAGCGCTACCCCGAGCCGGATGTGCGCAACCGCGCCGTTTATGGCACGGTCAACATCCCCGCCTGGCTAACCCTGACCAAGGTGCTGCAGGAACACCATGAGATGGGTGACGCCCGAGGCAAGGGTGCCCGACTCAACTACCTGCGCAACCTGTGGGTCAGCGAGGCGCGCAAGATCGAGGGCATTGAAGTGCTGGTCAACGATGATCCGCGCTTGTATTGCGCAATCACTTCGCTGCGCTTTACCCATGTGCAGGATCAACAACCGATGGTTGATCGCCTGCTCAAGGACTACAACCTGTTCACCGTAGCCCGCAACGGTTCGGCGTGTGGCAGTTGTATCCGGGTAACAGTGGGCTTTGCCACCACGCTGGATGACATCAACCAACTGGTGCGGGCGCTGCGCGAGCTTTCGCAAGCTCACACATAACCTTGTGGGAGCGGGTATTTTTCAGGCAAAAAAAAGGTGCGCCGACCAAGCGCACCAAAAACCGTAGAACACACAACACATTCGTAACTAAAACATCAATCCAGCAGGGCAAGCGCCTCAGCGGTGCATTCCTGGATTCGGGCCCAGTCGCCGTTCTTGATCCATTCGCTGTCCAGCATCCAGCTACCGCCCACGCACATCACGTTTTTCAAGGCCATGTAGTTGCGGATATTAGCCGGACCAACACCGCCGGTCGGGCAGAATTTCACTTCGCCAAAAGGGCCGCCCAGGGCCTTGATCGCCGCTACACCGCCGCTGACTTCTGCAGGGAACAGTTTGAAACGGCGGTAACCCAAGCCATAGCCTTCCATGATCCCGGAAGCATTGCTGATGCCCGGCAGCAGCGGAATGTCGCTGGCAACACTGGCCTCGAGCAAGTCACGGGTAATGCCCGGCGTAACAATAAATTGCGAACCGGCGTCTTCCGCCGCCGCCAGCATATGGCGATCCAGTACGGTACCCGCACCTGTCACCAGCTCAGGGCGCTGGTCACGCAGGATACGAATGGCCTTGAGGCCGAACGCCGAACGCAGGGTCACTTCCAGCGCCGTCAGACCACCGGCCGCCAGCGCATCCGCCAAAGGCAGGATGTCTTGTTCGCGGGCAATGGTAATCACCGGCAGAATTCGTGCTCGCTCACACAGGCTGTCGATCAGGGCGACTTTATCCGCCATCGATACGTTCGCAATTGTTGTTGTCATGGCAGCTGATCCTTGGCTCATGGGCACCAGTAAATCTCTAACGTAGGTTGCAGGAAGGCACGAATCGGCAAGGCGGCAACATCTGTGCCCCCCAGCGCTTCGTTGAGGGTGTTCAATTTGGACTGGCCCTGGATCGACAGCACCTTGTGCTTCGCGCTCGCCAACAGGCTGCGACTCATGCTCAGACGCTGGTGCGGCACCGTTGGCGCCAGCATCGCCCAGCAACGACGCGGGTTGTCCAGTTGCAGGGCTTCACTCAGATTCGGGCTATTGGGGAACAGCGACGCGGTATGCCCGTCATCGCCCATACCCAGGATCAGCACATCGATCGGCGGCAACTCGGCCAGCCCCTGATCGGCCTCCAGCGCAGCCTTTTCTACCGTGGCTGCAGCGTTATACAAGCCGACAAAACGGGCTTTGGCCGCCGGGCCTTGGAGCAGATGCTTTTTAAGCAGGCCCGCGTTGCTGTCGGCATGCTCGACCGGCACCCAGCGTTCATCCGCCAGGCTGACAACCACTTTCGACCAATCGACCGGCTGCTTGATCAAGCTTTGGAAAAACGCCACCGGGCTGCGGCCGCCGGACACCACCAGAGTGGCAACGCCCTGCTCGGCGATAGCCTGGTTCAATTGCCCGGCAACTTTTGTTGCCAGCCCTTCGGCCAACAACGCCGGGTTCTTGAAGGTGTGCGAGCTCACACCTTCAGGCAGTTTCAAATCAGATATCGCCATACCAAGACCTCCCGTCCCGCGTAATCAGTGCAATGGAACTCATCGGCCCCCAGGACCCCGCCGCGTAAGGCTTGGGCGCATCACCGGACTTTTTCCAGCCGGCGATCAACTGGTCGCACCATTTCCATGCCGCTTCAATTTCATCTTTGCGTACAAACAGGTTCTGGTTGCCGCGCATGACTTCGAGCAACAGGCGCTCGTAAGCATCCGGAATCCGTGTGCTGCGATAAGTGTCAGAAAAATTCAATTGCAACGGGCCGCTGCGCAGTTGCATGCCTTTATCCAGGCCCTGGTCCTTGGTCATTACCCGCAAGGAAATACCTTCGTCCGGTTGCAGGCGAATAATCAGCTTGTTGCCGATTTGCAGGCGCTGCTCGGGAGCAAAGATGTAGTGCGACGGCTCCTTGAAGTGGATAACGATTTGCGAGAGCTTTTGTGGCATGCGCTTGCCGGTGCGCAGGTAGAACGGCACCCCTGCCCAACGCCAGTTACGAATATCGGCGCGCAGTGCCACAAAGGTCTCGGTGTCACTCTGGGTGTTGGAGTTTTCTTCCTCCAGATAACCCGGCACCGACTGACCTTCGCTGTAACCGGCAATGTACTGGCCGCGTACCACCTGGGTGGTCAGGCCTTCGGCGCTGATCGGGGCCAGGGCCTTGAGCACTTTGACCTTTTCGTCGCGAATGCTGTCGGCCGACAGGTCCGCAGGCGGGTCCATGGCAATCAGGCACAGCAACTGCAGCAGGTGGTTCTGGATCATGTCGCGCAGTTGGCCAGCCTTGTCGAAATAGCCCCAGCGGCCCTCGATGCCGACTTTCTCGGCCACGGTGATTTCAACGTGGGAGATGTAGCGCTGGTTCCACTGGGTCTCGAACAGGCTGTTGGCAAAACGCAGCGCGATCAGGTTTTGTACGGTCTCTTTGCCCAGGTAGTGGTCGATGCGGTAAGTGCGGTTCTCGGGGAAGAACTGCGCCACGGAATCGTTGACCTTGCGCGAAGACTCAAGATCCGAACCGATGGGCTTTTCCAGCACCACACGGGTGTTTTCAGCCAGGCCGACCGCGGACAGGTTCTCGCAAATGGCACCGTACACAGCCGCCGGAGTGGCGAAGTAAGCGATCAGGCGCTGCTCTGTGCCGGCCATTTCAGCCAGCGCCAGGTAATCTTCAGTCTTGAAAAAATCCACATGCAGGTAGCTCAAGCGAGCCAGGAAGCGGTTCAATGCTTCGACTTCGATTTCCTTCTCGCCCAGATACTGGCGCAACTGGCTGTCGATATGCGCCAGGTGCGTGGAGGCCTCGCCCGGCTCTCGGGCCAGCGCGAGAATGCGTGTGTCGGCATGCAGCAGACCGGCGCGATCCAGTTGGTACAAGGCAGGAAACAGCTTGCGCAGGGCCAGATCGCCAAGGGCGCCGAACAAGGCAAAGGTGCACGGTTCAACCGTAATCGAAGGCATGATGTTTGTTCTTTTATCAAGTTAAGCTACAAATACCTTTTTTCAAGGTATCACTCAAGGAAAAATGTAGTAATAAACACAACATTTTCTCAAAATACAGATTCCTGCTAGTGGTCGTCACAGGCCACCAGTAGGATAGGCCACCTTCCAGAACCGCTTTAGTCCGGTTCTTGCATCGCTGACCCAAGGACCATAAATGGACCGCGTGCGAAATTTACTCGAACAGATCAAGGGCCGCCTCGAAGACCTGAACAAGGCCGAGCGCAAAGTGGCCGAAATCATTTTGCAGAACCCGCAGCAGGCGACCCGATTCAGCATCGCCGCCCTGGCGCAGGCAGCTTCTGTCAGCGAACCCACGGTTAACCGTTTCTGCCGTTCATTTGGTGTCAGCGGCTACCCCGAGTTAAAGCTGCAACTGGCACAAAGCCTGGCCAGCGGCGCAGCTTACGTGAGCCGCGCGGTAGAGGCAGACGATAATCCGGCCGCGTATACACAAAAAATCTTCGGCAGCGCCATCGCCTCGCTGGACAGTGCCTGCCAGGCACTGGACCCCAACCTTATCAGCCGCGCCGTCGACTTGCTGATCCAGGCCCGGCAGATCCACTTTTTTGGCTTGGGCGCTTCTGCACCGGTGGCACTGGATGCGCAACACAAGTTCTTCCGCTTCAACCTGGCCGTCACCGCCCACGCCGACGTGCTGATGCAGCGCATGATCGCCTCGGTGGCGCACACGGGTGAATTGTTCGTGATTATTTCCTACACCGGTCGCACCCGTGAACTGGTGGAAGTGGCTCGCATTGCGCGCGCCAACGGTGCCTCGGTACTGGGGCTAACTGCGGAAAACTCGCCACTGGCCAAGGCCAGCACCCTGAGCCTGAACATCCCGCTGCCCGAAGACACCGACATCTATATGCCGATGACCTCGCGCATCATCCAGCTGACCGTACTGGATGTACTGGCAACCGGCATGACCCTGCGCCGCGGCGTGGACTTCCAGCCACACCTGCGCAAAATCAAGGAAAGCCTCAACGCCAGCCGCTATCCGGTGGGCGATGAGTTCAACTAGGCAAGCGCTTGGTAATGCCCCATCAGACGCTGCAAAGCCCCGCCCTCGCCTGCAAGCTCAAATGAGCCTGCTCGCCCGGGGCAAGGGCCTGGTTATGGGTACCGCCACTCGTGGACTCCACACACACAAAGCCCATCACTTCGTTCCAGCTCACCCCCAGCAACGGCCGCTTGCCGGGATGCCAGACCACCGTGCTGCCCTGATCACCCGTGTCGATGCTCAAAGCCCGTTGCCAGGCATGGTCATTGAGCTGCATTTCGCCGTCATGCTGGAACACCCGCTGACAACCACCTCCCACCCGTAACTCGCCTTTCTGCTGGCATACCTCACGGTTCAACTGGTCGTAGCCGTGCGCTCCGTCCAGACCGGACAGCGCTACCTCAGCAACATCACCAATTCGCCAGTAAGCGCGCAACGCCTGGCTCACCTGGCAAGGCTCGTCGTCCTGATGTTCGGTGCTCAGGCGCAGCTCCATTTCTTCGCCCAATCGCGCATGCAAATCCACCTGCCAATCGCACAGCTGCAAGCGCCAGTGCAAGGTCACCCCTTCTTCGTCGCTGCTGCTGTCGAGCAGCTTCCAGTCGATCAACCGCGCCCAGCCATGGGATGGCCAGGCGTTTTCACTGGGGTGACGGCCATACCAGGGCCAGAAGATCGGTACCCCACCACGTATCGCACCCACTTGCGGCCACTTGGCAGCGCACCACAGCCAGGGTTTTTGCCCGGTCGGCTGGAAGTGCAGCAACTGCGCGCCCTGACGGCTGAACACCGCCTGGCAATGCGGATGATCGATCACCAGTACGTCGCGCTGCTGAAAGCGCTCCCACTGGAAAACCGGCTGCTCGCGTCTGGATTTGAAAAAACGGTGAAGCGGATGCTCATGCATGTGCCGCAGTCCTGAAAATCATGCGCCGGGGGGTGCAGCCCCGAAAAAAAGCGGATAGCCAAGGCTATCCGCTGGAAAAACAAGGAGCTTAGCGCATTTAGAACGTCGACTGAATTTTCAGTCCGGCCACCAATGCGTTGTCTACCTGGTCCACACCACCCGGGTGAGTGATGTACTGCAGGTTTGGACGCACCGTCAGCCAGTTGGTCACGTGGAAGCCGTAGTTGAGTTCGTAGTTGTACTCGGTATTGCGCAGCGGCGTGTACAAGGGGTCGCTGTAGTCGGTGGCACCGATGGACGCATTGATCAGCTCGGCGCTTTTCTTCACGTCATCGTTGACATGAATACGGGCGGCGCCAATGCCGATGTCATCCTTGGGCCGGGCATCGAACGGCCCTTTGTACACAAACATCAGCGACTGATAGTTGTCGACGATGTTGGTCTGCTTGTCATGGAAAGTGGCGTTGGCCGCGATATGCAGGCCGCGCGAAGCGTCACCGTTGTGGCTGGTGAGTTGCTGCTGCACGACAAACCAGTAGCCGTGTTTGCTGTCACGTACGCGATAGTCCTGACCATCATTGGTGATATTGACCTTCACGTCATCGGCAGGCGCCGTGCTCTTGTAGTAACCCACACGGTATTCGCCCGGCAGGTCGTTGACCTTGGGCGACCACACCAACTCAACCGGCAACACAGTGCCCTTGGTACCGCTGCCGCTGAGCTTGAAGCCGTTGCCGTGCTCCAGTTGCGACGGATTCTGGTTGTACGCACCGATTTGCGCGTACAACTCAGGCGTGATGTTGTACTTCACGCGCAGCGCCGCCTGGCTGACCGGCCAGTTGTACCAGAGGTTGGTGGCCCAGTTACCCACCTGCGAGCCACAGAACGCCAGGTTCTGGAATTCGCACGGGAAGGTGTTGAAGTCCTCGCCTTCACCGAAATAACCGGCCTTGACGTCCAGCTTGCCATCGAGGAACTGGTGCTGGATCCACAATTGGGTCAGACGCACCATATGGCCACGGCCATAGACTTCCTGGGAGGAACTCAAGGTCCCTGCACGCGGATCACCGACACGGTCATTGGAAATATTCTGACCATTACGGTTGGTCAGCTGGATCTTCGCCTGGGTGTTGTCCCAGCCCCACAGCTTTTGCAGGTCCAGCGCCACACCCAGACCAAACTGGTCGCTGTAGCGTGCGGTCTTGTCGTCGTTGTAGCCACCGTGCAGGTTGGCGCCCACTTCACCGACATAATCGGCCTTGATGTCGATACCCTGCTCGATCAGCCTGGTGCGCTCGCCGCCCCAGTCACCCGTCATCCATTTCGAATCGGCACTGAAGGCTTCGTCGGCGTAGACACTGCTTGCACCCAGACCTAGCGCGACAATTGCCGATAGCTGGCAGGCCAGACGGGTGCGGGTCATTCTGTTAGTCATCCCTTTAATCCTCGTTGTCTTCTTATTGGCTTTGTTTAACGCGGCACAACTGCAAGGAGGCCCGGTAACAGGCTCCCTGTTGACTTAACGACCCTTGAATTGCGCCACGTTATCAGCCCGGCCTTGAGCCTGAGGCGAACTCATCGCCCCCAGACGCTCCCCCGTATTCGCATCAAACAGTAGCACTTTGGCAGGATCGAACTGCAAATTGAGGCTCTGACCGACCGCAGGGGCATCATCCGGAGCCATGCGGCAGCACACTTTGATGCCGTTGAGGCTGACAAAAACCAGGGTATCGGGGCCGGTGGGTTCGACAACCTGCACCTCGGCGCGAATAACCGGCAGGCCATTGGGTTCGGCTGGCGCCAGCACAATTTGCTCGGCGCGGATGCCCACGATCACATCGCGGTCTTCCAGCCCGGCGTCCTGCATGCCCAGCGGCAGCTCGCAACGCGCCTGGCCGCTGTCGAGCAAGGCCAGCAAGCGGCCGTCGCGACGCTGCAAACGCAGGGGGATAAAGTTCATCGGTGGCGAGCCAATAAAACTGGCGACAAACAGGTTGGCCGGGTCGTTGTAGATCTGTTTCGGGGTGCCGAACTGCTGAATGATGCCGTCTTTCATCACCGCCACTTTGTCGCCCAGGGTCATGGCTTCGATCTGGTCGTGGGTAACGTAGACGGTGGTGGTTTTCAGGCGCTGGTGCATCAGCTTCATTTCGGTGCGCATCTCGACCCGCAACTTGGCATCGAGGTTGGACAGCGGTTCGTCGAACAGGTAGATCTTCGGCCGCCGCGCCAGCGCCCGGCCCATGGCCACGCGCTGCTGCTGGCCACCGGACAGCTGGCCGGGCTTGCGCGTCAGCAGGTGCTCGATCTGCAGCAGTTTGGACACCCGCGCCACTTCTTCGTCAATGGCCGCCGCACTCATCTTGCGAATCTTCAGGCCGAAGGCAATGTTGTCGCGGACATTCATGGTCGGGTACAGCGCGTAGGACTGAAACACCATGGCGATGTCACGGTCCTTGGGGCTCATGCCGCTGATATCGGCATCGTCCACCAGAATCGCCCCGCCACTGATGCTCTCAAGACCGGCGATGCAGTTCATCAGGGTTGATTTGCCGCAGCCCGAAGGCCCCACCAGAATCAGGAACTCGCCGTCATCGATTTTCAGCTCGATGTTTTTCAGCGTGTCGGGCAAACCCTTGCCGTAGGATTTATTTACGTTGCGTAATTCTAGAGTCGCCATGCCTTACCCCTTGACCGCGCCGGACGTCAGCCCGCGCAGAAAATACTTGCCCGCAAAGATGTAGACCAGCAGCGTCGGCAGCCCCGCAATCATGGCCGCAGCCATGTCCACGTTGTATTCCTTGGCGCCGGTGCTGGTATTGACCAGGTTGTTGAGCGCCACCGTAATCGGCTGCGCATCGCCACTGGCAAACACCACACCAAACAGAAAGTCGTTCCAGATTTGAGTGAACTGCCAGATCAGGCAGACCATGACGATGGGCACCGACATCGGCAGCAGGATGCGCCCGAAAATAGTGAAAAAGCCCGCACCGTCCAGACGCGCAGCCTTGACCAGCGCATCCGGGATACTCACGTAGTAGTTGCGGAAAAACAGCGTGGTAAAGGCCAGACCGTAGACCACATGCACCAGCACCAGGCCGGTGGTGGTGTTGGCCAGCCCCAGTTTGCCGATGGTGAACGAGGCCGGCAGCAACACCGTCTGAAACGGCAGGAAGCAGCCAAACAATAGCAGGCCGAAAAACAGCTGCGAGCCGCGAAAACGCCACATCGACAGGACATAACCGTTCATGGCGCCGATAAAGGTCGAAATCAGGACCGCTGGCACGGTGATTTTCACCGAGTTCCAGAAATACCCGCCCACCGTGTCCCAGGCCTTGATCCAGCCGATACCGTCGATCACTTGCGGCCAGCTCAGCAGGTTGCCGGTGCGGATGTCTTCCGGGGTTTTGAAACTGGTAAGCAGCATCACCACCAGCGGCACCAGATACACCGCCGCCGCAAGGATCAGGGTGGCGTAGATCGCCACACGGCTGAAGGTAAAACGCTGAGCATTAATCATGGCGTTTGTTCCTCAGCTCGGAATACAGATACGGCACGAGAATGGCCAGAATCGCGCCCAGCATCATGATCGCGCTGGCAGAACCGATGCCCATTTGCCCACGGCTGAAAGTAAAGGAGTACATGAACATCGCAGGCAGATCCGAGGAGTAGCCAGGGCCACCGGCAGTCATCGCTGACACCAGGTCGAAGCTCTTGATGGCAATGTGCGCCAGGATCATGAAGGCGCTGAAAAACACCGGTCGCAGGCTCGGCAGGACAATGCGCAAGTAGATGGTCGGCAAGTTTGCGCCGTCGACCTGAGCGGCACGAATGATCGACTGATCAACCCCGCGCAACCCGGCCAGAAACATCGCCATGACAAATCCGGAGGCCTGCCATACCGCCGCGATCACCAGGCAGTACACCACCCGGTCCTGATCCAGCAGCCAGTCAAAGCGAAAGCCTTCCCAGCCCCAGTCACGAAGCATTTTATCCAGCCCCAGGCCCGGGTTGAGCAGCCATTTCCAGGCCGTACCGGTGACGATCATGGAGAGCGCCATCGGGTACAGGTAGATGGTGCGGATAAAACCTTCCTTGCGAATCCGCTGGTCGAGCAGAATCGCCAGGAACACGCCAATCACCAGGCTGATGACGATAAACATGCCACCAAACACCGCCAGGTTCTTGCTCGCAACCCACCAGCGGTCATTGGCCATCAAGCGCGCATATTGCTGCAGGCCGACCCACTGGTAGCTGGGCATAAAACTGGAGTTGGTGAACGACAGCAGGAACGTCCAAAAAATGTAGCCATAAAAGCCCACCAATACGATCAGCATGCTCGGCGCCAAAACCAGCTTGGGCAACCAGCGCTGCAGCGCATCAAAGGGCGAGGCCTTGCTGAACACAGCCACGGAACTCATCGAAATACTCCCGGCAGGGTATGCCGGCATCCGCCAATGCAGATGCCGCACAACCAGGGACAAGGGGGGGGGAGCCACGCACAAGGCGTGGCGGGTCAGCTCAACGAATTACTGTGCCGACTTGATGGCCGAATAGAGCTTTTTCCCGGCAGTGGCCGGATCAGCACTCTTGTCGCTCATAAAGTTGCTTACCGTGTCGAAAATAGCGCCCTGTACCGCCAGCGAGGTGGCCATGTTATGCGCCATGCTCGGCAACTGACCGTGGGTTTTGCCCGCTTCGGCAAAATCCTTGGCCGAGGCCTGGGCACAGCTGTCGAACTTGCTCATGTCCAGGTCACTGCGTACCGGGATCGAGCCTTTGTTCTGGTTGAACACGTACTGGAATTCGGGTTCAAGGGCGACTTTGGCCACGTCGTTTTGCGCGGCGATATTGCCCGGCGTGTTGTTTTTCGCCGAGAGTTTGAACATCGCCAGCGAGTCGATGTTGTAGGTAAAGCTGCCCTGGGTGCCCGGAAACGGCACGCATTCGAAATCAGTACCGGCCTTTTTGCCCGCAGCAGCCCATTCGCTTTTCGCCCAGTCACCCATGATCTGCATGCCGGCCTTGCCGTTGATCACCTTGGCCGCTTCCAGGTTCCAGTCCTGGCCGGTGCCGTCAGGGTCCATATAGCCCTGGAGTTTTTTCAGTTTGCTGAA
Source organism: Pseudomonas sp. TMW22080 (assembly GCF_022496745.1). Classification (NCBI taxonomy): domain Bacteria; kingdom Pseudomonadati; phylum Pseudomonadota; class Gammaproteobacteria; order Pseudomonadales; family Pseudomonadaceae; genus Pseudomonas; species Pseudomonas sp. TMW22080. The sequence continues at coordinate 407,645 of NZ_SCFF01000002.1, read as the reverse complement.
CACTTCAGCCATCTGCGGGCCGGTGAGGGTTTTCTCATCAAGATCGACGAACGCTTTTTTATAGCCTTGCGGGCCCATGACGCTCAGCACCAGGTCTTCAAAGACCGTGCTGTCCTGCCACGGCTGGCCGCCGTGGGCCAGGGGAATAAAGCCCGCTGCCTTGAGCTTGTCGCCCGCAGCAAAAAGTTCGTCAAGGGTAGTGGGCGCCTTGTCGATACCGGCCTTTTTGAAGACTTCAGGGTTGATCCACAACCAGTTCACCCGGTGAATATTCACCGGTACCGCCACGTAATGGCCGTCGTACTTCATGGTGTCGGATACGGTCTTGGACAGCATGCCATCCCAGTTGTTGGCCTTGGACACCTCATCGAGGTTGGTCAACAAACCCAGTGCGCCCCACTCCTGCAAGTCCGGGCCCTTGATCTGCGCCGCTGATGGCGGGTTGCCGGAGACGGCGCGGGTTTTCAGCACGGTCATGGCCGCAGCACCGCCACCGCCTGCTACAGCGCTGTCCTGCCAGGTATAACCGTCTTTTTCGATCAGTTTTTTCAGCACATCAACCGCTTTGGCTTCACCGCCGGAGGTCCACCAATGCACCACTTCAACCGTGCCTTTGGAATCGGCAGGGGCGGCAGCATAAGCACCCAGGGGGAACAGTGTGGCAAGCGAAATGACAACGGCGAGGCGATTGAATGAATTCATGTCGAGACCTTTCTTGTTGTTATAGCTGTGCAAGTCTTTTGCTTGCGCTGCTAGAGAGTGTATCCATCGCAAACTGCCTGCACGTAACGAACAGACGCCGAAATGTCACAACCTGGTGACATGGCGGCCGAGGTGATTGTTCTGTTCCAAAGATCTTTCAACAGCGCTAAACCCCGTATTCCTCTGGGCACTTAAGCTGCGCCTATCGATACATAAGGTATTTTCTGCGTTGCATGTAGGACGGATCCCGAAGTCGTTTTCCCACGTTGAACCTGCAAAAAACTTCAGCGAGGCTGCAACACTTCGCCACAATTCAAGAACGGATGCCGGCCCCCCCATCAGGAGATGAGTTTCATGCCAAAACAGCGCGCAACGCCCCAGAATCACTGTTTTATCAGCCAGCTACTGGATCCGGACGGCACCCCCTGCGCCTGGAAGCTGGACATTCGGCGCTCGGGGAAAGTACATGTCCACTGTTTCAATTTCACCGACTACGCGGATCAGGCTGCTGCCCTGGAGGCCGCTGAGACCATGCGTAACCAATTGGTTCTCAAAATGCCCCTGGCGTTTTCTTATGAAAACCGTCAGCGCCTTATGCCGCACAACACCAGCGGTCATCCAGGGGTGTACCGGGTCCGCTCCAACCAGATCGACTACTGGCGTGCGACAACCCGCATTCACGGCTACAACCTGAGCAAGAGCTTTCGCGTTGACCGGCATGGCGATGACGAGGCCAAACGTCTGGCGCTACAAGAGCGTCAGAGGCAACTGACTCTGTGCAATGAGCCCTACGACGTGGCCATGGAAAAACTGCAACAGCACTTCGGCCAGACCAGCAGGCGCGTGCGTGAGAACCGTATCAACGCCGCCATGAACAGCGACCACCCGCCCAGCCCCACCCTTGCAAAGCCTTCGGACAGCAACCTGGAACCCCTGTTGCCCATCAGCCCCGAGCAGGCGACCCTGTCGATCAATCGCCATTTCGCGGCAAGTGCAAAGTAACCCGCAGGCCGCCGGCCCGCAGGTTCTGCAAACTGACTTCACCGCCATGGCTATGGGCGATGCTGCGTGCAATCCCCAATCCGAGCCCGTAGCCCTGCTGCTGCCCGGCCAGGCGAAAGTGCGGTTCGAATACCTGCTCAAGACGCTGCTCGGGTACGCCCGGCCCCTCATCGTCAACCGTGAGGACAAAGGCCTGCTCATTGTCATCAATACGCAAATGCGCGTAGTGGCCGTACTTGAGCGCGTTATCGATCAGGTTGCCCATGCAGCGCCGCAGCGCCAGGGGTTTACCATAGTAAGGTCTGACAGCCCGGCCCTGCAGCGTTACGCGGCCGTTACCCTGGGGCAGCAGGTAAGGCTCGATCAGGCAGTCAAGCAACTGGTTCAAGTCCACGGCTTCGATGTTTTCGTGAATATCGGTGTCTTTCACACATTGCAGCGCCCCTTTGACCAGCATTTCCAGCTCGTCCAGATCACGGCCGAATTTGTATTGCAGTTGTTCGTCGTCGAGCAGCTCGACCCGCAGGCGCAAGCGGGTAATGGGCGTGCGCAAATCATGGGAGATGGCACTGAACAACTGGCCGCGCTCGGTCAGATAACGACTGATGCGGGCACGCATGGTATTGAGGGCGCGCGCCACCTCGACCACTTCACTGCCGCCGCCCACCTCGACCGGCTTGACCTCGTCCTCACCCAGCGACATGTCCCGGGCCGCTCGCGCCAGACGCTTGAGCGGACGGCTTTGCCAGTGCATCAACAGACCGATGAACAACAACAGAAAAATACTGCTGAGCACGATAAACCACACCTGCAGGGCCGGCAGCCCCTCCTCTTCGAGACTGGTGTAGGGCTGGGGCAACAAGGAGGCGATATACAGCCATTCACCGGGCACCATCTGGATTTGTGTGACCAGGATCGGCGGATCGACCGGCTCCAGCGTCAGTGCAAAATGCGCCCAGGAGCGCGGTAGCTCGTCGAGTTTGAGACCGGCATTGAAAATACGCAGATCCTGGGGGCTGACAAACTGCACCGACATCTCGACATTGGGCCCCACGGCCTCGCGCAATACCTGATCCACGGCATCCAGTACCGCCTGCTTGCGCTGGGTGGGCGGCAACACCTGCATATCCAGTGGTTTGTCGTTGAGGCTCACGACAAAACGCGTACCGCCCATGCTGCGCAGTTGATCCAGTACCAATGGACGATAGGCCAGCGGCAGGGAACGCAGGTAGGCGACGGTGGCGTTCATCGAGTGGGCCAGGCTACGCGCGCTGTTGACCAGGCCTTCGAGTTGCGTGGTACGCAACTGCGACAACCAGATAGCACTGGACAGGGTTTGCGCCAGCAGGATGGCGAGCAAGGTCAGCAACAACATGCGTCCCAGCAGCGAACGGGGCATATGCCATTTGCCCAGGCGCTTAAAGGTCATTGCCGGACATGACCTGAGCCGCCAGCTGATAACCGCTGCCGCGGATGGTGCGGATCAGCCGTGGCGGCTTGTCAGTGTCACGCAGGCGCTGGCGCAGGCGGCTGACCGCCATGTCGACAATGCGATCAAGCGGCATCAGCTCACGCCCGCGGGTTGCATTGCCAATAGTGTCGCGGTCGAGAATCTGCTGCGGGTTATCGAGAAACAATTTGAGCAAGGCAAAATCTGCCCCCGACAAAATCACCTCTTCTCCATCGGTATGAAACAGCCGATGAGTCACGGTGTTCAGCCGCCACTCTTCAAATGCCAGCACCTCGTTGCCCGAGGTGGTAGCGACAAATTGTGCCCTGCGTAACAACGCCTTGATCCGCGCCAGCAGCTCACGGGGGCTGAAGGGTTTACCCAGGTAATCGTCGGCGCCCAGCTCAAGGCCAATGATGCGATCGGCCTCGTCGGAACTGGCAGTGAGCATGATGATCGGGATCTGGGCAAAGCGCGGATGCTGACGCACCCAGCGGCACAGGCTGAAGCCGTCTTCATCGGGCAACATGACATCGAGGATCAACAGATCACTCGCCGCGCTGTCCAGCGTTTCGCGAAAACCGGCGCCATCTCCCACGGCACGCACCTGGAAACCGGCGCGGGTGAGATACAGATCAAGCAGGTCGCGAATTTCCTGGTCGTCATCGACCAGCAAAATGGATTTGCCGGGTGTGCTCACAGTGGTGTTCCTTATTGTTTTTATACGGCGATCCAAACTCTGTGGGAGCGGGCTTGCTCGCTCCCACAACAAGCCCACTCACGGAGCTTTCAGCCAAACGCCTGCTGCAACGCCACCCCGGCACCGATCAAACCCGGGTACGGCGCCGTCACCAGCCACACCGGGATACCCTTGAGGTAGTCGCTCATGCAGCCTTTGTCGGCAAAGCTGCGGGCAAAGCCGCTGGCCAGGAAGATATCGGCAAAGCGCGGAATCACCCCGCCGACGATATACACCCCGCCACGGCCACCGATGGTCAGCACATTGTTGCCCGCCACACGGCCCAGCCAGCAACTGAAATGTTCCAGCACTTGCAGCGCCACAGGGTCGCCCGCCAAAGCAGCCGCGGTAATGGCCCGGTCGCTGTCCAGTACCGGTGCATGGCCATCCACCGCACAAATCGCCCGATAGACCCGCGGCAAACCGCTGCCGCTCAAAATGCTCTCGGCGCTCACATGGCCGATTTCATTGTAGATGTGCTGCCACAACTGCACTTCACGCGGGTTGCTCATGGGCAGGTCGACATGCCCGCCCTCCCCCGGCAAGGCCATGAATTGACCCTCGCCGAGATTGAGCAAAGTGCCCACACCCAGCCCGGTGCCCGGCCCGATAACCACCGCCGGGCGCGTCGGGTCAACAACCCCCGGGCAAACCTGGCGCACATCTTCGGGTTGCAGCCGGGTCATGCCCAAGGCCATCGCGCTGAAGTCGTTGATCAGCAGCAGATTGTCGACCTGCAGCGCATGGCAGAAAGCCGAGCGGCTCAAGCGCCAATGGTTGTTGGTAAAACGAAATTCATCGCCACTCACCGGCCCGGCCACTGACAGACATACCGAGCCTACAGAGCCCGGAGCCAGTTCCAGCGTATCCAGGTAAAGCTTGATGGCATCTTCCGGGCAGGCGAAGTCTGCTGTGGGCAATACGCTGACCGAACGCAACTGGTCGTTTTCCCACAACGCAAAACGTGCGTTGGTACCGCCTATATCACCGACCAGTGCGAGCTTCATTTCAGATTTTCCAGAGACGAGGTAAAGGTGCTCGCGCCCTGCTCGGCCGAACTGAAGGCCTGACGCATAAACGCAAACAACTCACGCCCGGTGCCGACGGCATTATCCAGAGTGCCGACAGCCGGGGTGCGCGCGGCAAATTCTGCCTCATCCACCAGCAGTTGCAACGTACCTTTTACCCCATCGACGCGAATTATGTCGCCGTCCTGCACCCGCGCCAGGGCGCCGCCAATCGAAGCCTCGGGGCTCACATGAATCGCTGCCGGGATCTTCCCCGACGCGCCTGACATCCGCCCGTCGGTAATCAGCGCCACCTTGAAGCCCCGATCCTGCAACACACCCAGAAACGGCGTCATCTTGTGCAGCTCGGGCATACCGTTGGAGCGCGGCCCCTGAAAACGCATCACGGCCACGAAATCGTGCTCCAGCTCACCGGCCTTGAACGCATCGGCCAGTTGTTGCTGGTCCTGGAACACCCGCGCCGGGGCTTCGACGATCTGATGTTCCGGGGCTACCGCCGAGACCTTCATCACGCCACGGCCCAGGTTGCCTTCCATCACCCGCAGGCCACCCTCGCCGGAGAATGCACGGGCAACCGGGCGCAGGATCGACTCGTCGAGGCTTTCAATCGGACCTTCACGCCATACCAGCTCGCCATCCACCAGGAACGGTTCGCGGGTGTAGCGGCTCAGGCCATAGCCCGCCACGGTGTTGACGTTTTCGTGAAGCAGACCGGCTTCCAGCAGCTCCCGAATCAGGAACGCCATACCACCGGCGGCCTGGAAGTGGTTGATATCGGCCTTGCCGTTTGGATACACGTGGGACAGGGTCGGTACCACCTCGGAGAGGTCGGCCATGTCTTGCCAGGTCAGCTGGATACCCGCCGACATGGCAATCGCCGGCATGTGCAAGGTGTGGTTGGTCGAACCGCCGGTGGCGTGCAGCGCAACGATGGAGTTGACCAGCGAACGCTCGTCAACGATCTCGCCCAGCGGCATGAAATCGCCGTTTTGCTTGGTCAGACGAGTGACTTGATGAGCCGCTTCGCGAGTCAGGGCATCGCGCAAAGGCGTGTAGGGGTTAACGAAAGAGGCGCCTGGCAAATGCAGGCCCATCACTTCCATCAGCAACTGGTTGGTGTTCGCGGTGCCGTAGAACGTGCAGGTGCCAGGGCTGTGGTAGGACTTCATCTCCGATTCCAGCAACTCTTCGCGGCTGGCCTTGCCTTCGGCGTAGCGCTGGCGCACATCGGCTTTTTCCTTGTTGGAAATGCCCGACGGCATCGGCCCACCCGGTACAAAGATGGTCGGCAAGTGACCAAAACGCAGCGCCCCCATCAGCAGGCCCGGCACGATCTTGTCGCAAATGCCCAGCATCAGCGCCGCGTCGAACATATTGTGGGACAGCGCCACGGCTGTGGACAAGGCAATCACTTCGCGGCTCAGCAAACTGAGTTCCATGCCCGGCTCGCCCTGGGTCACGCCGTCACACATGGCCGGGGTGCCGCCTGCGAACTGGCCCACCGAGCCAATTTCACGCAGGGCTTTTTTGATTTGCTCAGGAAAGTGCTCGTACGGCTGGTGCGCCGAGAGCATGTCGTTATATGACGAAACAATTGCCACGTTGGCCGCGTTCATCATCCGCAGGCTGTTTTTATCTTCAGTGCCACACCCTGCCACGCCGTGGGCGAAGTTCGCGCATTGCAGCTTGCCGCGTTGCGGGCCGTCGCCGGCAGCGCCACGAATAAGCGTCAGATACGCCTCGCGGGTTGCACGACTGCGGGCAATAAGACGCTCGGTGACTTCAAGAACGCGGGGATGCATGTGTTGAACTCCAGGCTAACGGATGTGGCGACCTGTGCGTGTCCTATGCTGACCGAAGGGCTCCGGGGAGCGACTTCAATCATTCGGACCCGTTGATTCAGGTCACTCGTTGTAGATAAAACAAAATATTGCCACTTAAATGGCTTGTTTTCTATTTTTATGCGAATAATCTTGTAATTCCAACAACAAATCGATGGCAGGCGCTTTCCATGACTCTACGAATCGCAATCAATGGTTTTGGCCGTATCGGCCGTAACGTCCTGCGCGCACTGTATACCCAAGGCTACCGTCAGGACCTGCAGATCGTCGCCATCAACGATCTGGGTGACAGTTCGATCAATGCCCATCTGCTCAAGTACGACACGGTTCACGGCACGTTCGACGCCAATGTCGAACACGATCAGGAAAGCCTGACCGTCAATGGTGACCGCATCAGCGTGACCGCCATTCGCAATCCGGCCGAACTGCCGTGGGCGGCACTGAACATCGATGTGGTGTTTGAATGCACAGGTTTGTTCACCGAGCGCAGCAAGGCACAAGCACATATTACTGCTGGCGCCCGCAAGGTGATTATCTCTGCTCCCGGCAAAAATGCCGATGCGACGGTGGTCTACGGTGTCAACCACGACATTTTGCGTCAATCCCACCACATTATTTCCAATGCTTCCTGCACGACCAACTGCCTGGCACCCGTGGCGCAGATCCTGCACCGCGAATTCGGCATTGAAAACGGCCTGATGACCACCATTCACGCCTACACCAATGACCAGAACCTGACCGACGTTTATCACTCGGACCCCTACCGCGCACGTTCGGCCACCCAGAACATGATCCCGAGCAAAACCGGCGCAGCCGAAGCCGTGGGCCTGGTATTGCCGGAACTCGCCGGCAAGCTCACCGGCATGGCCGTGCGGGTGCCGGTGATCAACGTGTCGCTGGTCGACCTGACCATTGAACTCAAGCGCGAAACCACCGCAGCTGAAGTCAACGCGCTGTTCAAGGAAGCCAGCCAGCACTCCAAAGTACTGGGTTACAACACCCTGCCGCTGGTATCGAGCGACTTCAACCACAACCCGCTTTCGTCGATCTTCGATGCCAATCACACCAAAGTCAGCGGCAAACTGCTAAAAGTGCTGGCCTGGTACGACAACGAGTGGGGCTTCTCCAACCGCATGCTCGATAACTGCCTGGCGCTGCACAACGCGGAGTAACGCGATGATCGGTATCAGCTTCACCACGGCCACCCTGGCGGCGCGCAAGCGTATCGCCCTGGTGGCCCACGATCATTGCAAGGGCTTTTTGCTGGACTGGGCCGAACGCCACAAGGCAGCCCTCAGCCAGCATGACCTGTGCGCCACCGGCACCACCGGGCTGCTGCTGAGCCAGCGCCTTGGCCTGCCGATCGAAAGCATGATCAGCGGGCCGTTGGGCGGCGATCAACAGGTGGGGGCACGGATCGCCGAGCAACGGGTCGACATGCTGGTGTTCTTCTGGGACCCGTTCGAGCCCCAGCCCCACGACCCGGACATCAAGGCACTGCTGCGGGTTGCGGCAGTATGGAACATCCCCGTGGCGTGCAATGAATGCAGCGCCGACTACCTGCTCAGCAGCCCGCTGATGAGCCAGCCCCATGAACACCGCATTCCTGATTACAGTGCGTATTTGAAGGGTCGGGTTTAGGTTTATGGTGGGAGCGAGCCTGCTCGCGAAGACGCACTATCGTCTACGACCTTCGCGAGCAGGCTCACTCCCACCAGAACGATTTCAAACCATTTCAAAACAGCACTTGACCAATAGCACAGATGATAAGCATTATCATTCGCTCAAAATCGGTCGGGTAGCACTGTGAGTCAGTCCCACTTCAATCAAGTCTTCCTTACCCAACGGGTAACCCTGCTGCGCACCCTGGAGCGGATGGTCAACAACCACAGCACCGCCGAAGACCTGCTGCAGGAGACCTACCTGCGCGTAACCCGCGCCTTGAGCGAACGCAGCGTCGAGCACCTTGAGCCCTTTGTGTTCCAGACCGCACGCAATCTGGCGCTTGACCACCTGCGCGCCCGGCGGATCCAGTCACGCACCGTGGTCGAAGATGTGCCCACTGAAGTGATCGAAGGCGTTGCCTCCCCTCTCAGCACCCCTGAAGAAGCCCATCAAGCCGCGCAACTACTGGAGCGTCTGAGTGTGAGCCTGAGCCAGTTAAGTGCCCGTCAACAACGGATTTTCATCCTCAGCCGCCTGCATGGCTGCAGTTATCAGGAGATTGCCGAAGAGCTTGACGTTTCCTTGAGCACCGTTCAAAAGGAACTCAAATTGATCATGGCAATCTGCATCGGGGTAGCCGACAGACTCAATCGCCCTTAACCTTGACCGGCGATGCCTGCTAGAACGCTCTGAAACTGCCAAGGAACATCCGTGACGGACACTCACAAATCTGCCGTGCCAGAACTGGCGCAAGACGTGCTGCAGGACAGCGCCATGGATCAGGCACTGGAATGGCTGATTACTCTTGAGTGTGCGAGCGACGAACAAAAAGCCGCTTTCGAAAACTGGCTCAATGCCGACCCCGCCCATGCCCAGGCCTTTGCCAAGGCCAATGCGATCTGGAACGGCGAACCGCTGCTGGCCGCCGCGCAAACCCTGCAAGCCCGCCGTAGCCCCGGCCTGTTGCGGCGCATAGGACGACACTGGAAACACCTGGCAACTGCGGCGGTGGTGATTATCAGCGTCGGCAGCTACAGCAATGTACCGTTACGCCTGCAAGCCGATCACCTGACCGTGGTGGGCGAGCGCCAGCGCCTGCAACTCGAGGACGGCTCAAAAGTGCTGCTTAACACCAACTCGGCGTTTTCCAGCAAGGTGGTCAATGCCCAAAGCAGCGCCCGCCTGTATCAGGGCGAAGCGTATTTCGAAATTCCCGCCGACCTGGAGTTCCCGCTGGTGCTTGATGCTGGCCCCGTGCGCGTCAGCGTGCGCGACACCGCCTTCGCCGTGAGCTACCTCAATGGTGAAACACAGGTGCGGGTGCAGCGCGGCGACGTCGACTTGCGGGTCAACAGTGCCGGTGCGCAAATGCGCCTGTCGGCTGGCAACAGCGTGCGCATTGGCCCTGACGGCTTCAGCAAGACCGCCCGGCTCAACCCCCAGACCGACCTGGCCTGGGTGCAGGGGCGCCTGGTGTTCGAAAACTGCCCGATGGGCAAGGTGCTGGATGAAGTACGCCGCTACTACCCAGGCTGGATCGTCAACAACAACGACAAACTCGCCAACGTGGCAGTGACCGGCAACTACCGGCTGGATCAGCCTCTGGATATCGTCCGCTCACTGGCCCATATCACCTCAAGTAGCCTTTCAGAATTCCCGGCGTTGGTAATTCTCAATTAAAAGTAGGTTTTTTTACTCGATAGCCTAAGGTCATACGTCTCGTTGTAGTCAATGCAACTGATTCGCATTTTGAGTCAGCTTCGCAACTATAAGATTCGTTCACCACGGAGCGCTATCAATGCCCACTCGTTTCAACAGCCGGTCCTCATCCAACGCCCGCAAGGGTGGTTTGCAGCAGTGCACGTTGTCGTTGTTGACCGCCGCCATGCTTTTGGCCGGTGTGCAGGCGGCTCCAGCCCTGGCGGCGACCGATGAGCAGCCGGCGACCCGCTCCGTGGGCAATTACAAGTTTGCGATCTCCCAGCAGCCATTGGCCTCCGCGCTTAACGATTTCAGCACGGTGACCGGCTGGCAGGTCGGCCTGCCGGCAGAGCTGGCGCAGAATGTGTCCTCACCCGGCGTGCGCGGTTCACTCACCCCGGAAAAAGCCCTGGAGCGCCTGTTGATCGGCACCAACCTGGGCTACCGCAAGCTGGCCAGCAACAATATCGTGCTGGAAAAGCGCAGCAGCTCCACCGGCACCCTGGCCCTGCAACAAGTCACCATCAGCGCCACTCGCCAGGAGCAGGACGTGAACTCGGTGCCCAGCACCATTACCGTCCATGACCGCCAGGATATGGACCGCGATAACGTCAATACCATCAAGGACCTGGTGCGCTATGAGCCGGGTGTCTCGGTAGGCGGCGCCGGCCAGCGTGGCGGCATCAGCAACTACAACATCCGCGGCATCGACGGCGACCGGATCCTGACCCAGGTGGACGGCGTCGAGATCCCCAACTCGTTCTTCAACGGCCCGTACGCCAAGACCCAGCGCAACTACGTCGACCCGGAAATCATCAAGCGCGTCGAAATCCTCCGTGGCCCGGCGTCGGTACTTTATGGCAGCAACGCCATTGGCGGTGCCGTCAGCTACTTCACCCTCGACCCCAATGACATCATCAAGCCGGGCCAGGATGTTGGCGCCCGCCTCAAGGCCGGCTACAGCTCGGCCGATCGCAGTTGGTTGAAATCCGGCACCGTCGCCGGCCGCTCGGGCGACTTCGACGGCTTGTTGCACCTGAGCCAGCGCGACGGTCACGAAACCGAATCCTACGGTGACCACGGCGGCACCGGGCTGTCCCGTACCGCGGCCAACCCTGAAGATACCAAAACCACCAACGTACTGGCCAAGCTGGGCTGGAACTACAACGATGACGACCGTCTTGGCTTCACTTATGAGAAGTACAAGGACCGCCTCGACATCAATGAAAAAAGCGCGGTCGGCGGACCGTTCAACAACGGCCAGCCGCTGGGCATGTACCTGTCGCGTAACGGCAAGGACACCATCAGCCGCGAGCGTTTCGGCCTGGAAAACAGCATGGCGCTGGATACCGCCGTGGCTGACCACTTCAAGTGGAGCCTGAACTACCAGATCGCCAAAACCGACCAGAACACCCTGGAAGACTACTTCCCCTACAGCCGTCATGTGATGCGTTCGCGCAACACCACCTACGAAGAAAAAACCTGGGTACTGGACGCCCAGGCAGACAAAGCCTTCCATATTGCTGACACCGATCACCTGCTGACCTACGGTGCCACTATCAAGCACCAGAAAGTCACCGGTTCGCGCAGTGGCTCGGGCACCTGCCTGGCAGTAGGCAATGGTTGCACCGCCGTGGGCGCCGACAGCCCGAAAGATTACCTGGTCAAATCCAGCGACTTCCCGGACCCGACCATCAACACCTACAGCCTGTTCGCCCAGGACCAGATCAGCTGGAATGACTGGACCTTCATGCCCGGCCTGCGCTACGACTACACCAAGCTGACGCCGCATATCACCCAGGAATTCCTCAACACCGTCAACAGCGACCAGAAAGGCACCGTAAGCGATGCAGACAAGGTCTGGCACCGCCTGTCGCCAAAACTGGGCGTCACTTACGCGTTCAACGACAACTACACCTGGTACGGCCAGTACGCCGAAGGCTTCCGCACCCCGACCGCCAAGGCGCTGTACGGTCGATTTGACAACCTGCAGGCAGGCTACTCGGTAGAGCCGAACCCGGATCTGGAACCGGAAAAAAGCAAAAGCTACGAGACCGGCCTGCGCGGCAACTTTGACGCCGGCTCATTCGACGTAGCCGTGTTCTATAACAAGTACCGCGACTTCATTAACGAAGATGCCATCACCCCCGGCTACGACGACCTCAAGTTCCAAGCCAACAACATCAAGCACGCCACCATCAAGGGTGCCGAGGTCAAAGGCCGCCTGAACCTGGACGCTTTCGGCGCGCCACAGGGCCTCTATACCCGTGGTTCCGTGGCATATGCCCACGGTCGCAACGAAGACACCGGCCAGCCGATCAACAGCGTCAACCCGCTGACCGCCGTGATGGGCCTGGGCTACGAGCAGCAGAACTATGGCGCCCTGGTGAGCTGGACCCTGGTCAAGAGCAAGGATCAGGTCGACGACACCAGCTACTTCGCCCCCGATGGCACCAGCAAGCAGTTCAAGTCGCCTGGCTATGGTGTGCTCGACCTGACCGGTTTCTACAAGGTCACCAAGGACGTCACCGTCAATGCCGGTCTGTACAACCTGACCGACAAGAAATACTGGAACTGGGATGACGTGCGCGGCTACGACAGCGTGGGTGAGGCCGGCGTGCTGAACCCGGCCAATATGGAGCGACTGACCGCGCCGGGCCGCAACTTCTCGATCAATCTGGTCTGGGATATCTGATCAGCCACGCTCACTGCGCAGAATTCTGCTCTGCGCAGTGAGGATTTTTTACTGTGATGCGTCTTCCTGATCGTCTAGTTACAAAGCGCATCTCATTCTCAAGGATTTTTTCATGACCACTGCTGATTCCGCATCACGTCCGGCCTTGCGTTCCCAACGTCTGAACCAGATCACCAACGAGCCGCATCAAAAGCTCGACGCTTTGGTCAAGGCGCACAAGCCATTTGATGACGCGGCCAGTTTCGCCCGCTTTGTCGTCGCCCAGTACCTGTTCCAGTCGGAGCTCAAGGCGCTGTACACCGACCCGGCCCTGAAAGAAATCGTCCCTGACCTGCCAGAGCGCTGCCGCGCCGAGCAAGCCAAGGCCGACCTGGCCGACCTCAACACCGAAGTGCCTGCCCCGGTTGCCGGCGCGGTCAATTCGCCAAGCAAGGCTGAAGCACTGGGCTGGATCTTCGTTTCCGAAGGTTCCAAGCTGGGCGCTGCATTCCTGATCAAGCGTGCTGTGGGCCTGGGCCTGAGCGACAGCTTCGGCGCCCGCCACCTGGGCGAGCCTGCCGGTGGCCGTGCCGAAGGCTGGAAAAGCTTTATCCGCACCCTCGACGGCCTGGAACTGACGGCTGAAGAAGAAGCCGACCTCGACAAAGGTGCAGTAGCGGCCTTTGAGCGTTTTACCGTATTACTGGAACACGCCTACGCTGCTCAGCCAGAACTGGCTTAAGCTGACAGGCCCGACCAGCGCACGCTGGTCGGGTGTCCTTTTATGCGTCCTGAGCTTATGACCCGCCAAACCCGATCCACGTCGAAAATCGCCCGAATCCTGTTCGGCTTGCTGGCCTATGTGAGCCTGGGCATTGGCCTGATTGCGATTGTGATTCCTGGCCTGCCGACCACCGAATTTATTTTGCTCGCCGCCTGGGCCGCGACCAAAAGCTCCCCGCGCTTGAGTGCCTGGCTGGAAAACCACCGGTTGTTTGGTCCGATCCTGAGCAACTGGCGCAACGGCAAGATCATCAAGCGCAACGCCAAAATCAGCGCCACTGTCAGCATGTTGTTGTGCGCAGGGCTGATGCTGTATGTGCTGGATCACAACTGGCCGGTGTTTCTGGCGATTGCCGGCATGAGCATGGGCAATCTGTGGATCTGGTCGCGACCGGAGCGCTTGCCAAGCCCTTCGTAGCAGTTGACGAGCGGAGCACTCATAAGGCTTTTTACAGGAACTGGCCCCCCTCGGAATTTATGAGCGCCGCACACCTGTGGGAGCTGGCTTGCCTGCGATACTGACACCCCGGTGTATCAGGCAAACGGCGGCGATGCCATCGCGAGCAAGCCCGCTCCCACAAATCGCCACTTACAACGCCAACGCCCCGCTATACAGCGCATAAGCTGCCGCCAGTGCGGTTATCACCACCATCGCGAATATCACCTTCTCCCAGGGCTTGAACAGCAGCTCACCCTGCTCGCGCTTGGCCTTGGCGAAAAAGAACACCCCAGGTGCATACAGCAACGCCGAGAGCAGCAGGTATTTGGGCCCCGCCGCATATAACAGCCACATCGCATAAATCAGCGCCACCGCCCCTACCAGCAGGTCCTTGACCCTCCGCCGCCCCGCCCGCTCATAAGTCTCGCCCCTCACGCACAGCAGCACCGCGTAAGCTGCCGACCACAGGTAAGGCACCAGGATCATCGATGACGCCAGATAGATCAGACTGGTGTAAGTACCGGCGGACACCAGGGTGATCACCAGGAAAATCTGGATCATCGAGTTGGTCAGCCACAGGGCATTGACCGGCACATGGTTGGCGTTTTCCTTTTTCAGGAACGCCGGCATGGTGTTGTCCCGGGCTGTGGCATAGAGGATCTCGGCGCACAGCAACGCCCACGACAGCAGCGCCCCCAGCAGCGAGATCGCCAGCCCGATACTGATCAGTATCGCACCCCACTCTCCCACCACATGCTTGAGCACCCCGGCCATCGACGGGTTTTGCAGACTGGCCAGTTCCGGCTGGCTCATGATCCCCAGCGACAGCACGTTCACCAGCACCAGCAGGGCCAGCACGCCGAGAAAGCCAATGACCGTAGCCTTGCCCACATCCGAACGTTTCTCGGCACGGCCCGAGTAGACACTGGCACCTTCAATACCGATAAACACGAAGACCGTCACCAGCATCATGTTGCGCACCTGGTCCATCACGCTGCCCAGGCTGGGTGTTTGTGTGCCCCAAAAATCCCGGGTGAAAATATCGGCCTTGAACGCCACGGCGGTGAGCACGATAAACATCACAATGGGGACGATTTTGGCCACGGTGGTCAGCTGGTTGATAAACGCCGCTTCCTTGATCCCGCGCAGCACCAGGAAATGCACCCCCCACAGCAGCAACGATGCGCAACCTATGGCGATCGGCGTGTTGCCCTGGCCAAACACCGGAAAAAAATAGCCCAGGGTGCTGAACAGCAATACGAAGTAACCGACGTTGCCCATCCAGGCGCTGATCCAGTAGCCCCAGGCTGACGAGAAACCCATGTAGTCGCCAAACCCGGCCTTGGCGTAGGCATACACCCCCGAATCCAGCTGCGGCTTGCGATTGGCCAGGGTCTGGAACACAAAGGCCAGCGCCAGCATGCCCACTGCCGTGATTGCCCAGCCGATCAACACGGCACCACCGGCAGCATGCTCGGCGATATTTTGTGGCAACGAAAAAATCCCGCCTCCAATCATCGAGCCGACAACCAACGCGATCAGGGCGTTGAGCCTAAGCTTTTGCGTCTGTTGCGACATCGTCACCTCGCTGTACTACTTGGTTAAAACTTATGAATATCAGGCTACAGACGTTCACTGACTAAATATATGCAGTGCCCAAACGTTTAATAGATCCCCGCAATAAGCCGTGCTTCCCTGATAACCATTGCGCCTATTGAAACCTAAAAAACCGTTCATATATAGATGACGATTTAATTTCATGGAGGGGTTCATGAAACTTGAAGATGACATTTGCAAATCTGGAAATACTGGCTAGCTTCAATCCCCACGACACCGTGGGTAACGAACGTATTAATACCTGAAAACATCTCTGGAGTAAGGCTTTCAGGAAGCGTCATAAAAATGCGTGATCGCGACCTTCCCCGCTCTATCAACAATGGAATGTAGTAATGCCCTGATCTATGTCAAACGGCTTGAATATCAATGGACTTAACTTTGAAGCCTCACTTCTCCTAGATTGGAGTCACTACAAATGTCTGATACTCCTGGAAAACTGCGACTGGGTGCGTTGGTTGCTCTGGTAGTCGGCTCAATGATTGGCGGCGGGATTTTTTCGCTGCCACAAAACATGGCCGCCAGCGCTGATGTCGGCGCAATCCTGATCGGTTGGGCAATTACCGCTGTCGGTATGTTGACCCTCGCTTTTGTGTTCCAGACCCTCGCCAATCGCAAACCTGACCTTGACGGCGGCGTGTATGCCTACGCCAAAGCAGGCTTCGGCGATTACATGGGTTTCTCGTCAGCCTGGGGCTACTGGATCAGCGCCTGGCTGGGTAACGTCGGCTACTTCGTGTTGCTGTTCAGCACCCTGGGTTACTTCTTCCCGATCTTCGGCGAAGGCAATACCCCCGCCGCCATCATCGGCGCCTCGATCCTGCTCTGGGCCGTGCATTTCCTGGTACTGCGCGGCATCAAGGAAGCAGCGTTCATCAACCTGGTAACCACCGTTGCCAAGGTCGTACCGCTGGTTCTGTTTATCCTGATTGCCCTCTTCGCGTTCAAACTGGACATCTTTACCAGTGACATCTGGGGCGTAAAAAACCCGGACCTGGGCAGCGTGATGGATCAGGTGCGCAACATGATGCTGGTCACCGTTTGGGTGTTCATCGGTATCGAAGGCGCAAGCATCTTCTCTTCCCGTGCCGAAAAACGTTCGGACGTGGGTCGGGCCACCGTGATCGGCTTTATCACCGTGCTGCTGTTGCTGGTACTGGTGAACGTGCTGTCGCTGGGCATCATGACTCAGCCTGAACTGGCAAAACTGCAAAACCCTTCGATGGCGGCCGTGCTTGAGCATGTGGTCGGTCACTGGGGTGCAGTACTGATCAGCGTCGGCTTGATCATCTCCCTGCTGGGTGCCCTGCTCTCGTGGGTACTGCTGTGCGCAGAGATCATGTTCTCGGCGGCCAAGGACCACACCATGCCGGCCTTCCTGAAAAAGGAAAACGCCAACCATGTACCGGTCAACGCCCTGTGGCTGACCAACGCCATGGTGCAACTGTTCCTGATCATCACCCTGTTCTCGGCCAGTACTTATCTGTCGCTGATCTACCTGGCGACCTCGATGATCCTGGTGCCTTACCTCTGGTCTGCAGCCTACGGCTTCCTGCTGGCGGTACGTGCCGAGACTTACGAGAACGCCCTGGCAGAACGCAAGAAAGATCTGATCATCGGCGGTATCGCCCTGATCTACGCGATCTGGCTGATCTATGCCGGCGGCCTCAAGTACCTGCTGTTGTCGGCCCTGCTCTATGCACCTGGCGCGATTCTGTTCGCCAAGGCCAAGCGTGAAAGCGGCCAGCCCGTGTTCACCAACATCGAGAAAGTGATTTTTGCCGCAGTAGTGATCGGCGCCCTGGTGGCTGCCTATGGTCTCTACGACGGTTTCCTGACCCTGTAACAACCTGTTTGTGTACTTTGGAGGATGACTGTAATGACCACGGAAAAAGTGAAATACGGCGTGCATTCCGAAGCCGGTAAGCTGCATAAGGTTATGGTGTGTTCCCCAGGCCTGGCTCACCAGCGCCTGACCCCAAGCAACTGCGATGAATTGCTGTTCGATGACGTACTGTGGGTCAACCAGGCCAAGCGTGACCACTTCGACTTCGTCACCAAAATGCGCGACCGCGGCATTGATGTGCTGGAAATGCACAACCTGCTGACCGATATCGTTGCCATCCCGGAAGCCCTGGACTGGATTCTGGACCACAAAGTGACCCCCAATCAGGTGGGTGTGGGCCTGGTCAACGAAGTCAAATCCTGGCTTAAAAGCCTTGAGCCACGCCAAATTGCCGAGTACCTGATCGGCGGCGTGTCGGCCGACGACCTGCCGGACAGCTTTGGTGGCAAGACCATTCAGATGTTCCGTGACTTTCTCGGTCACACCAGCTTTATCCTGCCACCGCTGCCCAACACCCAGTTCACCCGTGACACCACTTGCTGGATCTACGGTGGCGTGACGCTGAACCCTATGTACTGGCCGGCGCGTCGTCAGGAAACCCTGCTGACCACCGCGATCTACAAGTTCCACCCTGAGTTCACCAACGCCGACTTCCAGATCTGGTACGGCGACCCGACTGTCGACCATGGCAACGCCAGCCTTGAAGGCGGCGACGTGATGCCAATCGGCAACGGCGTAGTCCTGATCGGTATGGGCGAGCGCACGTCACGTCAGGCCATTGGCCAACTGGCACAAAACCTGTTCAAGAACGGCGCTGTAGAACGAGTGATCGTTGCCGGTATGCCCAAGTCCCGCGCGGCGATGCACCTGGACACCGTGTTCAGCTTCTGCGACCGCGACCTGGTGACCATCTTCCCTGAAGTCGTGAACCAGATCGTTGCGTTCTCGGTGTACCCGGACGACAAGAAACAAGGCGGCGTGGACGTACGACGCGAAGAAGGACACTTCCTCGACGTAGTGGCCAAGGCCCTGGGCGTGAAAAAACTGCGTGTGGTCGAAACCGGCGGCAACTCGTTCGCAGCAGAACGCGAGCAGTGGGATGACGGTAACAACGTGGTGGCCCTGGAGCCTGGCGTGGTGATCGGTTACGACCGCAACACCTACACCAACACCCTGCTGCGCAAGGCTGGCGTTGAAGTCATCACCATCAGCGCCTCCGAACTGGGCCGCGGCCGTGGCGGCGGTCACTGCATGACCTGCCCGATCGTGCGTGACCCTGTCGACTATTAATCTACCCATTTGATTGCTTGCCCCGGCCCCAACACGGGGCCGGTGCAAGCCGGTTAACCCGAAACCAAGGAGATCACCATGGCTTTTAACATGAAAAACCGCAGCCTTCTGAGCCTGATGCACCACACTCCACGTGAGTTGCATTTCCTGCTCGATCTGTCCCGCGATCTCAAGCGCGCCAAGTACACCGGTACTGAAGAGCCGCACTTGAAAGGCAAAAACATCGCCCTGATCTTCGAAAAAACGTCGACCCGCACCCGTTGCGCATTTGAAGTGGCAGCCCACGACCAGGGCGCGCACGTTACCTACATCGACCCGGTTTCTTCACAGATCGGTCACAAAGAAAGCATGAAAGACACCGCCCGCGTTCTGGGCCGCATGTTTGACGCCATCGAATACCGTGGCTTTGAACAGGCTGTTGTCGAAGAGCTGGCCAAGTACGCAGGCGTGCCGGTGTTCAACGGTCTGACCGCTGAGTTCCACCCGACGCAAATGATCGCCGACGTGCTGACCATGCGCGAACACAGCGACAAGCCGCTGCACAACATCAGCTACGCGTACCTGGGCGACGCCCGCAACAACATGGGTAACTCGCTGCTGCTGATCGGTGCCAAACTGGGCATGGACGTGCGTATTGCCGCACCAAAAAGCCTGTGGCCGGAAGAGTCGTTCGTTAAACAGTGCCAGGAATTCGCCAAGGAAAGCGGTGCCAAAATCACCCTGACCGAAGACCCTAAAGCTGCCGTCAAAGGCGTGGACTTTATCCACACCGACGTCTGGGTATCGATGGGCGAACCGGTTGAAGCCTGGAACGACCGTATCAAGCTGCTGCTGCCTTACCAGGTCAACAGCGACATGATCAAGGCGGCAGAAAACCCACGCGTGAAGTTCATGCACTGTCTGCCTGCGTTCCACAACTGTGAAACCAAGGTCGGCAAAGATGTGGCCGAGCACCATCCAAACCTGAAAAACGGCATTGAAGTGACCGAGGAAGTGTTCGAGTCCCCTGTCAACATCGCCTTTGAGCAAGCTGAAAACCGCATGCACACCATCAAGGCGATTTTGGTCGCGGCATTGGCTGATATCTAAGCCTGTCCACGGTAGTCATGTGAACCCATGACTACCGTGGGAGCGGGCTTGCTCGCGATGCAAACACCTCGATTCATCTGATGCACCGAGGCGATGCCATCGCGGGCAAGCCCGCTCCCACATAGGCTGCTCCCACACTTTTAAAAGGACATCTTCTATGCGTATCGTCGTTGCACTGGGCGGTAACGCCCTCTTGCGTCGCGGCCAGCCCATGACCGCCGAGAACCAGCGCGAAAACATCCAGACCGCTACCGCCCAAATCGCCCGCATTGCCCATGGCAACGAGCTGGTAGTGGCCCACGGTAACGGTCCGCAAGTCGGCCTGCTGTCCCTGCAAGCCGCCGCCTACACTGCAGTCGCCCCTTACCCGCTGGACGTGCTCGGTGCTGAAACCGAAGGCATGATCGGCTACATGATCGAGCAGGAACTGGGCAACCTGCTGCCACAGGAGGCCGCGTTTGCCACCCTGCTGACTCAGGTTGAAGTCGACCCCAAGGACCCCGCGTTCCAGAAGCCGACCAAGCCGATCGGCCCGGTCTACACCGAAAGCGAAGCCAAGAGCCTGGCCGCCGAAAAAGGCTGGAGCATTGCTCCGGACGGCGACAAGTTCCGTCGCGTAGTGCCTAGCCCGAAACCCAAACGCATCTTCGAAATTCGCCCGATCAAGTGGCTGCTGGAAAAGGGCACCATCGTGATCTGTGCGGGCGGCGGCGGCATTCCCACCATGTACGGCGAAGACGGCAAGCTGCGCGGCATCGAAGCGGTGATCGACAAGGACCTGGCGTCCTCGCTGCTGGCCCAGCAACTGGACAGCGACCTGCTGGTGATCGCCACTGACGTGAATGCGGCCTTTATCGACTGGGGCAAGCCAACCCAGAAGGGCATTGCTCAGGCCCACCCGGACGAGCTGGAAAAACTCGGCTTTGCCTCGGGCTCCATGGGCCCTAAAGTGGAAGCGGCCTGCGAGTTTGCCCGCAAAACCGGCAAGACTGCCGTGATCGGCGCACTGGCGGATATCGAAGCAATCGTTCAAGGTAAGGCCGGTACTCGGGTCAGCACCGAAAAACCGGGTATCACCTACTTCTGAACCTCGGGGCAGGCCCCGGGGCCTGCCCTTTCCCATAGCCTCAAGGAGTACCCTATGGCCTCGTTCGAACCCGGTCACCTGCATATCCACCGCGAACCGCTGCAACCGAGCGACTTTGGGTATGACATCAAGATCGATTACCAGGTCGTTCAGGATCCCAAGGAAGGCAAGTCGATGCAGTTCGACATGCACGGCCAGATCAACAAGAAGGAGTTCAAGGAGTCCTTCACACTGCCCAAGGACATGGCCTACAACTTTGCCCATGACGCTTTCCAGATTGCCGTGAAGCACGGCATTCCCAAAACCGCCGACATCCGCTCGATGCACGGTTACTACGACAAGATGTTCGCCGACGTGATGGCCCAGCTCAACCACAAGCCGGGCGACCCGATCAAGCTCGACCATCTGGACTGATTCAGCCACTGGCTGAGGGCTGCATTTTTGTGGGAGCGGGCTTGCTCGCGATGCAGGCAACATGGTTTAACGACTAGACCGCGCTGATGCCATCGCGAGCAAGCCCGCTCCCACGGAATTTCACCTATCCCCCCCGCCAAGGCATACTGGCCGTCCCTGCTGGCCAGAAGTGTTTGCCGTTCCCATGCGTATCCATGTCAGTTTTATCGACCGAGTTGGCATCACCCAGGAAGTCCTGGCATTGCTGGGCGGGCGCAACCTCAATCTGGATGCGGTGGAAATGGTTCCGCCCAACGTTTACATCGACGCCCCGACCCTCAGCCCGCAAGTGCTCGACGAGCTGCGCGAGGCCCTGTTTGGTGTCCGCGGTGTGCAAACGGTAACGGTGGTCGATATCCTTCCCGGCCAGCGCCGTCACCTGCAACTGGACGCCTTGCTCGCCGCCATGACCGACCCGGTACTGGCGCTCGACAGCGAAGGCCATGTGCTGCTGGCCAACCCGGCGCTGGTTGCACTGTACGGCCACGAGCCGACCGGCGAAAGTATCGGCCAACTGTTCAGCGACCCCGGGCTGCTCGACGTGCTGCTGGAAAACGGCTTTCGCCTGCCACTGCGCGAAGTCACGCTCAACGGCCATCCGCTGATGCTCGACGCTACGCCGATCACCGATGCCGGCGCCCTGCTCACCCTGTACCAGCCAAGCCGCATCGGCGAGCGCCTGGCAGCCCTGCATCACGATCACGCAGAAGGCTTTGACGCCCTGCTCGGCGACTCCCCTGCCATCCGCACCCTTAAAGCCCGGGCGCAGCGCGTAGCGGCCCTGGACGCGCCCTTGCTGATCCAGGGGGAGACCGGCACCGGCAAAGAACTGGTGGCCCGCGCCTGCCATGCCATCAGCGATCGGTTTGGCGCACCGTTCCTGGCCCTGAACTGCGCTGCGCTCCCGGAGAACCTGGCTGAAAGCGAACTGTTCGGCTATGCCCCCGGCGCTTTTACCGGCGCCCAGCGTGGCGGCAAGCCGGGGCTGATGGAACTGGCCAACAACGGCACGGTATTTCTCGACGAAATCGCCGAAATGTCACCCTACCTGCAAGCCAAGCTGCTGCGCTTTCTCAACGACGGCAGCTTTCGCCGGGTGGGCGGCGAACGCGAGGTCAAGGTCAATGTGCGCATCCTCAGCGCCACGCACCGCAGCCTCGAAAAAATGGTCAACGAAGGCAGCTTTCGCGAAGACCTGTTCTACCGTCTGAACGTGCTCAATATCGAAGTGCCCCCCCTGCGTGAACGCGGCCAGGATATTTTGTTGCTGGCACGCGCGTTCATGCAGCAGGCCTGTACCCAGATCCAGCGTCCGGCGTGTCGCCTGGCACCCGGTACCTACCCGGCCCTGCTGGGCAACCGCTGGCCCGGCAACGTACGCCAGTTGCAGAACGTGATTTTTCGCGCAGCGGCCATCTGCGAGGGTTCGCTGGTGGACATTGGCGACCTGGATATCGCCGGCACCTCGGTGGCACGACAAAACGACAGCGAGATCGAGACCCTCGAGCACGCTGTCGAAACATTCGAGAAGGCGCTGCTGGAGAAGCTCTACGTCAGCTACCCCTCCACCCGCCAACTGGCCAGCCGCCTGCAAACCAGTCACACCGCCATCGCCCATCGACTGCGCAAATACGGCATCCCGGGCAAGGCCTGACGGACACAGAGCCCTGTAGATACTCTGTTGCCGGTCAACCCTCCCTGTGGGAGCGAGCCTGCTCGCGAAACTCGTTCGCGAGCAGGCTCGCTCCCACAGTTAAAATTTCCTTCAGACCTTGCAGCTGCCGAAGGCAGCCTTCGGCAGCTGCAACAGAATTTGTGCTCCCGCTCATTGGCAACCCAAGCCTTGTATCGAATTCACTCCACCGGAACGAATTCGATACACACCCTCTCTACCCATGCCACGCAAGGCTTTGATCCCCTTGGATTTTTTTATGGCCTTCAGGCTGTATCGAATTCGCTACAGCCCTGCTCTTCAAATATCGCTTATAAAATCTTAAGTTATTGATAAATAAGAATATTTTTAAACTGGCAACCATCTTGCAATGAACTTCTCAATAAGCTCGACCTGCACGAGCATTTACCTGTGACCACCAGACCTGTCTGGCCTTGAGGAGTTTCCATGAGCGAATTGCGTTTTACTGAAGACCACGAATGGCTGCGCGCCGAAGCTGACGGCAGCGTAACCGTGGGGATTACCGCGTTTGCGCAAAACGCTCTGGGTGACGTGGTGTTTGTGCAATTGCCCGAGCTGCAGGCCTACGACAAGGGCGCCGAAGCCGCGACTGTCGAGTCGGTCAAGGCGGCCAGCGGCGTGTATATGCCCCTGGACGGCGAAGTGATCGCAGTCAACCCGGCGCTCGACAGCAGCCCGGAACTGGTCAACGAAGACCCGCTGGGCGAAGGCTGGTTCTTCCGCTTCAAGCCCGCCGACGCCAACGCTGTTGGCCAACTGCTCGATCAGGACGCCTATGACCGCCTGATCAAAGCCCAAGACGACAACTGAGAGCCCAGCCATGACCATCAATCTCAGCACCGCCAATGAATTTATCGCGCGCCATATCGGCCCGCGTCAGGCCGATGAACAGGCCATGCTCGCCACCCTGGGCTTTGATTCCCTTGAAGGTCTCAGCGCCAGCGTGATCCCGGAAAGCATCAAGGGCACCAGCGTGCTCAACTTGCCGGCCGGGCAAAGTGAAGCCGACGCCCTGGCCTCTATCAAGGCCATTGCGACCAAAAACCAACTATGCAAAACCTATATCGGCCAAGGCTATTACAACTGCCACACGCCTTCGCCAATCCTGCGCAACCTGCTGGAAAACCCGGCCTGGTACACCGCCTACACACCGTACCAGCCAGAAATTTCCCAGGGCCGTCTCGAAGCGCTGCTCAACTTCCAGACCCTGATCAGCGACCTTAGCGGCCTGCCGATTGCCAACGCTTCGCTGCTCGACGAAGCCACCGCTGCTGCAGAAGCCATGACCTTCTGCAAACGCCTGAGCAAGAACAAAACCAGCCACCGCTTTTTCGCCTCCAGCCACTGCCACCCGCAAACCCTCGACGTGCTGCGCACCCGTGCCGAGCCGCTGGGCATTGAAGTGTTTGTGGCCGACGAGCGCGAACTGACTGACGTGACAGCCTTCTTCGGCGCGTTGCTGCAATACCCGGCCAGCAACGGCGATGTATTCGACTATCGCGAACTGGTCGAGCGTTTCCACGCCGCCAACGCCCTGGTGGCTGTTGCCGCCGACCTGCTGGCGCTGACCCTGCTGACCCCGCCGGGCGAGTTCGGCGCGGACGTCGCCATCGGCAGCGCCCAGCGCTTTGGCGTACCACTGGGCTTCGGTGGCCCGCACGCGGCCTACTTCGCCACCCGCGATGCATTCAAGCGCGACATGCCGGGTCGCTTGGTCGGTGTTTCGGTTGACCGTCACGGTAAACCGGCGTTGCGCCTGGCCATGCAAACCCGCGAGCAGCATATCCGCCGCGAGAAGGCCACGAGCAACATCTGTACCGCTCAGGTGCTGCTGGCCAACATCGCCAGCATGTATGCCGTTTACCACGGCCCTAAAGGCCTGACGCAAATCGCCCAACGCACTCACCAGTTGACCGCGATCCTGGCCCGTGGCCTCAGCGATCTGGGGCTGAAGGTCGAGCAGGAACAGTTCTTCGACACCCTGACCCTCAACACCGGCACCCACACCGCTGCGCTGCACGCCAAGGCCCATGCGCAGAACATCAATCTGCGCGTGATCGACGACCAGCGCCTGGGCCTGTCGCTGGATGAAACCAGCAGCCAGTCCGACGTCACTGCACTGTGGGCATTGCTCGCCACAGACGGCCAGGCCCTGCCTGACTTCGACGCACTGGCCACCAGCGTAACGGGCACCCTGCCCGCCGCCCTGCTGCGCCAGTCGCCGATCCTCAGCCACCCGGTGTTCAACCGCTACCACTCTGAAACCGAGCTGATGCGCTACCTGCGTCGCCTGGCCGACAAGGACCTGGCGCTGGACCGCACCATGATCCCGCTGGGCTCGTGCACCATGAAGCTCAACGCCGCCAGCGAAATGATCCCGGTTACCTGGGCCGAGTTCGGCAACCTGCACCCGTTTGCGCCTGCCGAACAAAGCCTGGGCTACCAGCAATTGACCACCGAACTGGAAGCCATGCTCTGCGCGGCTACCGGCTACGATGCTATTTCCCTTCAACCAAACGCCGGTTCCCAGGGCGAATACGCCGGCTTGCTGGCCATTCGTGCCTACCACCAGAGCCGTGGCGACGAGCGCCGCGATATCTGCCTGATCCCGTCCTCGGCCCACGGCACCAACCCGGCCACCGCCAACATGGCCGGCATGCGCGTGGTGGTCACCGCCTGTGACGCCCGCGGCAACGTTGATATCGAAGACCTGCGTGCCAAGGCCATCGAGCACCGCGACCACCTCGCCGCGCTGATGATCACCTACCCCTCCACCCACGGCGTGTTCGAAGAAGGCATCCGCGAAATCTGCGGCATCATTCATGACAACGGCGGCCAGGTGTACATCGACGGCGCCAACATGAACGCGATGGTGGGCCTGTGCGCTCCGGGCAAGTTCGGCGGCGACGTGTCCCACCTCAACCTGCACAAAACCTTCTGCATCCCTCACGGCGGTGGCGGCCCGGGTGTAGGCCCGATTGGCGTCAAATCGCACCTCACACCCTTCCTGCCGGGCCACGCGGCCATGGCACGCAAGGAAGGCGCAGTCTGCGCGGCACCGTTTGGCAGTGCCAGCATTCTGCCGATCACCTGGATGTATATCCGCATGATGGGCGGTGAAGGCCTCAAACGTGCATCGCAACTGGCCATCCTCAACGCCAACTACATCGCCCGCCGTCTTGAAGAGCACTACCCGGTGCTGTACTCGGGCAGCAATGGCCTGGTCGCCCACGAATGCATCCTCGACCTGCGCCCGCTCAAGGAAACCAGCGGTATCAGCGTCGATGACGTGGCCAAGCGCCTTATCGATTTTGGCTTCCACGCCCCGACCATGTCGTTCCCGGTGGCGGGCACGCTGATGATCGAGCCGACCGAAAGCGAGTCCAAGGAAGAGCTGGATCGTTTCTGTGACGCGATGATCTGCATCCGCGAAGAAATCCGCGAAGTCGAGAGCGGCGGCCTGGACAAGGAAGACAACCCGCTGAAAAACGCCCCGCACACCGCCGCAGAAATGGTCGGCGAATGGACTCACCCCTACAGCCGCGAACAGGCGGTGTACCCGGTGGCGTCCTTGATTGAAGGCAAGTACTGGCCACCGGTCGGTCGCGTCGACAACGTATTTGGCGACCGCAACCTGGTGTGTGCGTGCCCGTCGATCGAGAACTATCAGGAGGCATAAGTCAAAACCTGTAGCCGCTGCCGAAGGC
The DNA here is from genome assembly GCF_022496745.1 of Pseudomonas sp. TMW22080. Classification (NCBI taxonomy): domain Bacteria; kingdom Pseudomonadati; phylum Pseudomonadota; class Gammaproteobacteria; order Pseudomonadales; family Pseudomonadaceae; genus Pseudomonas; species Pseudomonas sp. TMW22080. Next base: position 380,842 of record NZ_SCFF01000002.1, on the reverse strand, counting down.
TGCGCTGGGCTGCGAAGCGGCCCCGCTTTCGGGCACAACGGCCAAGGCCCTGCGGGCTTTATCGCAGCCTGCGGCAGCGGCTACAGATGATTTGCCTACCCACACAATAAGAAACCGGAGAACCCCATGTCGTTAAGCGTGTTCGACCTGTTCAAGATTGGCATCGGCCCCTCCAGTTCCCATACCGTCGGCCCCATGCGTGCTGCTGCGCGTTTTGTCGAAGGTCTGCGCCGTGATGAGCTGTTGCAACAAACAGCCTGCGTAAAAGTTGAACTCTACGGTTCCCTCGGCGCCACCGGCAAAGGCCACGGCAGCGACAAAGCCGTGCTGCTGGGGCTGGAAGGTGAACATCCGGATACCGTCAACACCGAAACCGTGGCCGAACGACTGGCCGCGATTCGCAGCAGCGGGCGCCTGAACCTGCTGGGTGAACACCCCATCGAATTCATCGAAAAATCACACCTGGCGATGATTCGCAAACCCCTGCCCTATCACCCCAACGGCATGATTTTTCGGGCACTGGATGCCGCCGGCATTCAGATCCGCAGCCGCGAGTATTACTCGATCGGCGGTGGTTTTGTGGTGGACGAAGGCGCGGCAGGTGCCGACCGAATTGTCGAAGACAGTACTGTGCTGCAATACCCCTTCAAAACCGCCAAGGACCTGTTGCGCCAATGCGTAACCCATCACCTGTCGATCAGTGAAGTGATGATGGCCAATGAAGGCGCCTGGCGCCCGGAAGCCGAGACCCGCAGCGGTCTGTTGAAAATCTGGCAGGTCATGCAGGACTGCGTAAGTGCCGGCTGTCGCAATGAAGGGATTTTACCCGGCGGTTTGAAGGTCAAGCGCCGTGCCCCGGCCTTGCACCGTCAGCTCTGTGCCAACCCGGAAGCCGCGCTGCGCGATGCCTTGTCAGTACTGGACTGGGTGAACCTGTACGCCCTGGCCGTCAATGAAGAAAACGCCAACGGCGGGCGCGTGGTCACAGCGCCTACCAACGGTGCGGCGGGAATTATCCCGGCCGTTTTGCATTACTACATGCGCTTTATCGGCGGCGCCAATGAAGACGGCGTGGTGCGTTTTCTGCTCACTGCCGCCGCCATCGGCATTCTGTACAAGGAAAACGCTTCGATTTCGGGGGCCGAAGTCGGCTGCCAGGGTGAAGTCGGCGTGGCCTGTTCAATGGCGGCCGGCGCGTTGTGTGAAGTGCTGGGCGGCAGCGTGCAGCAAGTCGAGAACGCCGCCGAGATCGGCATGGAGCACAACCTCGGCCTGACCTGCGATCCGATTGGCGGGCTGGTGCAAGTGCCGTGCATCGAACGTAACGCGATGGGCTCGGTCAAGGCCATCAACGCAGTGCGCATGGCCCTGCGAGGTGATGGTCAGCACTTTGTCTCGCTCGACAAGGTGATCCGCACCATGCGCCAGACCGGCGCCGACATGAAAAGCAAATACAAGGAGACCGCCCGCGGCGGTCTCGCCGTCAACATTATTGAGTGCTGATTTTCAAGGAGTCTCGAATGTCCACCGAACAACTGCTTAAAACCCCGCTGCATGCACTGCACCTTGAACTCGGCGCCCGCATGGTGCCGTTTGCCGGCTACGACATGCCCGTGCAGTACCCGCTAGGGGTGATGAAAGAGCACCAGCACACCCGTGAACAGGCCGGGTTATTCGATGTATCGCACATGGGCCAGATCCGTCTGACCGGTGCTGACGCGGCCAAAGCCCTGGAAGCACTGGTGCCGGTGGATATCATCGACCTGCCAGTGGGTATGCAGCGCTATGCCATGTTCACCAACGAACAGGGCGGCATCCTCGATGACCTGATGGTCGCCAACCTGGGTAATGACGAGCTGTTCCTGGTGGTCAACGCCGCCTGCAAGGATCAGGACCTGGCCCACCTGCGCAAGCATTTGAGCGCCCACTGCCAGATCCAGCCGCTGTTTGAAGAGCGCGCCCTGCTTGCCCTGCAAGGCCCGGCTGCAGTCAGCGTACTGCAACGCCTGGCACCGCAAGTGGCGAACATGACCTTTATGCAATTTGCCCCGGTGACCTTACTGGGCGCGGATTGCTACGTCAGCCGCTCGGGTTATACCGGCGAAGACGGTTTTGAGATTTCAGTGCCGGCCGAGCACGCCGAAGCACTGGCCCGCCGCCTGCTGGCCGAGCCAGAGGTTCAGGCCATCGGCCTGGGCGCACGGGATTCGCTGCGCCTGGAAGCGGGCCTGTGCCTGTACGGCCACGACATGAACGACACCACGACGCCTATCGAAGCCAGCCTGCTCTGGGCCATCTCCAAGGCCCGTCGCGCTGACGGCCCGCGGGCCGGTGGTTTCCCGGGTGCCGAGAGCATCTTTGCCCAGCAGCAAAACGGCGTAGCGCGTAAACGAGTGGGCTTGCTGCCCCAGGAACGTACCCCGGTGCGTGAAGGCGCACAAATCGTCGATGCCGACGGCACCGAGATCGGCACCGTATGCAGCGGCGGCTTTGGGCCAACGTTGGGCGCACCCTTGGCAATGGGTTATCTGGATATCGCATTCACGCCTGTGGACACTGAAGTCTGGGCCATCGTGCGGGGCAAGCGCGTGCCGATGAAAGTGTCGAAAATGCCGTTTGTAGCGCAACGTTATTACAGGGGTTAAACAGTAAGTTATACAGTTGCATGTTCACGGTGCGTACGTGTCATGCAACTGCTACATAACAGTGCAAACTTTCGATAGCGAAAACAGTCTTTATTACACGAAAATAATTGAACACCTCTATAACGATCCGCTCTTTGACTCTGCGTTTAGAGTATTAAAAACAGCGGCCCTGCGGCGTATTTAAAGGGGCTTGTTTTTTCAATTACAGTTTCGTAGAGTTTGCCCACTGTGTTTGCATGGGTCGCTGGAATCGTGACCTGGGCAGTAGCTCAATGCTTGCTACATCCCGTTCTGCGTCTCTTACTTTCCTGCAACCCAGCACCAGTACTCTTTCATGTGAAAGAGGCTGTCATTAATTGTTAGCGTCAAGGAATTAAGAAATGTCTCAACGTCAGAGCGGTACGGTCAAGTGGTTCAACGACGAGAAGGGGTTTGGTTTCATCACCCCTGAAAGCGGCCCGGACCTGTTTGTGCACTTCCGTGCCATCCAGGGCAACGGCTTCAAAAGCCTGAAGGAAGGCCAGAAAGTGACCTTCATCTCGGTACAGGGCCAAAAAGGCCTGCAGGCTGACGAAGTTCAAGCAGAAGCTTAAATCTCGTGCACAAAAGCCTCTGATGGTGACATCAGAGGCTTTTTTATGGCCGTTATTCCGTAAGATGGCTGTTTTCCTTCACGAGACCCTGCCATGTCGAAACAACCGCTTAGCCCTCAAGGCGACTTTCCCGCCGTTGGCCTGGGGCGCCGCCTGGCAGCCATGTTCTACGACTTTCTGCTGTGTACCGCCCTGCTGATCGTCACGACCTTTATCTACAAGCTGATCATGATGAGCTTTATTGGCGAAGCCAAAATGCGCGAACTGTCAGAAGCAGGCGCCCTGGATGGTGACCCGCTGCTGTCGACCCTCCTGTTTTTCGTCCTGTTCGGTTTCTTTGCCAAGTTCTGGACCCACTCCGGGCAAACCCTGGGCATGCAGGTCTGGGGAGTTCGCGTACAGAACGCCGACGGCACGGCAATCAGCCTGTGGCAGGCCCTTCTGCGTTTTATCGTGTCCATAGGCTCGTGGTTGTGCCTGGGGCTGGGGTTTGTCTGGTCGATCTTCGACAAGCAAAAACGCACCTGGCATGACATGTATTCCAATACGCAGTTGGTTCGCGTCCCCAAGCAGAAGAAATAAAAAAAGCCCGTATCTCGCGATACGGGCTTTTTTATTGCCCTTGTGGGAGCGGGCTTGCTCTCGATGAAGGCAACGCGGTTTCGCCGTTGAACCGCGCCGATGCTATCGCAAGCAAGCCCGCTCCCTCACGGCTGTGCGGCTTACTCCGCCAGCTTGAACGTGATAAAGCTGGCACGCCCCTGACGCAGAACCCGCATCGACACCGAACGGTTCTTCGGCAATGCCTTGGCGATCTCGGTGAACTCCTTGCCATTGGTGATGGCCTGATTGTTCAAGTGCGTAATCACGTCGCCAGGCTGCAGGCCGATCAAGGCCGCAGGACCGTCCTGAACGTCAGTAATGATCACACCGCCCTTGATGTCGTTGGCTTTCTTCTGCTCTTCACTCAAGTCCGCTACGGACACGCCCAGGCGGTTGCTGCTTTGTTCAGCGCCGCCACCCGAAGCGATGTCTTTTGCATCATCAGGGATAGCGCCCACGGTCAGCTCCAGATTCTGGCGCTTGCCGTTACGAATAACTTCAAGGTTGGCCTTGCTGCCGGCCTTGAGAGCGCCAACCAGGTGCGGCAAATCTGCCGACATGACGATCGGCTGACCATTCATGCTCAAAATCACGTCGCCCACTTGCAGACCGCCTTTGGCAGCCGGGCCGTCATCCAGTACCTGCGCCACCAGTGCACCGGCAGGTTTTTCCAGACCGAAAGACTCGGCCAGGTCCTTGTTGACCTCCTGGATCACCACGCCCAACCAGCCACGGCTGACTTTGCCGCCAGCCTTGAGCTGATTGGCAACGTCCATCGCCACATCGATCGGGATTGCAAAGGACACGCCCATGAAACCGCCCGAACGGGTATAGATTTGCGAGTTGATGCCCACGACTTCGCCCGCCAGGTTGAACAGCGGACCACCCGAGTTGCCCGGGTTGATCGGCACGTCAGTCTGGATAAATGGCACATAGCTTTCATTCGGCAGGCTGCGGCCCATGGCGCTGATGATGCCCTGGGTAACGGTGTGGTCGAAACCAAATGGCGAACCGATCGCAACCACCCACTGGCCGGCCTTGAGGTCCTGGGACTTGCCCAGTTTGAGCACCGGCAGGTTCTTGCCATCGATTTTCAGCAAGGCCACGTCAGAGCGCGGGTCAGTGCCCACCAGCTTGGCTTTCATTTCACTGCGATCGGACAGGCGCACAATGATTTCATCGGCATCTGCAACCACGTGGTTGTTGGTCAGGATGTAGCCATCGGGCGAGATGATAAAGCCCGAGCCCAGGGACTGGGCCTCGCGCTGACGCCCGCCTTTGCCACCGGGTGCAGGTGGCAGGCTGCGCTCAAAAAAGTCGCGCAGGCCAGGCGGCAGGCCTTCCAGGTCGGGCATTTGGCCCATGCTGGAAATGCGACGCTCAGGCAGCTTTTGCGTGGTACTGATATTCACTACGGCTGGCGAAGCCTGTTCAACCAGTTGGGTGAAATCAGGCAACTGCGCTTCAGCCATCACCGGCACTGCCTGCCCGAGCATCAGCACGGCTGCAAAAATGGGTAGATAAGATTTCAATCGCGGCATCGACATACAGCTCCCGTTAATAACAGCAGAGTTAAGCGACAGGCACCTAAAAACAAGTCAAAAGCATAGACCGTTTTTCAGACCCCGGAAAACAAACAAGGCCAAAGCCCTTTGGGGCTCTGACCTTTATAAAAAGAGATAAAAATGGCAAATCGAAAATTGTCACCCGCCATGTCGATGCAACCCTATGGTTTGGCCTGAGCATCGTTTTCACCGACACGCATCGACAGGGCAATTCGTTCAGCAGTGCCCATGGGAATTTCACCCACCACCGTGGCCATCATGTCTCCCTGAGGCGTGCTCAGGTGGCGCGTGACCGCAGCTGTGGGCCCGAGCTGGACGCGGGCATCTGGAACAGCAGCGCCCTTGACCGGCTCGATAAACACCGAAAAACGGGCAAGGCCATCGTCATACAGAAGGCTGGTGACTTCGGATTTGGTCCGCGGATCACGGCGCACCGTACTGCTGACCTGCTCAAAACCGGAGGGCAGCCAGTCAGAGTGCCAGGCCTGAACCGAATTGACCTGCCCGGCCCCTTTGTCGGCAGGGGCAACAGCACGGCACTGCCCCGCAGGCGTGAGCTGGCTGTCATCAGGAGGCGTGGTGGCAAAGGTCGTAAACTGGTAGCGCTCAAGCAACTGCCCCTTGTCATTGAGCAACAAGGACTTCAGAGGCAAACCGGTTTCACGATCCAGATACAGCTCAAAACCGTAGCGATGCTGATCACGCGGAGCAAACGATATGACCACTACCGGGCGACCGGCGACCCTGGAGTTGCCCTCGATTGCCACGGCATACAGGTCATTGAACTTCTGGACATCGAATTGACGCGCCGCGACAGCCGTGACATCGCCCAACCCGGAGGCCTGTTTGCCAGTGACACATTCAGTGCGCCCATCCGAGCGGATCACCTCTTGCGCAGTGCCATCAAGCTGCATCAACCGTTCACGAACCTTGCCATCCTGCACGCGGTGCCAGATGCTGTGGGTAGAAAAACTACCGTTACGCTCGTAAACGAAAGTACCCTGATAGCTATGCTGTTGCTCGGCCTGCCCAAGACGTTTTAACCAGTCCTGGGCTTCATCGGCGTGGGCCGGTACTGCAAACCAGCCACTGAGCAGAAGAGGTAGCAAAGGTAGGACGCGCATGATGGTCCTTAACGGTTTTCGAGGCTCGCAGCACGAGCATAAGGCAGAGGGCTTTCAGCCCCTTTCAGCGCTGCTTGCTCTGCGTGCTGGCGCAGGTAGCCAGGCAAACGCTGATCTTGCCAGCCCGGCTGACCTTGCAGGACACCGTTGGCCATCGGGCCGGTGGCCTGATCGGCACTCTCGCTGTAGTTGGCCAGTACTGCCGGACCTTTGGCCATCGGTGCACTCAGGCTCTGCGCAGGGTTCTGCTGGGCGAGCTGGTTGCCAACGATGTCATCCTGGTTGTACAGCCGCACACCCGCCAGAACAGCGACGGTAACCGACGCGGCTACGGCCAGGCGACCAATGCTGCGCCACGGCCCACGGACAACCTTGGCCGGGGTTTGCTCTTCAGCCAGCGCGGCCGAAACGGCAGATGCGATGTCCAGGCGCGGAATCAACAGGTCCTTGTGCATCACAGCACGGGCCACCTGATAACGGGACCAGGTGTCACGGGTTTGTGTGTCGTCGAAGGCATTCAATACCCGACGTAGTTCCAGTTCGTCCGCTTCGTTATCCATCACTGCGGACAGCGATTCCTGCAGGGCTTCACGACTCATGGCGGTTCCTCTCTTGGCTGTCGCCGCTGTCTCAGTTTTCCTGCAACAACGGCTGCAGGGCTTTATCTATGGCTTCCCGGGCGCGGAAAATCCGGGAGCGCACGGTACCCACCGGGCATTGCATGACGCTCGCAATGTCCTCGTAACTCAGACCATCAAATTCACGTAAAGTTAAAGCCGTACGCAAATCTTCTGGCAGTAGCTGAATAGTGCGATGAACGGTGCCTTCGATCTCGTCTCGGAGCAAAGCGCGCTCCGGCGACTCGAGGTCCTTGAGACCGTGATCACCATCATAAAACTCGGCATCTTCCGAACTCACATCGCTGTCAGGCGGACGTCGACCGCGTGACACCAGATAGTTTTTCGCCGTGTTAATGGCGATGCGATACAGCCATGTGTAAAAGGCACTGTCGCCGCGAAAATTACCAAGTGCCCGGTACGCCTTGATAAAGGCCTCCTGGGCAACGTCTTGGGCTTCATGGGTGTCGTGCACGAAACGCACGATCAACCCGAGAATTTTGTGTTGATACTTCAACACCAGCAGATCGAACGCGCGCTTGTCGCCACGCTGTACGCGCTCGACCAGCTGCTGATCCTCTTCCTGGGCTAGCATGAATACTCCTCATAAGACCGGGAGGAAGATTGCTGTGCTAATTGATCAGGCTTGCAAACATAGACTCGGGCTTTTCGCAAAAGTTCTCTCCCCCCTGGCAAGTTTCCTGCGTGCCCGGATTTGGCACACACGAAAACGCAGCTCGGGCCTGGCCGGCTGCGTCAATAATCTTGTCGTCAAATTCAGCTGTCGAGTCGAAAAAACAAACCCCGCATCAATCTGGACGCCGTTCCCCTGCATCAAGGGCAGCCCACTATGGAACCCCTGGCTATACGAAAAGTTCAAAAACTTCGTATAAAACAAGCCCTGCAGTACCTTGGAAGCGTATCAGAACCCGCGCCATTCCAGAGCACTGCCCCAGCATGCAGATTAATTGTGCAAATCAACATGCAGACCCTTCGTGTCTGAGGCACACTTTGCGCCCGCTGTAATTTCACAATGCCATAAAGGCCCGGCCATTGTGCCGATCCCCCCCTCTATATACTAGAGATACCAGAGGGCGTTTTTTTGCGGATGTGAGAAGAATGAGCCAACATTTTCAACATGATGTGCTGGTGATTGGCAGCGGCGCTGCCGGCTTGAGCCTTGCGCTCACGTTACCCAGCCATATGCGTATTGCAGTGCTGAGCAAAGGCGATCTGGCCAATGGTTCGACGTTCTGGGCCCAGGGCGGTGTCGCCGCTGTCCTGGATGACACCGACACGGTGCAGTCCCACGTCGAAGACACCCTCAATGCCGGTGGCGGGCTGTGCCACGAAGACGCGGTACGCTTTACCGTCGAGCACAGCCGCGAAGCCATCCAGTGGCTGATCGATCAGGGCGTACCCTTCACCCGCGATGACAGCATCGACCCGGAGCAACAGGGCTTTGAGTTCCACCTCACCCGAGAAGGCGGGCACAGCCACCGGCGCATCATCCATGCGGCCGACGCCACCGGCGCGGCGATTTTCAAGACATTGCTCGAACAGGCCCGCCAGCGCCCCAATATCGAACTGCTCGAACAGCGCGTTGCCGTCGATCTGATTACCGAACGCCGCCTGGGCCTGGAAGGTGATCGCTGCCTCGGTGCCTATGTGCTGGATCGTGCCACGGGTGAAGTCGACACCTTTGGCTCGCGCTTCACCATTCTGGCAACCGGTGGCGCAGCCAAGGTGTACCTCTATACCAGCAACCCGGACGGTGCCTGCGGTGATGGCATTGCCATGGCCTGGCGCTCGGGTTGCCGGGTGGCCAACCTGGAGTTCAACCAGTTCCACCCCACCTGCCTGTATCACCCGCAAGCCAAGAGCTTTTTAATCACTGAAGCCCTGCGGGGCGAAGGCGCGCACCTCAAGCTGCCCAACGGCGAGCGTTTCATGCATCGCTTCGACCCGCGGGGCGAACTGGCCCCGCGGGATATCGTCGCCCGGGCCATCGACCATGAAATGAAGCGTCTGGGCATCGATTGTGTGTACCTGGATATCAGCCATGAGCCCGATAGCTTTATCAAGGCCCACTTCCCGACTGTATATGAGCGCTGCCTGGCATTTGGTATCGACATCACTCAACAGGCCATCCCGGTAGTACCTGCGGCGCATTACACCTGCGGCGGCGTGATGGTCGACGAACATGGCCACACCGATGTGCCGGGCCTGTACGCCATCGGCGAAACCAGCTTCACCGGCCTGCATGGTGCCAACCGCATGGCCAGCAACTCGCTGCTCGAGTGCTTTGTGTACGCCAAGTCGGCAGCGGCAGACATCCTTGCCCAGTCGCCCGAAATCGCCGCCCCCGTCGCACTGCCGAGTTGGGATGCCAGCCAGGTGACCGACTCCGATGAAGACGTAATCATCGCCCACAACTGGGATGAGCTACGGCGCTTTATGTGGGACTACGTGGGCATCGTGCGCACCAACAAGCGCCTGCAGCGGGCCCAGCACCGGGTGCGCCTGCTGCTGGATGAAATTGACGAGTTCTACAGCAACTATCGTGTAAGCAGAGACCTGATTGAGCTGAGGAACCTTGCCCAAGTAGCTGAACTGATGATCAGGTCTGCCATGGAACGTAAGGAATCTCGGGGTCTGCACTACACGCTGGACTATCCTGAGATGCTGCCAGAGGCGAAGGATACGATCCTTACACCGACCTTTTGAGGCACGTTAGGAGACCTTAGCGTAGCACCATAAGGCATCGTTTTGTAACAGCTTTGGCTCACTTTTGTCCCAATGCTGGGGTCCTTATCGCGTGCCCGCAAGGGTCCTTATGGTGCGCCTGAGCGAGTGCGCGAGGGCCTACGGGGGTACTTGCTCCCAGAGTGCATTAAAGGTGGTCACTCACATTTTTCTGCCAAATTCTAAAAGCCCCTCTTAGGGGTTCCTGTGTGAAATCTGAATAACCTGCAAGCCAATGGCCCACGAGATTTCACACAGGAACGCCCTACATGGCTGTCATTACATCGCTCAGCAGATCATGGGTAAGCTCTATGAGTCCCTCAGGGACAGCCACCCCGCTGACGATGGCAATCATGGCGACTACCTTCCAGAAGCTGGGAGACTTAACGATAGCCTTGAGGACAGCCAACCGAACATCTTTCGCATGGTCATAAGGGTCCTCCTTGAACCAGCCAAAAAGAAACGAAATAACATATCACTAAAAGAACCCAAGACTCCTCAAAGGGAGCCTCAGGGATACATCATTTAGTCAGCCAGGGTCACACGAGTGACCATAGGGAAATCGACCAGCTCTACTTGGAGCTTCTCTTTAGGGTCAGCAGGGTTTGCCAGCTTGAGCTGTACCTTGGCCTGTGTCACCACATCAGCCACACCAATGACCTCTACGTCCCACGCCATAGCGTTAGGGTTACGGGTCGCATGGATCTGCCACACAGCACCGTTGGAGTCCTTACGGAAGCTCAGTGAGGCCATGCCCTTAGGCAACATGAAGATGCCCAAGTCCTCGCCAGAGTAGAACTGAGAGCCACAGCCCAAGAGGTCCTCTACGTCTGACAGTCCAGCACGCTGAGCAGCACGCTCAAGACCAGCAACTTCTTTAGCCGGGATCAGCAACACGAAGTCAGACAGCGAGGTTCCAACTGCTTGGTTGATGTTCATGGTCAGACCATCAATGATGTCCTCAGCGCGTTCGCGTGGGTTCTTAGAGAGACCTGTAAGGGCCTTGACCTCAGTGGACGAAGAGGTGGTCAGAATCTTGGCAATGGTCGCACCACAGGACATCTCGAAGTCCTTCAAGAGCTTCTCAGCGGTCTGCGTCAAACCATTGAGGGTGAAGCCCGACATGATGTGATGGTCCAAGAAGGTCTGACGAAAAGAAAACAGAGCGGCCTGAGGGGTGGCCTCACAGAACAGGAAGTCACCAGCGACGGCCTCGCCTTTAGTGAAGGTCGAATCGTCATAGATGGACTTGCGCGGGTCGAACTCAACACTTCGATCTTGCATCAGAACGATCTGTTGGGTGGTCGGCTCGGTGCCCTTAGGGCGGAACTCACAGGGAATCGCTTCTTCAGCGCCTTCTTCCCAGTCGCCACCGTTGAAGTATTCATCGAGACCATCTGTCAGGGCCTTCACATAAGCTGCTGCATCAGTGCCTGCGCCACCTTTGATGGTGGTCTCAGTGTTGAACTGAATGGTCCCACCTTGTTCGGTGATAGCGGTGGACCACGTTGTAGGCTTAACGTATTCGTATGGTTTCATGTTTGATAATCTCCTGAATTGAATTCTGTTTAGGGAAGCCCTGAGAGGTCTCAAAGGCTCCTTGTGGCCGACTGTTAGTTACGGCGGGCTGCACGAATGGCGTTGCCGTGTTCACGGATAGCCGCTGCTTGCTTCTCTTTGGTCTCCCGAGCACGAGCTACCTCAAGACGTGTCGGGGCCTTGTAGGATGCAAAGCGGTCCGCATGGAACTGGGCATCACGTTGTCGAGCAGCTTCACGTAGACCAGCCGCGTGGATCTCTTGGCGGGCAACTGAGGTTTGATCAGGGAATGCTGCGGTGCTCAGACCAGCCTCCATGAACTGCTTGATGATCGAAATGATAGCGCCGTGGTTCTTGCCCACAGCAGCCAGCAAGCCTGCCAACATCACGCCTTCGGCATATGCCTTAGTCACAGTTTGGCCTTGAATAGTCAGGGTCTTATCGGTATGTACGATGTCGAGTTTCATATTGGGTTCTCCTTTGAGAGACCCTTAAGTCAAACCTTGCCGCCATGATCGCGTGACCAATGGGGAAAGGAGACCCGCACGGGATCAACAAGGTTTGCTTAAAGGTATTGGATTGAAGGTGGTTTCACAGTCCTGTGGGCGTTAACTTGGCGGGGACTGTAGGAATGCCTTTGTGCTGAATGGCGGACAGCAAAGAGGTTCCGGTGTGGTGCATAGATTGCCCACTACTGACGCTTAGGGCGCCTCGTGGGACTTTGAGGAGACCATGGGTGACTGATTCCCGTGGCCTTAGTGAGGGTTTTTAAACGACAGTTCTCAGGCCAGTACTATCGGCTGACTGTTCATCGGAATGGACAGGTCACAGCGGACAAGTGTCTTCAAACTGAGACCGTCTTCAAGAGCGTCCTTGAGCGCTTCCATGCATCGATGGTTTGTTATGAGGGCAATGTAGGGGAGCGTCACCGCGAGGTCATAAACAGTGCCCAATTCAGGATCACGCGAACGGCCTGGAGCATTCACCTTTGAGACCAAGGCGCGGATCGTAATGAGCGATGCCCGGCGTGGCTTGGTGAACACCCTGTTAATCAAGACGAGCTCATCGATTGTCGGAATGGTTTTCTTAAAGTTGCTCATTAAGCGAATCCCTTTAGGCCGTCTCTGGCTGCAAGGGTGGCTGCTTGATCTTCTGTGAGGTTGCCTTTAGCGATAGCTGAACGAAGGCCCTGTACGGTATTACGGTGCCCCAGAGAGTTCCATTGACACTTGTCATTGAATGTCATGCGCTTGAGGATGGATGCACTGTGATCGTTCCCCAAGGAGGCCATCTTGTCGGCAACGATGAGAGCAACTTCGGGTAACTCAAGGATCGCCTCGAAGGCGTCATAGACCATCCTCTCAAACTCATCTGAGACCCATCCGGCATATGCCAGAGTGGCTCGCTTGGTTGCTTGTGTCACGGACCCTGCTCGGCCCTTGTTTAACGAACCGATATTTCCGGTTTGTTCCAAGGTCTTGGCCTTCTTGGTGTCTACCCACTTACCCGGCTGTTTACCCTTTGGTAACTTTAAGGTTCGCCAGATGTCAGTTAGATCCCACTGCCCTGCATCATTGGCCTTGAATGCTTGACCTTCGATAATGATGACGTGCCCAGCGTGCTTATGTTTGATGTCAGTGATCATTTGTCTATTCCTCTTGTTTGCTCCCTCAGGTTCGCTCCCACAGCCCAGCGCAGAGACCCGACAAAGGTTCTGGACGGTGGCATGAAGAAGCAAACAGGAAGACTCTGCGATTATCTGTGTGATGCCCAGCGATGGGCGTGATGTATGTGTAGCCTTAGTGAGGGTTTTTACGACACCTTGATTTATATGACCCTCTTTGGTGCTGAGTCCTTCGAGCTATGCAGAATTTGCACAGCTTCTACGAAGCCAACAGAACCTCTTAAAGAAAACCAAGCGCCAAATTCACCGCTGGTGTGAACGACCACTTACAGCTCTGCTTAAGGTTATTCTCGGCGAGCAGGGATAATCATTGTCGCAAGACAAATCCCTTCCAAAAGAAACCTACAAGTCCTTTCTTAAAGATAAAGAAATAGATTTATTTAAAGATAATTATTAGATAGTTCTCAATGAGCAATCTTTAAGATCTTTAAGTTAAGGTCCCCGTGAACATTGAGCAATACACGGTGGCCCCAATCCCGTGCAAGGCTTCTCAGCGATGCCCTAAAAGGCACCGACTTACGATCAGCAATATCAATATTCGCTCCTTCCTACTGGAGCCAGACGCTTGGTCTGCTTACCGGGGACGGTTGAGCGTTGGCGTGTCACCCTTTAGGTGATCGCTCTTGGCACTCGGTGGTCTCAGGTCAAATGGTAGGAATCTGAATGTACAGGCAGGATTTATTTCTGTGTGTCTGCCTACCTGTACCCTTAGTGAGGGTTTTTAAATCGTTCTTGACAAGCGACAAGAAGAAATATTTTAGATATGACAACTGGCATAAAATCAGATATGGCACAATGATATCTTTTGGCAACCTAACCAAGGAGTTTCAATGCCTTATACACTCCTCATCCTCAAACTGATGGGTGCCCAATTGGTAATCAACTTCGCAGCAACGCTAATCACCTCAGGCATGCGACCGTCAATCAATGTGGCACGGCGCAAAATCATGCAGGCTCTATGGGCAATCTCTGGGTTTGCGTTCATTGGAGCTGTCGTGTGGGACGTTTTCAAGATGTTCAAATGAAGCACAGAGGAGTCGGGGCGCCCTAAGAGAGCACAGCTCGTACCGGGAAGCTGCACTTCAATATAGAACGTCTTTAGGTCCAGCTTCCGGGAGTTTTAGGCTTCTCAGCGTGCAGTTGAGCTTCCTTTGCAGCCAAAGTATCCGCATCCCTCAAAGACATTTTATGGATCAAAGCATTGAGGACCTCAGCACGGCGACACGGCTCGAGCTCCAACTCGTACTGGTCTAATAGCTCGTGCCCAGCATCACGCATGGCCTCATAGCGAACTTCCAAGGCCAGCGCAGTCATACAAGCTGCCCGATATTCTTTGTTTTTTTGCCATAGAAACATCCCCCCCTTAACGATCAAAATCCCGGCTACAACAGAGAGAGTTATTTCTATCGGGTTGGTCATGAAACCTCCATTCAGAACGTTGATGATATCACTTGGCTATTGAAAGGCCACCTTCAAGGCCTCAGCCATACGCCCCACTTCCACAGCACTCCCCGCACCATAGAGGTCATAACTAATCGACCCCGACGAGTGCCCCAAGATCGACTCAGCGGTCCCCACAGGCACCTCAGCGGCCTTCAAGGCTCCAGCCAATGAGTGTCGCAACGAGTGGAATGTTTGGGTCCGATCAGCTTTCAACTTCAAGACATCCCGAAGGGCCCCATTGAGCACACCAGAGAATTGCCCAGCCCCCAGCGTGAACAGCCGAGTGTCGGACTTTTCGACAAACTTAAGGAACGCCTTTAGGTCAAACCCATAGGCCCCATCGGTTAACGGTACGACCCGAAGTGAATGCTTAGTCTTAGCCGTTTTGCCGTCATTCCTATTAATGTCGATGACCCACACACCTCCAACCTGCTTAACGTCAGCCTTGGTCAACTGCCTGAGCTCCTCGATACGGGTCCCAGTGATGGCCCCAAGGGACAACGCCCAGCGCTGCCATACATCAGCAGACAGGCCATTAGCGTAGGACATGAGCAACTGGACCTGATCCTGAGAGAGCGCCTCACGCGAGCTGTCAGCGTCCTTAGAGAGCTTCAGGCCCTTGTCAAAACTCTTGTCGAGATAGCCATTATGGACAGCCCAATCCATGACAGTTGATAGTCGGGTCAGCAGCTTGTTTACAGTGGAACCTTTGCGGTCCTCAAGGAGTTTTGCCTTGAGCGCCACCATGTCAGCCCGAGTGTGCTCTTTAAGATCGAGACCTCCCAGAACAGCGCTGATAGCAGCACAAGACGACTTAACATCTCTCATAGTGCTGGCCTGTACGTTGTCCTTTTGCTCCGCCATATAGAGCCCTGAGAGATGCTCGAATGTCAGAGCCTTAGAAGCGTTTACAGATAGGGACAGACAAGGGGCTACAGACGTGCCACAAGGAACACCTCTGAGTTCCTCAACGATCCCAACCAGCTTGCCCGGCCTCCCCTTCAAGCGCTCCTGAGCGGCCTCAAGGATGTCCTCGGCTTTGCTCGCGGCCCTTTGTTGATCAATGGTCATTGGCCCCTTAGCTGATGCCTCACGAAGCGACAGACGTAGCTCGTCATAGATCATCTCGTAGGCCACCAATGAGTCATCACCATGAGCCATGGTCAGGCACTCCTCAGCGATGTCAGCCAATCGCTCTCTGAGCTCATCCCATGTTGCCTCTGGGTTATCCAAGTGGAAAGCAGCGAGCGTCTTGAGGATGTCCTTGGAGATGGTCATAGCAGTGGCCTTGTCTGTGGTTCTGAGCGATAGCGTATAGAAACCCTTAGCGGTTCCTTGAGGGCGAAGGCGAAGGTAATAGCGACCAGACCGGCGATAGTGGTACGGCTTGGCGAGGGCAGTTTGTAACAGGTTTGTCCCAGTTAGGGAGTGGTGGTTGACGGTCATCGGCTGAAACCCCTGTATCCATTGGGTTTAGCCTCATAGGGTCGAGTTCTACAGCAACTACAAGGTCAGCCGTGACCTGATCGAGTTGCGCAACCTGGCGCAAGTGGCCGAGTTGATGATCCGCAGTGCCATGACCCGCAAGGAGTCGCGCGGCCTGCACTACACCCTCGACTACCCGCACATGCTCCCCGAAGCGCTGGACACTATTCTGGTGCCAGCCACCTACGCCGACTGAACTTCAGTCGCACGCGCAGGCGCCGGTGCTGATCCGGTGCCAGCGCGGCGGCCGGAATGCACACCGCACGCACCCGCCGCTCACCCGGCAAGCGAAAGCGCACCACTACCACCAGGGGTAGCGCCAGGCTGTCACGGCGCAGTTGCACGGCCTGCCAGCCTTGGTCACGACTCCACAACTGCCAGCCATCAACATCATGACGCAACCGGGTAATGGCACTGCCATGGGTCAGGCGGATATGCCTTGGCAACACCCAGGCCCCGTGAGCCAGACACAGCAATGCGCCGAGCAGGTGTGCCCAGGCAGGGATTGAAAGAAGGCAAATAGATATCAGCGCCAGCGACTGGGCTGCAAGATACGCCGCCAGCAATTGCCCCGAGGCATGCCAGCGGCATTCAAAATAATTACTTGGGCTGGACACGGTCCAGAATCATCCGGACCATGCGCTGCAGCTCAGGGTCCTCGGACTCGCTGCGCTCCATAAACCAGCCAAACATGTCCTGGTCTTCGCACTCCAGCAGCTTGCGATAGCATTCGCGGTCTACGTCATTAAGGGTGGCGTACACCTCCTTGACGAAAGGCACCAGCAACACATCAAGTTCAAGCATGCCGCGGCGGCTGTGCCAGTAGAGACGATTGAGTTCAACATCTTCGACCATGGAGCGCTCCTCAAATAGAACGCAAGTATACAGGCCGATCCGTCATAGAACAGTCGGCTTTGGTCGGCCCCGTCCATCCTTTGCGAACTACCCATTTGCAGGGCGCACCTCTATGATGTGTTCCAGACTTATTCAACTGCGATGACCCATGGCCGACTCTGCTTTTTTTTGCACCCTGAACCACGAAGGCATCCTTGCTGTGATCGGCAACGACGCCAGCAAGTTTCTGCAAGGGCAGCTGACCTGCAACCTCAACTATTTGAGTGAAACCAGCTCAAGCCTTGGCGCCCGCTGCACGCAAAAAGGCCGTATGCAGTCGAGCTTTCGCATCGTACTGCAAGACAACGGCTGCCTGCTGGCAATGGCGCGCGAACTGGTTGAACCGCAGTTGGCGGACCTGAAAAAGTACGCGGTGTTCTCCAAGTCCAAACTGACCGATGACAGTGCCAACTGGGTACGCTTTGGCCTGGTAAATGCCGACTCGGTGCTGCAAAGCCTGGGCCTGGACCTGCCAGCTGAAACTGACAGCGTTGCCCGCGCCAGCGACCTGATCGCCATTCGCGCTTCTGAAGGCCGCGCGGAACTCTGGGCCCCTGTCGAACAGACTGAAAGCCTCGTTCAGCACCTCAAGGCACAGCTGCCCGAGGCCGACCTCAACCAATGGCTGCTGGGCCAGGTTCGCGCCGGCATTGGCCAGGTCATGGCCCAAACCCGTGAGTTGTTCATTCCGCAAATGATCAACCTGCAGGCCGTAGGCGGTGTCAGCTTCAAAAAAGGCTGCTACACCGGCCAGGAAATCGTTGCCCGCATGCAATACCTGGGCAAACTCAAACGCCACCTCTACCGCCTGTCCCTTGAGGCGGGGCATGCTGCGCCCGCCCCCGGCACGCCGCTGTTTACCCCGTCCCACGCCAGTTCCGTGGGCGAAGTGGTACTGGCCGCTAACGCCGAAAACGGTGTTGAGCTGCTAGCCGTGCTGACCAGCGATGCTGCGCAAGCCGGAGATATTCACTTGGGTGACCTGCAAGGCCCTGGCCTTTCACTGCTTGAGCTGCCGTATCAACTGGACCGCGATCGCGAAATCCAGCGTTGATTGCCACACATTGAAATGCAGTACCTAGAGAAATGAGCATGCTGGCGCACAGAGTCCAAATGGACTTGCTTAAGGCCATTGATAGAGATGACCTGGTTCTACCCACACTACCGGAAGTAGCGTTAAACATTCGCAAGGCCGCGGAAAACCCTGAAATCAGCGTCAGTAACTTGAGCAAGGTCATAGGTCGTGACACCGCGCTGTCAGCCCGACTGATCAAAGTGGTCAACAGCCCGATGTTGCGTGCCACCCGTGAGGTGACTGACCTGCACACGGCCATCACCCGCCTGGGTGTTAACTACAGCAGCAATCTGGCGATCGGGCTGGTGATGGAGCAGATTTTCCATGCCCGCTCCGAGGTGGTCGAGCAGAAAATGCGCGATGTATGGCGCCAGAGCCTGGAAGTGGCCGGCATCTGCTACACCCTGTGCCGCCGTCATACCTTGCTCAAGCCTGACCAGGCGGCACTGGGCGGCCTGGTGCACCAGATCGGCGTCTTGCCCATCCTGACCTACGCCGAAGAGCACAACGAACTGCTTTCCGATCCGGTTTCGCTTAACCACGTCATCGACAGCATTCACCCGCTGATTGGTGACAAGCTGCTGGCAGGCTGGGAGTTTCCGGAAATGCTGCTAAAGATTCCCGGGCAGTATCAGGACTTTTCCCGGCAAACCAAAGCCATCGACTACATCGATCTGGTGCAAATCGCTACCGTGTTTATGGGGCAAGACATGGAAGCACTGGTCGCCCTGCCCGCGCTCAAGAAGTTGAAGGTGCAAGCTGATGACCTGAAGTTTCAGGAGCAACTGCACGAAGCGCGCTGGATGCTTATCTGAACCTCTGAATCTGTGGGAGCGGGCTTGCTCGCGATGCAGACGACGCGGTCTGTCAGTTACACCGAATCGATTCAATCGCGGGCAAGCCCGCTCCCACAGGGGATTTGACGCCGGGTCGACTGGCCAGGGTATTTATCCATCCATGTCACAGGACTAGCGCCCATTGGCCGGCACAAAACTCACCCGCACTTTCAACCCGCCCTGCACGCCATCATGCAAACTGATATGGGCAAGGTGGGCGCGACAGATTTCACCCACAATCGCCAGCCCCAGCCCCGACCCGGCCACCTGCTGATTACGTCGATAGAAGCGTTCAAATACCCGTTCGCGATCTTCATGGGGAATGCCCGGACCATCATCTTCGACTTCCAGCACGGCAGGCGCTGTCACGCGCAAAATCACATTGCCACCCACCGGTGTGTGAGCCATGGCGTTGTCCACCAGATTGCTCAGCAGTTCATGCAGCAACGTAGGCTCACCGTACAGCCAGACCGGCTGGTCGGCCTCAAGCGCCAGGGCAAACCCGCGGGCATGGGCCAGCGGCGCCATGGCCATGCCCAGCTCGCGGGCCAACTGACTCAGGTCGAGCAACTGCGCACCGCCTTCGGCAATAGCCCGGGCGCCGTTTTCGATGCGCGCCAGCGACAGCAACTGATTGGCCAAATGGGTCAACCGGTCCGTACCCTGGGCCGCTTGCTCAAGGGTATGGCGCAAGGTCTGCGGTTCCTTTGCACGCAAGCCCAATTCAAGCTGGGCCTTGAGGACTGCCAGAGGTGTGCGCAACTCATGGGCAGCGTCAGCAATAAACTGCGCCTGACGAGCGAACTGCCCACGCAAACGCTCGGTAAAATGATTGAGTGCCTGCACCAATGGCCGTAGTTCTCGCTGCACCGACACCAGCGGCAAGGGTCGCAGATCATCCATCTCGCGCTCCTCCACGGCGCTGCGCAAACGCTCCAGCGGGCGCAGTGCGGCGCTTACGGCAAACCACACCACCAGTAATGCCCCCAACCCCAGCATGCCCAGGCGCAGCAAGGTGTCCGCCATCAAGCTACGGGCCATGGCCACCCGTGCTTCGTCGGTCTCGGCCACACGAATTTCCGCCATGCCGTTCATGCTGGGTTCGCTCACAGCCTTGAGCAAACTCACAACGCGCACGTTCTGGCCGAGATAAGTGCCATCATAAAAACGCGCCAACGCCGGATAATCATCGGTCCGCGGCGTGCCAGCTGGCGGCGCGGGCAGATTTTCATAACCGGAAATCAGCTTCTGATGAATATCATTGACCTGGTAGTAGATTCGCCCGGCGCTGTCGTAGGCAAAGGTATCAAGGGCAACGTAGGGCACATCCGCACTCAGGCTGCCATCACGCTGCGAGAGCCCGGCGGCAATGGTTCGTGCCGATGCCAGCAGGGTTCGGTCATACGCCGTATCGGCGGCCTCGCGACCGTTGAAGTAAGCGCTCAAGCTGCTCGCCAGCATCAACACAACCAGCAACAGCGTAAGGTGCCACAACAGGCTCCAGCGCAAGCTGTCGAGCTTAAACATCGCGGCCTTCCAGCAAATACCCCAGGCCCCTGAACGTCACGATCGCCACTGCCTGGCCGTCGAGTTTTTTACGCAGTCGGTGAATGTAAATCTCGATGGCGTCCGGGCTTGCCTCCTCATCCAGGCCAAACACCTGAGCGGCCAGTTGCTCCTTGCTCATGACCCTGCCAGGGCGCGCTATCAGCGCTTCCAGTACCGCCTGCTCGCGGGAGGTCAGCACCAGCAGCTCATCACCAAGGGTGAAGCGCCGGGTTCCGAGGTCGTACACCAGGGCGCCGCATTGCTGCAGCCGCTCACCACCCAGCACACTGCGACGCAGCAGCGCCTTGACCCGGGCTTCCAGCTCCGTCAGCTCAAATGGCTTGGCCAGGTAATCATCGGCCCCTAGGTTAAGCCCGTGAACCCGGTCCTTGACGTCACTGCGCGCAGTCAACATCAACACCGGCAAGGTTTTGCCACGAGCCCGTAAACGCGCCAGGACTTCAAAGCCATCCATGCGCGGCAAGCCTACATCCAGAATCGCCACGGCATATTCTTCACTGCTCAAGGCCAGGTCGGCGGCCACGCCATCATGCAGAACATCCACGGTCAGGCCCATGCCTTTCAGGGCTTGGGCAACACTCTCGGCCAGCTGTAGCTGATCTTCGACCAAAAGCACACGCATCGGTTTTACCTCGATTTTTTGTCCAGGCCGCAGCCTTTTGTGCGCGGAGTGTACAGACGGCAGGAGTGCTGTGAAGCGCAAAAACAGTGAATCTGTTTTGAAAGGTTAGCGAAAGGTTGGCCGGCTAGCATCACGAGACTGACAGTAATCCCTGTCGCCGTCATGCACTGCATAACGGCCCGAAAAACGCCTTGAAGCGTTTTCGCCAATAAGAACAATAATGGAGCACCTGCATGCTGACTTATCAGCCCGAAGCCCTTCATCCCTGTATTCCCCCCCTACCCGCGCTCTGTCGCGATGATTTCGCACACCCCAAAACTGCCCTATAAAAATAAAAGCTCCTGAGGAGACGATATGAAATTCCCCCTGCGCACTCTGGCTATTGCGGCCGGCTGCATGCTCTTCACTGGCCAACTGCTGGCTGAACCCAAACGCCCCGAATGCATTGCCCCGGCGTCCCCTGGCGGTGGCTTTGACCTGACCTGCAAACTGGCGCAAAGCGCACTGGTCAACGAGAAGCTGCTGAGCAAACCCATGCGTGTGACCTACATGCCGGGTGGCGTGGGGGCTGTTGCCTACAACGCCGTGGTCGCCCAGCGCCCGGCCGATGCTGGCACCCTGGTAGCCTGGTCCAGTGGCTCATTGCTTAACCTGGCCCAGGGCAAGTTCGGCCGCTTCGATGAAAGCGCCGTACGCTGGCTGGCAGCGGTCGGCACCAGCTACGGGGCCATTGCGGTGAAGAAGGACTCGCCCTACAAAAATCTCGATGATCTGGTTCAGGCCCTGAAAAAAGACCCGAGCAAAGTGGTCATTGGCTCAGGCGGCACCGTGGGCAGCCAGGACTGGATGCAGACCGCCCTGATCGCCAAGGCCGCCGGGATCAACCCCCGTGACCTGCGTTATGTGGCCCTAGAGGGTGGCGGTGAAATCGCTACCGCGCTGCTGGGTGGCCATATTCAGGTAGGCAGTACAGATATTTCCGACTCCATGCCCCATATCCAGAGCGGTGATATGCGCCTGCTCGCCGTATTCGCCAACGAGCGCCTCGATGAGCCGGAGATGAAGGACATCCCGACGGCCAAGGAACAGGGCTACGACATTGTCTGGCCTGTCGTACGCGGCTTCTACCTGGGGCCAAAAGTCAGCGATGCAGAGTACGCCTGGTGGAAAGAGGCTTTTGACAAGCTGCTGGCCTCCGAAGATTTCGCCACTTTGCGTGATCAGCGCGAACTGTTCCCCTTCGCCATGACCGGCCCGGAGCTGGACACCTATGTGAAAAAGCAGGTGGCTGACTACAAAGTACTGGCCCAGGAATTCGGCCTGATCCAGTAACCGCCGCCGACCACTGGCTGTGCCCTTGCACCCAGGGGCACAGCCCAGGAGTGAACCATGCTTGCACAACGCGTATTTGCTTCGGCCCTGCTGCTTGTCTGCGCCGGTTTGGCGGCGATGGCCTGGCCTTATCAGGCAGCCTTTTCCTACGAACCCGTTGGTCCTCGCGCTTTCCCTTTGCTGATGCTGGCATTAATGGGATTGGGGCTGGCCTACATGATCTTTCGCCCCTCCCCCGTGGTGCACAGCGAAGATGACCCCAAACTGGATCGTGAAACCCTGACCAAGATCGGCCTGTGTATCGTGCTGTTGCTGATCTTCGCCGGCACCTTCGAACCTCTCGGTTTTATCCTCAGCAGCATCCTGGTCGGCATCCCGCTGGCGCGTCTGTATGGCGGTCGCTGGCTGCCCAGCAGCGTGATCATCAGCTTGGTGAGCGTTGGCCTTTATTTACTCTTTGATAAAGCCATGGACGTTCCGCTGCCGCTTGGCCTGCTCGACGTTCTGGAGGACTGATATGGATACTTTCGGCTATTTGGGCCAGGGCTTCGGCGTCGCGCTCAGCCCGTACAATCTGGTCACAGCCCTGTGCGGCACCTTGATCGGCACCGTGGTCGGCCTGCTGCCGGGGCTTGGCCCAATCAACGGGGTCGCCCTGCTGATCCCCATCGCATTTGCCTTGGGCCTGCCACCGGAATCGGCGCTGATCCTGCTGGCGGCGGTGTATCTGGGCTGTGAATACGGCGGGCGTATCAGCTCGATCCTGCTGAACATCCCTGGCGAAGCTTCGACCGTGATGACCACCCTCGACGGCTACCCGATGGCGCGTAAAGGCCTGGCTGGCGTGGCGTTGTCGCTGTCGGCCTGGAGCTCATTTATTGGCGCCTTTATCGCCACCTGCGGCATGGTGCTGTTTGCTCCGCTACTGGCCAAGTGGGCGATAGCCTTCGGCCCGGCGGAGTATTTCGTGCTGATGGTGTTTGCCATTGTCTGCCTCGGCGGCATGGCCGGGGACCGTCCGCTCAAAACCTTTATCGCTGCGCTTATCGGCCTGTTTCTGGCCTGCGTGGGGATTGATGCCAACAGTGGCGTATACCGCTTCACCGGCGACAACATCCACCTGACTGACGGCATTCAATTTGTCGTGCTGGTACTGGGTTTGTTCTCCATCAGCGAAATCCTGTTGCTGCTGGAAAAAACCCATCGCGGCCAGGAAGCGGTTAAGGCCACCGGACGCATGATGTTCAATTTCAAGGAAGCGTCTGCGGTATTCGCGGTGAATATCCGTTGCGGGTTGCTCGGTTTTATCATGGGCGTTCTGCCGGGTGCAGGTGCCACACTAGCCAGCGCTGTGTCCTATATGACGGAAAAACGCCTGGCGGGTACTTCCGGCAAATTCGGCGAGGGTGACATGCGCGGTCTGGCGGCCCCCGAAACCGCAATCGGTGCTTCCGCTTGTGGGGCGCTGGTACCCATGCTGACCCTGGGCGTGCCGGGTTCGGGCACCACGGCAGTGATGATCGGCGCCCTCTCGCTGTACAACATCACCCCCGGCCCGCTGTTGTTTCAGCAGCAGCCGGATATCGTCTGGGGTCTGATCGCGTCATTGTTTATCGCCAACGTCATGCTGGTGATCCTCAACATCCCGATGATCCGTATCTTCACCCGGATTCTGTCGGTGCCTAACTGGGCGCTGGTGCCCGCAATCGCCATCATCACGGCCATTGGTGTATACGCCGTGCACGCGACCACCTTCGATCTGTTCCTGATGATCGGTATCGGCATCTTCGGCTATATCCTGCGCAAGCTCGACTTCCCGCTGTCTCCGGTATTGTTGGGGTTCATTCTGGGCGGGCTGATGGAGCAGAACCTGCGTCGCGCACTGTCGATATCCAACGGTGCGCTGGATATCCTGTGGGCGAGCCCGATCACCCTGGGTGTCTGGGTACTGACGACAATCATGTTGTTGCTGCCTGTCATACGTATCTGGCGCAAACGCAGCGCTCAACGTCGCGCCCTGGCCAATGCCTGATTCAGGACTCAAGCACTGGTGGGGCACGCCGCTGATCGGCCTGGCTGGCGGCTACCTCGCCAGCCAGATCGGCTGGCCGTTACCGTGGATGGTCGGCTCTCTGCTGGCGATCATCCTGGTGCGTTGCCTGACACCCTGGCAACTGGCCGAGATTCCCGGCGGGCGTAAATGCGGGCAGTGGATTGTGGGCATCGGTATCGGCCTGCATTTCACACCTGTGGTGATGGAGCAGGTGCTGGCGCATTTCTGGCTGATCCTGGCGGGCGCCCTGCTCACCAGTGTGTCGAGTGTGATCGGTGTATGGCTGATGCGCCGCAGCGGTGAGGATCGCGCCACTGCGTTCTTCTCCAGCATGCCCGGCGGTTCGGGGGAGATGGTCAACCTCGGCGCACGCAATGGCGCCGTATTGAGCCGCGTCGCTGCTGGGCAGAGCCTGCGCGTACTGACCGTTGTGCTGTGCGTTCCGGCAGCCTTCAAGTACCTGCTGGGCGAAGGTGCTCCTGCCGTACACCCTGCCTCGATTAACTTCTATTGGCTGGCGTTATTGTTTCCGGCAGGTGCCTTGCTGGCCTGGATCTGGCAACGCCTGCGCCAGCCAAACCCGTGGCTGTTCGGGCCGCTGCTGGTCAGTGCCAGCGTGAGTATTCTGTGGGATTTGCATATAGGCCTGCCAGACGGCAGCAGCCAGATGGGGCAGTGGCTGATTGGCAGCGGGCTGGGCTGTCATTTCAATCGGGCATTCTTTCGACGGGCGCCGTCTTTTATCGGTAAAACCCTGCTGGGCACAGCCCTGACCATGTTGATAGCCAGCCTGTGCGCACTGGGCTTGAGTGCCCTTACCCAACTCGATCTGCGCTCGATGACCCTGGGGATGATGCCGGGCGGCATTGCAGAAATGAGCCTCACCGCAGAAACATTGCAACTGTCAGTGCCCTTGGTTACCGCGTTGCAGGTGATGCGCCTGATCTTCGTGCTGTTTTTGGCTGAACCCCTGTTCCGCTATTGGGCTCGCCAGGATGAAGCCAACCCTTCCTGACAACAAGTGCTGGCACACCGGCTATTGCGCTGAGTGTGCCTTGTACCGCTGAGTCATGACTTAAACCGGTGGCAGTTTCCAGTCGATCGCAGCCAGGCCGTTTTGCTCAAGGAACTTGTTGGTTCGGCTGAAGTGGCCGTTGCCTATAAAGCCCCGATACGCCGATAGCGGCGATGGATGCACCGACGTCAGCACCAGGTGTTTGGTCGCATCGATCAGTTTTTGCTTGCTCTGGGCATGGGCGCCCCACAGCAGGAACACCAGCTTGGGTTGCTGCTCGCTGACCACCTGGATAATCCGGTCAGTAAAATGCTCCCAGCCCTTCTTGGCATGGGAGGCGGCATTGGCGCGCTCCACCGTCATCGTGGTATTGAGCAGCAAAACGCCCTGCTCTGCCCAATGTTGCAAGCAGCCGTGAGGGGCGATATCAATATTCAGGTCACGCTTGAGCTCTTTATAGATATTGACCAGCGACGGCGGTGTCGGGATACCGGGCTGTACTGAAAAACACAAACCATGGGCCTGACCGGGGCCGTGATAAGGGTCCTGACCAAGAATGACCACCTTGATCTTGTCCAGCGGCGTCAGGTTAAGGGCATTGAAAATAAGCGGACCCGGTGGGTAAATCTCTTTTCCGGCCGCATGTTCCTGGCGCAGGAACTCGCGCAGCTCGGCCATGTAAGGTTTATCGAACTCCTCACGCAATGCCTGTTTCCAGACAGGTTCAAGTTTTATACGGTCATCCGGGGTCATGGGTAAGTCCTGAGAAACAATGGGGCGGACACTAGAAAACCCCGTCCCTGTTGTCAACATCCCCATCCGTCGCGTCCGGCGCCATGCAAGCGGGTCAGGTGCTTGTGCCGGGGTCATTGCCGGTTCGACCGTGAACGCTGATCTTGCTGAACCTTTAATACTGAATGAGGGGTGCCTGAACCTCTTGCACAAGCACAGGGCTATTAATCCCTTGATGATTCAGCTGTTCGCGCTGAATAAGCGGCGCCTGAACCTCTCGCACAAGCACAGGACTATTGACCCCTTGCTGATTCAGCTGTTCGCGCTGAATAAGCGGCGCCTGAACCTCTCGCACAAGCACAGGGCTATTGATCCTTTGCTGATTCAGCTTTTCGCGCCGAATAAGCGGCGCCTTAACTTTTTGCCTGACCACAGGGCTATTTACGCCCTGATTTAACAGTGGGGCGGAACGCACGTCGGCTCGCTGATGGTGCCTGGGATACACAGGATAATTTATACAGGCAGACAGGGATGCACTTATTAAAACAACAGCCATAACTCGAATATACATACAAACCTCTCAAACCAAAGACAGTGCTCCCGCCCCATCGAAAGATATAAAAAACCGCGCACACTTCATTCAATATCTAAGAAACCAACCAAACACTCTCGAATTTACACCCCACAGCCATGCAGAGTAGTCAGCCAGACTCCCTGCCTGGCCGCATCAGCTGGATAAGGCATTACCGGACACGCAAATCAATTCCGTACCGAAAACGAACACCCATTGGTGTCAGATGAGTTGCATTCATAAAAAGCCAGCCCAAACCCGCTGGTATACATCTTCCAGTTTCTAGCCTCCACCAGAGTCATGGCGTCACCGGAAGCATCCGGATTATTATAATGCAAGTTCAGAAGTGACCTGTCCGCCGCCCTGTACTCGCAGTACCCGATCCGCCCCGTAGACCCTGCCTCGTTATTGGCTGGATAAAAAACAGCGGCTTCGAATGTTTGCAACGGTGACGCTGTCGGGGCGCTTGCCACAGCGATCCATTCAGCTGCGGAAGCATTGGCTGGCGCCGTATAGATACCATTTCTGAGCGTCACGGTTTCAGCACGCGGACAACTTTCAACCACACTGGCTAAAGAAACCGAAGAATAAAACAACATCGCACACAACAAGTACACGTATTTCATATACGCCCCCAATCAAATACTGAAAATTGTTCACGACAAGCAACTTGCCGCCCCCCCCAATCCTAAACGGACATTATTATTTAACAACAGGTTATTATGTAGGGAATTTCCTGAGGATACGTGCGATCTTCTTTATCCTCAGCACCTAATCAAAAAGACCCAACCTCCACACTGATTATAAATAACGATCGTTTTCCTACCCTTGTAAGGATTATTATCAAGCCATCAACTATTTCCATGGACATGCTGAAATGACCACCCCTGACCTGTGCCCAGCATGCGGCGCTCGAAACGACTGCTCCATGGCCAGCCCGGATATCGCGGCTCAATCCTGCTGGTGCCATACCGTCAATATTGATCCCAAGGTCATACAGGCATTACCACTTGAGCTACGTGACCTCGCCTGCCTGTGCCCACGTTGCGCGAACGTTGCAAGTCAATTGCCGCCTGCACGGGCGCAGAGCCTCACGTAAGATACGCGCATGAATTCCTTGTGATTGATCGCTATGCGTTTAGACCGTTTTCTGAGCAACCGCCCCCAGTTCAACCGCCAGCAAGTACGCTTGCTCCTGATAGAGAAGCGCATCCAGGTTGATGGGCAGGTTATCTGCGATCCACGTCACGAAATCCGGGCATTCAGCCAGGTTGAGTTCGACGGGCAAATCTTGCAGGCAGGCAAACCGGCGCGTTACTTCATGCTGCACAAGCCACCCGGATGTGTAAGCGCCACCCAGGATGCGGAACATCCTACGGTGATCGACTTGCTGGATGAGCCGGACAAACACGACCTGCATATCGCAGGTCGGCTGGACTTCAACACCAGCGGGTTGATGCTGATTACCAATGACGGCCAATGGTCGCGTCATGTCACTCAGCCCGAGACCAAGATGCCCAAGGTGTATTACGTCGAGACCGAGCAGGAAATTACCAACGCGTATATCAGCAAATTTCGTGAGGGCGTCTATTTCGCTTTTGAAGACCTGACCACGCAGCCCGCCGGGCTGGAACTGCTTGGCCCTTGCAGTGCGCGCCTGAGCATCGTTGAGGGCCGTTATCATCAGGTCAAACGCATGTTTGGCTTCTTCAACAACAAGGTCGTGCGCCTGCACCGCGAAAGCATCGGCCCCTTGGTGCTCGACAGCCTGCTGGCCCCCGGCGAGTACCGGGCGCTGAGCGAGCAGGAAGTGGTGCAATTCCAACCCACTCCAGCAAATTAGCCGGCAACGAGGCCCACCCCTTTCTGTAACAATCACAGAGCACCATGAGTCAGACCGACGCTCGATTCACTGGAGTCTGACGCCATGATGAAGCCCGAAATTGCCGTGCTCGACATTCAAGGCCAATACCGTATCCATACCGAGCTTTATCGTTGCGATACGGCGCTAAACACCATCATCCTGGTGAATGGTTCGATGGCCACCACTGCGTCCTTTGGCCAGACCCTGAAAAACCTCCACCCGCATTTAAACGTTGTTCTCTATGACCAGCCCTACGCGGGCAACTCCAGACCTCATAACCCTCATCAGAAGATGCTGACGAGGGAAATAGAAGCTCAAATTTTGCTGGAGCTGATAGAGCATTTTGACGCGAACTACCTGCTGTCATTTTCATGGGGCGGGACAGCGGCACTTACCGCCCTGGCGTGTGTGCCGCGACGCATCGAAAAGGCCGTGATCAGTTCGTTTTCGCCGCTGATCAACGACGCCATGCGCGATTACCTGGAGCGTGGCCGTCATTGCCTGGCAGCTTGCAACCGCACTCAGGTGGGCAATCTGGTCAACGACACACTGGGCAAGCATTTGCCGCCATTGTTCAAGCGTTTCAACTTCAGGCACGTCAGCAGCCTGGCCGAGCATGAATACGCGCAAATGCACTTTCATATAGACCAGGTCCTGAACAACGATCAGCAAGGCTTTCTCAGTGCCACGCAGGGTATCGATATACCGGTGCTGTTTATCAATGGCCAATGGGACGAATACACCGTGGCCAGCGACGCCCGGCACTTTGCCCAGCCGATTGCCAACAGCCGGTTCATCAGCCTGGAAAACACCGGGCATTTTCTCGATATGGAAAACAGGAGCGCCAGCCACAGCAGTAAAAACGCCCTGCTCGAGTTTTTAAAGCCAACCCGACCTCACCCACCCTCACTGTCGTTGTGAGGGTGCTCGAGGCAATCAGCAGAACGAAAAAGCTGCTAAAACAACACATTTCAAGAATAAAACTTCTCATCGCTGCCATCTTCTGGTACAAAGTCAGCCGCTCTGAGCGGGTGTCGTATAATGGTATTACTCCAGCTTCCCAAGCTGATCACGCGGGTTCGATTCCCGCCACCCGCTCCACTTCTTCCTAGCTTTCAATCTACTTGAAAGCTTCGCTACACAGCAAAATCCTGCAACTGCATTGCCATCCAAGCCCTACCCCACCCTTTTTCATCCCCGATGACATTGTCCACACTGCATCCCCCCTGCCCGTTATTTCAAACGATCGCTTGCAACAATCCGGGCAGCGCATGCATCAGCGCACTGATGGCAAAGCCGATAAACATCACCCCGCACAGCCGGGTAATCAGTAACTCATGGCGCTGATAGAGCGCCCTGACATGGCCGGCGCCAACAACACCCACCAGAATCATGTAGGCCAGCGCCCCACCCACAAAGCTCAACGCAATCAACCAGGGCAACATGGCCCAGGTCAGTAACTCTGCGCGGCTGGACAACAGCGCAGTGAATGTCGCCACTGCCACCGGATACGCTTTGGGGTTGGTCAATCCGAAGAAAATCCCGTGGGCAAACGGCTGTCGCGCCGGGCCTTGTTGAGCACTGCTGCTGCCCTGGGCGCGAACGGCACGCAGGCCCAGCCAGAAAAGGTACAAGCCGCTGATCAAGCCCAGCACGTTGAAGGCAGTGCTGCCAAATTCACGTGCGCCGACGATGGCAATCAACGCCGTGCTGCACCAGATCACATCGCCGAGCAAATGCCCGCACAGAAAACCGGCGCCGGCACGTCGCCCACGGGCAGCGCCAATGCCGAAAACAGCCAGCACGCCCGGGCCCGGCGTGATCCCATAGATAAAGCCTGAGGCCAGAACGGCCAATAACAACGAAGGTGTCATGCAAAACGCTCCAGATAATCATGCCTCACGTTCGTCCGCTGCCGTGAAGTGGCTCGATTTTGCACGTTATCAACGCTTAAGTAACCGCGTGCAGGGCGAAATTCAGTGGCGCCGCCCCAAAATATTCACCACCAGCCGGTCAACCCAGCCCCAGATGCGCTGCTTCACCCGTCGCCAGAGGGGGCGTGATTGCCAGTCTTGCAGGCTGACGGGCTGACTTTGGGCGAAGTCGGCGATAAAGCTGGCCGCCACCGCCTGGGTAAGCGCCGGATCCAGCGCCTCAAGGTTGGCTTCAAGGTTGAAACGCAGGTTCCAGTGGTCAAAATTGCATGAGCCAACGCTGACCCAATCGTCGATCAGGACCATTTTCAAATGCAGAAAACAGGGCTGATATTCCAGTATCTGCACTCCGGTCTTGAGCAGCCGCGGGTAATAACGGTGCCCGGCGTAGCGCACCGAAGGGTGGTCTGTGCGCGGCCCGGTGAGCAGCAGCCGCACATCGACACCCCGCGCTGCTGCCCGGCGCAATGAACGGCGCACGCTCCAGGTCGGCAGAAAGTAAGGCGTGGCCAGCCAGATGCGCTGCTTGGCGCTGTTGATCGCGCGCACCAGCGATTGCAGGATATCGCGATGTTGATGGGCATCGGCGTAGGCCACGCGCCCCATACCCTCAGCCTCGTCGGGCACACCGGGCAAGCGCGCCAGGCCGAAGTGGGTCGCCGGTTTCCAGGCCTTGCGGCTGATATTGGCCCGCCACTGGCGATCAAACAGCATCTGCCAGTCCAGCACCAGCGGACCTTGCATCTGCACCATCACCTCATGCCAGTCGCAGCTGTTTTCAGTGGGGCGCCAGAACTCATCGGTGACGCCGGTGCCACCCACCACAGCCAATTGCTGATCCACCAACAACAGCTTGCGATGATCGCGATACAGATTGTTGAGGCCACGGCGCCAGCTCAGCGGGTTGTAATGCCGCAGCTCAACCCCGGCTTCGATCAGCCTGCGGCGCAACGCCGGGCCCAATCCCAGACTTCCGTAGGCGTCAAACAGGCAACGCACCCGCACCTCGCGCCAGGCCGCCTGTTCCAGGGCTTGGACGATGGTTTCGGCACAGTCACCGGCCTCAACCAGATACAACTCCAGATCGATCTGCTCCTGAGCCTGTTCAATGACGGCCAGCATGCGCGGGAAAAACTGCGGCCCGTCGATCAGCAACTCAAAACTATTGTCACTGCGCCAGCCAAACACTGCGCCGGCCATCTTAACGGGCCGTGAAAATCAGCACCGCATTCACCGGTACTGAAAAGCTGATGGCCGAAAGCCCGGCCAGTTTGCGCAAGGTTTCAAGCTCCGGTTGCAGGCCAAAATCTTCGGCTTGCAGCATCAGCGGCTCCAGGGTCACGACCTGAAAGCGTCGTTCATCCAGACGGGTGGCCAATAGCTCGGCTTGATAGGTGTGCTGTTTGCCGCGCAAGCTGACCGTTACCGGCAAGCGCAATTCCAGTTGCGCACCGGAGGCCAGGTCATTGATCGGTTGCAGGTCGATCTGCGCGCTGATCTGCGCTTCCGGGAAGTGCTTGAAATCAAACAACACGTCACGCATGCGCTCATCACGCAGTGGCACTGAGCTGTTGACCGAGTCCATCTCAATACGCAATTGCGCCAGGCCTTTGCGGTCAACCTTGCCATGCAGGACCAGAAAGCGGTGCACATCGGCGATATTGGCATTTTGCGTGGTGATAAATGACAGCCGTGACGACTCACCGTCCAGGTACCAGTTGGCCTGGGCAGACAGGCTCACACCCAGGGTCAGCAACAAGGCACAGGCAGAAGATAACAGCGCTTTAAGCATAAAAACTCATCAACCAATAAACGTGGGTGAACATTAAACCCGGCGAGCGGTTTTGGCAGGACTTTTTTCACCCTCTTGAGACGCCAGGCGCTACCGACAGTTCCTCCCGCCCCCCTGTCACACAAGCATCATCCAAACGTCACAGTGGTGACATTGCACCTGCTTAGCCTGAAGTTGCACACCTCAGTCGATTGGCAGATACCCAGAGCGGGCACAGTGCCTGCACGGAGATTCGCAATGTCCCAGATCGCCCGTATCCGCGACACCGCTCCAGAACGTCGCTTGCAGGCTGAGCGTTTGCTCGGCCCCGCGGCATTGCGCGAGGCTCAGACCCTGCGTTTTCGTGTGTTCAGCGACGAGTTGAAGGCCAAACTCAAAAGCGCCGAACACGGGCTGGACGAGGACGGCTATGACGCTTATTGCGAACATATCGGGGTACGCGATCTCAATAGCGGCCAGTTGGTTGCCACCACCCGCCTGCTGGATCACAGCGCGGCACAACGTATCGGCCATTTTTACAGCGAAGAAGAGTTCAACCTTCACGGGTTGGCCAACCTGCAGGGGCCGCTGCTTGAAATCGGGCGCACCTGCGTCGACCCGGCCTACCGCAATGGTGGCACCATCGCCGTGCTGTGGGGTGAACTGGCCGAAGTCCTTAACCAGGGCAATTATCGCTACCTGATGGGCTGCGCCAGCATCCCGATGCAGGATGGTGGCATTCAGGCCCAGGCGATCATGCAGCGTCTGCGCGAGCGTTACTTGTGTACGGAGCATCTACGCGCCGAGCCGAAAAATCCGCTGCCGGCGCAGGAAGTGCCCAGCAACGTCATCACGGAAATGCCGCCGCTGCTCAAGGCCTATATGCGCCTGGGCGCGAGGATTTGCGGCGAGCCCTGCTGGGATGAAGACTTTCAGGTGGCCGACGTCTTCATCCTGCTCAAGCGTGATGAACTGTGCCCGCGCTATGCGCGTCACTTCAAGGCGGCCGTGTGATGCGCCGCTTGCGCCGGTATGCCCGGGTGGCACGGGTGCTCGGGGTGGTCAGTCTGGGGCTGGGCATGGCGGGCATGTTCGGGCTGCTTGAACGCCTGGGCCTGAACAGCACAATGGATCGCCGCCAGCGCTGGTCGCAGTTTTTTATGACACGCCTGAGCAGCGCCCTGCCCTTTCGCGTCACCGTGGTCGGGGAAATCCCGGCAACGCCGATGCTGTGGGTGAGCAATCACGTGTCCTGGACCGATATTGCATTGCTGGGGCAACTGACCCCGCTGTCATTTCTGTCCAAAGCCGAGGTGCGTGGCTGGCCGGTGGCCGGGTGGTTGGCGGCCAAGGCAGGCAGTTTGTTTATCCGCCGTGGTGCGGGAGACAGCCAGGTGATTCGTGAGCAAATGACCCGTCACCTGCAACAGCCGCTACCCCTGCTGATGTTTCCCGAAGGCACCACCACGGATGGGTGCTCGGTGCGTACCTTTCATGGGCGGTTGCTGTCGGCGGCCATTGACAGCCGGGTACCACTGCAACCTGTAGCCATCCGCTATTTGCGCAATGGCGAGGTCGATGCGATAGCGCCGTTTATTGGCAATGACGATTTGCTCTCACATCTGCTGCGACTGTTTAGCCATGAGCAGAGCGACGTTGAGATTCATCTGCTGGAGCCCATTGCCAGCCAGGCACAAGAGCGGGCCGTGCTGGCGTTCAGAGCGCAGGAAGCGATCCGGCGGGTGGTGTCAGCACCGGTGACGCAAACAGATCCGCTGCCGGAGAGAGTGGGGGCGATGATTTGAGCCGGGAGCCATGTAAGGGGATGTTGTGGGAGCGGGCTTGCTCGCGATGCAGGCGACACGGTGCGACGATAAAGTCGCGTTGCAACAGTAAAGGTACGTTGCACATTAACTGGCCCACCGCGTACATATCCGGCATGTGCGTCTAACTGAAATATTGGTTTCGCCCTTACGGCGAGTCCCTTTTTGAAGGACCAAAAAGGAACCAAAAAGTCCTCGCCCCATCGTACGGCCTTCGCTGCGCTCAGGTTCCCTCGCTCCGGCTCTGCTCCGTGGGCCCGCCGCCACGGGCCATCCATGGCCCATCGCGGCTCTCCCGGCATCCATGCCGGTCGACCCACTCCTCAGAACCTCCTCTCGGCCTCCCGGGAGGGCAGGCAGATCAAAAGCACTACGCCGAGGCGGCCGACCGGCCGGCCTGTTTGGCGTAAGTGTGTGCTGCAAAATCTCTGTAGTCACTGCCGAAGGAACAAGGCTGCGATTTTTAAAGCGAATATTGGTTATGCACTCAATGCATCAGTTATAAAACGCTATCAAGCAGGCCTCAACCGCCAGCCCAGCACATCCAGCAAATCACACCCATCACGCAGCAATTGCGCCGAAACAGTAGCCATATGCCTAAGATCTACAGAGTCAGCCTCTTGCACTTCCCGACTGGAAAACGATTCCATCAGTTGCGTGACGGCCAGTACGCGAGCAGCGGCGTTGGCGTGAAGTACGTCAAGGGGCGCGTGACGGTCGATCAATAAAGCGGGGATGGTGCAGTCGATGGCGGTAAGCGGGACAAACGATGAGTCGGTCATTAATCAAACTCCTAAATGTCGAATTTGAGCCGACCGTTTTCGTCGCCAAACAAAAGCAGGTGGCTGCTGTACGCGGGTTGGCGAACCGGTAACATTTAGGAAAACCCGGCAGACCCGAAGATCTCCCACGCACAGCTGCCATAGAGCAACGCGAGCAAAATACACGCTCTGCCATATAGAACAATCGCATGCTAACTAAATGTTAAGCAGGTCGCCAAACCCGGCCGCCTTATCGGCGAACACCGACTATAAGCGTCGTCCCCTCGCCCCAGCAATTGGCAAACCTGTG
Organism: Pseudomonas sp. TMW22080; assembly: GCF_022496745.1. Taxonomy (NCBI): domain Bacteria; kingdom Pseudomonadati; phylum Pseudomonadota; class Gammaproteobacteria; order Pseudomonadales; family Pseudomonadaceae; genus Pseudomonas; species Pseudomonas sp. TMW22080. The sequence continues at coordinate 345,637 of NZ_SCFF01000002.1, read as the reverse complement.
AGAAAAATCCCGAAAAAACGTGAGCTTGTAGTTTCTGTAGCCGCTGCCGAGGAACACTGCAACTGTGGGAGCGAGCCTGCTCGCGAAGGTCGTTCGCGAGCAGGCTCGCTCCCACAAATAGGGCTTGACCTGCAACAGAGTATCTACAGAGATTGCGCAGTACACGCGAACCGAACAGGCCGGCCGGTCGGCCGCCTCGGGACGCAGTGCTTTTGATCTGCCCGCCCCTTCGGGAGGCCGAGAGGAGGTTCTGTGGAGTGGGTCGACCGGCATGGATGCCGGGAGAGCCGCGATGGGCCATGGATGGCCCGTGGCGGCGGGCCCACGGAGCAGGACCGGAGCGAGGGAACCTGAGCGCAGCGAAGGCCGTACGCCGGGGCAAGCCTTTTTGGTTACTTTTTCGGCGTCTGGAAAAAGTGACTCGCTGTAAGAGCGAAACCAATATCCCAGTTAGGCACGAATGCCGGATATGTACTCAACACACCAGTCAAACAAGATCAAACAGCCGTAAACCCTGAGAACCTGGTGTAACTGACACAACCCATTGCCTGATTTTGCGACGACTTCGCCCCGCGTCAGCGGCTACGGACATCCCTTCCGGTAACAACCCGCCGCAAATACCTGCAACTGCGGATAAAACGCCCGAAAATCCTCGCTCAGAGGTTCATACAACGCCTTCAAGTCCTGCATCGCCCCGGCCAGTTCCTCGGGGCGCGACAAGCGCCGGGCTATACCATTGAACACCTGCTCCAGCACGGCAAAATCCCGATACGAACCCAACCAGTCATGGGCCGCCATGTGCGGCGCAATCGTGGCAAGCCGCCGTGGCAGCTGTTGTTCGGCCACCAGCACCCGGTAAAAATCCGAGGTAAAACGCTCCAGCGGCCCTTCAGCATACTGCCCCCAGTCCCGCGCCAGGCAATGGTCAAAAAACACGTCCAGCACAATGCCCGCATACCGCCGGCGAGTATGGGCAAATCGCGACAACGACTGATCAACCAGGGGGTGGTTGTCAGTAAAGACATCAATGCTGCGGTGCAGCGCTATACCGTGTTCAATGTCCGCGCTGTATTGGCCATGCAGCCGCCCTTTGACAAAATCGCCATAAAGACTGCCCAGCATTTCTTCCGGGCGCTGACCGCCAAGGTGCAGATGTGCGAGATAATTCATGGGCGCAGTTTAGCACTGCCACACCAATATCGTTATAACCCGATATATCGATTTGAGCTGATCTAAGATCGAAATCATATTTGTATATCGCGATATAACGATTTAAAGTTCGCCTCATCGCGATATAACGTTGTACCCAATGAGCACTGCAACCATGACGATCGACCTCGACGAAATAATAAAAGCCCTGGCACACCCAGTACGCCGAGAAATTCTCAACGCTCTGAAAAACCCTGATGCCTCGTTCCCTGACCAGGTCCACTCCACCGAACATGGTGTGTGTGCCGGGCAGTTTGATCAGCTCTGCGGCCTGTCGCAGTCCACGGTTTCTGCCCATCTCGCAACGCTGCAGCGAGCGGGCCTGATTACCAGCCAAAAACACGGTCAGTGGCACTTTTTCAAACGTAATGAGGAAACCATCAAGGTCTTCCTCGAAAAAATCAGCCAAGAGCTTTAAAAGGACTTCCATGCCCCTCTCGCTACTCATTCTGGCGCTCAGCGCTTTCGCCATCGGGACCACCGAGTTTGTGATCATGGGCTTGCTGCCTGATGTCGCAACCGACCTTGGTGTATCCATTCCCGGTGCCGGCTGGCTGGTAACCGGCTACGCGCTGGGCGTGGCCATCGGTGCGCCGTTTATGGCGCTGGCCACGGCCAGGTTGCCGCGCAAGGCCGCCCTGGTAGCGTTGATGGTGATATTCATCATCGGCAACCTGCTCTGTGCCCTGGCCAGTGATTACAACGTGCTGATGTTTGCCCGTGTTGTCACTGCCCTGTGCCACGGCGCGTTCTTCGGTATTGGTTCGGTCGTGGCCGCAGGCCTGGTACCTGCCAACAAGCGCGCGTCTGCCGTGGCCCTGATGTTTACCGGCCTGACCCTGGCCAACGTGCTCGGCGTTCCCCTGGGCACTGCTCTGGGCCAGGCAGCAGGATGGCGCTCGACGTTTTTTGCCGTCACCGTGATCGGTGTCGTGGCATTGATCGGCCTGATCCGCTTTCTGCCAGCCAAGCGTGACGAGGAAAAACTCGACATGCGTGCCGAACTGGCCGCGCTCAAAGGCGCAGGCATCTGGCTGTCGCTGAGCATGACTGCGCTGTTTTCCGCGTCGATGTTCACCCTGTTCACTTATGTCGCGCCCCTGCTCGGTGATGTCACCGGCGTTTCGCCAAGCGGCGTGACCTGGACTCTGCTGCTGATCGGCCTTGGCCTGACGGTGGGCAATATCATCGGTGGCAAGCTGGCGGACAAACGCCTGGCCGCAACGCTGATCGGTGTGTTTATCGCGATGGCGGTGATGTCCACCGTACTGACCTGGACCAGCGTCGCGGTGATCCCGACTGAAATCACCCTGTTTTTGTGGGCTGCGGCTTCATTCGCTGCCGTACCGGCGCTGCAAATCAATGTCGTGACCTTCGGCAAGGCTGCCCCGAACCTGGTTTCAACCCTGAATATCGGCGCATTCAACGTCGGCAATGCACTCGGCGCCTGGGTTGGCGGCAGTGTCATCGCCCACGGCTTCGGCCTCACCAGCGTTCCACTGGCCGCTGCCGCACTGGCAATACTGGCACTGCTGGTGACGCTGATCACTTTCCGCCAGGGCGGCAATTCCGAACTGGCTACTGCTACTAACTGATCCTTGAGAGGGCTGCATAAATGACGACGATTTTCGATCCGATCAAGTTGGGCGACCTCGAACTGCCCAACCGCATCATCATGGCTCCGCTGACCCGCTGCCGCGCCAGCGAAGGTCGGGTACCTAATGCCCTGATGGCTGAATACTACGTTCAACGCGCCTCTGCCGGCCTGATCCTGAGCGAGGCCACATCGGTCACGCCTATGGGCGTCGGCTACCCTGACACTCCGGGCATCTGGGCCGACGACCAGGTACGCGGCTGGACCAATATCACCCGGGCCGTCCACGCTGCCGGTGGCCGGATTGCGCTGCAGTTGTGGCATGTAGGCCGCATCTCGCATCCGATGTACCTGAACGGTGAAACGCCGGTTGCACCCAGCGCCATTGCGGCCAAAGGCCATGTTAGCCTGGTGCGCCCGAAGGTTGATTTCCCGACGCCTCGCGCGCTGGAAACTGCCGAGATCGCCGATATTGTCGAGGCTTACCGCACAGGCGCAGAAAACGCCAAGGCTGCCGGTTTTGATGGCGTCGAGATCCATGGTGCAAATGGCTACCTGCTCGACCAGTTCCTGCAAAGCAGCACCAACAAACGTACCGACCAGTACGGCGGCAGCATAGAGAACCGTGCGCGCCTGTTGCTGGAAGTTACCGACGCCGCCATTGAAGTCTGGGGTGCCGGCCGGGTTGGCGTGCATTTGTCGCCACGGGCCGACCTGCACGACATGGGCGATGAAAACCTGGCCGAAACCTTTGGTTATGTCGCCCGCGAACTGGGCAAGCGCGGTATTGCCTACATCTGTGCGCGCGAGCATGAAGCTGCCGACAGCCTGGGCCCGCAACTCAAGCAAGCCTTCGGTGGCCCGTACATCGTCAATGAGAGCTTCACCAAAGACAGTGCCAATGCCTGGCTGGCAGCAGGCAAGGCCGATGCCGTCGCATTCGGCGTGCCGTTTATCGCCAACCCTGATCTGCCCGCACGCTTGAAGGCCGATGCGCCGCTGAATGAGGCGCACCCGGAAACCTTCTACGTCAATGGCGCAGTGGGCTATATCGACTATCCAGTACTCTAAGTACTGAGCCTGGCACGGCCAGGTGACTGCACCACGCAAAACGCCCGAGACCAATGGCCTTGGGCGTTTTGCTATAACCGTTTAAACATCACCGCCCGGACCTTTTTTGCGGGCAAAAAAAGGGGCGGTTTGACCCGCCCACATTTTTTCCCTAGTCCCTTTTGTTCCTTCTCATCATCCTGATGAATCGCTTCCCGCGATGTCCGTCTGCGTTCTTCCTTGAGCGCCGTATCGATCCGTCGATACAGTTCAAATACTAGAGTTTTATAGGATTGCTGCAAGCGCGGATGTTATGAGTATTTATTACACAAACTGCCCAACTAAAAATATAAATGCATTATATTTCAATGACTTATGAGTTAAGCACTGTTACACAAAGGCGTTTGCCCTTTATTGCCAAGCCCTTGGCTTACGTAAAAAGTAAGTAAATGCTTACAGCAAGCCACAGGCAATAACCTATCTCGTCCGTGACATTCCATTTCAAAGCCGATTAAATAAACAATTAGTTCAAGTTTGTATAACAACAAGGTCCATATTGTTGTCAAATTCGCACTACCGGGCATCACTCAAAACAAACACCCACAAAAAACCCCGATTAGTTCGGGGTTTTTTGTCAGCCGTTCGCGGATTACTGGAACAGCGACTCGCTCGACAGGCCGTTGCGTTCAAGAATTTCTCGCAAGCGCTTGAGCCCTTCAACCTGGATCTGGCGCACACGCTCACGGGTCAGGCCAATTTCCAGCCCTACATCCTCAAGAGTGCTGCTCTCATGGCCACGCAGCCCGAAACGGCGAATCACCACTTCACGCTGCTTGTCTGTGAGCTCGGACAACCACTGATCGATACTTTGCGACAAGTCATCGTCCTGAAGCAGCTCACAAGGGTCTGTGGGCCTGTCATCCGTCAGGGTATCAAGCAGGGTTTTGTCAGAGTCCGGCCCCAAAGACACGTCTACCGAAGACACGCGTTCATTAAGCCCAAGCATGCGCTTGACCTCGGCGACCGGTTTTTCGAGCAGATTGGCGATTTCTTCAGGAGAGGGTTCGTGATCGAGCTTTTGCGTGAGTTCGCGCGCGGCTCGCAGGTAGACGTTCAGCTCTTTTACAACGTGGATCGGCAAACGGATGGTGCGGGTCTGGTTCATGATCGCCCGTTCAATCGTTTGGCGGATCCACCAGGTGGCGTAGGTCGAGAAGCGAAACCCTCGTTCGGGATCGAATTTCTCGACAGCCCGGATCAGGCCCAGGTTGCCTTCTTCGATCAGGTCAAGCAATGACAAACCACGGTTGACGTAACGTCGGGCAATTTTCACCACCAGCCGCAGGTTGCTTTCTATCATTCGCTTGCGCCCGGCCGGGTCGCCGCTTTGCGACAAACGCGCAAAATGGACTTCTTCTGCCGGAGAGAGTAACGGGGAAAAGCCGATTTCATTGAGGTACAACTGGGTCGCATCAAGGGCCCGCGTGTAGTCAATGTACTTGTGCTGTTTTGTAGCAGCTGCTTTTTTGGACTTGGTTCTAGCTGTAGGGGGCGAATCGTCTTCTTCTGACATCAAGTCGCTATCGATGCTGGAGTCCATAAGGAGCACCTCATCGTCGATGTCAAACCCCGGCGCTTCTTTGTTGAGAGCCATTGCAATAGTCCTTTGTTGAGTTCGACCTCAAGCTCAAGCCTCGCCTTAATCCCTGGCAACGCTGGAGCCTGTTCCTTATCCACATCAGGAACAGGCTGGTAACCGATCAACGGCGAGGAAGGAATTGCAATGGATCTACAGGTTTACCTTGGCGGCGAATCTCAAAGTGAAGTTTCACCCGGTCTGTACCAGTTGACCCCATTTCGGCAATTGTCTGTCCGACCTTGACCTGCTGCCCCTCCCGAACCAAAAGCCTGCGGTTGTGACCGTAGGCACTGACGTAGGTATCACTGTGTTTGATGATGATCAGTTCGCCGTAGCCCCTCAATCCACTGCCAGCGTATACAACCGAACCATCAGACGCAGCTAAAACAGGCTGTCCCAAATCGCCGGCGATATCAATACCTTTATTCAAACTACCGTTTGAAGAGAATTTTCCGATCAAAATGCCATTTGAGGGCCATCCCCACCCCTTGGGAGCGGGGCCTGCCGGCATCGGGGCAACCGCTGCGGGGGCACTTGCAGCCGTGGCGGAACGCTTGATAACCGTGGTTTTGCTGCCCGAAGAGGATGACACAACGGTGGTGGTCGAGCCGCCTGCAGGCTGGGTGCCTGAGCGCCCGTCAAAGCGGATGACCTGGCCCGGGACGATGGTGAACGGGGCGGCAATATTGTTGCGTGCAGCCAGGGCCTTCCAGTCCCACCCATAACGAAAGGCAATCGAGAACAAAGTGTCGCCGCGACGCACCGCGTATTGCCCGGTGGTCACGGCCGGGCGCTGGGCCACGCCGTTACGGTCAACGACATTCACGCCATTTTTGGGGGTGCTGGAGCACGCTGCCAACAAAGCCAGTGTGGTACTCAGAAATAGACCGACCACCAGTCTCTGAAAGCTTTTGCTGCTCTTACGCTGCGCAATGACTGTGAGACTCACCCGCCGCTCCCTTTGAAGATGGCTAAATAGTAAAACGCCAGTACTGGCCATGGTTTGCAGCAAGTATAACTGGCTATAGGGCTTTTACAGACTGTAAAGCCGATTGATAAACACAGCGTATAAAACATACACACATACCGGGCAGAGCCCGGGTGATGGGCTTTATGACCCGTACCCTGCCCCAAAATTCACCCGATACGAACAAAGACTCAGGCCAGCGGCCCGTTGAGCAGCGGCACAAAGCGTACATTACCGATCACCCGCCGGGCGAAACCGTGCTCTTCGCGCACGATCAACATCAACTGCTGCATCTCGCCGGCACCCACCGGGATCACCAGGCGCCCGCCAGGGGCCAGTTGGTCGAGCAGTGCCTGCGGCACATCAGTGGCTACAGCGGTGACGATAATGCCGTTGTAAGGCGCCAGCGCAGGCCAGCCCTCCCACCCATCGCCCCAGCGGAACACCACATTGCGCAGGTTGAGCTCAAGCAATCGCTCCTTGGCCCGGTCCTGCAGCACCTTGATGCGCTCGACCGAAAAAATCCGCTCGACCAGCTGCGACAGCACGGCGGTCTGGTACCCCGAACCGGTGCCGATCTCCATGACCTTGTCCAGCGGCCCGTCCTCAAGCAACAGCTCGCTCATGCGCGCCACCATGTAAGGCTGGGAGATGGTCTGGTTATTGCCGATCGGCAGCGCCGTATCTTCGTACGCCCTGTGCGCCAGGGCTTCATCCACAAACAGATGACGTGGCGTGCGGCGAATGACCTCGAGCACGTTCTGGTTAACGATGCCCTCTTCACGCAGGCGCTGAATCAGCCGCTCACGGGTGCGCTCAGAGGTCATGCCAATGCCGCGGTGCATCATGCCATCCTGCTCGCGCGCCATCAGCCCATGCCCTCCAGCCAGTCATTGAGGCTGTTGAAACCATCACCAAAGGTGCGATCCAGTTGCAGCGGCGTGATCGATACATAACCCTGCATCACGGCATGGAAGTCCGTGCCCGGGCCACCGTCTTCGACATCGCCTGCCGCAGCAATCCAGTAACCTGCCTTGCCGCGCGGATCGACCACCCGTACCGGTGCAGCAGCACGGGCACGATGGCCGAGACGGGTGAGTTGAATGCCACGAATCTTCGCCAACGGCAGGTTGGGAATGTTCACATTGAGGACCGTACGCGGCGGCAAATTCAGCGATGCGTGGGCTTCAAGCAGCTTGCGGGCAAAAAACGCCGCCGTCGGCAGGTTGTCCACCTGGCGGGAGACCAACGAAAAGGCAAAAGAAGGACGATCCAGGAAGCGGCCCTCGAGTGCCGCCGCCACAGTGCCCGAGTACAACACGTCATCACCCAGGTTGGCACCCAGGTTGATGCCCGACACCACCATGTCCGGCTGCTGCTCGAGCAAGCCGTGAATAGCCAGATGCACGCAATCGGTAGGTGTACCGTTGATGCTGATAAAGCCATTGGCCAGGGTATGAGGATGCAGGGGACGGTCCAGCGTCAGCGAACTGCTGGCGCCACTTTTGTCCTGCTCGGGGGCAACTACCACGCACTCGGCGTAGTCGGCCAGCGCACCATAAAGCGCGGCCAGGCCCGGAGCTGTTACCCCGTCATCGTTTGAAATCAGAATTCGCATAAGGTGTCCGCTTGATCCAACGTCACCAGATCAACAAGCTCGCGCACCAGAACAGTGGCGAAGCATCCTGGCGGCAGAACAAATTCCAGTTGCAGAATGTCAGGCTGAGGATAATGCCACGTCAACCGGCCAATGGGCAGTCGCAGGATACGTCGCTCATGGCTCATGCCGGCGCGTACCAGCCAGTCACGCAAGTCGGCTTCACGCTCTGCAATTGACTGCTCCAGCGCGTGGGTGGCGCCAGTGGTCGGGGATTCGCCCTCGCCCCACTGCGGGCCGGTGGGGTGCAGATCGAGAATGGCCAGGCGCGGGTCGCTGCATTCAGCCTCGCCCGCCGGGAAAAAGCTGCGGCTGTCGGTAAAAGCCAGTAAATCGCCAACCTGCGCCCGTTGCCAGCTGCCATCGGCCACCCGTGCGGCCAGCACCTGATTGAACAGATAGCTGCGCGCGGTGGACAGCAGCCGCGAACGAACGTTGCGCTGCTCAGGCAAGGCCTTGCGCGCCGCATAATCACGGGCTTCACCCAGATTGCCGCCCTGCCAGCCAAAGCGCTGGCTACCGAAATAGTTCGGTACACCCTGCTTGGCGATCAGTTGCAGGCGTTGCTCCAGCGCGTCCTTGTCGGCGTTCAGTTGCGTCAGGCGCAAGGTGAAACCATTGGCCGCATGGGCTCCACGCTGCAATTTGCGCTTGTGTCGCGAGATCTTGAGAATCTTCAGCGTGTCGTTTTCGGCGCCCGACAGATCAGGGTCTGCCTTGCCCGGCAGTTGCACGCTGAACCACTGGCGGGTCAATGCCTGGCGGTCCTTGAGGCCTGCATAGCTGACGGTGCGCAGTGGCACGCCTGCAGCCTTGGCAAGGCGCCGGGCCGCCTCCTCGGTATTCAGGCCGCGCTTCTCGACCCACAACCACAGGTGCTCACCATCTCCGGACAGCGGTATATCAAGCACTTCGTCGACTTGAAAATCTTCAGCCGTGGCCTTGAGCACAGCCGTGCCCAATGCCTCGCCATAAGCGAGCGGGCCCAGCAGATCGAACTCGTTCATGAGCGAACCAACAAGGCAATGGAATGCACTGCGATGCCTTCTTCACGCCCAACGAAGCCGAGCTTCTCGGTGGTCGTGGCCTTTACGTTTACCTGGTCCAAATCAACCTCTAGATCCGCGGCAATCAGCGCACGCATCGTTTCAATATGCGGCGCCATTTTTGGTGCCTGGGCAATGATGGTGTTGTCGACATTGCCGACTTTCCAGCCCTTGGCATGGATCAGACCGACGACATGACGCAACAGAACGCGACTGTCAGCGCCCTTGAAGGTCGGATCGGTGTCCGGGAAATGCTTGCCGATATCGCCAAGCGCTGCAGCGCCCAGCAAGGCGTCGCTCAGGGCGTGCAACAGCACATCGCCATCAGAGTGGGCCAACAGCCCGAATTTATGGGAGATCCGCACGCCGCCCAACGTAATGAAATCGCCTTCAGCGAAACAGTGCACATCATAGCCGTGGCCAATACGCATAAAAAAACGCCCCGATTAAGTCAGGGCGTGATTCTACCTACTATTAAGCACTTAGTGCGCTTGCGTGGTGACGCAAGTGGTCGTCAATAAAGCTGGCGATGAAGAAATAGCTATGGTCGTAGCCCGGTTGCAAACGCAAGGTCAGCGGGTAATCGGCTAGCCTGGCGGCCTGTTGCAGCACTTCAGGCTTGAGCTGAACAGCCAGGAAGTCATCGCGATCTCCCTGATCGACCAGCAACGGCAGCCTTTCACTGGCCTCGCCAATCAGCACACTGGCATCCCACTCACGCCAGCGCGCCCGCTCTTCTCCCAGGTAATGGGAGAATGCCTTTTGCCCCCACGGGCAATCCGTCGGATTGCTGATGGGCGCAAACGCCGACACCGACAGGTAACGCCCCGGATTACGCAACGCGCAAACCAATGCCCCGTGCCCACCCATCGAGTGTCCGCTGATGCCACGCTTTTGCGAAGCCGGGAAATGCGCTTCGACCAGAGCCGGCAATTCCTGCACCACATAATCGTGCATCTGATAGTGCTGGGCCCACGGCTGCTGAGTGGCATTCAGATAGAACCCTGCACCCAGGCCGAAATCCCACGCCCCCTGCGGGTCATCGGGCACGCCTTCGCCACGGGGGCTGGTGTCCGGTGCGACGATGATAAGGCCCAATTCGGCAGCCATCTTCATAGCCCCGGCCTTGTGCATGAAGTTTTCGTCGGTACAGGTCAAACCCGACAGCCAATACACTACAGGCAGCTTTGCGCCCTGCTCCGCCTGCGGCGGCAAGTACACGGCAAACACCATGTCGCAGCCCAGCACTTCGGACCGGTGCTTGTAACGCTTGTGCCAACCGCCAAAGCTCTTCTGGCAGGAAATGTTCTCAAGAGACATGGGCAACTCCAGACCACAAGACAAACACCCCCCTGTGGGAGCAAGCCCGCTCCCACAGGTATTTTATGGCATTCGACTTGCCGCAGTTATTTAGAAATGGATGACAGTGCGGATGCTTTTGCCTTCATGCATCAGGTCAAAAGCCTTATTGATATCTTCCAGGCCCATGGTGTGGGTGATGAAAGTATCCAGCGGGATCTCGCCGCTTTGTGCCATATCTACATAGCTTGGCAATTCGCTGCGGCCGCGCACGCCACCAAATGCCGAACCGCGCCAGACGCGACCGGTCACCAGCTGGAACGGACGGGTGGAAATTTCCTGCCCCGCACCTGCCACGCCAATAATCACCGACTCGCCCCATCCCTTGTGGCAGCACTCCAGTGCCGCACGCATCAACTGCACATTGCCGATGCACTCAAAGGAAAAATCGACACCGCCATCGGTCATGTCGACTATCACTTCCTGAATCGGGCGATCGAAGTCTTTCGGGTTCACGCAATCAGTAGCACCCAGCTGTCGGGCGATTTCAAACTTGGCCGGGTTGATATCAATGGCTATGATCCGCGCCGCCTTCGCTTTCACCGCACCGATTACCGCAGACAGGCCAATACCGCCCAGACCGAAGATGGCCACGGTGTCGCCCGGCTTGACCTTGGCCGTGTTCAGCACCGCGCCGATCCCGGTCGTCACGCCGCAACCCAGCAGACACACTTTCTCCAGAGGAGCGTCCTTCTGAATTTTTGCGACCGAAATCTCAGGGAGCACGGTGTATTCGGAAAAGGTCGAAGTGCCCATGTAGTGGAAAATCGGCTGACCTTTGTAGGAGAAGCGCGTAGTGCCATCAGGCATCAAGCCCTTGCCCTGGGTGGCACGAATGGCCTGACACAGGTTGGTCTTGCCCGACAGGCAGAATTTGCACTTGCCACATTCAGGGGTGTACAGCGGGATGACATGATCGCCGACCGCAACCGAGGTCACGCCTTCGCCGATGGCTTCAACGATGGCACCGCCTTCATGGCCCAGGATCGACGGGAAGATGCCTTCCGGGTCTGCGCCCGACAAGGTGTAGGCATCGGTATGGCAAACACCCGAGGCCACAACCCGCAGCAGCACTTCGCCAGCCTTGGGCATGGCAACGTCTACTTCCACGATTTCCAGCGGCTTTTTGGCTTCGAACGCAACGGCGGCACGTGACTTGATCATCGATCGTCTCCAGCAAAGTAAAAACAAGACGCAGAGTGTAAATCAGCGCCAGGTGATTAATAATCCAGGCAAAAGCAAAACATTATTGCCATGCAGGGACAATCAACCATGAATGAGAACCGCTGGGAAGGTATAGACGAATTTGTCGCTGTGGCCGAATGTGGCCAATTCACAGCGGCGGCCGAACGTCTTGGCGTCTCTTCATCCCATATCAGCCGCCAGGTAGCGCGACTTGAAGAGCGGTTGCAGACCCGCCTGTTTTATCGCAGTACCCGCAAGGTGACGCTGACCGAAGCCGGTCAAACTTTTTTGCAGCACTGCCAGCGCCTGCAAGACGGACGTGAAGAAGCACTGCGTGCCATCGGTGATCTGGCCAGCGAACCCAAGGGCATGTTGCGCATGACCTGTGCCGTGGCCTATGGCGAACGTTTTATCGTGCCGCTGGTTACGCGCTTTATGGGGCTGTACCCGCAATTGCGGGTGGACATCGAACTGAGCAACCGGCCATTGGACCTAGTGCATGAAAGCCTGGATCTGGCGATCCGCCTGGGGCGCTTGCAGGACTCAAGACTGGTAGCCACGCGCCTGGCTCCCAGGCGCATGTATATGTGCGCCTCGCCCTCCTACCTGGAACGTTACGGGCGCCCCCATAGCCTGTCGGAATTGAGCCGGCACAATTGTCTGATTGGCAGTTCAGATCTATGGCAATTGCAGCAGGACGGCCGCGAATTTTCGCAACGGGTGCAAGGGAACTGGCGATGCAACAGTGGGCAGGCTGTACTGGATGCTGCGTTACAGGGTGTAGGGATTTGTCAGTTGCCGGACTATTACGTGCTGGAGCACTTGAAGACCGGGACGCTGGTGTCGTTGCTCGACACCCACCAGCCCCCCAACACCGCAGTATGGGCGCTGTACCCGCAACAGCGGCACTTGTCGCCCAAAGTCAGAAAGCTGGTTGATTACTTGAAGGAGGGGTTGGCCAGGCGGGAGGAATACCAGGAGAGGGAGCAGTAGTTTTTAACAGTGGGAGCGGGCTTGCTCGCGATGCAGACGACTCGGTCTGTCAGGCAAACTCAGTTGATACCATCGCGAGCAAGCCCGCTCCCACAAGAACCTCAGCAGGTTCTGATCAGCGCTTGGCCCAACGCAAACGCAACCACTCAAGGTCTTCGGGGCGGGTGACCTTGATGTTGTCCGAACGCCCTTCGATCAAACGCGGCGCCAGACCTGCCCACTCCATCGCTGAAGATTCATCGGTGATGGTTGCATCGGCCACCAGACTGTCAGCCAAAGCACGATGCAACGCCCCCAAGCGGAACATCTGCGGCGTATAGGCCTGCCAGATCAAGCTGCGATCCACGGTTTCAACCGCACGCCCCTGCTTGTCCACCCGTTTGAGCGTGTCCCGCGCTGGAACGGCTAACAAACCACCTACAGGGTCGTCAGCCAATTCACTCAGCAGCTTGTTAAGGTCTTCCCGAGACAGGTTGGGCCTCGCGGCATCATGCACCAACACCCAATCGTCATCTGCCGCGCCCTGCGCATGCAGGTGCAACAACGCGTTGAGTACCGAGTCGGCGCGCTCACGCCCGCCGTCTACCCGCACAACCCGAGGGTCGGCAGCACAAGGCAAGGACGGCCAGAAAGGATCATCAAAAGCGACACTGACCACCAGCCCCTTCAGGCCCGGGTGGTCGAGGAAACAGCTGATGCTGTGTTCCAGAATACTGCGTCCACCCAACTGCAAATATTGTTTGGGACGGTCCGCGGCCATACGGGCACCTACACCCGCGGCAGGAATCACGGCCCAGAAGGCCGGTGACAAATGACTCATTGGGCCAACTGATAGAGGGTTTCACCCTCTTTGATCATGCCCAACTCATGGCGAGCACGTTCTTCAACGGTCTCCATGCCTTTTTTCAGCTCCAGCACTTCCGCATCCAGCACGCGGTTGCGCTCAAGCAGGATTTCGTTTTCAGCACGTTGATCGGCTATTTGCTGGGTCAGGTCAGTAACCTGCGCCAAACTGCCATTACCCACCCACAGGCGATACTGCAGGCCTGCCAGCAGCAAGAGCAAGATTAGAAACAACCAATTGGGACTGCGCATCGAATATCAGGTATCCAGTGAAAAGACAGCCATGCCGACAAACGTAAACAACGAATAATACAAAGCCTGGACGAACCAGGCTTGTATACAGAAGCATCAGATTAGTGTCAAAAGACCCGACTTGGCGAGCTTTCCGACACTACCTGCTGACTTTTTACCATTAAGTACTCAGCCGCGAAACTCGCCACGGCCGTTGTACTTGGCTTTTGCACCCAGTTGCTCTTCGATACGCAGCAATTGGTTGTACTTGGAAACGCGATCGGAACGGCACAGCGAGCCGGTCTTGATCTGGCCAGCGGCGGTACCCACGGCCAGGTCGGCAATGGTGGAATCTTCGGTTTCGCCGGAGCGGTGGGAGATCACAGCCGTGTAACCTGCAGCCTTGGCCATCTGGATGGCTTCCAGGGTTTCGGTCAGGGTGCCGATCTGGTTGAACTTGATCAGGATCGAGTTAGCGATGCTCTTGTCGATGCCTTCTTTCAGGATCTTGGTGTTGGTCACGAACAGGTCGTCGCCTACCAGCTGCACCTTCTCACCGATTTTGTCGGTCAGGATTTTCCAGCCATCCCAGTCAGACTCGTCCAGACCGTCTTCGATGGAGATGATCGGGTAACGCTGGGTCAGACCTTTGAGGTATTCAGCAAAACCTTCGGAGCTGAACACTTGGCCTTCGCCCGACAGGTTGTACTTGCCGTCTTCGTAGAATTCGCTGGCCGCGCAGTCCAGCGCCAGGGTCACGTCGGTGCCCAGGGTGTAACCGGCATTGGCGATGGCTTCGGAAATGACTTTCAGAGCATCTTCGTTGGACGCCAGGTTAGGTGCGAAACCGCCTTCGTCGCCCACTGCGGTGTTCAGGCCACGGGCCTTGAGCACTGCTTTGAGGTGATGGAAGATTTCGGTGCCCATGCGCAGCGCGTCGGAAAAGGTCTTGGCGCCAACCGGCTGAACCATGAACTCTTGAATGTCGACGTTGTTATCGGCGTGCTCGCCACCGTTGATGATGTTCATCATCGGAACCGGCATCGAGTAAACACCCGGAGTACCGTTCAGGTTGGCGATGTGTGCGTACAGCGGCAGGTCCTGGTCCTGGGCAGCAGCTTTGGCAGCAGCCAAAGACACGGCCAGGATGGCGTTGGCGCCCAGGGAGCCTTTGTTCTCAGTACCGTCCAGCGCGATCATCGCGTGGTCCAGCGCCTTTTGGTCAACCGGGTCTTTACCCAGCAGCAAATCACGAATAGGGCCGTTGATGTTGGCAACGGCTTTCAGCACGCCTTTGCCCAGGTAACGGCTTTTGTCGCCATCACGCAGTTCCAGCGCTTCACGGGAACCGGTGGAAGCACCGGACGGCGCGCAAGCGCTGCCGATGATGCCGTTGTCGAGAAGCACGTCCGCTTCCACAGTGGGATTGCCACGGGAGTCGAGAACTTCACGACCTTTGATGTCGACGATCTTTGCCATTGTTGTAAATACTCCAAAGTTGACGAAAACGACGCAGCTGAGGGAAATATTGTTATCGGCGGCAAGGGTCAAATAGCGGGCAGCCTTGCGGGCGATAAGGCTCGGGCCCTGAGGCCCGAGAAATCGTGCGGTACTTTACCGGAGAAACGAGGGTTACGCGGTTTCTATTGTCGGAAAACTTTTAACCAACTCATCCAGCGACTTCAGCTGGGCCAGGAATGGCTCCAGCTTGTCCAGGCGCAAGGCACAAGGGCCGTCGCACTTGGCGTTGTCAGGATCCGGGTGTGCTTCCAGGAACAGACCGGCCAGGCTCTGGCTGATACCAGCCTTGGCCAGGTCGGTTACCTGGGCACGACGACCACCGGCAGAGTCCGAGCGACCGCCAGGCATTTGCAGCGCATGGGTCACGTCGAAAAACACCGGGTATTCGAACTGCTTCATGATGCCGAAGCCCAGCATGTCGACAACAAGGTTGTTGTAGCCAAAGCTGGAACCACGTTCGCAGAGGATCAACTGATCATTGCCCGCTTCTTCGCATTTGCTCAGGATGTGTTTCATTTCCTGAGGCGCAAGGAACTGGGCTTTTTTGATGTTGATCACGGCGCCGGTCTTGGCCATGGCCACGACCAGGTCAGTTTGACGCGACAGGAAAGCCGGCAACTGGATGATGTCGCAGACCTCGGCGACCACGGCCGCTTGCGCAGGCTCGTGGACGTCGGTAATCAGCGGCACACCGAAGGCGGCCTTGATGTCCTGAAAAATCCGCATGCCTTCTTCGAGGCCTGGGCCACGGTAAGAGCTGACAGATGAACGATTGGCCTTGTCGAAACTGGCCTTGAACACGTAAGGAATACCAAGCTTTTCGGTGACCCGTACGTACTCTTCGCACACCTGCATGGCCATATCACGGCTTTCCAGCACGTTCATCCCACCGAACAAGACCATTGGCTTGTCGTTGGCAATTTCGATATTGCCTACACGGATAATCTTTTGCGCCATTCTGATTACGCCTTCTTCTCGTGTTGCGCCAGTGCAGCTTTGACGAAACCGGTGAACAATGGATGGCCATCACGTGGCGTGGAGGTGAACTCCGGGTGGAACTGGCAAGCGACAAACCAAGGATGGTCCGGAGCTTCAACCACTTCGACCAACGCGCCGTCACCGGAACGACCGGTCACTTTCAGGCCTGCTTCGGTCAGTTGCGGCAGCAGGTTATTGTTCACTTCATAGCGATGACGATGACGTTCAACAATCACGTCCTTGGCATAGCAATCGTGAACCAGGGAACCGGCTTGCAGCTGGCAATCCTGCGCGCCCAGACGCATGGTGCCGCCCAGGTCGGAAGTTTCGGTACGGGTTTCGACTGCACCGGTGGCGTCTTCCCACTCGGTGATCAGACCGACAACCGGATGGCCGCTGCTGCGATCGAATTCGGTGGAGTTGGCGTCTTTCCAGCCCAGCACATTACGTGCGAACTCGATAACCGCTACTTGCATGCCCAGGCAGATACCCAGGTATGGCACCTTGTTCTCGCGTGCATATTGAACGGCAGTGATCTTGCCTTCGACGCCGCGCAGACCGAAGCCGCCCGGAACCAGAATGGCATCACAGCCTTCAAGCAGCTCGGTGCCTTTGTTTTCGATGTCTTCGGAGTCGATATAGCGCAGGTTGACCTTGGTACGGTTGGAAATACCGGCGTGGCTCATCGCTTCGATCAGCGATTTGTACGCGTCCAGCAGTTCCATGTACTTGCCGACCATCGCGATGGTGACTTCGTGCTCCGGGTTCAGCTTGGCGTCGACGACCTTGTCCCACTCGGACAGGTCGGCGCTGTTGCATTCCAGGCCAAAGCGCTCAACGACGAAATCATCCAGGCCCTGAGCGTGCAGCATGCCCGGGATCTTGTAGATGGTGTCGGCGTCTTCCAGCGAAATGACAGCACGTTCCTCAACGTTGGTGAACAGCGCGATCTTGCGACGCGAAGACACATCAACGTGGTGATCGGAGCGGCAGATCAGTACGTCTGGCTGCAGGCCGATGGAACGCAGCTCTTTAACCGAGTGCTGTGTAGGTTTGGTTTTCGTTTCGCCAGCGGTGGCAATGTACGGAACCAGAGTCAGGTGCATCAGCATGGCGCGCTTGGCGCCCACTTCGATGCGCAGCTGACGGATAGCTTCGAGGAACGGTTGCGACTCAATGTCACCCACAGTGCCGCCAATCTCAACCATCGCTACGTCGGCATCGCCGGCGCCCTTGATGATCCGACGTTTGATTTCGTCGGTGATGTGCGGAATTACCTGAATGGTTGCACCCAGGTAATCACCACGGCGCTCCTTGCGCAGGACGTGTTCGTAAACGCGGCCCGTGGTGAAGTTGTTGTTCTGGGTCATGGTCGTGCGGATAAACCGCTCGTAATGGCCCAAGTCCAGGTCGGTTTCGGCGCCGTCGTGCGTGACGAACACTTCACCGTGCTGGAACGGGCTCATGGTGCCCGGATCAACGTTGATGTAGGGGTCCAGCTTCAGCATGGTGACCTTAAGTCCCCGCGCCTCCAGGATGGCTGCCAATGAAGCCGAGGCAATGCCTTTCCCCAATGAAGAAACAACACCGCCCGTGACGAAGATGTAGCGCGTCATGAAAAACCCTAGAAGTCTGCGTTAAAGCGGTCAGAGCCGCCGGGGAAAGCGAAGGAAGGCCGAAGCCCCCAATCACCAGCATTAGTCACAGTGCACCTTTCGAAAAACTGCTGCGTTGAAACAGACCGATGGAAACCACCGGTTCGATGCAAGCCACACATTTTTTTAAAATCGCCCAGCAAAGACTGCTTGGTAATCGGCAACATCTGCAATTCTGGTGAATCCACAGAAGTTGTATCAAGAAGGGAGCGTAGTCTACCGGAAACCCCCTTTCAGCTCAAACCTTGATCGCTCGAAGTTGGCAGCCACTGCAATTTCCAGTGCCCACAGGGGCTGGAGTCCAGTCCAGGGAGGTTTGCCACGGCCAATAACTGCTCATTGCGGTACAGAAGCGGCAATCTGCCACGGGCAAACAACGGAACACCTCGCTCGTTGAGCAGCCGCTTGAGATCACGATGACCGCGCTGTGCCTGCGCCATCACTTCGCCCCCTAGACGATAGCTCACTTGCAAAGGGCCATCCGGGATATCCCCGACAAAATGCACACGACCATTACCCGGCAGCGCCAGGGCCTGATCAGGACAGGGCCACAACACGGGGGCGATCGGTTGGTGCAACCATTCGCCGGCCAGCCACCAAATACGCCCACCGGCACGATGCAACTCGCCGTCTGCGAGCTTCCACACCGGCTGCGCATCGATGCGGGCATCCCGCAGGGCATCCCACCCCGCCCAATGGTCGGTGTCCGGCAATGACGTGAAGGCTGACAGCCAGTGACGCAAGGCATTGCGCTGACGGGCAGGTGACAGGCTGGCGATGGCGGTCAGTTCCAGGGAGGGCAAGCCAAGCCAGGCAAACTCGCTGGTAGAGCCCGCAGCGTGCAAATCCTGCTGGGCCAGTTCATCCAGCAAACCCTGCGCCTCGGCACAGTGCGCTGCGCTGCGGGCCATGCTGGCAGCCGCCTGGGGCCAGCGCCGAGCGAGGATCGGGAGGACTTCATGGCGCAGGAAATTGCGGGAAAAATCTGTCTGGGTGTTAGACGGGTCCTCAATCCAGCTCAGACCCTGTGTTCGGGCATATGACTCAAGCTGGGCGCGGGACACGTCCAGCAAAGGCCGGCACAGGTGTCCTGCGCCCAGGCGACGCTGGCGCGGCATGCCCGCCAGGCCGCTGACCCCCGCCCCGCGCAACAGGCGAAACAACAGGGTTTCAGCCTGGTCATCGCGATGCTGCCCGAGCAGCAGCACCTCCCCGGCACCGCTGATCGCCGCAAACGCCTGATAGCGCGCATCCCGCGCTGCACGCTCGACGCTTGCGCCCGCCTGCACCTGCACGGCAATCACCTGCAAGGGCACTCCAAGCCCCCTACACAGTGCCTGACAATGGGCTGGCCACGCATCGGCCGCCGCCTGTAGGCCATGATGCACATGGACAGCGGTGATAGGCGGTAATGAGTGGGTTTTACGTAATTGAACGAGAAGGTGCAGCAGAACGGTGGAATCGAGTCCGCCGGAGAGCGCGACGTGCCAGGCCTTGGCGTTGCGCCAGGGGCCGAGGGCTTGCAGAAGTAGAGTTGACATGTCAGCCATTAAAAGCCCCTCACCCTAGCCCTCTCCCAGAGGGAGAGGGGACTGACCGCACGCGGTAGCGAGAACACCACCAATCAGCTCCCTCTCCCTCCGGGAGAGGGTTGGGGTGAGGGCCGGTTTTAATCAAGTATCAGAGACCGTAGCTCATCAAACGATCATAACGACGTTTGAGCAGGGCTTCGTGATCCAGCTTCTTGAGCATGTCGAGCTGGGAAATCAGATCGGCACGAATGCTCGCAGAAGCCGCAGCCGGGTCACGGTGCGCGCCGCCCAATGGCTCGCCAATCACCTTGTCGACGATGCCCAGGCCTTTCAGACGTTCTGCAGTGATACCCATGGCTTCAGCTGCGTCCGGCGCTTTTTCGGCGGTTTTCCACAGAATCGAGGCGCAACCTTCCGGCGAGATCACCGCGTAGGTCGAGTACTGCAGCATGTTCAACTGGTCGCACACGCCAATGGCCAATGCACCGCCCGAACCGCCTTCGCCGATAACGGTGGCGATGATAGGGGTTTTCAGGCGCGACATGACGCGCAGGTTCCAGGCAATGGCTTCGCTCTGGTTGCGCTCTTCGGCGTCGATACCCGGGTAAGCACCCGGCGTGTCGATAAAGGTCAGGATCGGCATCTTGAAGCGCTCGGCCATTTCCATCAGACGGCAGGCCTTGCGGTAGCCTTCAGGGCGCGGCATACCAAAGTTGCGTCGTACCTTTTCACGCACTTCACGGCCTTTCTGATGACCAATCACCATCACTGGCTGATCGTCCAGACGGGCAATACCGCCAACAATGGCAGCGTCATCGGCAAAGTGGCGGTCGCCATGCAGCTCATCGAACTCGGTGAAGATGTGATCGATGTAGTCCAGCGTGTAGGGACGACGCGGGTGACGGGCCAAACGGGCAATCTGCCAGCTGGTCAGCTTGCCGAAAATATCTTCAGTCAGCGTTTTGCTTTTGTCTTGCAGACGAGAGATTTCATCACTGATATTCAGCGAATTGTCATTACCAACCAAGCGCAACTCTTCGATTTTGGCTTGCAGGTCAGCAATCGGCTGTTCGAAATCAAGAAAATTCGGGTTCATAAGCATCCGTCTTGGGTCGGCGGCAAAGCATGCCAGAGGGTCTGAAACCCAGCAATTGCTGGCGTTTCTAACCGAGCTGGGGCAGCCGGTTGATCTGTATCGCGCCTACCTTAAGGGACAGGCGCTCTCAGGTCGAGATTAAAAATTCAGGTCGAGGTCAGGGCGCAGCTATGGCCCCTGACCGTCAACGGTATTGGAGGAAGACGTTGTCTCGCCCGAACTGGTCACGCAGGGCTTGAATCAAGCTGTCTGCCGGATCGATCCGCCAGGTCTCGCCAAACTGCAGCATGGCCTTGGCCTCTTCGCCCGTGTACTCCATGGTGACAGGACAGGCTCCGCGATGTTTTTTCAGCAACTCGCCCAGATTACGCAACTGATCACCCTTGAGCGCGTCCCGGTTCACTTTCAGGCGCAAGCTCTCGGCCAGACTGGTGCGTGCATCTTCCATGCTCATCACCCGTTTGACCCGCAGGCGCAGGCCACCGGAGAAGTCGTCATTGCTGACTTCACCTTCGACCACCACCATCGCATCAGTCTGCAACAGCGACTGCGCCGAATGAAACGCCTCGGCGAACAACGACGCTTCAATGCGCGCCGAACGGTCATCGAGAGTGATAAAGCCCATCTTGTCGCCTTTTTTGTTCTTCATCACCCGCAACGCGATAATCATCCCGGCAACGGTCTGGGTATCACGGGCTGGCTTGAGATCAATAATGCGCTGGCGGGCAAAGCGGCGGATCTCGCCCTCGTACTCGTCAATCGGATGGCCGGTCAGGTACAGGCCCAGAGTGTCCTTCTCGCCTTTGAGTCGCTCCTTGAGCGTCAGTTCCCTGGCCTTGCGGTGGTGGGCATAGACGTCCGCATCAGCCTCGACAAACAACCCGCCAAACAGGTCGGCGTGCCCGCTGTCATGGGTGCGCGCAGTTTGTTCGGCTGCCTTGATCGCTTCTTCCAGCGCCGACAGCAACACCGCACGGTTCTGGTCGATGTTGGCTTGCCAGGCCTTGGGCTCGTCATGGAAAAACGGCCCCAGGCGGTCAAGGGCACCGCTGCGGATCAGGCCATCAAGAGTACGCTTGTTGATACGTTTGAGGTCAACCCGGGCGCAGAAATCGAACAAATCCTTGAACGGGCCGTCCTGACGCGCCTCGGTAATGGCCTCGACAGGCCCCTCGCCCACCCCCTTGATCGCCCCCAGGCCATAAATGATCCGGCCTTCATCGTTCACCGTGAACTTGAACTCCGAGGCATTCACATCCGGCGCATCGAGACGCAGCTTCATGCTGCGAATCTCTTCGATCAGGATCACCACCTTGTCGGTGTTGTGCATATCCGCCGACAGTACCGCGGCCATAAATGGCGCCGGGTAGTGGGTTTTCAGCCAGGCGGTCTGGTACGACACCAGGCCGTAGGCAGCGGAGTGGGACTTGTTGAAACCGTAACCGGCAAATTTTTCCACCAGGTCGAAAATGTTACCGGCCAGGTCAGCGTCAATATTGTTATTGGCGCAACCTTCAATAAAGCCACCGCGCTGCTTGGCCATTTCTTCGGGTTTTTTCTTGCCCATGGCCCGACGCAGCATGTCAGCGCCGCCGAGGGTATAACCGGCCATGACCTGGGCAATCTGCATCACCTGTTCCTGATACAGAATGATGCCGTAAGTGGGTGCCAATACAGGCTTGAGGCCTTCGTACTGGTAATCGGAGTGCGGGTACGCCAGTTCGGCGCGACCGTGCTTACGGTTGATAAAGTCATCAACCATGCCTGACTGCAGCGGCCCTGGACGGAACAGGGCCACCAGTGCGATCAAGTCTTCCAGGCAGTCGGGCTTGAGCTTTTTGATCAGCTCTTTCATACCGCGCGACTCGAGCTGGAACACCGCGGTGGTTTCGGCCTTTTGCAGCAACTGGTAGGTCGGCT
Organism: Pseudomonas sp. TMW22080; assembly: GCF_022496745.1. NCBI lineage: Bacteria > Pseudomonadati > Pseudomonadota > Gammaproteobacteria > Pseudomonadales > Pseudomonadaceae > Pseudomonas > Pseudomonas sp. TMW22080. The sequence goes on along the minus strand of NZ_SCFF01000002.1, from coordinate 323,162 downwards.
TGTCGTCCAGCGGGATAAAGGCGATATCCAGCGGCGGCTCGTCGACCTTGGCGCGATCGCGGTTGATGGTTTTCAACGCCCAGTCGATCACTGTCAGGGTCCGCAGACCGAGGAAGTCGAACTTCACCAGGCCAGCAGACTCAACGTCATCCTTGTCGAACTGGGTAACCAGACCACCACCCTCTTCGTCGCAGTAAATCGGCGAGAAGTCAGTCAGTTTGGTCGGTGCGATCACCACACCACCGGCGTGCTTGCCGACGTTACGTACAACGCCTTCAAGCTTGCGGGCCATTTCCCAGATTTCGGCCGCTTCTTCATCAACCTTGATAAAGTCGCGCAGGATTTCTTCCTGCTCGAAGGCTTTTTCCAGGGTCATACCGACTTCAAACGGAATCATCTTCGACAGACGATCCGCCAGGCCGTAGGACTTGCCCTGCACCCGCGCCACGTCACGGATTACCGCCTTGGCGGCCATCGAACCGAAAGTGATGATCTGGCTTACCGCGTTGCGTCCGTATTTTTCGGCCACATACTCGATTACCCGGTCGCGACCATCCATGCAGAAGTCGACGTCGAAGTCGGGCATCGATACCCGTTCCGGGTTAAGGAATCGTTCGAACAGGAGGTCGTATTCCAGCGGATCAAGGTCGGTGATCTTCTGTACATAGGCCACCAGCGAGCCGGCACCCGACCCCCGGCCCGGTCCTACCGGTACGCCATTGCTCTTGGCCCACTGAATAAAGTCCATCACGATCAGGAAGTAACCCGGGAACCCCATCTGGATGATGATATCCAGTTCGAAATTCAGCCGGTCGACATACACCTGACGCTTGGTGTCGTAATCCTCGGTGGTGTCTTTGGGCAGCAGAACGCTCAGGCGCTCTTCCAGGCCGTCAAATGACACCTTGCGGAAATATTCATCGATGGTCATGCCATCAGGGATCGGGAAGTTGGGCAAAAAGTGAGTGCCCAGCTTTACTTCGATATTGCAGCGTTTGGCAATTTCAACCGTGTTTGCCAAAGCATCAGGCAAGTCACTGAACAGCTCGGCCATTTCCTCGGCGCTTTTCAGATACTGCTGATCGCTGTAATTCTTGGAGCGACGCGGGTCGTCCAGTGCCCGGCCCTCACCAATGCAGACGCGGGTTTCGTGAGCCTCAAAGTCCTGTTGCCTGATAAAGCGCACATCGTTGGTTGCCACCAGCGGCGCGCCGATCTTGTCTGCCAGGGCCACAGCCGCATGCAGATGCTCTTCGTCATTGGGACGCTTGGTGCGCTGCACTTCGATATAGAAGCGGTCAGGGAACACCGTCATCCATTCTCGGGCCAGGGTCTCGGCTTCTTCAGTGTTGCCACTGATCAGCGCGACACCGATCTCGCCCTCTTTCGCAGCCGACAGCATGATCAGGCCATCGGCGGCCTCGGCTACCCACTCGCGCTCGATGATGACCTGGCCATTGCGCTGGCCATCGATGTAACCACGGGAGATCAGCTCGGTCAGGTTGCGATAGCCCAACGGGTTCATCGCCAACAGGCTGATACGGCTGAGGGGGTTTTCAGGGTCCTTGTTCGACAGCCACAGGTCTGCACCACTGATCGGCTTGATGCCGCCGCCCATGGCCGCCTTGTAGAACTTGACCAGGGAGCACATGTTGTTCTGATCGGTCACCGCGACAGCGGGCATATTCATGCCGGCCAGAGTTTTGATCAGCGGTTTGATCCGCACCAGGCCATCGACCAGGGAGTATTCAGTGTGCAGGCGCAGGTGAACGAATGAAGCCGGCATGGTGATCCTGTCTATAAGCTTTGAGAAACAACAAGGCCCGGATTGTACCGGGCCTTGGCAAAAACATCAGCCTTATGGCTAAAGGCCTTCAAGGGCCTCGTAAGCACGACGCACCGGACCAAACGAACGGCGATGTATCGGTGTAGGCCCCAGGCGCTCAAGGGCTGCAAGATGAACGGCCGTTGGGTAACCCTTGTGCCCGCCAATGCCATAGCCAGGGTACTGCAGCTCGAATGCAGCCATTTCGCGGTCACGGCTGACCTTGGCCAGAATCGATGCCGCGGCAATTGCCGGTACCTTGCTATCGCCCTTGACCACGGCCTCGGCTGGCATAGCCAGCTTGGGGCAACGATTACCGTCGATCATGGCCAGTTTCGGGGTAATGCTCAGCCCTTCAACAGCGCGCTGCATGGCCAGCATGGTGGCGTGCAGAATGTTCAGCTCGTCGATTTCTTCGACTTCGGCCCGAGCAATGCACCAGCTCAGTGCTTTTTCACGAATTTCGTCGAAGAGCTTTTCGCGACGGGCTTCAGTGAGCTTTTTCGAATCATTGAGCCCGGCGATAGGCCGATTGGGGTCGAGAATCACGGCGGCCGTTACCACGGCACCGCACAAGGGGCCACGACCCACTTCATCGACACCCGCCACGAGGTCTTCGACCAGATTGAAGTCCAAGCCGATTTGCATGGTTACTTTACTCATTTGGATTGTGCAATCAGGCCCAGTACCGCTTTGGCGGCCTGATTGGAAGCGTCGAGACGCAAGGTGCGATGAATTTCGTCAAAGCCGCGGGTCTGCTCTTCACCACCCTCAAGCAAAGGCAGCAAGGTGCGGGCCAGTGCCTCAGGCGTGGCTGCATCCTGCAACAGCTCGGGCACCAGCATGCGCTGGGCCAGCAAGTTGGGCAGCGACACATACGGGCTTTTGACCAGACGCTTGAGAATCCAGAACGTGAGACGCGCAAGACGATAAGCCACCACCATCGGCCGCTTGTACAGCAAGGCTTCAAGAGTGGCCGTGCCCGATGCGATCAAGACCGCATCACAGGCCGCTAGCGCGAGGTGCGACTGGCCGTCGAGCAAGGTCAGCGGCAAGTCGCGCCCCACCAGCAACTGTTCGATCTGCTCGCGACGCGCTGCGCTCGCGCAAGGCAATACAAAGCGCACATCAGGGCGAGCTTGGCGGATTATTTGCGCGGCATCGAGAAACAACCCGCCAAGCTTGCCAACTTCACCACCACGACTACCCGGCATCAAGGCGACCAACGGCCCGTCAGGCAGGCCCAACTCGGCGCGCGCACCGGCCTTGTCGGCCTCAAGAGGAATGGTGTCTGCCAGCGAATGCCCGACAAAACGCACGGGCACACCGTGCTCTTCGTAAAAGCGCGCCTCGAATGGCAGCAACGTCAGCATCAAATCGCAACCTTCGCGGATTTTCAGCACGCGCTTCTGCCGCCACGCCCACACGGACGGGCTCACATAATGCACGGTCTTGATCCCGGCACGACGCAATTGAAGTTCGATATTGAGGGTGAAATCGGGGGCGTCGATGCCGATAAACACGTCGGGCTTTTCGGCGATCAGGGTCTGAACCAACAGCTTGCGGCGCTTGAGCAATTCACGCAGGCGACCCAGCACTTCAACCAGGCCCATCACCGACAGACGTTCCATCGGGAAGTAGGAGCTCATGCCCTCTGCTTCCATCAATGGACCACCCACGCCGATAAATTCGATATCAGAATGCTGGGCCTTGAGTGCCCGCATCAACCCCGAACCCAATATGTCGCCCGAGGCCTCACCCGCTACCAGCGCGATACGCAATCTGGCCATGACTAGCGCGTGATGCCGCGAGTGGAAGAGCGAATGGACTCTACAAACATGGCAACTTCCGGGAACTGAGCAGCAGGCTCGGCCAATTCTGCAAGCGCCTGATCAACAGTCAACCCCTGGCGGTAAACCACCTTGTAGGCACGACGCAAGGCATGGATGGCATCGTCACTGAAGCCGCGACGACGCATGCCTTCGAAGTTCATGCTGCGTGCTTCGGCAGGGCTGCCAAACACGGTTACAAATGCAGGAACGTCCTTGCCAATGGCAGTGCCCATGCCCGAAAAGCTGTGCGCACCGATGTGGCAGAACTGATGGACCAGGGTAAAACCGGACAGGATGGCCCAGTCACCCATGTGCACATGGCCTGCCAACGCAGAGTTATTGACCAGGATGCAATGGTTGCCAATAACGCTGTCATGGCCGATATGGGCATAGGCCATTACCAGGTTGTGATCACCCAGCGTGGTTTCAGAGCGGTCCTGAATGGTGCCGCGATGAATGGTGACACCTTCACGAATCACGTTGTGGTCACCGATCACCAGGCGAGTTTCCTCACCCTTGTACTTCAGATCAGGGGTGTCCTCACCTACCGAAGAAAACTGGTAGATGCGATTGTGCTTACCGATCCTGGTTGGGCCCTTGAGAATCACATGCGGCCCAATCACAGTCCCCTCGCCGATTTCCACACCAGCGCCGATGATCGACCAAGGGCCGACCTCGACGTCGTCGGCCAAAATGGCCGTCGGATCGATGATTGCGCGAGGGTCAATCAAACTCATAGTTTGCGTTCCGCACAAATGATTTCAGCCGAGCATACCGGCTTGCCGTCAACCGTTGCCTGGCACTCGAACTTCCAGATGGAACGCTTGCAGCTCAAGAACTTGGCCTCAAGGATCAGTTGATCACCTGGCAGCACAGGCTGACGAAAGCGTAGCTTGTCGGAACCTACGAAGTAATAAAGTGTACCGTCAGCCGGCTTGAGGTCCATCATCTTGAAACCAAGGATGCCGGCTGCCTGAGCCATGGCCTCGATGATCAACACGCCCGGCATGATCGGGTGGGCCGGGAAGTGACCGTTGAAAAAAGGCTCATTGATGCTGACATTCTTGTAGGCACGAATGCGCTTGTTCTCGACATCCAGATCCACCACTCGGTCCACCAGCAGGAACGGGTAACGGTGGGGCAGATATTCGCGAATCTCGTTGATGTCCATCATTTCGTGGGGAAGCCTGTAATAAAGATTGGGCGCGCGCGACTAAGGCGCGCTCCTCTAGCAAATCAAGGAAGCAAACCAATGGCTCTGCACGCTTGATATGGAAATTGTATTAACCTTTTGAAGAAGCTTTACCGCCGGGGGTCACTTACCGACGTGCTTTTCCAGTTGTTTCAATCGCCGGGCGATATCGTCCAGCTGACGAATACGTGCCGCACTTTTGCGCCACTCGGCGGCCGGCTGCATCGCGGTACCGGAAGAGTAGGCGCCAGGCTCGGTAATCGAGTGGGTCACCATTGTCATGCCAGTCAAGAATACATTGTCACAAATTTCAATGTGCCCCACCAAACCGACACCACCTGCCAGCATGCAGTGCTTGCCGATCTTGGTGCTGCCCGAGATCCCGACACATGCGGCCATGGCCGTATGGTCACCGACCTGAACGTTGTGCGCGATCTGGATCTGGTTATCCAGCTTGACCCCATTACCGATTACGGTATCGGCCAGGGCGCCGCGGTCGATGGCCGTGTTGACACCGATTTCGACATCATCACCAATGGTCACACCACCGATTTGCGCGATTTTTTGCCACACGCCTTTTTCGTTGGCAAAACCAAAGCCTTCACCGCCCAGCACTGCGCCCGACTGAATAACCACACGCTTGCCGATACGAACATCGTGATAAAGCGTCACGCGTGGAGCCAGCCAGCCGCCTTCACCGATTTCGCAACGCGCCCCGATAAAGCAATGAGGGCCCACCGTGACACCGGCAGCGATGCGCGCACCGCTTTCGATGACGGCAAACGCACCAATGCTCGCCGCAGGGTCAACCACCGCGTCAGCAGCAATCACTGCCGATGGATGAACGCCGGCAGTGGCTTTGGGCTTGGGATCAAACAGATGGGAAATCCGCGCATAAGCCAGGTAAGGATCCGGCACAACCAGGGCATCACCGGGATACTCTTCGGCGTCAGCAGCCTTGAGCAATACAGCTCCGGCCTGGCAGTCGACAAGGAATTTTCGGTACTGGGGGTTGGCCAGAAAGCTCAACTGAGCTGGGCCAGCCTCTTGTAAAGTGGCTAGCCCAGTAATTTCTTTCTCCGCAGAGCCACGCAAGGTGGCCCCGAGGAACTCGGCCAATTGGCCGAGTTTTATAGTCGCAGTCATAATTACTTCAGCTGATTCATGCGCTCGATAACTTGGCGAGTGATGTCGTACTGAGGTTTAACATCAATCACAGCACCACGCTCGAACACCAGGTCAAAGGCGCCTTTTTTGATGACTTCTTCAACAGCGCTGTCCAGTTTCGGCTTCAGCTGTTTCAGCATTTCACGGTCAGCAACGGCTTTGGCTTCGTTCAGTTCCTTGGACTGGAACTGGAAGTCACGGGCCTTTTGCTTGAATTCAAGCTCCAGACGCTCACGCTCGCCCTGCTGCATCTTGTCGCCGCCTTTTACCAGACGGTCCTGAATACCCTTGGCGCTGCTTTCCAGGCTTTTGAGCTTGGTCAGTTGCGGGCCAAATTTCTTCTCGGCATCTACGGCGTAACGCTTGGCGGCGTCCGATTCAAGCAATGCCATCTGATAGTTCAGCACGGCAATTTTCATGTCGGCGAAAGCCGGGCCAGCCACTAGAACCGAAGCCAGGAGAACCAATTGAGTCAACTTACGCACGATGCACTCCTAAAAAATCCGTTGTCTGTATCTGAAGTCAGGCTTTAGAAAGTCTGGCCGAGGGAGAATTGGAACACTTGAGTGTCGGCATCATCCGGTTTCTTGATCGGCATGGCCAAGCTGAAACTCAGCGGGCCAAGCGCAGTCACCCAGGTCACACCAACACCCACAGAGCTGGCCAGGTTGCTGAAGCCGATATCGCAATCCTTGGTATCGCCCTTGCAGTTGGTGTCGAACACGTTACCCACATCCCAGAACACGGAGGTGCGCAGGGAACGCTGGTCTTTGACGAACGGCATAGGGAACAACACTTCCACACCACCCTGGATCAGCACGTTACCACCGAATGGCAGTGGATCCTGATCCGGGTCGGCGATGGTGCCTACGTTACCGGTTACACCAGCACCACGGCTTGGGGTGCTGCGTGGGCCCAGAGCGCTGTCCTTGAAGCCACGTACCGAGTTGAAGCCACCCGCGTAATAGTTTTCATAGAACGGCAGGCCTTCGGTGGAACCATAGCCATCACCATAGCCCAACTCGGTGTGCAGGCGCATGGTGTAGGTGTCTGTCAACGGCTGGAACAGCTGGGCACGGTAGTCCAGCTTGTAGAACTGCAGGTCGCTGCCTGGAATGGTGGTTTCAAACACCAGGCTCTGCGAGCTGCCGCGAGTCGGCAATACGCCTTTGTTCAGGGTCGATTCAGACCAGCCGACCGATGCCTTGAAGTTGAGGTACTTGTCGCCTTCACGGTTTACGAAGTCGAAAATCTCGTCAACGGTGTACTGGCCGGTGCTGATTTCATCCTGCTGCACAGTCAGGCCATAGGTCAGGCGCGATGTGTCGCTGATCGGGTAGCCCATGGTGATACCAGCACCCAGGCTGTCCACCGAGTAGTTTGCTACGTCAACGTCGAGGTCTTTGTAGTCGGTAGTACGGTAGAAAGCGTTGTAACCCAGGCTCACACCATCAGCTGTCCAGTACGGATCGACATAGCTGAAGTTGTAGCGGCTCTGGTATTCGCTGCGGGTCAGGCCAATGCTGACCTTGTTGCCCGTACCCAGGAAGTTGTTCTGGGTAATCGAACCGCCCAGGATCAAACCTGCGCTCTGGGCAAAACCGACGCTGGCGGTAATGGAACCCGATGCCTGCTCTTCTACTGCATAGTTCACGTCAACCTGATCGTCAGTGCCTGGCACTGCCGGAGTCTCGACGTTGACTTCCTTGAAGAAGCCCAGACGCTCAAGGCGGACCTTGGACTGGTCAATCAGGTAAGTCGATGCCCAGCCACCTTCCATCTGGCGCATTTCGCGACGCAGCACTTCGTCAGCCGACTTGGTGTTGCCGCGGTAGTTGATGCGGTTGACGTAAGCACGCTTGCCCGGATCGACCACAAAGGTGATGGCCACGGTGTGATCTTCAGGGTTTGGCTGAGGTACGCCGTTGACGTTGGCGAAGGTATAGCCCTCGTTACCCAGACGACGGGTGATCAGCTCCGAGGTGGTGGTCATCAGCTTGCGCGAGAACACCTGGCCCGGCTGAACAAGCAGCAGCGACTTGATCTGATCTTCCGGAACCTTGAGGTCACCGCTCAGTTTCACTTCGCCAACATTGTATTTTTCGCCTTCATTCACGTTTACGGTGATGTAGACGCTTTTCTTGTCAGGCGTGATCGATACCTGGGTCGAAGCAATATCCATATTGATATAGCCGCGATCGAGGTAGTAGGAGCGCAGACGCTCAAGGTCACCCGACAGTTTTTCACGTGCGTACTTGTCGTCGTTCTTGAAGAACGACAGCCAGTTCGTGGTCTTGAGTTCAAACAGGTCAACCAGGTCGGACTCAGGGAAAACCGTGTTGCCCACCACGTTGATGTGCTGGATCGCGGCAACCGTGCCCTCGTTGATATTGACCTTCAAGGCAACCCGGTTACGCGGCTCGGGCACCACTTCGGTGTCTACCGTCGCCGAGTAGCGGCCCTGGGCAACATACTGGCGTTGCAGTTCGTTGCGCACGCCTTCAAGGGTGGCGCGCTGGAAGATTTCACCTTCGGCCAGGCCCGACTGTTTAAGACCTTTCATAAGGTCATCAGTGGAGATCGCCTTGTTGCCGTCAATGGTGATGCTGGAGACGGAAGGACGTTCGACAACCGTGATAACAAGCACATTGCCATCACGACCCAGTTGGATGTCCTGAAAGAACCCGGTTTTGAACAACGCACGAGTGGATTCCACCAGACGGCGGTCATCCGCTACTTCACCCACGTTCAGAGGCAACGCGCCAAACACGCTACCGGCGGAAACCCGCTGGAGGCCGTTGACACGGATATCAGAGATAGTGAAGGACTCGGCGTGAACTTCGGCGATCATCAGTACGGCGAGAACCGCAGTTAGCAGCAGACGTTTCATGAAGTCCTTTCTTATTCCAACTGGCAATAAACAAACTGCCGCAAAATGCGGCAGATTCGCAATTCAGCGAAGCGTTTACAGACGGCCCAGATCGTTGATCAAGGCAAGTAACATCACCCCGACCACCAAGCTGATACCGATCTGCATTCCCCAACCCTGCACCCGATCCGACAAGGGGCGACCACGCACCCACTCGATCAGATAAAACAACAAATGTCCCCCATCCAGTACAGGTATGGGCAACAAATTCAGAACCCCGAGGCTGATACTCAGATAAGCCAGGAAATTCAGGAAATCAGCAACACCCGACTGGGCAGAAGCGCCCGCCACTTTAGCAATGGTTATCGGTCCACTCAAGTTTTTTACCGAGAGCTCGCCGAACAACATTTTCTTGAGTGAGTCGAGCGTCAATATGCTCATGGTCCAGGTGCGTTTGGCCCCCTCCCCGATTGCCGCGAGCGGGCCATAGCTGACTTCACGGATCATCGATGGTGGCCAGTCGACACCTTTGACGCCGGCCCCCAGATAACCGGTTGCTGCCTTGCCTTCGCCACGCGCAGCCAGCGTGACCGGAATCTCTACCGGCACACCGTCGCGCTCGACATGCAAAACAATACGGGCTTGCGGATGTACCCGCACCCAGTCCACGACCTGCTGCCAGTCCTTGACCGGCTGATCGTCGATGGCCAGCAGCTTGTCACCGGTTTTAAGCCCGGCAGCCTGGGCAGGGCCTTTAGGGTCGAGTTCTGCCAGAACGGCTGGCAACTCGGGACGCCATGGGCGAATCCCCAACGACTTGATCGGATCCGGCTCATCAGCGCCCTTGAGCCAGTCTTTCAATACCAACTGACGGGACGTTTCAGCCGTTGTACCCGGCTCACGCACCACCACCTGCAACGAACCGCTTTCGCCCAGACGGCGAACCAGCTGCAGGTTGACGTTTGACCAGCCCGTGGTTGGCTCGCCATCAATGGAGACGATTTCCTGACCGGCAGTCAGCCCGGCCTGAGCCGCCAGGCTGCCGCTTTCCACTGCACCGATGACCGGCCGCACCTGCTGGCTGCCCATCATTGCCAGCACCCAGAAGAACGCCATGGCCAACATGAAGTTGGCAATTGGCCCGGCCGCAACGATGGCAATGCGCTGGCCTACGGTCTTGCGGTTAAACGATTGATCGCGCTGCTCGGCGGGCACTTCGCCTTCGCGCTCATCGAGCATCTTGACGTAGCCACCCAACGGAATGGCAGCAACTACAAACTCGGTGCCCTGGCGGTCATGCCAGCGGAGCAGAGGCGTACCGAAGCCCACGGAGAAGCGCAGAACCTTGACGCCACAACGGCGCGCCACCCAAAAGTGACCGAATTCATGAAAAGTGACCAGCACACCCAATGCCACCAGGGTGCCAACAATCATATAGAGCGCACTCATCTACTTTCTCCGCGATTCTGTCCGGTTCCGGCTCACATCACTTTCAGCCGTTACGACTCAACCACTGTTCAGCCAGCATCCGGGCTTTGCTATCTGCGGCAAATACCGCTTCCAATTCGTCGACGGCCACAACGGGCTCGCTGTTCAATACGTCTTCGATAATACGCGCGATCTGCGGATAACGGATTCGCCCGTCCAAAAAGGCGGCCACGGCAACTTCGTTTGCCGCATTGAGCATCGCTGGCGCGCTATTGCCCGCCATGGCAGCCTCGCGAGCCAGACGCAAACAAGGGAAGCGTTGCTCGTCAGGGCGCTGGAAGTCCAGCCGCGCCACTGCAAACAGGTCCAACGGCGCAACACCCGAGTCAATCCGCTCAGGCCAGGCCAGGGCATTGGCAATCGGCGTACGCATATCGGGGTTGCCCAACTGGGCCAGCACCGAGCCATCCACATAATCGACCAGCGAGTGAATCACGCTTTGCGGATGGATCACCACCTCGACCTGTTCCGGGCGTGCATCAAACAGCCAGCAGGCCTCGATCAGCTCCAGGCCTTTGTTCATCATGCTGGCCGAATCAACCGAAATCTTGCGCCCCATCGACCAATTGGGATGAGCACAGGCTTGATCCGGCGTGACGTGTTCAAGCTCTGCCAGCGGCGTCTCACGGAATGGACCACCAGAGGCTGTCAGCAAAATCCGACGAACACCGACATTACCCAGGCCACGGGAAAAGTCCCGGGGCAAGCACTGGAAAATCGCGTTGTGTTCGCTGTCGATGGGCAGCAATACCGAACCGCTGCGACGCACGGCCTGCATAAACAGGTCGCCGGTCATCACCAACGCTTCTTTGTTGGCCAGCAGGATCTTCTTGCCGGCATTGACCGCCGCCAGTGTCGGGCGCAGGCCTGCGGCACCGACAATTGCCGCCATCACCGAATCCACTTCAGGAGCCGACGAAACCTGACACAACCCCTCCTCACCTACCAATACTTCGGTATTGAGCCCGGCTGCGCGCAAATCCGCCTGTAACTGGCTGGCAGCACGCTCATCCGGCACCACGGCAACCTGCGGCCGGTGCTTGATGCACAAGGCCAGCAGTTCGGCGAGACGGCTGTAGCCTGTCAGGGCAAAGGCCTGATAGCGGTCAGGGTGACGCGCAATAACATCCAGGGTGCTCAGGCCAATGGAACCCGTAGCCCCCAGAACAGTAATCTGTTGTGGACGGCTCATGAAGCCGCCATCCACAGCAATACAGCAAATACCGGGATCGCCGCCGTCAGGCTGTCGATACGATCCAGTACACCACCATGGCCCGGCAGCAGGTTACTGCTGTCTTTGACCCCGGCCTGGCGTTTGAACATGCTTTCCGTGAGGTCGCCCACCACCGAAATCAGGACGATCACAGCAGCGCCCAGCAGTGCAACAAACATCTGCGAAGCGCTCCAGTCACGCACTATACCCACGACCGCGGTGATCAGCAGGCTGAGCAACAGACCGCCAAATACACCTTCCCAGCTTTTGCCCGGACTGACCTTGGGGGCAAGCTTGCGCTTGCCGAATTTGCGCCCGGAAAAATAGGCACCAATATCTGCGCCCCATACCAGAACCATCACCGCCATGATCAGCCAGTTGCCCAGCGGCATCGCCTTGATCAGGACCAGCCCTTGCCAGGCCGGCAGCAGGATCAACAGACCGATCACCAGCCTGGCCGCAATACTCGACCAGTGCGCAGCCGATTGCGGAAAGGTCAGCACCAGAAAGGTCGCTGTCGCCCACCACAACACCGCCGCGCCCAGCACCCAGGGCGCCAGATCGGGGAATATATGCAGCCCCAACAGCAGCGCGGCCACTACTACAGCAAACAGCACCCGTGCACCTTGCGCCTCAAAGCCGGCAAGACGCGCCCACTCCCAGGCACCCAGGGTCACGACCAGGCCAATAAACAGCGCAAAGCCGCTGCCCTCGAGCAGGAAAAAGCCACACAAGGCAATTGGCAGCAAGATAAGTGCAGTGATGATTCTTTGTTTAAGCATTAAATCCGGGCTCCAGCCTCAACCTGCTCGCTCGTTTTACCGAAGCGGCGCTGGCGAGAAGCGAAATCAGCCAATGCGTGCTGCATGGCCTCGTGTTTGAAGTCCGGCCAGAACAGGTCGGAGAAGTACAACTCGGAATAGGCCAGCTGCCACAGCAAGAAATTGCTGATGCGGTGCTCGCCACCGGTGCGGATACACAGATCGGGCAATGGCAGATCACCCGTTACCAGACAGGTTTGCAGCAAACCCGGAGTGATATCCTCCGGCTGCAAGTGCCCTGTCTGGACTTGACGCGCCAACTGCTGCGCGGCCTGCGCGATATCCCACTGGCCACCGTAATTGGCGGCAATCTGCAAGACAAAGCGGCCTTCGCCCACTGTCATTGCTTCCGCTTCACGCATCGCCTTTTGCAAGTCGGGATGAAAGCGCGAGCGGTCGCCAATGATCCGCAGGCTGATCTCGTTTTCGTTGAGGCGCTTGGCCTCACGACGCAGCGCCCTGAAAAACAGGTCCATCAAGGCACTGACTTCAGCGGCGGGCCGCTGCCAGTTTTCACTGGAAAACGCGAACAGGGTCAGTACCTCGACCCCGGCCCCGGCACACACTTCAATGACCGCGCGAACTGCATCCACACCCGCTTTATGCCCGGCAACACCTGGCAGAAAGCGTTTTTTTGCCCAGCGATTATTACCGTCCATGATGATCGCGACATGTCGCGGAACAGATGACGGGTCAGCCTGCTTCGTCTTTTCCATAAAACGCCCTGACCCTTATACGGCCATCAGGTCCGCTTCTTTCTGCTTGGTGGCAACTTCGATATCCGCCACGGCCTTGTCGGTCAGCTTCTGGATATCATCAGCAGCACGACGCTCTTCGTCTTCGCTGATTTCCTTTTCCTTGACCAGGTCTTTCAATTGGCTCAAGGCGTCGCGACGGATATTGCGCACGGCAATACGGGCATCTTCAGCTGCATCACGGGCCTGCTTGGCGAAAACCTTGCGGGTTTCTTCAGTCAGGGCCGGCATGGAGATCAGCAGCAACTCACCCAGGTTGGTCGGGTTCAGGTTCAGACCGGCGCTCTGGATGGCCTTGTCGACTGCGCCCAGCATGTTGCGCTCGAACGCCACAACTTGAAGGGTGCGGGAGTCTTTGACGGTGATGTTGGCGACCTGGCTGATCGGAGTATCCGAGCCATAGTAAGGCACCATCACGCTGCCCAGAATGCTCGGGTGAGCCTTGCCGGTACGGATCTGGCCAAATGCATGGGCCAGGGATTCCAGCGACTTCTGCATACGCGTTTGAGCGTCTTTCTTGATTTCGTTGATCATTGTTGACCTTCCTCGATCAGAGTACCTTCAGCGCCGCCATGGACAATATTAAGCAGGGCGCCGGGCTTGTTCATATTAAATACACGCAATGGCATTTTGTGGTCGCGGCACAGACAGATGGCCGTCAGGTCCATAACACCCAGTTTGCGATCCAGTACTTCATCGTAAGTCAGATGATCGAACTTCTCGGCATGCGGGTCTTTGAATGGATCTGCGGTGTACACGCCGTCAACCTTGGTTGCCTTGAGCACGACATCAGCGTCGATTTCAATGGCACGCAAGCATGCTGCCGAATCCGTCGTGAAGAAAGGATTACCGGTGCCTGCAGCGAAAATCACCACATCCTTGGCATTCAGGTGGCGCATGGCCTTGCGACGATCGTAATGATCGGTCACACCAACCATGGAAATGGCCGACATAACGATGGCGGAGATATTCGCACGTTCCAGCGCATCGCGCATGGCCAGGGCGTTCATCACGGTAGCCAGCATGCCCATATGGTCGCCAGTCACACGATCCATACCGGCGGCGCTCAATGCAGCACCACGGAACAGGTTGCCACCACCAATCACCAGTCCTACCTGAACGCCGATGCCGACCAGTTGGCCCACTTCCAGCGCCATGCGGTCGAGCACCTTGGGATCGATCCCGAACTCTTCAGAGCCCATCAGGGCTTCGCCGCTTAGCTTGAGTAGAATGCGTTTATAGCGAGCTTGATAACCACTGCCCTGCTGAGCCATTGCGAATCTCTCCTGCCGCGTTTTATAGATAATCTGTGCGAGGTCATTTTTCAACCCGCGCTTGTTCTAGCTGTGGCACTGCACAGCAGCACCATCGGAACACGATTTTGCAAACCGGTTCCGCCGAGAAGGAAAAATCCCCTCCCATTTGAAAAGAGGCTGCGCGCGTGAGCGGGCAGCCTCTTCGGGTCGACAGTTTAGAACCGTCTTATTGCTTGCTTGCAGCCACTTGAGCAGCAACTTCAGCAGCGAAGTCGTCAACTGGCTTCTCGATGCCATCACCTACTTTGAAGTAAGTGAAGGAAACGATTTCAGCGCCGGCTTTCTTGGCCAGATCGCCGACCTTGATTTCCGGGTTCTTGACGAACGCTTGCTCAACCAGGCTGGCTTCAGCCAGGAACTTGCTGATACGACCGGCAACCATTTTTTCAACGATTTCGGCTGGCTTGCCTTTGATCTTGTCTTCGTTGAGGCTCATGAACACGGTTTTTTCGCGTTCGATAGCATCAGCGGAAACTTGCGATGGCAGCAGGAACTCAGGGTTGCTTGCAGCTACGTGCATGGCGATGTCACGAGCCAGCTCGGCGTTGCCGCCTTTCAGAGCTACCACAACACCGATTTTGTTGCCGTGCAGGTAAGCATCAACAACGTCACCTTCGATGCGGGCCAGACGACGGATGTTGACGTTCTCGCCTACTTTACCAACCAGAACCAGACGATCAGCTTCTTGAGCAGCGATCAGCGGAGCTGCGTCGGTCAGTTTGTCAGCGAACGCTTTTTCAACGCTGTCAGCAACGAATTTTTTGAAGTCGTCTTGCAGAGCCAGGAAGTCGGTTTGCGAGTTGACTTCAAGAATTACAGCCGACTTGTTGTCGTCTGCAACTTTAACTGCGATAGCGCCTTCAGCAGCAACGTTACCTGCTTTTTTGGCTGCCTTGATGGCGCCCGAAGCACGCATGTCATCAATGGCTTTTTCGATGTCGCCGCCAGCCTTGGTCAAGGCTTTCTTGCAGTCCATCATGCCTTCGCCAGTACGCTCACGCAGTTCTTTAACCAACGCTGCAGTAATCTCTGCCATTTCAAAATTCCTCTTGGATAGGTTTTCAACCATTCCACCCGACCGAACGGGCGTTCAATTCGTTTGAAGCGCACCCCGAATCAACCGTGCAGGTCGCCATCTGATACAGATACAACAAACAGGGTTACAACAAATGGATTTCGAGGTGGCAAAAAGGGGGCCAAGCCCCCTTTTTGCGTACTGAGTAAACGCTAGGCGTTAATTACTCAGCCTTCAACTACCGCTGCAGCTGGAGCTTCTTCGACGAAAACGTCGGTGCCGCCAGCAACGTGGTTACGGCCTTTGATCACAGCATCAGCCATCGCACCCATGTACAGCTGGATAGCGCGGATTGCGTCATCGTTACCCGGGATGATGTAGTCAACACCTTCTGGGCTGCTGTTGGTATCGACAACGCCGATTACCGGGATACCCAACTTGTTAGCTTCGGTGATCGCGATACGCTCGTGGTCAACGTCGATAACGAACAGAGCGTCTGGCAGACCGCCCATGTCCTTGATACCACCCAGGCTACGATCCAGCTTCTGCAGATCGCGAGTGCGCATCAGCGCCTCTTTCTTGGTCAGCTTGGCGAAAGTACCGTCTTCTGCCTGGATTTCAAGGTCACGCAGACGCTTGATCGAAGCACGAATGGTTTTGAAGTTGGTGAGCATGCCGCCCAACCAGCGGTGATCCACGTACGGCGAACCGCAACGTGCTGCTTCTTCAGCAACGATCTTGCCAGCGGAACGCTTGGTGCCGACGAACAGAATCTTGTTTTTGCCCTGGGCCAGGCGCTCAACGAAAGTCAGAGCTTCGTTGAACATTGGCAGGGTTTTTTCAAGGTTGATGATGTGGATCTTGTTACGCGCGCCAAAGATGTATTTACCCATCTTCGGGTTCCAGTAACGGGTTTGGTGACCGAAGTGCACACCGGCCTTCAGCATATCGCGCATGTTGACTTGGGACATGATAGTTCCTTAATAAGTCGGGTTAGGCCTCCACGTATCCCAACGACCAACCAGCAGCTTCAAAGCTGAAGGCACCCAGGTCATCGTGTCGACACGTGTGTGGGTTTGTGCTCTGCGGGCTATACCCGCAAAGCGGCGCATTTTATACCACAAGATGCATTAAAAACGAAGTGTGAATTCAGACTTTATTGCTAAAGCGTTGCCCTGCAAGGGCTTACGCCTGGCTTGCTCTTGCTTCTTGTCCAACAATACCACTTCCACCAGCAAAATATTCCAAACACCGAGCAAGTCCATAACAGCGTCGGAGCGAGACGGCCGCACAGCACAACAAGTCTGACACCTGGGCCAGGGCCGCTTCTGAATTGACCGAACAGGCCGGCCGGTCGGCCGCCTCGGGGCGCAGTGCTTTTGATCTGCCTGCCCTCCCGGGAGGCCGAGAGGAGGTTCTGCGGAGTGGGTCGACCGGCATGGATGCCGGGAGAGCCGCGATGGGCCATGGATGGCCCGTGGCGGCGGGCCCACGGAGCAGAGCCGGAGCGAGGGAACCTGAGCGCAGCGAAGGCCGTACGATGGGGCGAGGACCTTTTGGTTCCTTTTGGGTCCTTCCAAAAGGGACTCGACGTAAGGTCGAAACCATAGTCTCAGTTAGACACAAATGCTGGATATGTACGCGCAATGCCATTTAAAACTACCGAGTACATACCTATTCGGCCTCACGAAGGGCGAAAAAATCAAAAGCGCGGGCTTCGGCCGCTTACCTTATTCGCGCGGGGCCTTGGAATAGAACCAGGATGCTCCTATCTATTAAGAGAAGCGATGGCTACAGGCCCACGACTAACGCCGACCGTCTGTTAGAATCGTACTTTTATGACGGCGTGCCGCGATTCACAGCACGCCCGCAATCCTGATGATGAGCGCCAACGCGCGAAGAGAGCCCGAATGACCGTCACCCTCAAAACCCCAGAGGACATCGCAAAAATGCGTATCGCCGGCAAACTGGCCGCCGAAGTCCTGGAAATGATCGCCGAGTACGTAAAACCCGGCGTCACCACTGAAGAGCTGGATCGCATCTGCCATGACTATATCGTCAATGTGCAAAAGGCCATCCCTGCCCCGCTCAACTATAAAGGCTTTCCCAAGTCGATCTGCACCTCGATCAATCACGTGGTATGCCACGGCATCCCGGGCGACAAGGTATTGAAGGACGGCGACACCCTGAACATCGACGTCACCGTGATCAAGGACGGCTACCACGGCGACACCAGCCGCATGTTCCACGTCGGCAAGGTTCCGGTATGGGCCGAGCGCCTGTCGCAAGTGACCCAGGAATGCATGTACAAGGCTATCGAAATCGTTAAACCGGGCTGCCGCCTGGGCGATATCGGCGAAGTGATCCAGAAGCACGCTGAAAAGAACGGTTTTTCTGTAGTACGCGAGTTCTGCGGCCACGGTATCGGCAAGGTATTCCACGAAGAGCCGCAGATCCTGCACTACGGCCGCGCTGGCACCGGTATGGAGCTCAAGGCCGGCATGACCTTCACCATCGAGCCGATGATCAATCAGGGCAAGGCCGACACCAAGGTGCTGGGCGACGGCTGGACCGCCATCACCAAGGACCGCAAGCTGTCTGCCCAGTGGGAACACACCCTGCTGGTCACCGACACCGGTTACGAAATTTTCACCCTGCGCAGCGATGACACCATCCCCCGCGTTTCGGCCTGAAACTTGCGTGTTTTCACCGTTTAGCCCGTAAAACCCAGCACAGGAATGCCAATCGATGCCGCAGGTGGATCCAGAACTTTTTGACCGCGGCCAGTTCCAGGCCGAGCTGGCATTAAAGGCGAGCCCCATTGCCGCTTTCAAAAAGGCGATCCGCCAGGCTCGGGAGGTACTCGACGAACGCTTCAAAAAGGGGCGTGATATTCGCCGCCTGATCGAAGACCGTGCATGGTTCGTCGACAACATCCTGCAACAGGCGTGGGACCAGTTCAGCTGGAGCGCTGAGGCCGACATCGCGCTGGTCGCCGTCGGCGGCTATGGCCGCGGCGAGTTGCACCCTTATTCCGATATCGATTTGCTGATACTGCTGGACAACGCAGATCACGAAGTTTTCCGTGATTCCATTGAGCGTTTTCTGACACTTCTATGGGACATAGGCCTAGAAGTAGGTCAGAGCGTGCGCTCGGTGGATGAGTGCGCAGAGCAGGCCCGCGCCGACCTGACCATCATCACCAACTTGATGGAAAGCCGCACCGTGGCGGGCCCCGAGCATTTGCGTCAGCGCATGCTGGACGTCACCAGCACCGCCCACATGTGGCCCAGCAAGGAGTTTTTCCTGGCCAAGCGCGCCGAGCAAAAGGCCCGCCACCACAAGTACAATGACACCGAGTACAACCTGGAGCCTAACGTCAAGGGTTCGCCCGGCGGCCTGCGCGATATCCAGACCATTTTGTGGGTAGCCCGCCGCCAGTACGGCACCCTGAATTTGCGCGCCCTTGCCGGCGAAGGCTTTCTGGTAGAAAGCGAGCACGCCCTGCTGGCCTCGTCCCAGGAATTTTTGTGGAAGGTGCGCTACGCCCTGCACATGCTTGCCGGGCGTGCCGAAGACCGTCTGCTGTTCGACCACCAGCGCAGCATCGGCGAACTGCTCGGCTTTACCGGCGAAGACGCCAAGCAGACCATCGAAAATTTCATGCAGCAGTACTACCGGGTGGTCATGAGCATTGCCCAGCTCAGCGACCTGATCATCCAGCACTTCGAAGAAGTGATTCTCGCCCCCGAGGACGAAGCGCCGCCAACCCCGTTGAACTCGCGCTTCCAGTTGCACGATGGCTATATCGAAGCCACCAGCGACCACGTGTTCAAGCGCACCCCCTTCGCCATGCTGGAAATCTTCCTGCTGATGGCACAGCACCCCGAGATCAAGGGCGTGCGGGCCGACACCATCCGCCTGCTACGCGAACATCGCTACCTGATCGACGAAGATTTCCGCAAAGACATCCGCAACACCAGCCTGTTTATCGAACTGTTCAAGTGCAAGATCGGCATCCACCGCAACCTGCGCCGGATGAACCGTTACGGCATCCTGGGCCGTTACCTGCCCGAGTTTGGTTTTATCGTCGGGCAAATGCAGCATGACCTGTTCCACATTTATACGGTCGATGCCCACACCCTGAACCTGATCAAACACCTGCGTAAGCTGCAATACACCCAGGTATCGGAGAAATTCCCGCTCGCCAGCAAGTTGATGGCCAAGCTGCCCAAGCCCGAGCTGATCTACCTGGCCGGGCTGTACCACGATATCGGCAAGGGCCGCCACGGCGACCATTCCGAAATCGGTGCCGTGGATGCAGAAGCGTTCTGCATCCGTCATCAGTTGCCGCAGTGGGACACGCGCCTGATCGTGTGGCTGGTACAAAACCACCTGGTGATGTCCACCACCGCCCAGCGCAAGGACCTGTCCGACCCGCAGGTCATCCATGATTTTGCCCAGATTGTGGTGGACGAAACCCACCTCGACTACCTCTATGTGCTGACTGTCGCCGATATCAACGCCACCAACCCGACGCTGTGGAACTCCTGGCGCGCCAGCCTGTTGCGCCAGCTCTACACCGAGACCAAGCGTGCCTTGCGTAGAGGCCTGGAAAACCCGGTGGACCGCGAAGAACAGATCCGCCAGACGCAAAGTGCGGCGCTGGATATTCTGGTGCGCGGGGGTACCGACCAGGATGACGTGGAACAGCTCTGGTCACAGCTGGGCGACGACTATTTCCTGCGACACTCCTCTGCCGACGTGGCCCTGCATACCGAAGCCATCCTGCAGCAGCCTGCCGATGGCGGCCCGCTGGTGCTGATCAAGGAAACCACCCAGCGCGAGTTCGAGGGCGGCACGCAGATCTTCATCTATGCACCCGACCAGCACGACTTCTTCGCCGTGACAGTGGCCGCCATGGACCAGCTCAACCTGAACATCCATGACGCACGCATTATCACCTCCAGCAGTCAGTTCACCCTCGACACCTATATCGTGCTCGACAACGATGGTGGCTCGATTGGTAACAACCCGGCGCGTATCGAAAAAATCCGTAAGGGGCTGACCGAAGCCCTGCGCAACCCGGACGACTACCCGACCATCATCCAGCGCCGCGTGCCGCGCCAGCTCAAGCACTTTGCCTTTGCGCCCCAGGTCACGATCCATAACGACGCCCAGCGCCCGGTGACCGTGCTGGAGCTCAGCGCCCCCGACCGCCCGGGCCTGCTGGCTCGCATCGGAATGATCTTTCTGGAGTTTGATCTGTCGCTGCAGAACGCCAAGATTGCCACCCTGGGTGAACGCGTCGAAGACGTCTTTTTCATTACCGATGCAAACAACCAGCCGCTGTCAGACCCGCAGCTGTGCATGCGTTTGCAGGAAGCGATCGTCGAGCAACTGACGGTCAATCAGGATTCAACCCCAGAACCGTGGCGCCTGAGCATTTAACCGCCGCCGAGTGAGACCCGCACCCCATGAACAACGCTCTAAACCAGCTGCAGCCTTACCCGTTCGAAAAATTGCGCGCCCTGCTTGGCAGCGTGCAGCCCAACGCCGACAAGCGCCCGATCGCGCTGTCGATTGGCGAACCCAAGCACCGCTCGCCGGACTTCGTGGCCAAGGCACTGGCTGACAACCTCGACCAGATGGCGGTCTACCCGACCACCCTGGGCATCCCGGCGCTGCGCGAAGCTATCGCCGACTGGGCCGAGCGTCGTTTCAACGTGCCAAAAGGCTGGCTTGACCCGGCGCGCAATATCCTGCCGGTCAACGGCACCCGTGAAGCCCTGTTTGCCTTCACCCAGACCGTGGTCAACCGTGGTGACGACGCTCTGGTGGTGAGCCCGAACCCGTTCTACCAGATCTATGAAGGGGCCGCCTTCCTGGCAGGCGCTCAGCCGCACTACCTGCCGTGCCTGGCCGAGCATGGGTTCAACCCGGATTTCGACGCCGTATCCGTCGACACCTGGAAACGCTGCCAGATCCTGTTCCTGTGCTCGCCGGGTAACCCGACCGGTGCGCTGATCCCGCTTGAAACCCTGAAAAAACTGATCGCACTGGCCGACGAACACGACTTCGTGATCGCCGCAGACGAGTGCTACAGCGAGCTGTACTTCGACGAGAAGACACCACCGGTCGGCCTGCTCAGCGCCTGTGTGGCCCTGGGCCGTGAAGACTTCAAGCGTTGCGTGGTGTTCCACAGCCTGTCCAAGCGCTCCAACCTGCCGGGTTTGCGTTCCGGTTTTGTGGCCGGCGATGCCGACATCCTCAAGGCGTTCCTGCTGTACCGCACGTACCATGGCTGCGCAATGCCGGTACAAACCCAGCTGGCAAGCATTGCCGCCTGGAACGACGAAGACCACGTACGTAGCAACCGTGACCTGTATCGCGAGAAGTTTGATGCGGTGTTGGAGATTTTAACCCCGGTACTGGATGTGCAGCGCCCGGATGGCGGCTTCTACCTGTGGCCCAGGGTTGAAGGCGACGACGCCGAATTCTGCCGCGACCTGTTTGCCCAAGAGCACGTCACCGTAGTGCCGGGCTCTTATCTGTCCCGCGAAGTAGACGGTTTCAACCCCGGCGCTGGTCGCGTACGCATGGCCCTGGTTGCGCCACTGGCTGAGTGCGTGGAAGCCGCCGGGCGGATCCGCGACTTTATCCAGCGCCGCGGCTAAACCGCCCCTGTGGGAGCGGGCTTGCTCGCGATGCAAGCGATGCGGTCTGCCAGACGAACCGCTGCGATGCCATCGCGAGCAAGCCCGCTCCCACATAAAGCTGGGTTATTTCACCGTTCCCAGGTTGGCCTCGCTCAAGTCCAGGTCCTTGAGGATTTCGCTCAGGGCGTCGTCGCCGATTTCGTGATGGCGGCGCAAGCTGTACAGTTCCAGCCGCTGCGCCCGCAGCGCCTTGAGCCGCAAGCGGCTTTCCAGCTGGTCCATTTGCGAAGCCAGTGCCTGGGCCTCCGCCGAGTCGTTGTACACCTCAAGCTGATGACGGTACTCAGACATGATCCGCGCCTTTAGCTCAGCCGCCAGAGCCGCCTGGGCCGCATCCTGCTGACCATCGGCCTCCACCACCTCTTCTGCTTCCAGCGCGTGAATCGCCGCTTCTGCGGTGCGCCGCCAGGCTTCGCGCACTTCTTTGCGCATGGCATCGTCCGGGCTTTTTGGAATACCGCGCAACAACACCGGCAAGGCGATGCAGGCTGCCACCAGCGACAGCAAAATCACCCCGGCAGCAATAAAGATCAGCAAATCACGCTCAGGAAAATTCAAACCCTCGCTGACCAGCAGCGGTACCGACATCACGCCCGCCAGGGTCACCGCACCGCGTACCCCGCCCACGGTCAGCAGCCAGCAGGAGCGGGCTGTCGGCACCATCGTCAGCTCGCCCTTGCCACGCCAGCGGCGCAACAGGCCGGACAGCCGCCAGATGCTCTGCACCCAGATGAAGCGCAGCGCCAGCAGCACCAGGAAAATCGCCACCACATCCAGGCAGCGATACATCAAAGTCGGCCACAGAGTCGTTTCGTGGCTGACCACCGCCTTGATGATGTCCGGCAATTGCAGGCCCAACAGCAAAAAGATCAACCCGTTGAAGGCAAACTCCAGCAGCGACCACACACTGCGATTAAGCAGGCGGGTGCTGGTCTGACGCGGCAACAGGTCCAGCCAGCTCTGCATCATCCCCGCCGCCACCGCCGACAGGATGCCCGAAGCACCCAAGCGTTCGGCCAGTACATAGGCGGCAAAAGGCAGCAGCAACATAAACACCACATGGGTGGCCGGGTCATCCCAGCCACGGGCGATCATCCACGCGCGCAAACGCCCCACCAGCCAGCTCAGGGCGACGCCAATGGCCAGCCCGCCACAGGCCACCAAAATGAAGGTCAGGCTGGCATTGGCCAGGGAAAACACCCCGGTAATGGCAGCCACCAGGGCGAACTTGAAGGTCACCAGGCCCGTGGCGTCATTCATCAGCGCCTCGCCTTGCAGCATGTGCATCAAGGGTGCGGGCAAGCGATTCTGTGCAATGGCCGATACCGCCACCGCATCAGTGGGTGACAGTACTGCTGCCAGGGCAAATGCCACCGGCAAGGGGATGGTCGGCAACAGCCAATGGATGAAATAACCCGCACCCACCACCGTAAACAAAACCAGCCCTACTGCCAGGGTCAGAATCGGCCCGCGCAGGCGCCAGAACTCACGCTTGGGCATGCGCCAGCCATCCGAGAACAGCAGCGGCGGCAAGAACAGAAACAGGAACAGCTCAGGTTCCAGCGCCACATGCAGGCCCAGTGTCGGCCAGGCCAGTACGGCACCGGCGGCAATCTGCACCAGCGGCAAAGGCAGAGGTATGACACGCCCCAACAGACGCGAAACCCCCACCAGCATCAGCAGGATAAGGACGGTATAGGCGGTTTGCATATCAGCAGAGTTCCCGAACGATCAGTTTTAAACTAAATAAATAGCAACAATTTCCCATTGCGCTCCATAGTAGCGTCTAACCGTAAAAGCCGAGCCTGAACAAAAGTAGCAGTGCGACGACATGTCACAAGTCTGTGCCAAGCTCGCAGCCAATCACGCCCAAGGGCGCTGCGCATGGCATAATCCGCGACTGCTCATTTACCGCATCTCCAAAGGGGGGGCAATTTCCGTGACCGATTCAAGCAAGACGTTGCACCTTTTCGGCATCAAAGCCTGCGACACCATGAAAAAGGCTCGCACCTGGCTCGATGAACATGCAGTGCACTACGATTTCCATGACTACAAAAGCAGCGGCATTGACCGTGAACACCTGACCCGCTGGTGCAATGAGCACGGCTGGGAAGTGGTGCTCAACCGCGCCGGTACAACCTTTCGCAAGCTCGACGACGAACGCAAAGCCGATCTCGACCAAGCCAAAGCCATTGAACTGATGCTCGCCCAACCCTCGATGATCAAGCGCCCGGTGCTCGATCTCGGTGACAAAACCCTGATTGGCTTCAAGCCAGATCTTTATGCGGCGGCCCTTCTGTAAGCGCCCGCCCATTTATTTTTGTAAGAGGTAATTGCATGTCTACTACCCTGTTCAGCGCAGCCTTCGGCGTCGGCACCCAAAACCGCCAAGGCGCATGGCTGGAAGTGTTCTACGCACAACCCCTGGTCAATCCATCGGCCGAGCTGATTGCAGCCATCGCACCGATTCTGGGCTACACCGGTGGCAATCAGGCAATCACCTTTACTACCGCCCAAGCCGCACAGATGGCTGAAGCCGCCAAACCGGTCGACGCCGCCCAGGCTGCCCTGCTGACCCGCCTGGCCGAAAGCCACAAGCCGCTGGTTGCCACCCTGCTGGCCGAAGACGCCACTCTGACCTCGACGCCAGAGGCCTACCTCAAGCTGCACCTGCTGTCCCATCGCCTGGTCAAGCCCCACGGCCTGAGCCTGGCGGGCGTGTTCCCGCTGCTGCCAAACGTGGCATGGACCAGCCAGGGCGCCATCGATCTGGGCGAACTGGCCGAGCGTCAACTCGAAGCGCGCCTGCGTGGCGATCTGCTGGAAGTGTTCTCGGTCGACAAGTTCCCGAAAATGACCGACTACGTGGTTCCGGCCGGTGTGCGCATCGCTGATGCGGCGCGTATTCGCCTGGGCGCCTACGTCGGCGAAGGCACCACCGTGATGCACGAAGGTTTCGTCAACTTCAACGCTGGTACCGAAGGCCCGGGCATGATCGAAGGCCGTGTATCGGCAGGCGTGTTTGTCGGCAAAGGTTCGGACCTGGGCGGCGGTTGCTCGACCATGGGCACCCTGTCGGGTGGTGGCAACATCGTGATCAAGGTCGGCGAAGGCTGCCTGATCGGCGCCAACGCCGGTATCGGCATCCCGCTGGGTGACCGCAACACCGTCGAGTCCGGCCTGTACGTGACCGCAGGTACCAAAGTGGCCCTGCTGGACGAAAACAACCAGCTGGTCAAAGTGGTCAAGGCCCGTGACCTGGCTGGCCAGCCTGACCTGTTGTTCCGCCGCAACTCGGAAACCGGCGCTGTGGAATGCAAAACCCACAAGTCGGCCATCGAGCTGAACGAAGCACTGCACGCTCACAACTAAGCGTCTGTCTGCAACTGACGGGGCCGGCTTCCGGCCTCGTCAACAGAGCCCGAACACCATGCTTTTGCCTTCTCCCTGGCGCGCTGACTTTCCCGCCATCGCCGCCTTGCAACGTCAGGACCAGACGTATCTGGACAGCGCTGCCACCACGCAAAAACCCCAAGCCCTGCTCGACGCACTGACGCATTACTACGCCAACGGCGCAGCCAATGTACACAGGGCCCAACATCTGCCGGGCGCCCACGCGACCCAGGCATTCGAAAACACCCGCCACAAAGTGACGCAATGGCTCAATGCCGGCGAGTGCGGGCAAATCGTGTTCACCCACGGCGCCACGTCAGCGCTGAACCTTCTGGCCTACGGCCTGGAGCACCAATTCAATACGGGCGATGAAATCGTTATCAGCGCCCTGGAACATCACGCCAACTTGCTGCCGTGGCAGCAACTTGCAAAGCGTAAAAAGCTGGCCCTGGTGGTACTGCCACTGGATGCCGACGGCGTGATCGACCTCGTGGCCGCCGCACGCCTGATCACCCCGCGCACTCGCCTGTTGGCCGTGAGCCAGTTATCCAACGTCCTTGGTGTGTGGCAGCCCCTGCCCGAACTGTTGGCGCTGGCCAGGGCACAGAATGCACTGACCGTGGTTGACGGCGCCCAGGGTGTTGTCCACGGTCGCCAGGACGTTCAGGCGCTGGGTTGTGACTTCTATGTGTTTTCCGCCCACAAGCTCTATGGCCCCGACGGGCTGGGCGTGCTGTTTGGCCGTCATGAAGCCCTGGCCCGCTTGCAACACTGGCAGTTTGGCGGCGAGATGGTGCAGGACGCCGACTATCAGCACGCCACCTTTCGCCCGGCACCGCTGGGATTTGAGGCTGGTACCCCGCCGATTGCCAGCGTGATCGGACTGGGGGCAACCCTCAACTATCTGGCCAACCTCAACCAGGGCGCAGTCCAGGCCCACGAAACAGCACTGCACAGATTGCTCGTCGAGGGTTTGCAGCAGCGCCAGGGCATTCGTCTGCTGGGCGCCCCGCAACTGGCCCTGGTCAGTTTTGTAGTCGAGGGCGTCCACAACGCCGATCTGGCCCATCTGCTGACCGAACAGGGGATTGCCGTTCGCGCCGGGCATCATTGCGCCATGCCACTGCTTAAAAGCCTTGGTCTGGCTGGTGCCATCCGTGTTTCGCTGGCGCTGTACAATGACTCAGAAGATCTGGAGCGTTTTTTCCTCGCCCTCGATCAGGCGCTGGAGTTGCTGCAATGACCCTGCCCGCCGACGCCCAGGCGGCGCTCGACAGCTTTGAGCATTGCACCGGCTGGGAACAGCGTGCACGCCTGCTGATGCAATGGGGCCAGCGCTTGCCGGAACTCAGCGAAGCCGACAAAACCGACGCCAACCGGGTGCATGGCTGTGAAAGCCAGATGTGGCTGGTGGGTGAGCAGGTCGATGGCCATTGGCAGTTTGCTGCCAGCAGTGAAGCGCGACTGATTCGCGGGCTGGTGGCGTTGCTGCTGGTGCGGGTGAACGGCTTGACCACGCAAGAGCTGCTGCAGGTCGATTTGCCGGGATGGTTCGAGCAATTGGGGCTTAGCCGGCAGTTGTCGCCATCGCGCAGCAATGGGCTCAATGCGGTGCTGGTGCGGATGCGGGAATTGGCAGCCTGACCATTGCCGCCCCCTGGGGAAGCGGGCTTGCTCGCGATGCGGGCGATTCGGTTCATCTGAAACACCGCGCCGGTGCTATCGCGAGCAAGGCCGCTCCCACAGGCCAGGTCCGAGGCGAGCCTTATTCCTGTGGTGCAGGCTTTACCTTCTCCGAAGGCCGGCGCACGCCCGCCACGATCTTGTCCACCGCCTTGGTCGCCGCCACCATGCCGAAGGTGGCCGTCACCATCATCACTGCGCCAAACCCGCCAGCACAGTCCAGCTTCACCCCGTCACCGACAAAACTCTTCTGCAGGCAAATGCTGCCGTCCGGCTTTGGGTAGCGCAGCTGCTCGGTGGAAAACACACACGGCACGCTGTAGTGACGGGTCATGGTGCGCGAAAATCCATAATCGCGGCGCAAGGTCGAACGCACCTTGGAGGCCAGAGGGTCATTGAAGGTACGGTTCAAGTCACAGACCTGAATCAGCGTCGGGTCAATTTGCCCGCCCGCGCCACCGGTGGTGATGATCTGTATCTTGCGCCGCTTGCACCAGGCAATCAGCGCCGCCTTGGCATTCACACTGTCGATGCAGTCGATCACGCAATCAATATCGGGGGTGATGTAGTCGGCCATGGTTTCGCGCGTCACGAAATCGGCCACCTCATGAACCTTGCAGTCAGGATTGATCTGACGCAGGCGTTCGGCCATCACCTCAACCTTGTCCCGACCAATGGTCGTACTCAAGGCGTGTAACTGGCGGTTGCTGTTGCTGACGCACACGTCATCCAGATCAAACAGCGAAATTTCGCCGACGCCGCAGCGCGCAATCGCTTCCGCTGCCCACGACCCGACGCCGCCTACACCGACGATCGCCACATGCGCCGCCTTCAGTCGTTCAAGGCCTTCCAGCCCATATAACCGGGCTACACCGGCAAAACGTGGATCTTCTGTACTCATGACCAACACCCCAAAAACCGGCGCGCATTATAGGGTTCTTACATTGCATTGAGTATCTTTCCTACAAGCTATGCGACCAAGCCTGCTTTAATAGCCTGCTACGGAAGAAGATAAGAGCTACAACTAATAAAGAAAGAACTTAAGTCGGCTGTAAGTGCCAAACGCCAGACTCAATTCCGTCCGCTATACGATTGGTCAAAGCACAGTGTAGGATGCGCGCCGTTTGGCACCCGCCGACCGATCTTCGTTCCACTCCCTTTGGAACCCGAAATAGTTATGTCATCGCGTAAATTTGGACTCAATCTGGTGGTGGTCCTGGCCATCGCCGCGCTCTTCACAGGCTTCTGGGCGCTGATCAATCGCCCGGTCTCTGCGCCCAACTGGCCCGAGCAAATCTCCGGTTTTTCGTACTCGCCGTTCCAGCAAGGGCAGTACCCACAGAAAGACCAGTACCCGACCGACGATGAAATGCGTCGCGACCTGGAAATCATCAGCAAGCTGACCGACAACATCCGGACTTACTCGGTTGACGGCACCCTGGGCGACATTCCCAAGCTGGCCGAAGAATTCGGCCTGCGCGTGACCATCGGGATCTGGATCAGCCCTGATCTGGAGCGCAACGAGCGGGAAATCCAGAAAGCCATCGAACTGGCCAACAACTCACGCAGCGTGGTGCGGGTTGTGGTGGGCAACGAAGCCCTGTTCCGCGAAGAAATCACGCCCGAAGACCTGATCGTCCTGCTGGATCGGGTGCGCGCCGCGGTCAAGGTGCCGGTCACCACGTCCGAGCAATGGCATATTTGGGAAAAGTACCCGCAACTGGCCAAGCACGTTGACCTGATCGCCGCGCACATCCTGCCCTACTGGGAATTTATCCCGGTGGACAAGGCCGGCGAATTCGTCCTGGACCGTGCCCGCGACCTGAAAAAAATGTTCCCGAAAAAACCGCTGCTGCTGTCGGAAGTTGGCTGGCCGAGCAATGGCCGCATGCGCGGTGGCGCTGACGCTACCCCGGCCGACCAAGCGATTTATCTGCGTACGTTGGTCAATACCCTCAACCGCCGGGGCTACAACTATTTTGTGATCGAAGCCTTCGACCAGCCGTGGAAGGCCAGCGACGAAGGTTCAGTGGGCGCGTACTGGGGCGTGTACAACGCTGCCCGCCAGCAAAAATTCAATTTTGAAGGGCCGGTGGTGGCGATTCCACAGTGGCGCGTACTGGCCATCGGCTCGGTGGTCATGGGCCTGCTGTCACTGGCACTGCTGCTGATCGACGGTTCCGCCCTGCGCCAGCGTGGCCGTACCTTCCTGACCTTTACCGCTTTCCTCTGCGGCTCGGTGCTGGTGTGGATCGCCTATGACTACAGCCAGCAATACAGCACCTGGTTCAGCCTGACTGTGGGCTTTCTGCTTGGCTTAGGTGCGCTCGGGGTGTTTATCGTGCTGCTCACCGAGGCCCATGAACTGGCCGAAGCAGTATGGATTCGCAAGCGGCGAAGGGAGTTTTTACCGGTAGAAGCCGACGATGCCTACCGTCCGAAAGTCTCGATCCATGTGCCGTGCTACAACGAGCCGCCGGAGATGGTCAAACAGACCCTCGACGCCCTGGCCAACCTCGACTACCCCGATTTCGAAGTGTTGATCATCGACAACAACACCAAGGACCCGGCAGTCTGGGAGCCGGTGCGCGATTACTGCGCCACCCTCGGCCCGCGCTTCAAGTTCTTCCACGTCGCGCCCCTGGCCGGTTTCAAGGGCGGCGCGCTGAACTACCTGATCCCGCATACCGCACCGGATGCCGAAGTGATTGCCGTGATCGACTCTGATTACTGCGTGGACCGCAACTGGCTCAAGCATATGGTGCCGCACTTTGCCGACCCGAAAATCGCCATCGTGCAATCGCCACAGGACTACCGCGACCAGAACGAAAGCACCTTCAAAAAGCTCTGCTACTCCGAATACAAGGGCTTTTTCCATATCGGCATGGTCACCCGTAACGACCGCGATGCGATCATTCAGCACGGCACCATGACCATGACCCGCCGTTCAGTGCTCGAAGAACTGGGCTGGGCAGACTGGTGCATCTGTGAAGACGCCGAACTGGGCCTGCGGGTATTTGAAAAAGGGTATTCCGCCGCGTATTCCCACAACAGCTATGGCAAGGGCCTGATGCCCGATACCTTTATCGACTTCAAGAAACAGCGATTCCGCTGGGCCTACGGTGCGATTCAGATTATCAAGCGTCACACCTCCAGCCTGTTGCTGGGCAAAGACACGGAGCTGACCCGTGGCCAGCGCTATCACTTCCTCGCAGGCTGGCTGCCATGGGTGGCCGACGGCATGAATATTTTCTTCACTGTCGGTGCCCTGTTGTGGTCGGCGGCGATGATCATCGTGCCAACGCGGGTCGACCCGCCACTGTTGATTTTCGCCATTCCGCCACTGGCGCTATTTGTGTTCAAGGTGGGCAAGATCATTTTCCTGTACCGCCGTGCAGTGGGGGTCAACCTCAAGGACGCCTTCGCCGCGGCACTGGCCGGGCTGGCGTTGTCCCACACCATCGCCAAAGCCGTGCTGTACGGGTTCTTCACCACCAGCATCCCGTTCTTCCGGACGCCTAAAAACGCCGATAACCACGGCTTTTGGGTAGCGATCTCGGAAGCCCGCGAAGAGGTGTTCATCATGCTGCTGCTCTGGGGCGCGGCTGTGGGGATTTTCTTCGTACAAGGCCTGCCGAGCAACGACATGCGTTTCTGGGTGGTGATGCTGCTGGTGCAATCGTTGCCGTATCTGGCAGCGCTGATCATGGCCTTTATGTCTTCGTTGCCTAAACCGGTCGAAGAAGCACAAGAGCAACCCGCTGCATAAATCGACTGCAACCACTAAACGGCGGCCTCTGGCCGCCGTTTTGCTTTAAGATAACCGCCCTTTTGTGCCTTGTGTCCCGCTTCGGAGTCCCTACCATGACGGCCCACGCCGACCTTTCGCCGACCCTGCAACTCGCCTGCGATCTGATCCGTCGCCCTTCCGTGACGCCGATCGACGCTGACTGCCAGAAGCTGATGATGCAGCGCCTGGGCGATGCCGGCTTCATGCTTGAGCCGATGCGCATCGAAGACGTCGACAACTTCTGGGCCACCCACGGCAAACACGAAGGCCCGGTGCTGTGCTTCGCCGGCCACACTGACGTGGTACCGACCGGCCCGGTACAGGCCTGGCAGAACGACCCGTTCGACGCGCTGATCGATGAGCACGGCATGCTCTGCGGCCGTGGCGCGGCCGACATGAAAGGCAGCCTGGCAGCCATGCTGGTGGCCGCTGAACGCTTTGTCTGCGACTACCCGGACCACAAGGGCAAGGTCGCATTTTTGATCACCAGTGACGAAGAAGGCCCGGCCCATCACGGCACCAA
This sequence comes from Pseudomonas sp. TMW22080, assembly GCF_022496745.1. Lineage (NCBI taxonomy): Bacteria > Pseudomonadati > Pseudomonadota > Gammaproteobacteria > Pseudomonadales > Pseudomonadaceae > Pseudomonas > Pseudomonas sp. TMW22080. The sequence goes on along the minus strand of NZ_SCFF01000002.1, from coordinate 291,561 downwards.
GGCCGTGATCGAACGTTTCGCCGCACGTAACGAGCGTCTGGACTGGTGCATCGTCGGCGAGCCGTCGAGCACTTCCCTGGTGGGTGATGTGGTCAAGAACGGCCGTCGCGGTTCTCTGGGGGCCAAGCTCACCGTTCGCGGCGTTCAAGGCCATGTGGCCTACCCGCATCTGGCCAAGAACCCGATTCATCTGGCCGTGCCTGCGCTGACCGAGCTGGCCGCCGAGCATTGGGACAACGGCAATGCCTTTTTCCCGCCAACCAGCTTCCAGATTTCCAACCTCAACTCAGGCACAGGCGCGACCAACGTCATCCCGGGTGATCTGGTTGCAGTGTTCAACTTCCGCTTCTCCACCGAGTCCACCGTTGAGGGCCTGCAAAAGCGCGTCGCGGACATCCTGGACAAGCACGGCCTGGACTGGCACATCGACTGGGCGCTGTCCGGCCTGCCGTTCCTGACCGAGCCGGGGGCGCTGCTGGATGCCGTGTCGTCGAGCATCAAGCAGGTGACCGGTCGCGAAACCAAGGCTTCCACCAGCGGTGGCACATCCGACGGTCGCTTTATCGCGACCCTGGGCACCCAGGTGGTAGAGCTGGGGCCGGTCAACGCGACCATTCACCAGGTCAACGAACGGGTGCTGGCCAGCGATCTCGACGTGTTGACCGAAATCTACTATCAGACCCTGATCAAGTTGCTCGCCTGATGCTCGCCTGCCCGATCTGCTCCGAGCCGCTCAACGCGGCAGACAATGGTGTGGTGTGCCCTGCCGGCCATCGCTTTGACCGTGCCCGCCAGGGCTACCTGAACCTGCTGCCGGTGCAACACAAGAACAGCCGTGACCCAGGCGACAACCAGGCTATGGTTGAAGCCCGCCGCGACTTTCTAAACGCCGGGCATTACGCCCCTGTGGCCAAACGCCTGGCCGAACTGGCCGCCGAACGCGCGCCGCAGCGCTGGCTCGACATCGGCTGTGGCGAGGGTTACTACACCGCGCAAATCGCCGACGCGCTGCCCAACGCCGATGGCTACGCGCTGGATATCTCCCGCGAAGCGGTCAAGCGTGCCTGTAAACGCAGCCCGCAACTGACCTGGTTGATCGCCAGCATGGCCCGCGTGCCACTGGCTGACGCCAGCTGCCAGTTCCTGGCCAGTGTGTTCAGCCCGCTGGACTGGCTCGAAGCCAAGCGCCTGCTCACCCCCGGTGGCGGCCTGATGCGTGTAGGCCCGACCCGCGGTCACTTGATGGAATTGCGCGAACGCCTGTACGACGAAGTCCGGGATTACGCCGACGACAAGCATCTGGCCCTGGTGCCCGAAGGCATGTCGCTACAGCACAGTGAAACACTGGAGTTCACCCTCAGCCTGAGCGAACCCCAGGATCGCGCCAACCTGCTGGCCATGACCCCTCACGGCTGGCGTGCCAGTGCCGAGCGGCGCGCCGAGGTCATCGAGCACCCCGAGCCTTTAGTGGTGACCGTGTCGATGCGCTACGATTACTTCGTACTTCAATAACCCATTTTACGGCCAGGTGCACATGCCCTTGGCCCGACTAATCCGCGAATGGATTTTTCAGACACGCAGTGAGGACATCCATGCGCCAACCCGATATCGAGATTTACCTGAAAGAAGCCGTCACTTACAAAGACGTCGAAGCCTGGCTGGCAAACGTGCTGGGACCGTGCACGGAATGGAAAAAGAAAGGCGAAACCTGGAAGTGCATGGCCGGCAACGTGCCCGTAACCTGGATGCCAAAAGCTGTAGGCAAATGGAATAGCCTGTACCTGGACAGTGACCAGACGCCGTGGGAAGACGACATCGCCTGCGCCAAGGCTGCTTTTGAGGCATTGCACATCGAAGTGCGCTGCGCGCCGGGCAGCTGGGTTGAAGAACAGGGCGAGGCAGACGCCGACCGCTGGATCCGCATCAGCGAAGACGGCCAGGAAGAAATCACCTGGAAAACCGGTTCCTGATTCGGACCGGCCATAGATCCCTTGTGGGAGCTGGCTTGCCTGCGATGCGACCGACGCGGTGTCTATGTGCACATGCGCTGATGCAATCGCGAGCAAGCCCGCTCCCACAGGGAGGGCAAGCAGTGCCTTACAACCCCACTACATCCTCGGCTTGCAGGCCCTTGGCGCCCGAGACCTGGGTGTATTCGACCTGCTGACCTTCGGCCAGGCTGCGATGGCCTTCACCGCGAATGGCACGGTAATGCACAAACACATCAGCCCCGTCTTCGCACTGGATAAAGCCGTAGCCCTTTGCGTCGTTAAACCACTTCACATTGCCCGTTACACGTGCAGTCATGGAACATCCCCCCTTTTTATTATTGATCGGGCTCGTTAACTGGCCCTTTGAGAACTATCGTTTGAACCTGACTCTGCAAAACTCTGTCTGACGCAGTATCGCGAAAGACCACCGAGTATAGGTCAGGCAAAAAAACACTCAATCAATATTAGTTCAGCGCTTTTTTGCCGATTTTGCGCTGATACTGCAAACTACCCGACCGAGTAAACGCTCGTTTAATTCACTAACGCAGAAGCCGTATGACCCCCTCCCCATTCCGCCGCCTTGTATTTGGCGCCCTGCGTCGCTTGCTGTACCTGTGGGTGCGCTCGGAGACCATCAACCAGTCTTCGCTGACCCTGAACCTGGATCGCAGCCGACCGGTGTTCTATGTACTGCAATCGCCCTCGCTGACCGAGCTGGCCGTTGTCGACGCCGAGTGCTCCAAAGCCGGCCTGCCGCGCCCGGTGCTGCCAGTTGCCGTAGGCGAGATGATAGAGCCAGCTGCCTTCTTCTACCTGACCCCCGAGCCGGACTGGCTGGGGCGTCAGGACAAGCGTGGCGCACCGCCGGTATTGACCCGACTGGTTGACGGCTTGAGCCAGCACCCGGGGGAAGACGCGCAAATCATCCCGGTCAGCGTATTCTGGGGCCAGTCCCCCGACAGCGAGTCCAGCCCCTGGAAACTGCTGTTCGCCGACAGCTGGGCCGTGACCGGGCGTTTGCGGCGCATGCTGCGCATCCTGATTCTGGGCCGTAAAACCCGCGTGCAGTTCTCGGCCCCTATCCATATGCGAGAGCTGGTCGACCTCAACAAGGGCCACGAACGCACCGTGCGCATGGCCCAGCGCATTTTACGGGTGCACTTTCGCAACCTGAAAATCTCGACCATCGGCCCCGACCTGTCGCACCGGCGTACGCTGGTAAAGGGCCTGGTCAACGAGCCTTCCGTGCGCCAGGCGATCCTCGATGAAGCCGAGCGCGAGAATATTTCGCCCGACAAGGCCCGTGCCCTTGCGCTGCGCTACGCCAATGAAATCGCCTCGGACTACACCTACACCGCGATCCGTTTTTTTGAAGTACTGCTGAGCTGGTTCTGGAACAAGATTTACGATGGGGTCAAGGTCAACCAGATCGAGAGCGTGCAAAAGGTCGCCCAGGGCCATGAGATCATTTATGTGCCGTGCCACCGCAGCCATATCGACTACCTGCTGCTGTCCTATCTGCTGTTTCGCAACGGCCTGACCCCGCCGCACATTGCCGCCGGGATCAACCTGAACATGCCGGTGCTGGGCCCGCTGCTACGCCGTGGCGGGGCATTTTTCATGCGCCGCACCTTCAAGGGCAACCCGTTGTACACCTCGGTGTTCAACGAATACATGCACACCCTGTTCACCAAGGGTTTCCCGGTGGAGTACTTCGTCGAAGGTGGCCGCTCGCGCACCGGACGCATGCTGCAACCGAAAACCGGGATGCTGGCCATCACCGTGCGCAGTTTCCTGCGTTCATCACGCACGCCGATCGTGTTCGTACCCGTATACATCGGTTACGAACGCGTTCTTGAAGGCCGTACCTACCTGGGTGAGCTGCGCGGCGCCAGCAAGAAAAAAGAGTCGATTTTTGACATTTTCAAAGTGATCGGTGCGCTGAAAAAACAGAAGTTCGGTCAGGTCGCAGTCAACTTCGGCGAGCCGATCAAGCTGGCCGAGTTTCTTGAGCAGGAGCAGCCGGGCTGGCGTCAGCAGGAGCTTGCACCGTCCTACCGCCCTGAATGGCTGAGCCAGACCACCAACCGCCTGGGAGAAAAGGTTGCCCGGCATCTGAATGAAGCGGCGGCCATCAACCCGGTAAACCTGGTGGCACTGGCCTTGCTGTCCACTACCCGCCTGGCCCTGGATGAGCAAGCCATGGCCCGGGTACTGGACCTCTATCTGGCCCTGCTGCGCCGTGTGCCTTACTCGCCGTACACCACCTTGCCCGAAGGCGATGGCCCGGCGCTGATCAAGCATGTCAAAGACATGAATCTGCTGGCCGAGCAAAGCGATGCGCTGGGCAAGATCCTCTATCTGGATGAGCAGAACGCGGTACTGATGACTTATTACCGCAACAACGTGATGCATATCTTTGCCTTGCCATCTTTACTCGCCAGCTTCTTCCAGAGCACTTCGCGCATGAGCCGCGAACAGATCCTGCGCTACACCCATGCGCTCTATCCGTACCTGCAATCGGAACTGTTTATCCGCTGGTCCGAGCAAGAACTCGACGGAGTGGTCGATCAATGGCTTGAAGCCTTTGTCGAGCAAGGGTTGCTACGGTTCGAAAAAGACGTGTACCTGCGCCCTGCGCCAAGCTCGCGACACTTTGTATTGCTGACGCTGCTGTCCAAAAGCATTGCGCAAACCCTGCAGCGCTTTTACATGGCTATATCCCTGCTGCTCAACAGCGGCCAGAACACCCTGAGCGCCGAAGAACTGGAAGACCTGTGCACCATGATGGCCCAGCGCCTGTCGATTCTGCATGGGCTCAACGCCCCGGAATTCTTCGACAAGAGCCTGTTCCGGCACTTTATCCAGACCTTGCTTGAAGAGGACGTGTTGCGCCGCGATAGCAATGGCAAGCTGAGCTACCACGAATTGCTCGGTGAACTGGCTGAAGGGGCCGCCAAGCGCGTGTTGCCTGCGGAAATCCGCCTGTCCATTCGCCAGGTGGCATTGCACCGCAGTGAAGATGCCGCGGATATTTCCGAGAGCGTGGGATAATCCTGCAAAGTTGAGTTGAAACGTCTCAACCGGTTTCAGCCTTCCAATCCGCGACTAGCCTTGGATGTGTGCCGAAGATTTCGGCACACATCCAAAGCAAACCAACGATAAGGAAGTCTGGAAATGACCCAAGACAACAAAACCCCCTCCGAACACCCCTCTCCTGAAACCAGGGGTAATGCTGGCACGCCCTGGCATGTTCAGAATCCCGATGGCAGCGTCCACGGTGGCAACGGCATCCAACCCGCCAGCCACAACAACCCCCCTGACGAATCCCAGGATGAACCTCTGACTGAATAACCCACTGAAACAGCAGCGGTTGTCAGGCACAGGTTTGCCGCTTCAAAGGCAAGTTCATTGCTAGAATCCCTTCCATTCTCCAGTGTGAAATGTCTTACACAGGAAAAGAAACGGAGTCTGCCCTATGAAAAAGTTACTTTTACTGAGCCTGACCGCCCTGCTGGGAGCCTGTAGTTCCATGACCTCGACCCCGCAAGCGTCCCTCGACGGTGAAGTGTTCTACCTGCAACGTATCGCCCTGCCACCTACCGCTACACTGGAAGTGAGCCTGCAGGATGTGTCTCTGGCCGACGCGCCAGCGGTAACGCTGGCCAAGCAGAGCGGCCCGGTAAAAGGCCAGGTGCCACTGCCTTTCCACCTGACCTATGACCCGGCGCAAATCAAACCTGGCCACACCTACGCAATCAGCGCGCGGATTGAAGAGAACGGCCAGTTGCTGTTTATCAACACCGAGCGCAACAGTGTCGACCTGACGGCCAAGACCCAGCAGCCGATCCGTGTGCGCGTGGATCAGATTCGCTAATCCGCAGGCTCGCCCTCACCCCAACCCTCTCCCGGAGGGAGAGGGAGCCGATTAGGGGATTTTCAAGAATCTCGGCAGTCTGAAAGCATTGAGTTGAATCCCGCATCAACGCGGTCGGTCCCCTCTCCCTCCGGGAGAGGGTTAGGGTGAGGGGCTTTGGCTCCTAGACCTTCTTCACCTTGAACCAAGCCGCATACAACGCAGGCAAGAACAGCAACGTCAGCACAGTCGCCACGATCAACCCGCCCATAATGGCCACCGCCATCGGCCCGAAGAACACGCTGCGTGACAGTGGAATCATCGCCAGTACCGCCGCCAGCGCGGTCAGCACAATCGGCCGGAACCGCCGCACCGTCGCTTCAATCACCGCCCGCCACGGGTCCAGCCCCGCCGCCTTGTCCTGCTCGATCTGATCCACCAGGATCACCGAGTTGCGCATGATCATCCCCGACAACGCAATGGTGCCCAGCATCGCCACAAAACCGAACGGTTTGCCAAACAACAACAGGAACAATGTCACCCCGATCAAACCCAAAGGCGCCGTCAGGAATACCATCACCATGCGCGAGAAACTGCGCAACTGCACCATCAGCAACGTCAGCACTACCACGATAAACAGAGGTACACCGGCCTTCACCGAGTCCTGGCCGCGGGTGGAGTCTTCCACCGTGCCACCCACTTCCAGCAGATAGCCATCTGGCAGCTCGGCACGCACACCTTCCAGGGTCGGCAGAATCTGCTGCACCAGGGTCGCCGGTTGCTCCTTGCCGTAAATATCCGCCCGCACCGTCACGGTCGGCAGACGATTGCGGTGCCAGATAATGCCTTCTTCAAAGCCGTACTCCAGGGTCGCAATCTGCGACAGGGCAACGCTCTGGCCATTATCGGTCGGTACCGCCAGGCTCGGCAGCAGCGCCAGTTCGGTACGTTCCTGGGCTGTGCCGCGCAGCAGAATTTCGATCAACTCGTTATCTTCGCGGTACTGGCTGACCGTCGAGCCCAGCAAGGTACTTTGCAAGAAGCGTGACAGGTTGGCCGTACTCACCCCCAGGGCACGCGCCCGGTCCTGATCGATATTGAGGTTGACCACCTTGCTCGGCTCTTCCCAGTCCAGGTGCACGTTAACCACATGGGGGTTGCCCCGCACCTGGGCTGCGACCTTGCGCGCCAGCGCCCGTACCTCTTCGATATGCTCGCCGGTCACCCGAAACTGCACCGGATAGCCCACAGGCGGGCCGTTTTCCAGACGCGTCACCCGCGAGCGTATCGTCGGGAACTGTTCATTGAGCGTGTCGATCAACCAGGTGCGCAGGCTTTCCCGGTCCTCGATGGTCTTGGCCAACACCACAAACTGGGCAAAGCTCGCCGCGGGCAGTTGCTGATCCAGTGGCAGGTAATAGCGGGGCGAACCGGTGCCTGCGTAAGCCACATAGTTCTCGATGCCCGGGTGATCCTTGAGCAGTGCCTCGAGCTGCTTGACCTGGTCGGTGGTGTTGCTCAACGAAGCACCCTCGGCCAGCTTCATATCGACCATCAGCTCCAGTCGGCTGGACGCCGGGAAGAACTGCTGCGGAACAAACTTGAACAGCACCACCGAGCCTATAAACACCAACGCGGTCAGGGCAATCACGGTTTTGCGCCGGGTCACGCACCACTCCACCAACCGACGTACGCGCTGGTAAAATGGCGTTGCATAGGGGTCAGGCACGCCAGCCCCTGTGCCGTGTTTGGCCGCATGAATCTTCGCCAGGTCCGGTAACAACAGCGCGCCCAAATACGGCACAAACACCACCGCAGCCACCCACGACGCCAGCAGGGCAATGGTCACCACCTGGAAAATCGAGCGGGTGTATTCGCCGGTGCTCGACTGCGCCATGGCAATCGGCAAAAAGCCCGCAGCCGTTATCAGCGTACCGGTGAGCATCGGGAACGCGGTGCTGGTCCAGGCAAAGCTGGCGGCCTTGAGCCGGTCGTAGCCCTGCTCCATTTTGATCGCCATCATTTCCACGGCGATGATCGCGTCGTCGACCAGCAGGCCCAGCGCCAGCACCAACGCGCCCAGCGAGATCTTGTGCAGGCCGATGCCAAAGTAATGCATGGCGGCAAAGGTCATGGCCAGCACCAGCGGAATGGTCAGCGCCACCACCATGCCGGTACGCACACCCAGGGAGAAAAAACTCACCAGCAAAACGATGACCAGTGCTTCGACCAGCACCTGCACAAACTCACCAACGCTGGTTTTCACCGCCGCAGGCTGGTCTGACACTTTGCCCAGCTGCATCCCCGCCGGAAGGTTTTTCTGGATCCGCTCAAACTCGGTGTCCAGTGCCTTGCCCAGCACCAGAATATCGCCACCGTCCTTCATCGCCACGGCCAGGCCAATCGCGTCCTGGCCCATAAAGCGCATGCGCGGTGCCGGAGGATCATTAAAACCGCGACGCACATCCGCCACGTCGCTGATGCGCAAGGTGCGCTCGCCTACGCGAATGGGGAAGCGCTCGATCTCTTCGACCGTCTTGAAGTTACCGCTCACACGCAATTGCACGCGCTCGGTCGGGGTTTCGAAGAAGCCCGCCGTCGATACTGCGTTTTGCTCTTCAAGGGCTTTTTGCACCGCAGCCAGCGGCAAGCCAAGGGTCGCCAGTTTGAGGTTGGACAGCTCGATCCAGATTTTTTCGTCCTGCAGGCCCAGCAGCTCGACCTTGCCCACATCCTTGACCCTTTGCAGCTGGATCTGGATACGGTCAGCGTAGTCCTTGAGTACCGCGTAGTCGTAACCTTCGCCGCTCAGGCTGTAGATATTGCCGAAGGTCGTGCCGAATTCATCGTTGAAGAACGGCCCCTGAACATCCGGTGGCAAGGTGTAGCGGATATCACTGATCTTTTTGCGTACCTGATACCACAGCTCGGGGATCTGGTCGGAATGCATCGAATCGCGGGCCATAAAGGTCACTTGCGATTCACCCGGGCGCGAGAACGAGACAATGCGCTCGTACTCGCCGGTTTCCATCAGTTTCTTCTCGATTCGCTCGGTGACCTGACGCGAGACTTCTTCAGCCGTGGCGCCCGGCCACAGGGTGCGGATTACCATCGCCTTGAAGGTAAACGGCGGGTCTTCGCTTTGCCCTAATTTGGTGTAAGAAAGACCGCCAACGATTGCCAGCAACAGCATCAGAAACAGGACGATCTGACGATTTCGCAACGCCCATGCGGAAAGGTTAAAACCCATGGCGACTACTCCTTGGCCGCGACATTGATCGCCCGGTTGGAGCGATCAATCGGCCGCACCTCCTGGCCGGGATGCAACACATGCACACCGGCGGCAACAATCCAGTCATCGGCCGTAAGGCCTTCGAGCACCGGCACGCTGCTTTCGCCAAACGGCCCCACACGCACGGGCACCTGCTCCAACTTGTTGCCCTGGCCCACCCGCCACACATAGGACGCACCATTTTCCGCAGTCAGGGCCGACAACGGCACCGACAGCGAGCTGACACCTTCACTCTGAATAAACACCCGGGCACTTTGTCCCAGTTCGGCAGGCACTTTGCCAGCGGTGAAAGCGATACGCGCAGCAAAGGTGCGCGATTTAGGATCAGCTGAAGGCGACAGTTCGCGGATGCGGCCGCTGAAGCGCTGGCCAGGCTGCGACCACAACTCGACCGCTACCGGCATGCCTATCTTGAAACGGCCAAAATCCTGTTCCGGCAAGCTGATCAATACCTCACGCTCGCCGTCGGCAGCCAGGGTAAACACCGTTTGCCCGGCATTGACCACCTGCCCCACTTCGACCTGACGCTGGGCAATCACACCGTCTTGCGGCGCACGCAACACCGCATAACTCGCCTGATTGCTGGCCACGTCCTGCTCGGCCTTGAGCTGTTGCAGCCTGGCTTCGCCTGAGCGGTAGAGGTTTTCGGCGTTGTCGAACTGCGAACGGCTGACCATCTGCCGGTCCAGCAGGGTCTTGTAGCGATCACGCTCGGCACGCACCAGGTTCAGGTTGGCCTGCCCGGCGGCGACCTGGGCGCGGGTGGCGTCCAGTTGCAGGCGCACGTCCTGCGGGTCCAGCTCGGCCAGCGGCTGATTAGCCTTGACCCGCTCCCCCTCGTCCACCAGACGCTTGGTAACTTTGCCGCCAATGCGAAACGCCAACTGCGGGTCAAAGCGTGCCCGCACTTCGCCGGGGTAACTCTGGCTGGCCAGTGCCGAAGGCTGCGGTTGCACCACCATCGCCGGGCTGATGCTGATTTTTGCGGGCTCCTGCTGCCCACACCCAGACAATAAAAACAGCAGACACACAGGCACAGCGCGGGGCAAGGCATGGCGCAACATGGTGATGACCTTTCGCTAATGGGGCTTGGAATATTTATACTGGCAGCATGTTATTAATACTAAACTCACCAGTCCAGTAATAAACGGATATGTCTGACAATCCTTTACCCCCCAATGCCCTCGGGCGCCCCAAGGACCTGGCAAAACGCCAGTCGATCCTCGACGCCGCCAAAACCCTGTTTTTGACCAAGGGCTATGCCAACACCAGCATGGATGCGGTTGCGGGTCTGGCAGGCGTGTCAAAACTGACGGTCTACAGTCACTTCACCGACAAGGAGACCCTGTTTTCCTCGGCCATCATGTCCAAATGCACCGAACAGTTGCCGGTACTGTTCTTTGAATTACCTGCAGGCAAGCCGATCAAGGATGTATTGGTGAACATTGCCCGTGGTTTTCAGCTGCTGATCAACAGTGAAGAGTCGCTGAACCTGCATCGCCTGATGGTTGCCCTGGGCAGCCAGGATCCGAAGCTGTCGCAGATCTTTCTGGAGGCCGGGCCGGAGCGTGTGGTGCACGAGATGGAGGGGCTACTGCGCAAGATGGATCAAAGTGGCGCGCTGCAGATCGACAACCCCCATTATGCGGCGGAGCACTTCTTCTGCATGCTCAAGGGCGCTCCGAACTTTCGCCTGCTGTTTGCTGGCGGTGAACCGCCGGGCCCCGAGGAAAGCGAGGCCCATGTGCAGGAAGTGGTGGGGATATTTATGCGGGCGTATCAGCCATTGTCGTGAGACCGCGGCGCCTTTTACCCTCACCCCAACCCTCTCCCGGAGGGAGAGGGGGCTGATCTGTGGTGTTACGCAGATTTGCTTTTGCCTTTAGTCCCCTCTCCCTCCGGGAGAGGGCTAGGGTGAGGGGCTTTTAAGGTTTCAACGCTTTTTTCGGATAAATATCGTAACGGCTCGACTTACCATCCAGCGCATGGCTCGGCTTGGGCCCGGCAATGCACGGTGCCTTGCGCGGGCGCTTGACCACCACCCGGTGGCTGGCCAACGCCAGCGCAGCTTCCAGCAACGCCGGGGCATCGTTGTCATCACCCACCAATGGCCGGAACAAGCGCATTTCCTTTTTCACCAGGGCGGTTTTTTCGCGATGGGGGAACATCGGGTCCAGGTAAATCACCTGCGGCGGTTCGCCTTGCCAATTGCGCATCACTTCGATCGAATTGCCCTTGAGCAAGTGCATACGCGACACGATCGGCGCCACCTCAAAGTCATCCAGACCACGGGCCAGCCCGTCTTCGAGCAAGGCACCGATCAGCGGCTGGCGCTCGATCAGGCTCATTTCACAGCCCAGGCTCGCCAGCACAAATGCATCCTTGCCCAGGCCCGCCGTGGCATCCAGCACCCGCGGGCGCACACCCTGCTGGATGCCCACGGCCTTGGCGATCATCTGCCCCGTGCCGCCGCCAAACAAACGTCGATGGGCCGCGCCACCTTCGACAAAGTCGACCCGCACCGGGCCCGGCGCATCTGCGCCCAACTGCTGCAGCTGCAAACCCTGGGCGCTCAATTGCAAGGCGAACTCGGCGTCCGGTTCGTCCAACGACAAACCCAGACGCTCGGCCCATTGCTCGGCCAGGGCCTGATAAGCCTCGTCCAGTGCCTCGACTTTGATACGACAGCCCGCTGTTTGCTCAATCATCTAAAAACACGCTCAAAAATTTAATGATCGGCAAAGACTGCCGATAAATGAAATATCCGGCATTTTGCCAGAGCTGAGCGCCAACCGAGAGTTATGTCAGACATTCAATCCGCATCTATCGGCTTTATTGCGCCCATTGGTGACTTTGGCCGACACAATTCCCAGATCACAGGAAGCGTCAACCACCTGTGGAAGGACTTCTACGCCCAGGCATTGGCCGAGCAGTCCGGTACTGAAGACTATGCGACGGTTGATACAGCGCCGACAGCCAAAAATGAAAATGCCGAGCCCCGTGGCGGCAGTGAGGTTTTGGGCACTATCGTGACCCAGCGCCACTGCGACGTTCAGGACACTGAACTGCGCCCGCCTGAAGCCCTGTTTTTGCCCATTGCCGAATTTGAACTGGACCTGCTGCCACCGCCCGGCGTGCCCTACCCGCCTGAGGTCATTGTCGAGCAACAACACCAGCAGGATTTCAACACTACGTGGGTGCGCCCAGTAGTCATGGCTCAGGGCCATCCGCTGCCTGAACCGGGCCCTGCGCCTGAACCTCGCGCGTTGCATCTGCCCATTGCCGAGTTTGAGTCTGACTTGCTGCCGCCGCCTGCCGAGCCCTTCGATGCCATGACCCTGATCGAGCAACAACGGGCCATGGATTTCGATCTGGGCTGGGCACGCCCGCTGGTGGTCAACAACTTGCGCCTGGCGGCTTAAAGCAGGCCTAGTTGTTCGCGACTCTGGGGGGGATGCAGCTCGGGCAATGCCGGCAACCCAGGTAACCTTTCACTCAGTTGAAGATGAAAACGCCGTGCCAGTTCCGGAGCACGGTGATTGTCCGGCGTGTGCAAAAAAACATAGGGCGTGCGCCCTTCCTCGATCCAGCCCGCGACTTTTTCAACCCAGGGCACCAGGTAAGGATCGTTGGCCTCAAGCTCCGGACGGCCAATAAAACGCACCTGCGGACATTGCGTGAAAGCCGCCGGACGTGGGGGCACCCTGGGCTTTTTCGATTGTGCGTGAAGCACGGCAGGGTCGCCCGAATCACAACTGAACAGTGCCCGCGAATCAAGGCAGATACGCTCAACCCCTCGATCCATCAGCAGACGATTGAGCAGGCGCTCGGCATCGCCCTTGGCGAAGAACTCCGGATGCCGCACCTCAACGGCCAACGGCCTCTGCAAGGCGTCCACAAAGCTCACCAGCTCCGCCAGGCGCTGTGGCCCGAAGCTTGCCGGGAGTTGTAGCCAAAATGGCGCTACACGCGCTCCCAAGGGCTGCAACAGTTGCAGGAAGTCTTCGGCTGCATGCAATTGCTCGCGCAAATCACCGCCGTGACTGATATCCCGAGGGAACTTGGCCGTCAGCCGAAAGTGTTCAGGCAGGCTTTGTGCCCATCGGACCACCGTGGTCGGTGCAGGCCTGGCGTAAAACGTGGTGTTGCCCTCGACCGCATTGAACACCTGCGCATACAGGCTCAGAAAATCCGCCGGGCGGGCGTTTTGCGGATACAGCTCTTCGCGCCAGGCGTTTTCACTCCAGGACGGACAACCGAGGTAGTAAGGAAGGTCAGTCATGTACTCAGATGTAAAGATCCAGGCCCAGCACTTCCTGTTCCCAGTCGACGAAGCCTGCGGTGGTCAGGTAGCTGGCAAGGGCACTGGCCGCGCTTTTGCTCATGGCGCGCTGGAAGATCATGTCTTGCGAGCGCACCGGCAACTGGCTGATGCGCTCGGCGCCGGAGGATGTGCGGGGGGTGTTTTCGGGCGCAGCCTCAGTGTCTTCAACCGACTCATCAACCACCGCCTGACCATTACGCGGCTTGCGCTTGATGGGGTATGACCGGGGAGAAAAGCTGTCAATGCGCATGGCTGCATGCTCTGTAACGATAGATACAATTTAGCGGCGCAGGGCAGACTAAGCAAATGGGCCGGCCATTTTGTAGCAGCAGCCTCGCTCCGCTCGGCAGCTGCTACAAAAGTGGATCAAACGCCACGTTCGGCTTTTGTAGCCGCTACCTTGTCGCGCAGGTACACAGGCTGGGCGTCATCGGCACGGATGGCTTCGCCGCGGGCCCAGGCAAAGCGGGCCAGGGTCAGCAGGTCTTCGGCGTGGGGCAACATGCCTGCGTCCATTGCATACGGCTTGACGTTCAAGCGCTCGGCATAGCCCCAGCCAGTGCCCGCGCCATACCAGTCGCCTGTAGCACCATCGGGCAAGGCCGCAGCCTCAGGCGCCAATACCGCTTCAGCGCCTTGCAGGCGCATTTCACCCGCTTCTTCGCGGTAGCAGCCCCAATACACCTCGTCCATGCGCGCATCGATCGCCGACACCACCTGGGTTGCGCCGTGCTCACGGTGAGCACGCTGGGCCAGGACCGCCAGGTTGGAGATCGGCAACACCGGACGCTCCAGTGCAAAGGCCAGGCCCTGAACCACGCCAATGGCAATACGCACACCGGTAAAGGCACCAGGCCCGCGACCGAAGGCAATGGCCTCAACCGCCGACAGCTCGACACCGGCCGCGGCCAGCAGCGCCTTGATCATCGGTAACAGCTTTTGCGCATGCAGGCGCGGGATCACCTCGTAGTGGCTAGTAACCTTGCCATCGTGCAACAAGGCAACTGAGCAAGCTTCAGTCGCGGTATCCAGGGCCAGCAAGGTGGTCATCGGTGTTCCCGTCAGAATCAGAATTGAAAAAAGTGCAGCAGTATAAACAACAACAGCCCGCAAGCGGGCTGTTGTCATGACGCAAAATCGACTTATCAGCTCAGTGCTTCAAGCACCTTGGCCGTGATCGATTCGACCGAGCCAACGCCTTCAACGTGGCTGTACTTGGGCTTGCCCTGAGCAGCGGCCAGCTTCTGGTAGAAGTCCACCAGCGGCTTGGTTTGCGAATGGTAAACAGACAGGCGGTGACGAACGGTTTCTTCGGTGTCGTCCTTGCGCTGTACCAGATCTTCGCCGGTCACATCGTCCTTGCCTTCAACCTTTGGCGGGTTGTAGACGGTGTGGTACACACGGCCCGAGGCTTCGTGTACACGACGGCCAGCAATACGCTGGACGATCTCTTCGTCTTCAACGGCGATTTCCAGCACGTGGTCCAGCTCGACACCGGCTTTAACCAGCGCTTCAGCTTGCGGAATGGTGCGCGGGAAACCGTCGAACAGGAAACCGTTTACGCAATCCGGCTGAGCAATGCGCTCTTTGACCAGATTGATGATCAGGTCGTCGGAAACCAGGCCACCGCTGTCCATCACGCCTTTGGCGATCAGGCCCAGCTCGGTGCCGGCTTTTACGGCTGCACGCAACATGTCGCCGGTGGAGATTTGCGGGATGCCAAATTTTTCAGTGATGAACTTTGCCTGAGTACCTTTACCGGCCCCGGGAGCTCCCAGCAGAATTACGCGCATCGATGTGCTCCTCAAATTTTTTATTTAAATGACAACAAACTCGCCTCTTTGGGCCAGTCTCAAAATCGGGTTATGGCCATCAAAACGGCCAAGGGCTGATCAAGATACACAGCAGGCCCGGCCCACACAAGCCGCCCAAAGTAGGAAAAATTACAGCCAAACGGGCCTGTGCGGCCGGGTGTCACAGGTCGCAACCCCACAATAAAGTGTCGCGCCCGCGCAGCGATCGGCATCCAGTCTGCCGTGTCCCCGTCCGCTCTGGCGCGACATTTGCCGCTGTTTTGCCTTAGCCGGTGTTGCGCAAGCCGGCCGCGATCCCGGCCACAGTCACCAGCAACGCTTGTTCCAGAGGGCTGTCCTGCGCCGCTTGCTGGCGACGCGAGCGTGCCAGCAGCTCGGCCTGCAATAGATGAAGAGGATCAAGGTAAGTGTTGCGCAAACGGATGAACTCGAGCGTCTCCGGGCTATGTGCCATCAACTGCGCCTGCCCGGTCAAGCCCAGCACCACTGCGCACGCCTGCGACAATAAGTCGCGTAAGTGCGCACCCAATGGCAGCAGTTCCGGGCTCACCAGGCGCTCGTCGTAAAGCCGGGCGATATCGGCATCGGCCTTGGCCAGGACCATTTCCAGCATGTCGATACGGGTGCGAAAGAAGGGCCACTGCTCACGCATTTGTGCCAGTTGATCACCTTCACCGCGTTCCAGCGCACGACGCAATGCAGTTTCCCAACCCAGCCAGGCGGGCAACATCAGGCGGGTCTGGGTCCAGCCAAAAATCCAGGGGATGGCCCGCAGGCTTTCAATGCCCCCTGCCCGGCGCTTGGCCGGCCGACTGCCCAGAGGCAAGCGGCCCAGCTCCTGCTCCGGGGTGGACTGGCGAAAGTACTCGACGAACTGCGGATTATCCCGCACTACGCCACGGTAGGCAGCGACCCCGTCTGCCGCCAGCTCATCCATCAGTACCCGCCAGCCCGGCTCCGGCAGGGGCGGTGGCAGCAAAGTGGCCTCCAGCACGGCGGCCAGGTACAGGTTGAGATTTTGCTCGGCAATGTCCGGCAGGCCGAATTTGAAGCGAATCATTTCGCCCTGTTCAGTGGTGCGGAAACGCCCCGCCACCGAGCCCGGCGGCTGCGACAGGATGGCCGCGTGAGCCGGGCCACCGCCGCGCCCCACGGTACCGCCGCGACCATGAAACAACAGCAGCTCGACGCCTTGCTCACGGCAGATATTGACCAGGGCTTCCTGCGCCCGGTACTGCGCCCAGGCGGCCGCGGTGGTGCCCGCATCCTTGGCCGAATCGGAATAGCCGATCATCACTTCCTGCGGGCCCTGCAGGTGCGCGCGATAACCCGGCAACAGCAGCAGGCGCTCGATCACCGGCCCCGCATTGTCGAGGTCGGCGAGGGTTTCGAACAGCGGTACAACCCGCATCGGCCGCTCCAGCCCAGCCTCCTTGAGCAACAGTTGCACCGCCAGTACATCCGAGGCAGCACCGGCCATCGAGATCACGTAGGAGCCCAGCGAGGCGCCCGGTGCGGCAGCGACTTCGCGGCAGGTCGCCAGCACTTCGGCGGTGTCGGCCCCCGGCTTGAAATAACCGGGCAACAGCGGCCGACGGTTGTTCAATTCGCGCATCAGAAAGCTAAGACGCGCATCTTCGTCCCAGTCCTCATAGCGGCCCAGGCCCAGGTAATCGGTGATTTCAGTCATGGCCGAGGCATGGCGTGCAGCATCCTGGCGCACATCGAGGCGCACCAGGAACAGGCCGAAGGTTACAGCCCGACGCAGGAAATCGAGCAGCGGGCCATCGGCAATTACGCCCATGCCACAGGCATGCAGGGACTGATAACACAGCTGCAACGGCGCCAGCAGTTCGCGATTGTCCTGCAGCACTTCAGGCGGCGCGGCCTGGGTGCTGTGCAAGGCTGTATGCGCCCAATTGCGGGTGGCCCGCAGGCGTTCACGCAATTGTTTGAGTACGGCGCGATACGGCTCGGCGCTGTCGCCTGCGGCGGCCAGCAGTTGCGCCGAGGCCTGTTGCATCGACAGATCGGCCGCCAGTTTGTCGATATCGCGCAGGTACAGGTCCGCCGCCATCCAGCGCGCCAGCAGCAGTACTTCACGGGTAACGCTGGCCGTGACATTGGGATTGCCATCACGGTCGCCGCCCATCCAGGAAGCAAAGCGGACCGGTGCGGCCTCAAGCGGCAAATGCAGGCCGGTCGCGGCATGCAGAGCTTTGTCAGCCTTACGCAGCATATGCGGCACGGCGTGCCATAACGAATGCTCGATCACCGCAAAACCCCACTTGGCCTCATCCACAGGGGTAGGTCGGGTGCGACGGATTTCTTCGGTGTGCCAGGCCTCGGCGATCAACCGCTGCAAGCGCTGATGAATCTCGGATTTTTCCGCGAGGGTCAGGTCACGATGGTCCTGGGCCGCCAGTTGCTCGGCAATGGCATCGTACTTCTGGATCAGGGTGCGGCGAGTCACTTCAGTGGGGTGTGCGGTGAGTACCAGTTCAATTTCAAGACGGCTGACCTGGCGCGCCAGCGACTCGGGGTCATGGCCTTCGGCGAGCAGGCGCGCAAGCAGTTGCGGCAACACCAGCGCCTCGAACGGCTGGGGCTGGCCTTCTTCACGGCGGTGGATCAGCTCGTACTGCTCGGCAATATTGGCCAGGTTCAAAAACTGGTTGAAGGCTCGCGCAACGGGCAGCACTTCGTCATCGCCCAGGGCGTCCAGAATGGCGCTTAACTCCTCGCCGGTGGTGCCGCGCCGGTCGGCTTTGGCCCCCTGGCGAATGCGCTCGATCTTGGCGAGAAAAGCTTCGCCGTATTGGTCACGAATCGTATTACCCAACAGCTCACCCAGCAGGTGAACATCATCGCGCAAGCGTGCATCAATATCGGTCATCAGCAGTTTCTCCAGCAGGATCCGGGGACAGCTCGTGCCCCAAGAGTGCGTTGCAAAGGCAGTTGGAGGCAAGCCATGGGAAGCACAGATTTAAAAAAATGCGCTGACCAATCGGTCAGAAAATCTTTTAGGCCAAATGCCATCTTTTATTGAACTATTCAAAAAACGCTTCGGTCACAGCCATTAACCATCACCGCTGGAACTCGTGTTCCAACACTCCGGGTGACGTCGCCAGTCGTGATGGAATTTGCTTTTTTAAGGAGCTTCCCAATGGAGTTGAAGACCATGATGACCCGCACTGTCAAAACCACCTCACCTCGCCTGCGCGGGCTAAAACTGGCTGCGCTGGCAATCGGCACCAGCTTCGTTCTGGCCGGTTGTGCTGGCAATCCACCTTCAGAGCAGTACGCCGTGACGCAATCGGCGGTGAACAACGCCGTGAGCGCAGGTGCCACTGAATATGCACCGGTGGAAATGAAGTCAGCCCAGGACAAGCTCAAGCAGGCCGAGCTGGCCATGCATGACAAAAAATATGACGAGGCCCGCCGCCTGTCCGAACAGGCTGAGTGGGATGCACGCGTAGCAGAGCGCAAGGCCCAGGCAGCTAAAGCAGAGAAGGCTGTTCAGGATGCTCAGAATGCCGTTCAGCAATTGCGTCAGGAAGGCATGCGCAGCGTTCAGTAAACGCTGCCCTTTTTTGACTGCATCTGACGACACAGCATTCCTAATCGATAGAAAGGACGACATATCATGCGCAATACAGTAATGATCCCTGCCCTGTTGGCCCTGAGCGTTGGCCTGGCGGCGTGCTCGCACCAGCCCAACGTCAACCTGGAAAACGCCAAGACCAACTTCTCGGCCCTGCAAACCAACCCTGAAGCGACCAAGGTTGCAGCGCTCGAAACCAAGGACGCCAGCGAATGGCTGGACAAGGCTGAAAAGGCTTACCTGAACAAGGAAGACGAGTCCAAGGTTGACCAGCTGGCTTACCTGACCAACCAGCGTGTGGAAGTGGCCAAGCAGACCATCGCGTTGCGAACCGCTGAAAACAATCTGAAAAACGCCGGTGCGGCGCGCAACCAGGCCTTGCTCGATGCCCGTGATGCGCAGATCCAGCAACTCAAAGGCATGAACGCCAAGCAAACCGAACGCGGCACACTGGTGACCTTTGGTGATGTGCTGTTCCAGTTCGGCAAATCCGAGCTGCAACCCAACGGCATGCGCAATATCAACACCCTGGCCGAATACCTGCTGCAGAACCCGGACCGCAAGGTGATTGTCGAGGGTTATACCGACAGTGTCGGTTCGGCGGCTTTCAACCAGACCCTGTCCGAGCGCCGTGCCGAGTCGGTGCGTAATGCACTGGTGCGCAAAGGTGTAGACCCTACCCGCATCGTGGCGCAGGGCTATGGCAAGGAATACCCGGTGGCCAGCAACAGCACCGATTCTGGCCGCGCCCAGAACCGCCGCGTTGAAGTGACCATCTCCAACGACAACCAGCCGGTTGCTCCGCGTTCAACCATGAAGTAAGACATGAAAAAGCCCCGCCTGAGTAATCAGGCGGGGCTTTTTTTTGCGCAAATATATCCACAACTGTGGGAGCGGGCTTGCTCGCGATGCAGACAGCGCGGTTAGTCAGGCATACCGAGGCGATTCAATCGCGAGCAAGCCCGCTCCCACAACAGAACGTTACTGCTCCAGCTTCGGCGTTTCCTGGCCCAGGCAACGTACGGCCTGTTTCTTGTTGTTGACCAGCACACCGGTCAGGCCTTTTTGCTCGGTATCGAACAAGACGATGATGCCGTCGATGCACTGCGCCACCTGGTTGGCCGGCGTGAGCGAGACCTTATAGTCCTCCCCCGGGATAGTCTTGAGCATGGTGAAGTCGCTGAGCAGCAAGGCGTCCTCGGGCTTGGCAAAATGCAGGTAACCGTAGTACCACAGGGCGCCCACGGTGCCGATAATGCTGCAGATACCGGTGATGATCAGGGGGATGGCGTTGCGTTCTTCACTCATTGTTGGCTCTCGGATTCAAGTTCGGTGTTCGGTGACGCGGGGTAATTGGCAATTTCGCCCAGGCGCCGCACGCCATTGAAATGTTGCGGGTCATCCAGGTAACGCAGCATTACCTGACGCCAGGTCGGGTCGGCAAACGTCTGTACATGGCCGCCACGGGTCAGTTGCAGCACCTTGGGCGGTGGCGCAGCCTGGTACAGGCGCAGGCCATTGGAAAGCGGCACGATGGGATCATCGAGGCTGTGGAAGATCAGCATCGGCGTGTCGCCCATGTTCGGTATCGCGTAAAGAGCACTGTCGGCATCCGGTACCAGCCAGGACAGCGGCACCTGCAGCGGCCAGGTCAGCCAGGACGTACTCAGGGCAAACTGCCCCACTTCGCGGTAACTGGCCGGCACGCCATCGAGCACCACCGCCTTGACTCGCGCGCGCTGCTGCGGGTGCTCGCTCAGGTAGTGGATGCCCATGGCGCCGCCCAGGCTTTGCCCCAGCACAATCAGCGGCAGGCCCCGGGCTTGCGGCTCATGCTGCAACCAGTCAAAAGCGGCATCGATGTCCTGATACACCGCCGGCAGCCCGGGCTCTCCTTGGGACAGGCCGTAACCGCGATAGTCGAGCATCAGCACTTGATAACCCTGCTCCGGCAACCAGGCAGTGGCGCCGAGATGGTAAGCCAGGTTGCCGCCATTGCCGTGCAGATGCAGCACCGTGCCCTTGAGCGGCACGCCTTTCTTGGCCGGTAGCCACCAACCGTGCAGGCGCGTGCCATCGGCGGCAGTCAGGGTGACATCGCTATAATCCAGGCCAGCGGCCTTCGGGGTAACCGGCTGGCCGGGCTCAGGGTAGAACAACAGGGAACTGCATCCGCTGAGGGTCAACAGCAGGCAGAGTGCAGCCAGGATTTTCATCAGAACGATTCGCCTGAACGAGTGAGTGTGGGAGCGGGCTTGCTCGCGATGGCATCGACGCGGTTCAACTGAAACGCCGCAGCGCCTGTATCGCGAGCAAGCCCGCTCCCACAGGGTTCACAAAATGTTGGAGTAATCCGCTTCGATACGGTCAAGGCTCAAATGGTTGAGGAAGTTGCTGAAGCACATCCAGGCCGAGAGCGCGTTCATGTCGCGGAACTGGTCCGGCAGGTACTTGGGCGCTACCACCAGGCCTTCATCCACCAACTGACGCAGGGTTCGCATGTCCTCCAGGGTGGTCTTGCCACAGAACAGCAGCGGCACTTGTTCCAGCTTGCCTTTACGTACGGCCAGCTGAATGTAGTTGTAAACCATGATGAAGCCCTTGAGGTAGGACAAGTCTTTGGTGAATGGCAGTCCATTTGGCACCGACCCACGGAAAACCCGACTCGCGTTGCCATAACTTTCTGGCATCTCGAAGCCTTGCTCGCGGAAAAACTCGTACACCTGCATGAAATCTGCGCCCTCCTCCACCATATGGATGGCGCGGGTTCGGTTGGTCAGTTTGCGCAGGCGACTGGGGTAGGAGGCAAAGGTGATGATCTCCATCAGGATTGCCAGGCCTTCCTGGGTCACGGTGGAAGAAGGCGGCCCCTTGGACAGGAAGGTGCAGATCGGCTGGTTCAGGCCATTGAGCGTGGTGCCCACATGCACCAGCCCTTCGTGGACTTCGAGGGCGCGCACGTCGCGTTCGTTGAACATCGCATCGGTTCGGATCTTGATGTAATCGGCACCCGCCGCCGCATCTGCCACGATACCGTCGGACTCGAACACGCGGATGGTTTCTTCAGCCTCGCCAAACACCTTGTTCAGGCGGCTTTGCAGCAGATTCACGGCATCCTTGGCGGTCAGGATCTTGGCTTCGTCCTTGAGCGCCCCGCGCCCGTCGATGTTGTCCAGGTAATCGGACATCATCAGGCCCAGGTCAGCCAGGGTCGGATCGCCAGCATGAAACGCATCGGAAGCTGCGCCATACAGCTCCTGGGAAATAAGCCCGAAATCCTCGGTGCCACGGGCTTCGAGCATGCGCACCACCATGCGGTATTCCTTGCACATGCGCCGCATGATCTGCCCGACCGGGTTGAACTGCCCCAGCTGGCGGGTGATATCCCGCTCGATGTTCTGGAACTCGGACTTCACCGCCGCCGAATCAAAAGCCAGTGGCCGGCCCAGGTAATAGTCGCGATCAACTGCAGGCATGGCCTTGCCTTTGGCCTTTAAAAAGCCCTGGCGGATGCTGTCATCCCACTTCACCGCATCCAGCACGCGGATCGGTGTCTGTGCCAGCACGATGCGGTCAGACAAGGTGCGTATCGTGCGCTGGTAGTCGTCCACCGGCAGCTTCCTTCAGTTAACAGCGTTATTTGGCCACACGTTTATAGCGGGCCGCTTCGACAAATACGTCGGAATTGGCCGGGTCATCCAGATAGGCAAAGACTTCAGCCGACGGGCTTTTGATCAGGGTACCCGTCCCTTCAGCGGTTTCCACCGGCTCACCGTTCAACGCGGACTGGCCAATGGCCTGCTTGATCTGATCCAGGTCAAGATCGTAGATCACCAGTTCGCCGTTATCGGTCAGCTCAAATCCGCTGAGGGTATGGTTGCCGCCCAGTTTGGCCGGTATCGCGGCCGAGGCATACCAGCGGCTGCCGTGGCGGGCGACGATAAAGACATAGCGCTCACGGGCCTTGGGTTCGCCCTTGGGGTAAACGACGGCCTGGTAGCGTGTTTTGTCGATGGCACTGATATCGAGATTGCGTGCCTGGCCCCAGGCATCCTTGCTGATCCATTTGCCCAGCAGCTGTTTGGGTGCCGGCTGCGCCTCGATCGGGGCCTGGCTGAAGGTCACGAGACAACCGTTCAACATCAAAAACGACAATGCCATAAGCATCACGCGCCAAACTTTCATGCCTGCATCCTTCTATAGAGCGGCCAACACCAAGTGCATGTAACGCGTAAGAATAGCCAGACGGTCGTCATCCGCCTCGGGCTGCGCGCCATCAAGTAGGGCCTGATATTCCATCCGACCGATAATCGCCGTCAAGACTTTGGCATCCTGCTGAGGTTGTGTGGAGCCTAGCACTTCGAAGATCTGCCCGGCACCCTGCAGGAAAATCTGCTGATGGGCACGTACCAGCACCGCCAGCCGCGGGTTGATCAATGCGGCCTGATGAAAAGCTTGCTCGGCCATCAACTGGTCGCGGCGGGTGAGCAGTTGGCGCTGAAGGTAATCGGCGGTCATCCGTGCAATATCATCGGCCAGCAGCCCCCGCGCCCGGTGGCTGCCATCGCCCTGGGCCATCATTTCCCGCAACTTGCCTTCGGTGCCCTGCCACAACTTGGCCATAAAGGCCGCACTGCGCTCCACATACTGGGCGAAGGTGTCGTTGATCAGGTCATCGATATCCTTGAAGTAATACGTGGTTGCCGACAACGGCACCCCCGCTTCGGCGGCCACCGCCCGATGGCGCACGCCCCGCACGCCGTCGCGTATGACGATGCGCATGGCAGCATCGAGAATCAACTGGCGGCGCTGCTCGCTGCCATGCCGGCTGGCCTTGCGACCCTGGTATTCGACACTTTGGGCAAGCGCCACCGCAACATTTGCTGCGCCTTGAGGAGGCATCACAGATTCCTTCTGAATTGAGCGGCGTTACCGAAACTGTGGGAGCGAGCCTGCTCGCGAAAGCCACCTTCGCGAGCAGGCTCGCTCCCACAAACTCTCCTGATTATTCTGCTGGCTGCATGCCAGGCAATAAAAAGCCGCCTTTAACGGCGGCTTCTTATTCTGCATCGTTACGCCTGCGGGCGCATATGCGGGAACAGGATAACGTCGCGAATCGACGGTGAGTTGGTCAACAACATCACCAGACGGTCGATACCGATACCTTCACCGGCAGTCGGCGGCATGCCGTATTCCAGGGCGCGGACGAAGTCGGCATCGTAGTGCATGGCTTCGTCGTCACCGGCGTCCTTGTCGGCTACCTGTGCCATGAAGCGCTCTGCCTGGTCTTCTGCGTCGTTGAGCTCGGAGTAGGCGTTGGCGATTTCACGGCCACCGATGAACAGCTCAAAACGGTCAGTAACGTTCGGGTTTTCGTCGTTGCGACGGGCCAGCGGCGACACTTCGAACGGGTACTGGGTAATGAAGTGCGGTTGCTCCAGCTTGTGCTCGACCAACTCTTCGAAAATCATCACTTGCAGCTTGCCCAGACCTTCGAAGCCCAGCACCTTGGCGCCGGCTTTCTTGGCGATGGCGCGAGCCTTGTCGAGGTCGTTGAGGTCGTCAGCGGTCAGCTCGGGGTTGTACTTGAGGATCGAGTCGAATACCGACAGACGCACAAACGGTTCGCCAAAGTGGAACACCTTGTCGCCGTACGGTACGTCTGTAGTGCCCAGAACCAGCTGCGCCAGTTCACGGAACAGCTCTTCGGTCAGGTCCATGTTGTCTTCGTAGTCGGCGTAAGCCTGGTAGAACTCCAACATGGTGAATTCAGGGTTGTGACGGGTCGACACGCCTTCGTTACGGAAGTTGCGGTTGATCTCGAACACTTTCTCGAAACCACCCACCACCAGACGCTTGAGGAACAGTTCCGGCGCGATGCGCAGGTACATGTCCATGTCCAGGGCATTGTGGTGGGTTTCAAACGGCTTGGCCGCAGCGCCACCCGGGATGGTTTGCAGCATCGGCGTTTCGACTTCCAGGAAGTCGCGTGCCATCAGGAAGCTGCGAATGTGGGCAATCACTTGTGAACGTACACGGAAGGTGTGACGCACGTCTTCGTTAACGATCAAGTCAACGTAACGCTGGCGATAGCGCTGCTCGGTGTCGGTCAGGCCGTGGTGCTTGTCCGGCAGCGGACGCAGGGATTTGGTCAGCAGGCGCACGCTGGTCATTTCAACGTACAGGTCACCTTTGCCGGAGCGGGCCAGGGTGCCTTCAGCGGCAATGATGTCGCCCAGGTCCCAGGTTTTTACTTCGGCCAGGGTTTCTTCCGGCAGGGTCTTGCGGTTGACGTAGACCTGGATGCGACCGGTCATGTCCTGGATCACCATGAACGAGCCACGGTTAAGCATGATGCGACCGGCAACCTTCACCGGAATGGCGGCTTCGGCCAGCTCTTCCTTGGACGCTTGCGCATACTTCTTCTGCAGGTCAGCGCAGAGGCTGTCACGGCGGAAGTCATTCGGGAAGGCATTGCCCTTGGCACGCACGGCAGCAAGCTTTTCCTTGCGCAGGGCGATCAGGGCATTTTCTTCCTGTTGCAGGTCTTGCGGGTCGAGTTGTTGGTCGCTCATGTCTTTAAAAATTCCATCACAGTTCTGTTGCCCCCGCCTTGCGGCAGGGGGAAGCGGGCTTTGGCGCACCCTCTGGGCATCGCACTGGCTTCGCACACGTTTTGTTGCCGACTTACAGCCCTTGTTTCAGGCTGGCTATCAGGTATTCGTCGATATCGCCGTCGAGCACCTTGTCGCAGTCGCTGCGCTCGATATTGGTACGCAAATCCTTGATCCGCGAGGCGTCGAGAACGTACGAGCGGATCTGATGACCCCAGCCGATGTCCGACTTGGTGTCTTCCAGGGCCTGGGAAGCGGCATTGCGCTTCTGGATTTCCTGCTCGTAAAGACGCGCCCGAAGCATTTTCATCGCGGTGTCTTTGTTCGCATGCTGGGAACGTTCGTTCTGGCAGCTCACCACGGTATTGGTCGGCACGTGAGTGATACGTACGGCCGAGTCAGTGGTGTTTACGTGCTGACCACCCGCTCCGGAGGAGCGATAGGTATCGATCCGCAGGTCAGAGGGGTTGATGTCGATTTCGATGTTGTCATCGATTTCCGGCGAAACGAATACAGCCGAAAACGAGGTATGACGACGGTTGCCCGAATCGTACGGGCTTTTGCGTACCAGACGATGGACGCCAATCTCGGTGCGCAACCAACCAAATGCGTATTCGCCTTTGATATGAACGGTTGCACCCTTGATACCGGCAACTTCACCGGCGGACAGTTCCATGATGGTGGCATCGAAGCCGCGCTTGTCGGCCCAACGCAAATACATCCGCAGCAGGATATTGGCCCAGTCTTGCGCTTCGGTGCCACCGGAGCCAGCCTGGATGTCCAGGTACGCGTTGTTGGCATCCATCTCACCACTGAACATGCGGCGGAATTCGAGTTTTTCAAGGGCTTCGCGCAGGCGTTCAACTTCAGCGGCCACGTCATCGACGGCGCCCTGGTCTTCTTCCTCGGCGGCCATCAACAGCAGGTCTTTGGCATCGGCCAGGCCTGTGTGCATCTCATCGAGGGTTTCAACGATCTGCGCCAGCAGGGAGCGCTCGCGCCCCAGTTCCTGGGCGTATGCAGGGTTGTTCCAGACACTCGGATCTTCAAGCTCGCGATTGACTTCGGTCAGACGCTCATGCTTTTGATCGTAGTCAAAGATACCCCCGAATGGTTTCGGAGCGCTCTGACAGGTCCTTGATGCTGTTAAGGATCGGGTTGATTTCCATGGCTGGCGGCACTCTCAGGCGATTTTTACAAAGCCGGGGAGTATACCGTAAACCGAGCGTATCAGCAGCCCGCCTGGCGGGGTTATGTGGCCAGTGACAACAGGTCGCAAGCCTTCTTCGATGAGCGATACGTCGCACATAATTCTGGGCACAGAATTACATCTGAAAGACGAGGCCATCTCAGCCGTACGACAAGTTTGAATACTACATAGGAATAATTACCCAATTTGAGAGAAAAGTACTACACGCCAAATAATTGCACTTAAAAACCTGCACCGCTATACCTACAACACACTTACAACACCTGATTCCCTGATACCCACACGCCATATCCGAACAACCAATAATTAAATGGCAGCCCCATGTCGAACTTAGCGAACGGTCACTCATTCGGTATAGCGACCCCCCACTTCAAGTCCTCGATGATGGCCATGCAGGCCTATCTAACATCAGGGGCGACCCCGCATGCCGTATTAAGTGCAGCCGTGTCACTGACGTATAACCTCCCGCACTTATGCGGCCTGGGAGGCGACGCAATTATCATGCAATCAACCCCCCATAACCTGGCCATCTTCAACGGAACGGGCAGAACAGGTTTTCACCAGCATCACGACAACTACTTGCATAAAGGCCTTGTATCAATTCCTCGCAGAGGGATTTACAGCACCATGATCTATGGCTGCCCTTCAGCTTATGATCGTTATACACGCCTACATGACATCGACTTGAACGGCGTATTTAAACACCTGCACGACAATGACTTGAAACATGGCGTGGTGGCGTCCAGCAGTTTGATTCAGGCGTTTGATAACAGCACTAAAGACTCACTCAGACAGACACGATTTTCACAATGGAACAAATACTTTATTCAACAGCAAGATCCAGCGCCCTTCTACCGTCAAACCCTGGCCGCTTTGGCGCGTGAAGGTTTTGCATCCATGTACAGGGGGCAGTTGGCGGCGCAGGTATTTGACGCGCTGTCGACCTGTGACCCGCATTTGTATACACCTGAAGATTTTTCCGACTTTACCCCTAACCCCTCAGAAGTAAAAAAAACCACTTTCATGCACGCCAATGTCACGGCGCATGGCAGTAACAGTCCATGGAAAGAGCTGTTCCTGCTCTTGAAAGTCTACCAGTGGAGTGCCGAAGACACGGCCTTGCTCACACCGGCACAGCTCTGTACGGCAGCCGGGCTGATCGACAGCTGGGTGGCATCGCCGCTTTCTTCAGAGACGCACAGCGATGACAGCCTGAGCCAACAGGCCGCCCTGATCTATCAACAGCTCAAATTCGACAACCCCGAACCTGTGCCTCAATTGTCCAAACCCTCCCACACCATCTTTATGGCATGTGCCGAGGCCGACGGGACCCTGACCGGCATAACCAACTCGATCTTTACCCCCCTGGGGTCACTGTTCGAGATCGATGACACAGGCATTATCCTGAGCAACCGGGCATTCTCATTCAATGGCCCCCATCTGGGTTCGACCTTCAAGGGCAACACAGCCGCCAAACACACCACCAACTGCGTGCGTGTCACCACCGATCACCTGGAATTTATCATTGGTACATCCGGGGGGCCTGTGCAGTCCCAGACACTGGCGTACGTCATCTACAAAATTATCGCTGAGCAATGCCCGGTTCAAACCGCCCTGTCGAGCCCGCGCTTTGCCAATCTGGGCCGGCACCCGAAGACAAACGGCATTACCTATTTAAGCGAATCCGCACAAACGAACCCGATATTTACCTGTACTCACGGGCTATCCGATAAATTCGGGGTGGTACAGCTGGCTGGCATCAACACCCTGACCGGTCAGGTGTTCGCCGCTGCAGACCCTCGTGGCAGCGGTGTGGCGCTGGCGGTATGAAGGCTCACGTTTGCGGTTCAGGCCATGCAGCCATACTGACTGTCGCCAGTGCTTTCTTTCTGGAAGTACTGGATGCAACCATCATGCTGATGGCCATCATCCCCATGGCCAACGACCTGGGCGCCAGCATCAGCGGCGTGACACTGTCACTGGCCACCTATCTACTGGCCCTGGTCTTGTTCCTGCCCCTGAGCGGGCATTTGTTCAACCGTTTCGCGCTTGCCCAACAATTCCTGTGCGGCCTGGCGATTTTTTGCCTCGCCTCCCTGGCCTGCGCCATCAGCCAGAATATTTACCTGCTGTGCATCGCCCGCCTTGTCCAGGGCTTTGGCAGTGCGTTGGTGGTACCTGCCGGACGAGCCTTGATCCTGGCCAACACCCCGAAGATTGCCATTCCCAAAACCATGGCCTGGCTGATTGCGCCTGCGCTCGTCGCCCCGATGGTTGCCCCCTATATGGCCAACCTGCTGTTAAACATCGGCAACTGGCGACTGATTTTTGCCTCTATCGGACTCTTTGCCGCAGGATTGATTATTGCCTGCCGCATCACCCTGTACTCACTGCCTGCCCCTGAAACCCCGCGTTTACAGCTTGATAAACATGCCTACGCACTATGGGCACTGTCCTCATCGGCCTTGTTCATGATGTTTATGGCGGCTTCGAATAACTGGCTCTTCTGCAGCGTTCTGGCCGCAGGTGCAATGCTCTATGGCAGCAAACGACTTTGCACAAGGCTGCACCAGCACGCGAAGGCGCAATTGTTTGATCTGTCCTTGCTCAATGATCCAGCGTTCAAGTTCAACATTCTCTCCGGCAGTTTGTTCCGTATCAGCATTTATGCATTTCCAACGCTGCTGATTATTCACCTCATGAAAAATTCGAATTATTCGCCCGTTTCGATTGGCCACTGCCTGTTGTTTATTTTCGCCGGCAACCTTGTTTCAAAACCCGTGGCAGCCCGGCTATTAACAGGCTGCCGCTGCCTGAAACGCTATTTCATCTATTCGGCACTGACGACATCCGTCACGTTGGGCCTGTTTCTTTTCCCGCCACTGCTAAACCAACTACCGGCACTGTGGTTGATGTGTTTTCTACACGGTTGCGCACGCTCATTTCAATTTCTCGGCTACTCATCCACCGCACTGCGCAATGTGCAACAGCACCGCATGCATCACGCCAATATCCTGATCAGTTCGGTGATGCAACACAACGCCCTGATCGGCCAGGCAGTACCTGCCCTTCTGAGTGCCTTCTTTATTCCCGAACACCTGCCGTTCTTCACGATCGGCATGTCCACCGTGACGCTTGCGTCACTTCTTACCGTGCTGGGCGCACTGCGCCTGCCCAACTCAAACAGGAGCCATATCGACCCCATGCACTTCAAGTCCGATTAACGGAAAACCTGGGTATGTCCCGTACTCATGTGGTGTTACGCAAGGAGCTGAAGATGAAAGCATTGACGTTGAAAACCACCGTTGAAATTCCGATAGAGGGCGTTCCTCAACTCACCCGATTTGTGTCATTTGAAGGTGTCGATAAAGAACACTTCGCGCTATTGATTGGTGACTGTCAAACCACTCCCGTACTCACCCGGGTTCATTCCGAGTGCCTGACAGGCGATGTATTCGGCTCAAAGCGTTGCGATTGCGGCGCCCAGCTCAAAGAAGCCCTGTCGCAAATAGCCGCGCGAGGGGGTGGCGTATTGATCTATCTGCGTCAGGAAGGGCGCGGTATTGGCCTGTACTCCAAGTTCGATGCCTACCTGCTGCAAAACCAGGGCATTGATACCTTCACTGCCAACGAGATGCTCGGGTACGCCGATGACTTGAGAGAGTTTGAAAGTGCGGGGGCCATGCTCAAGGCCCTGCATATTCATCACATCGACCTGATTACCAACAACCCGGCAAAAATCCTGGCCCTGGAAAATTGCGATATCACCATCAATACCACCCTGCCCTCCGGGGTTTTCCTGACCGTCGAAAACGAGGACTACCTGCGCAGCAAAATCAATAAAAAACACCATACGATCAACTTGAAAAACAAAAAATGGTGATCGCAATGAGCACTTACATTCTGAATTTTTCACCTACAGGCATGCTACCGACAAAGCAGATGAACCCCCACACACCCATCAGCACCTCAGAAATTATCGACGATGTATTGATGGCCGCCGAACTGGGTGCGTCCATTGCGCACCTGCACGCCAGGGATCAAAAAACCGGCGAACCGACCTGCGACCTCAACACATTTGCCACTCTCTTCGAAGGCATCAGAAAATATAATAAACAACTGATTTTATGCGCCTCACTCAGTGGTCGAAACATTTCCGATCCAACTCTCAGAGCGCTGCCCCTGTCATTGGACGGTGACGCAAAACCCGATATGGGTTCATTGACCTTGTCGTCCATGAACTTTTCCACGCAGCCCAGCATTAATGCCCCGGCGACAATCAACTACCTCGCCGAACAAATGGCGCTAAAAGGCATCTCGCCCGAGGTTGAGATATTTGATAGCGGCATGTCGAACTACCTGCATTGCCTGATCAAAAAATCGTTAATGCCGCCCACTGTCTACGCCAATATTTTGCTGGGCAATATTTTTGGCGCACAGCCCAGTTTTGCGCACATGGCAGCCATTACCAGCTCACTGCCGGGCAATGTCGTCAGTTCTTTCGCCGGGCTGGGCAGCTATCAACTGCGCAGCAATACCCTGGCTCTCGCCTCTGGTCATGGCATCCGCATCGGCCTTGAAGACAATATCTGGCTCGACCATAAACGCACCACCCTGGCGAGTAATCGCAGCCTGCTCGAGCGCATCACCGCCATTGCCAACCTGCAGGAGTTGACACCCGCCACCCCCAGGCAGGTCAGGGAACAACTAGGACTGCAACCTGGACAAGGTCGCTATGGCTTGCCCCCTATCGTTGACTGATACGAGGAAACAGAAAATGGAGAATGTCTGGTTTACTCCCGAAAATTATCAACGCACCTCCAAAAACCTGCAGAGACGCTGTTTGAAACTATTGCTGTCGTTCGCTCCCCCCCAAGGCACATTGCTGGATGTCGGGTGCGGAACCGGTAATACCCTGCTCTTCACGGACAAAGAAAAGATTGAGCAGTACGTGGGCATTGATATTTCCGCTGACATGATTGCGTACGCCAACCGCGCTCATGCAGCACCCAATATCAGATTTATGGTCAGCGACTTCCTGGACTGTCCCCTCGAACACTGGCCAGCGTTTGACGCAGCCGTCTGTGCCGCCTGCCTGCATTGGTTTATTCCCAACGAACAAACTGTTATCGATAAATTATTCAGGGCTTTGAAACCGGGCGGTTACTTATATTTATCCTGTGCTTTCGACTTCGATTATGTACAAGGTGAGCGATCGATCCAGGAGCGGGTGCTGACCGCTATCCGCCAGCAATACCCCTGTATTGCCGAGCCCGTGGTATTCGATGATTTCAGGTTCAACAGGCACTCCCTTGTCACGGCACTTCACGGTTTCGAGATCATTCGCTCGCACCGTATCGAGGAACCCGTGCACTTCAAGACGTTTGAAGATTTCAGGGATTGGCACCTGGGTAGCGGCTCCGTGGTCTATGGCCAGTTCGAAGAAAGCGTCCGCGACCTGGCAATCGCCGCTTACTATCAAAAACTCTATGAGCACTATTGCGCCGCAGAATACAAAACCGCGTATTCCACTGGCTTGATGCTGCTTAAAAGGAGGGCTGCCTGATGTATACCGGAATTGTTCAAGGCACTGCCCGGGTGCTGTCGGTGCACACGCAGGCTGGGCACAAACGTATCGTCCTGGCCCAGAAAGCCTCTCTATTCGAAAACGTTGATATCGGTGCCAGCGTGTCGGTCAACGGCACCTGCCTGACCGTCGTTGCCTACTCTGCAGGCACCGCGACGTTTGATATTTCTCACCGAACGGCCGAAATCACGACACTCAAACACTTGAGTATCGATGAGCAGGTCAATATTGAACGTTCACATCGAACTGGCGATGAGAATGGCGGGCACGCACTGTACGGCCATGTTGAAAGTACCGCGCAGGTCGTGTCGTGGCAGCCACTGGGCGAAACGGTGACTGCGCAACTCCAGCTGGATGCGTCGACCTTTGCCTACCTGTTCAAAAAGGGTTTTGTCGGTATGCATGGCTGCAGCCTCACCATCGATAGCCTGGATGAAGAGCGGCACTGGGTGACGGTCAACCTGATTGCGCAAACACTCGCCCTGACCAATTTGAGCAGCTTGCGGGTGGGCGACCGGGTCAATATCGAAATCGACCAGACCACCCGAACCCTGGTAGATACCCTTAGGACTACCCTGGCCCGCCTGCTCCCGGGAAACCTGTAGCGTGCGGCAAAGCAGTCACCGTTGATGCCATCGCGCGCAGGCTCGCTCCCACGACAGTGCTGTAAGCACTCCGGCTGTGTGAACGACACAAAACCTGTGGAAGCTGGCTTGCCTGCGATGCAAGCGACAAGGTCTTGAGAGCAATCACTCAATACCCACCTGATTACGCCCATTCTTCTTGGCCAGGTAAAGCCCCTTGTCCGCCGCCGAGATCAGCTCGCGGCAGTTGCTACCCTGCTGCGGGGTCATGGTCGACAGGCCAATACTGATGGTCAGGCTGGAGCCTGCTGTCGGCGAAATATGCGGGATTTTCATCGCTTCAACCGCCATGCGCAGTTTTTCTGCCACCAGCCGCGCGCCGCCCTGGGAAGTGTTGGGCAGTACAATGGCAAATTCCTCACCGCCATAACGGGCCGGCAAGTCAGATGGCCGGCTGCTGGCATCACGGATGCCCGCCGCCACCTTGCGCAACGCTTCATCGCCGTCCAGATGGCCAAACGAGTCGTTGTATGATTTGAAGTAATCAACATCGATCATCAACAACGACAATTGGTTCTGCTCACGCATGGCGCGACGCCATTCCAGCTCAAGGTATTCATCAAAGTGGCGGCGGTTGGACAGCCCGGTCAGGCCATCGGAGTTCATCAGCCGTTGCAGCACCAGATTGGTGTCCAGCAATTGCTGTTGGCTGACCCGCAGCGCACGGTAGGCAGCATCACGCTGCAACAGCGTCATGTAGGAGCGCGAGTGATAGCGGATACGCGCCACCAGTTCGATGTTGTCCGGCAGCTTCACCAGGTAATCATTGGCCCCGGCCGAGAACGCCGCGCTTTTGATCAACGGGTCCTCTTTGGTGGACAACACGATAATCGGGATATTTTGCGTCGCCGGGTGGTTGCGGTATTCGCGCACCAGGCTCAAGCCGTCCAGGCCCGGCATCACCAGATCCTGCAAAATCACCGTCGGCTTGATGCGGATAGCCTGGGCAATGGCCTGGTGCGGGTCGGCACAGAAGTGAAAATCAATGTTCTGTTCAAGGGCCAACCCTCGGCGCACGGCTTCGCCGATCATTGCCTGATCGTCTACCAGCAACACCATGGCCGCGTTTTCATCAGTTTTAACGTCGTCCAACTGCAAGTCGCTCATGCGCGTTCACCTGAATTACTGCCTTCAAGCCACTCTTGCCGGGTTCTACCAGTCATTTGGCAAATTTCTCCAGCAAGCGTGGCGCAATCTTGTCCAATGGGCGAATCTCGACTGCGGCATCGATGGCCGCTGCCGCTTTGGGCATTCCGTACACCGAGCTGCTCTGCTGATCCTGGGCAATGGTGAGAAACCCCTGCTGGCGCATGAGTTTAAGACCTTGAGCCCCGTCACGCCCCATGCCGGTCAACAGCACTCCCACCGCTTCACCATTCCAGTAGCGGGCAACACTTTCAAAAAAAACATCGATCGATGGCCGATAAATCTCATTGACCGGCTCGGCGGTGTAAGCCAGCGTGCCATTTTTCAATAGCCTGATATGGTGATTGGTGCCCGCCAGCAGCACAGTGCCCACCTGCGGCGTCTCCCCGTCGCGGGCCAGGCGCACATCAAGTCCGCACGAAGTGCTCAGCCACTCGGCCATACCTGCAGCAAACACCTGATCAACGTGCTGAACCAGTACGATAGCTGCCTCAAAGTTTCTCGGCAGACCTTTAAGCAGGGTTTCAAGTGCAGCCGGACCACCTGCCGACGAACCGATGGCCACCAGCCCTGCCCGCACACCCGGTACACGAGCATGGGTCACTACCGGCTTGACCCGTTTCTCACTCTGCCCCATCAACCAGCCAACATTGAGTATCTTGCGCAGCAAAGGCGCCGCCGCCTCTCTGGGGTTGCTGCCGCCCAGCACGGGGGTATCCACCACATCCAGCGCACCAAAGCCCATGGCCTCAAAAACACGGTGCACATTCTGCTCGCGGTCGATGGTGACAATCACAATCGCACAAGGGCTTTCAGCCATGATCCGGCGCGTGGCCTCGACGCCGTCCATGACCGGCATGATCAAGTCCATCAGAATCAGGTCCGGGGTGTTCTCGGCGCACAGGCGCACCGCCTCCTGACCATCACCGGCAACCCAGATCACATGGTGCGCGGGTTCGAACGCCAGCGCCCGGCGCAAGGCCTCAACCGCCAGGGGCATATCGTTGACGATGGCGATTCTCATGTCTGGGCTCCACCAATGAGTTCAACCACTGCGTCGAGCAGGGCATCGTCATGGAAACTCGCTTTGGCTAGATAATAGTCGGCGCCTGCATCCAGGCCGCGCCGACGGTCTTCTTCACGATCTTTGTACGACACCACCATCACCGGCATTGATTGCAATCGGTTATCGCGACGCAACAGGGTAACCAGTTCGATGCCATCCATGCGCGGCATATCGATGTCGGTAATCAACAAATCGAAATGTTCGGCACGCAGCGCGTTCCAGCCGTCCATGCCGTCAACCGCCACAGCCACTTCATAACCACGGTTAATCAGCAACTTGCGTTGCAGTTCGCGCACCGTCAATGAGTCATCCACCACCAGAATACGTTTGCGGGTCAATTCGGCGGTGTGCCGGTTACGCCGGTCGATACGCTCAAGACGCCCGGTATTAAGCAGTTTGTCTACCGAACGCAGCATGTCTTCGACATCTACGATCAGCACCGGTGAACCATCATCCAGCAAGGCCCCGGCGGAAATGTCCTGGACCTTGCCCAGACGCGGATCAAGGGGCAGGACCACCAGGGTGCGCTCACCGATAAAGCGCTCAACGGCCACGCCATAGACCGCGTCGCGTTCGCGAATCACCACCACCTTGAGGGTTTCGTCATCGCTCTGGCTGGCAGGGCGCTGCAACAATTGGCTGGCGGCAACCAGCCCCACATGGCGGCCTTCATGCCAGAAGTGCTGACGGCCTTCGAGCTGCACGATGTCGTCGGGCTCCAGGTCGCGCATGCGCTCGATATGGGCCAGCGGGAAGGCATAGGCTTCGTCGGCCACTTCAACCACCAGGCTGCGCACCACCGACAGAGTCAACGGCACTTCAAGATGGAAGCGGCTGCCATGCTGGGGGGTGTGCTCCAGCACAATGGCACCGCGCAACAGGCGCACCATATGCTGTACGGCATCCAGCCCCACACCGCGCCCCGATACTTCGGTGACGGTGTCGCGCAGACTGAAACCGGGTAAAAACAGAAAGGTCAGCAGCTCTTCTTCGCTCAGTTGCGCCACCGTCTCCTCGGTGGACAACTGACGCTCGACGATGGTGCGACGCAAACGGTCCAGATCGACACCGGCACCGTCATCGCTCAACTCCAGCACCAGCAGACCGGCCTGATGGGAGATGCGCAGGCGGATCAGGCCTTCGGCCGGTTTGCCCGCCAGCAAGCGCTGTTCCGGGGTTTCAATACCGTGGTCGACGGCATTGCGCAATAAATGGATCAAGGGTGCTTCGAGCTTTTCCAGCACGTCGCGGTCAACCTGGGTTTTCTCGCCTTCGATTTCCAGGCGGATCTGCTTGCCCAGGGCGCGACCCAAATCACGCACCATGCGCTCCTGCCCGACCAGCACATCGGCGAAGGGCCGCATGCGACACGCCAGTGCAGTGTCGTAGAGCAATTGCGCACGCTGGCCAGCCTGCCAGCAAAATTCGTCAAGTTCGGCGGTCTGCTCGCTGAGCAGGTGCTGGGACTCGGCCAGCATCTGCCGGGCATCGACCAGTGCCTGCTCGGCTTCATGGCTGATGCCCGAGACCTGGAGGTGTTCATTGAGCGTGTCCATGGCCCGCAAGTTGGTGCTTTGCATGCGTTTAAGCCGTTGCAATGTCACCAGAAAGGGTTTGAGGCGCTGGGTTTCCACCAGGGATTTGCTCGACAGATCGAGCAGGCTGTTAAGGCGCTGGGCCGTGACCCGCAGTACCCGCTCGCCGCTTTCGGTCAGACGCTGGGGGCGACGTGCTGGCTCCGCTGCCGGCTCGGCTGGCACCTCGACCTGACGCTCAACCACAGGTTCTGGCGCAAATTCGGGTACAGCTGGCGAGGGCATCAACAACAGCTGCGACACGTCAAATTCGGGCGGCGCCACCCGCGCACCGGGGGCAGACGGATCCAGCAGCTCATTCATGTGCGCCACATAGGCGTCGATGTCGTGAGGCGTGACAGTGTTGCCGGGGGTGGCAATGCGCATCAGCAGGTCGGTACCTTGCAACAAGGCATCAATGTGTTCGCGTTGCAGGTACAAACGGCCTTCCTGGGCACTGACCAGGCAGTCTTCCATGACATGGGACACGCTGACCCCGGCATCCACCCCGACAATCCGGGCTGCGCCCTTGAGCGAGTGGGCCGCGCGCATGCAAGCTTCCAGCTGGTCAGCCTGGGTCGGGTTGCGTTCCAGCGCCAGCAGGCCTTCGTTGAGCACCTGGGTTTGCGCCTCGGCCTCCAGGCTGAACAGCTCAAGCAGCGAGGCGTCGCGCATTTGCTCGGGGGTCATGTCAGGCTCCGGGTGATTGCGCTCAACAGTTGCTCTTCATCCAGTAAACGCAGGCTGCGGGTTTTCCACTGCAGCACACCCCGGGTGTATTTGGCGCTGACATGCTCGCCGGAGAGCGATGCAGCATTGATGTCGCCCTCGGCAATATTATGAATGCCATCCACCTCATCCACCGGCAGTACCACGGCTCCACCGTGGGCGGCCACAATCAGCATGCGCGGCATCACCCGCTGCGAAGAGGCTCCCGGCGTGGCAGGGTCAAGCCCCAGCAGTTCAACCAGCGACAGGCACGGCACCAGAGTGCCGCGCACATTGGCCACACCGCGCAAGGCCCGGGAACGCTGGTGCGGCAGGGAGTGAATGGTTTGCATCGGTGCCACTTCATCCAGGCAACGCGTGGGCAGCCCCAGCCACTCCTCACTCAGGCGGAAAATCACCAGTGAGCAGGTTGCAACCTTTTGCTCATGGGCCTGCGGGGCATAAAGCTCCTGGCTTTGCTGCTCAAATGAATAGCGGTCGAGCAAACGGGTCGCGGCAGCAGCATACGTGTCGCAGTTGCGGCAATGGATATGCTGGGGCAGCAACGGGCAGCTTTTGTCACCGTAGATGCCAATGCGGTTCCAGCAGTCATCAATGGCCTGCGCTTCGGAGTGAATCAAGCTCTGTGCTGCTAAAGCGCTCATTGTTTACGCTCACTTTGAGTGGAACGCCCGTTACGGGCTGCGCGCTCGTGCAAGCGCCGGGCGCCTGCTTCATCGCCTTGTGAAGCCAACAGCGCTGCCAGATGGGCCAGCGCTTCCGAATGCTGGGGTTCCAGGTACAGCGCCTTGCGATAGAAGCCCTGGGCCTCTGAGGTCTGGCCCTGCACATCGCTGAGCAGGCCCAACCAGTAAAACACCTCGGCCTGCGGGTCATGCCGCTGCAAGAACTGTTCGCAGACCGCACGCGCCTCAAGGCTTTTGCCTTCATTGGCCAGGCTGGCAATCTGTTCAAGCAACAGACCCGGCCCATCCACTGGCGAAGCCGATTTTTGCCCGATCGGGGCTTGCGCGCGCGGGGCAAAAGGCCGGCTGGCCGGTGTCGGCACAGGCGCTGGCGCTTTTGGTCGTGCCAGTGGCTTGAGTTCGGCAAGCACAGGGCGCGCTGCCGGCAATGGCTCATGATTGTGGCAAAAGGCAAATGACTGCGGAGCACCGATCGAACGCATGCCCAGCCGGTTGAGCAAGCTGCCTTCGGCCGGACCTATAAACAAAACACCATCATCACGGGTCAGGCGCTTGAGCACATCCAGGGCCTGCTGCTGGGTTTTAAGATCAAAGTAGATCAACAGGTTGCGGCAGAACACAAAGTCATAAGGCTCGTGGCTGGCGAGCAGTATCGGATCCAGCAGGTTGCCTGCGGTAAAGCTGACCTGCCCGCAGACCCGCTCCGACAACTGATAACCATCGCTCTCGACACAGAAGTAGCGCTCACGAAAATCTGTTGGCTGACCTCGAAAGGAGTTTTTGCCATACAGCGCGTTTTGCGCACGCTGCACCGAAAGCGGACTGACATCCAGGGCGTCGACCTTGAATTGGTGTGCAGCAAATCCGGCATCAAACAGTGCCATGGCAATCGAATACGGCTCTTCGCCGGTCGAACACGGCAGACTCAGGATACGCAACGGGCGTCGGCTGCCGATTTCCGCCAGGCGCTGCCTGGCCAGGCGGCCCAGGGTGGCAAAGGATTCGGGGTAACGGAAGAACCAGGTCTCGGGCACGATCACCGATTCGATCAGGGCTTGCTGTTCATCCTGGGAACTGAGCAGGCGCTGCCAGTAGCGATCGTTATCAGCCATGCCCAATGCAATGCAGCGCTGGCGTACGGCACGTTCGATAATCGCCGGGCCGACCGATGCCACATCCAGGCCGATGCGCTGCTTCAAATAGTCAAAAAAACGCTGATCAAGACTCATGGCGCCACCTGGACGCAGGTGTCATCTTCGCCCTGGGCAAAAAGCAGAGCAGACACCGCAGGGCTGAGCAGATCGTCGACACTTAACCACTGCAACAGCCCGGCCTCATCTTTGCGCACCGGTCCCAGGTAAGGCGCATCGCGGTTATCGACACCGTAGGGCTGAAACTCCGCCGGATCGCAGCGCAAGGTGTCACTGGCCTGTTCAAGCAGCAGGCCGAGCAATTGCCCGCGATAATTGACCAGCACCAGCCGGGTGCTGGTTCGGGCTACGGCGGCGGTGCCAAAGGTCATGGCACTGATATCGATCACCGGAACCATTCGATCACGATGAGCAAAAACCCCCGCTACCCACTCGGGGGCATGGGCTATGGGCTTGAGTGGCAAGCGCGGCAACACTTCGACCACATCGCCAGCGGCCAGTGCATAGCGCTCGTTACCAATATAAAACACCAGAAACAGGCGTTTTTGCGACACCTTGGCGCCCGGTTTTTTGGCTGAAAGCTCGCTCATCAGACTTTGAAACGCGAAACGCCGCTGCGCAACCCAACGGCAACCTGACTCAATTCGTCGATCGCGAAGCTGGCCTGACGCAGGGACTCGACGGTCTGGCTGCTGGCATCACCCAATTGCACCAGCGCAAGGTTGATCTGCTCGGCACCGGTAGCCTGAGCCTGCATGCCTTCATTGACCATCAGTACACGCGGCGCCAGGGCCTGAACCTGATGGATGATCTGCGACAGCTGCTCGCCCACTTGCTGCAC
The DNA here is from genome assembly GCF_022496745.1 of Pseudomonas sp. TMW22080. Classification (NCBI taxonomy): domain Bacteria; kingdom Pseudomonadati; phylum Pseudomonadota; class Gammaproteobacteria; order Pseudomonadales; family Pseudomonadaceae; genus Pseudomonas; species Pseudomonas sp. TMW22080. The sequence continues at coordinate 251,432 of NZ_SCFF01000002.1, read as the reverse complement.
TTCGGACATGCCGCGGCGTACTTCTTCAGAGAACTTGTCCATGCCCATCACACCCGCCGACACTGCCGACTGAATCTCGCGCACCATCTGCTCGATATCGTAGGTAGCCACAGCAGTCTGGTCGGCCAAACGGCGCACTTCGGTAGCAACCACAGCAAAACCGCGGCCGTATTCACCGGCTTTTTCAGCTTCAATGGCCGCGTTAAGCGACAGCAAATTGGTCTGGTCGGCGACCTTGACGATGGTCACCACCACCTGGTTGATGTTACCGGCCTTCTCGTTGAGGATCGCCAGTTTGGCGTTGACCAGATCGGCAGCCCCCATCACCGAGTGCATGGTTTCTTCCATGCGGGCCAGGCCCTGCTGCCCGGAACCGGCCAGGATCGAGGCCTGGTCGGCTGCCGAGGTCACTTCGGTCATGGTGCGCACCAGGTCACGGGACGTGGCGGCAATTTCCCGGGAAGTTGCACCTATTTCCGTAGTGGTGGCTGCGGTTTCAGTGGCTGTGGCCTGTTGTTGCTTGGAGGTAGCGGCAATTTCCGTAACCGACGTAGTGACCTGCACCGAAGAGCGCTGGGCCTGGGACACCAACGTAGTCAGCTCGGCCATCATGTCGTTGAAGCCGGTTTCCACCGCGCCAAACTCGTCCTTGCGCTCCAGATTCAAGCGCGAGCTCAGGTCACCGGAACGCATCACTTCCAGAATCGTGACGATACGCTGCATCGGCGACATGATTGCGCGCAGCAACAGGAAGCCACACAGCGCTGCTGCAAGTACGGCAATAACCAGGGAAATGATCATGCTGATCTTGGCAGTCAATACGGCGTGACCAATATTGTCAGTGGCGAGCTTGGCCGACTCGCTGTTGCCTTCAATGATGCTGTTGAGCAACTTGCGGCCTTCCATCCAGGCTGGAGCCAGTTGCTCACTAAGCACCTTGTGGGCCTGGGCGTAATCCTTGTTCTGATAGAGATCAAGAATTTTCGCCAACACCACGCCGTACTCTCCATGCAGACGCTCGAAGTCGTCGAAGTGGGCCCTGTCTTCACCTTCAAAAATAGTGCCGCGATAGTTATCCAGTTCTTTGTTCAAGCGGTCTTCGTAGCTGGCGTACAACTTGCGGTCTTCGTTGGTCAGGTCACGCTGATTAAGCGAGCCCACCAGCTCCAGGGTCAGGACATAGCTGTCGACCCAGGCGCTACGAATCATCGAACTGTAATAGACCCCGGGAATCGAGTCGGTTTGCACCTTTTCTTCACTGGTTTCGATCGACAGCAGGCGCGAGTAAGACGCAACAACCATCAGCAGCATAATGGCGATGATTACAGCAAAGCTCGCCAAGATGCGTTGGCGTAACGTCCAGTTCTTCACAGTCGATCCTCGGGTGCCATTCAAATGAAGGTGAGTATAGCCGAGGGTAAGCAATGATTCGTACAGGCGTTGAGACAGATCTCACAGCAATAGACAAAAATTCCTACATGCAAAACTTCAAACCTGTGGGAGGGCTGTTGTCAGAACATCAATGCATTGGTCAGGTCGCCCATGGGCGCTTGCCCCCGCGCCTTCATGGCATCGTCACGTTGCTTGAGGCCATCCAGCACTTCCAGCTGATGCACCCGGCTAATCAGGCGCAGAATCGAAGCGGTGTCATACACCGTGTGATCCACCGTCCCCTTGCGTGCGAAAGGTGATACCACCAGAGCCGGAATCCTTGTACCCGGCCCCCAGCGATCACCTTTGGGCGGTGCAACGTGATCCCACCAGCCACCGTTTTCGTCCACGGTAAGCACGATCACCATGTTTTGCCATTGCGGGCTGTTGCGCAGCACCTTGAGCACACGGTCAAGGTGCCGGTCACCAGCAGCCACATCGGCATAGCCAGCGTGCAGGTTGAGGTTGCCCTGAGGCTTGTAGAAACTCACGGCTGGCAGGCTGCCAGCCTCGGCGTCAGCCAGAAAGCGGTTGCTGCCGGACTCATCGCCCAGGCCTGCGTCGCGCAGGCGCTTGCTGCGCTCCTGCGGGTTCTGCGGGCCTTGTTGAACAAAGTAGTTGAATGGCTGGTGGTGGTACTGGAAGTTGGGGATCTTGGGGATCCCGTCCGAGCCCTTGAACTGCTCCAGCGTGGCCTGCCAGGCCCCCGCGTACCAGGCCCAGTCAATGTTCTTTTTGCTCAGTTTGTCGCCGATATGCTCATGGCTTTGTGGCACCAGTACGCTTGGCAGGTCGGACTTGGCATAGTCGGGACGCTCGGGGTCGCGGATCCAGGTCGGCCAGTAAGGCGGCGCCATGGTGTTGACTGCAAAACCGTCCGGAGTAAGAGCGCTGGGACCGAACTGCGCGGCGCCGGTCATGGCGCTGGCCGGGGATTTGTCCAGAGCCTTCAAGCGTGTACCGGCAGGGTCATCGCCCTGCAAAACAGCAATCTGCGCCTCGGCAACAGAGGTATTCGCGTTCGGATAGAACGGCACCGCTGCGCTGATCAGGTATTGGTGGTTAAGGAACGAACCGCCAAAAGCCCCCTGGAAGAAGTTGTCGCACAGTACGAATTCACGGGCTACGTCCCACAGACGCAGCGAATACTGCGACTGGGCGTAGTAGCCCATGGGCAAGCCGCCGGAATCCCCCCAGGCCACGAACTGGTCGTTCTTGCCATCGTTGATCTGCATCTGGTTCTGATAGAACACATGCCACAGGTCGCGGGTCACCAGATTCAACGGCAGATCTTGCTGATTCGGCCCTTTCAGCGCGAAGGGGGCGTTGGGCAGGTTCTCCTGAAACTGCTCACCCGGCGCATAGGTCACGCCATCTACCGTCTGCGGTCCCACTTGCAGCAGCCCGCCCCATATCGGTGGCAGGGTCTGTAGCAGGCTGCCATCACGGTCGCGTTGCTGGTAGTCGGCGGGTTTGAGGGCCGACAACGGCTTCTCGACACCGGGGAAATTTGCAAACAGGTTGTTGAAGCTGCGGTTCTCGGCATAGATCACCACGATGGTCTTGACCTGTTCGTGGAGCTTTTTGTCCAGCTCGGCCGGGGTCAGCGGTTGCGGCCTGACGGGGGGTTCATGCTGACTGCTGCCGCAAGCGCTCAAGGTGGCCGCGCCAACGCCCAGTGCGGCAGCACCGGCGAGGAAGCGACGGCGGCTGCTGTCGGCAGGGCATTGGGTGTCCTGGTCTTTCTTGTCGCTCATTGCGGCTTCCTGATTACACGTAACAAATTATTTCTGGCGGGCAGGCTAACAGGGGATTATGACGGGGAAGTTGCAGTGGATCGAAGCCACGAAGCATAAAAAAACGCCCCGGGCCGTTGCGGCTCGGAGCGTCTAAAACAAGCATGTTGCGGCGCCTGCATCGTGATGCAGGCTCGCGCCCACAGAGTGCGCTAGCCCTGCGCCTGCTTGACCTGGGCTTCCAGCTCGATCTTGAGCCCCGGGTCGAGCTTGAGCTGTTTGGCCAGCTCTTCCAGATAGGCGCGCTCCATGAAATGTTCTTCATCCACCAGAATCAGGCTGGCGATATACATTTCGGCCGCGATTTCCGGGGTGCTGGCAGCTCTGGCAACCTCTGCCGGGTCCAGCGGCTTGTTCAGTTCAGCTTGCAGCCATTGGCGCAATGCAGGGTCGCCATTGAGTTTGTTCAACTCGCCATCGATCAGTTGGCGCTCACGCTCATCCACATGCCCATCAGCCTTGGCAGCAGCCACCAGGGCCTTGAGGATCGCCTGGCTGTGTTGCTCCACTTGCGGCGCCGGAACACGGTCAATGGTTTGCGGCTCGGTCTGCGGTGCCGTGCCCTGATTGGCCTGCCAGTTGCCGTAGGCCTTGTAGGCCAGAACGCCCAGGGCGGCAAGGCCGCCATAGGTCAGTGCCTGACCACCGTATTTGCGCGCACTCTTGTTGCCCAGCAGCAGCCCCAGGGCACTGGCTGCCAGAGCGCCGCCACCCGCGCCGGAAAGCAGGCCGCCCAGACCACCAGACCCGAGCAGGTCACCCAGGCCGCCTTTATCGTCACGGGAGGCGCTGCCTTGGGTGCCGGTTTTTTTCGCCAGCATCTGTTGGCCGGATTTAAGCAGTTGGTCGAGCAAACTCATAAGCATCCTCTCTTAACAGGGTCAGGGGGCGCCAGAAAACCCGCCCGCAGGCAGGTTTATCGTAAAGAGCATTGGCTATCAGTCGCGCAGGTCGGACTCATGAATCGGTTGGTCGCGATGGGTCGCGCGCTGGTACTGGGCTGGCCAGATGGCCTTTTTACCGCCCAGGTCATCGTCTGCATGCAACGGCCAATACGGGTCACGCAACAGTTCACGCGCCAGCAGGATCAGGTTGGCCTGCCCGGTACGCAAAATATGCTCGGCCTGGGCCGGTTCGGTGATCATGCCCACCGTACCGGTGGCAATGCAGGCCTCCTTGCGCACGCGCTCGGCAAAACGGGTCTGGTAGCCAGGCCCCACCGGAATCTCGGCATTGGCTGCGGTACCGCCCGAAGACACGTCGATCAGGTCCACGCCCAATGCCTTGAGGCGTCGTGCCAGTTCGACGGTTTCGTCAGGGTTCCAGCCGTCTTCCACCCAGTCGGTGGCCGAGACCCGCACAAACAGCGGTAGCTCCTGCGGCCATACACCGCGCACGGCCTCGGTGACTTCCAACACCAGACGGATGCGATTCTCGAACGAACCGCCGTATTGGTCACGTCGCTGGTTGCTCAACGGTGAAAGAAATTGATGCAACAAGTAACCATGAGCAGCATGTACTTCAACCACCGAGAAGCCAGCCTCCAGCGCTCGCTTGGCGGCAGCCACGAACGCCTGGATAACCTCTTTGATCTGGGTCTCGTCCAGTTGCACTGGGGCAGTGTGCTGTGGGTCGAAGGCAATGGGGGACGGCCCGACAGGCACCCAGCCGCCCTCCTCCACCTTGACGCTGCCATGCTTGCCCAACCAGGGGCGGTGGGTGCTGGCCTTACGCCCGGCATGGGCCAGCTGGATGCCGGCTACAGCGCCCTGGGCGCGAATAAAGCGGGTGATGCGTTGCAGGGGTTCAATCTGCTCGTCGTTCCACAGGCCCAGATCCTGGGCAGTGATACGGCCTTCGGGGGTGACGGCAGTGGCTTCGGTAAAAATCAGCCCGGCGCCGCCAACGGCACGGCTGCCCAGGTGGACCAGGTGCCAGTCATTTGCCAGCCCATCGACGCTGGAGTACTGGCACATTGGCGAGACCGCAATGCGGTTAAGAAGGGTCAGTTGGCGCAGGGTATAGGGTTCGAGCAGCAGACTCATGGGTCACCTCTAATTCCAGTGGGCAGGCTCCAAGTACTTCTGAAGAGCCTAGTCGACAACACTGGATGAGGGGGAGTTCATATCGCAACGGGACGTGGTGGTTTTGGTGGGAGCGGGCTTGCTCGCGATACGGGCACCGCGGCCTGTCAGGCCAACCGCGGTGAAAGCATCGCGAGCAAGCCCGCTCCCACAGGGGATTGGCGGATTAGCGCGGCTCGATATGGGCAATCATCAACTGTACGGTTTCGTTGCCGCGAAATTCGTTGAGGTCAAGCTTGTAGGCCAGTTCCACCCAGCGAATGGTCGGGTTCGGCCACACTTCGCGGTCGATCCCGAAAGCAATGCCGTCGAGCTTTACGCTGCCGCATTCGGTCTTGAGCACGACTTTCAAATGCCGCTCCCCCACGATGCGTTGCTCCACCAACTGGAATACCCCGTGGAACAGCGGTTCGGGAAAGTGCTGCCCCCATGGCCCGGCATTGCGCAGGGCACGCGCCAGCTCCAGGTGAAACTCTTCCACTGCCAGGCTGCCGTCAGACAGCATGCGCCCGGTCAGGTCTTCTTCACGCAATTGACGCCGCACTTCAGCATCAAAGGCCTCACAGAACAGCGGGAAGTTAGCCTCAGGCAAAGTCAGGCCAGCCGCCATGGCATGGCCACCGTATTTGCTGATCAAGTCCGGATGCTGTGCAGCCACCACACTCAGTGCATCACGAATATGAAAGCCCGGCACCGATCGGCCGGAGCCCTTGAGCATGCCATCCCCGGCATCGGCAAAGGCAAAAGTCGGGCGGAAGTAACGCTCCTTGAGCCGCGAAGCCAGAATTCCGATCACTCCCTGGTGCCACTCGGGGTCGAACAGGCACAGGCCAAACGGCATGCTGTCGATGGTCAGATCCTTGAGCTGGGCCAGCGCTTCACGTTGCATGCCCTGCTCGATGGATTTACGGTCCTGGTTCATTTCGTCCAGTTGCGCAGCCATTTCCCGTGCGGCATTGGCGTCATCGGTGAGCAGGCATTCGATACCCAGGCTCATGTCGTCCAGGCGCCCGGCGGCATTCAGGCGCGGCCCGAGGATAAAACCCAGGTCGGTGGAGGTAATTTTCGAATGGTCACGCTTGGCCACTTCCAGAATAGCCTTGAGCCCGGGCCGGGCACGCCCGGCACGGATGCGCTCAAGCCCCTGGTGTACCAGGATGCGGTTGTTCGCATCCAGCGGCACCACGTCCGCGACGCTGCCCAGCGCCACCAGATCCAGCAATTCGGCAATATTCGGCGCCTTGCTGTTCTGGTACCAGCCCAGGCTGTTCAAGCGCGCGCGCAAAGCGATCAGCACATAGAAGATCACCCCTACCCCCGCCAGCGCCTTGCTCGGGAACTCGCAGCCGGGCTGGTTGGGGTTGACGATGGCATCCGCGGCCGGCAATTCACTGCCCGGCAAGTGGTGGTCGGTAACCAGCACGCTCAAACCAGCTTTTTTGGCTGCGGCCACACCTTCGATACTGGAAATTCCGTTATCGACCGTGATCAACAAGTGCGGCGTGCGGGTCAGCGCAACTTCGACGATTTCCGGGGTCAGGCCGTAGCCATACTCGAAGCGGTTGGGCACCAGGTAATCGACATGGGCCGCCCCCAGCAGGCGCAGACCGAGCATACCCACGGTGCTGGCCGTGGCACCGTCGGCGTCAAAGTCGCCGACGATCAGAATGCGTTGGCGCTGCTCAAGCGCGACCACCAGCAAGTCCACCGCTGAATCAATGCCCTTGAGCTGCTGATACGGGATCAACCGCGCCAGGCTCTTGTCCAGCTCAGCTTGCGACTGCACACCCCGTGCGGCGTAAAGGCGGGTCAGCAGGGTTGGCATTTCGCCCAGAAAAGGCAGGGGTTCAGGCAATGGACGAGGTTCGATGCGCATAAGCAGGTGAAGAGTCTCTAAGCGTAAAAAAGGGTTGGAACTTAGCCGCGTTCGCCTTGCAGCCACTGCAGTTGCACTTCGTGCTGGCCGCGATCATCTGTCACGAAAATCGTACCCTCGCTGATCATCACGTCCCACTTGATAACCCGTGGCATATCTTTGGCCAGCACCTCAAGAATCTCTTGCGGAACGGCTGCGATATTGACGTTCTTCAGGTTCTTGATTGCAGGAATCACCTTGCCTTCCCACACACGCAAGCTGCCATACGCCAGCAGGCTGGTGCGCTCGGTACGGCGCGAGCACCAGGTCAGACGGTCGGCATCGGGCTGTCCGACTTCGATCCAGTGCAGAACACGGTCATCCAGGCTTTTTTCCCACAGGGCCGGTTCGTCTACATCTGACAGGCCTCGACCAAAAGACAGCTGCTCGTTGTACCAAAAAGCGTAGGCCAGAAGGCGCACAGTCATGCGTTCTTCGGTCTCCGAAGGGTGGCGGGCGATGGTCTGCTTGACGCTTTCATAGACCCCGCGATCGAGATCGGTAAGGTTGAGTTCAAACTTGTAGGTCGTGGACGGCTGTGCCATGAACGGGCTTCTTGATACGGAGAAAGGCGACAAGTCTAACCGATACACCGTGATTGAACGAATCGGCCAGCTTCTTGCCAGCCGCCAGCTATGTTAAAAGGCTGTACTCGCTCGCCCTTGGACAAGGATTCCACATGCCGCTCGCCACCAAACCCCTTTCAGGCCTTAAAGTTGTTGAATTGGGTACCCTGATCGCCGGGCCATTTGCATCGCGCATTTGCGCCGAGTTTGGCGCCCAGGTGATCAAGGTCGAATCCCCTGACGGCGGCGACCCGCTGCGAAAATGGCGCAAGCTGTATGAAGGCACATCGCTATGGTGGTTCGTCCAGGCGCGCAACAAAAAATCCCTGACCCTGAATCTAAAACACCCCGACGGTCTGAGCATTCTCAAGGAGCTGCTGACAGACGCCGATATTCTGATCGAAAACTTTCGCCCCGGGGTTCTGGAGAAACTCGGACTGGGTTGGGATGTGCTGCATGCACTGAACCCCAAGCTGGTGATGGTGCGCCTGTCCGGCTTTGGCCAGACCGGCCCGATGAAAGATCAGCCGGGGTTTGGTGCGGTCGGCGAATCCATGGGCGGGCTGCGTTATATCACCGGTTTCGAAGATCGTCCGCCAGTGCGCACAGGCATCTCGATTGGCGACTCGATTGCCGCGCTGTGGGGTGTGATCGGTGCCCTTATGGCTTTGCGTCATCGCGAGGTCAACGGCGGCCAGGGCCAGGTGGTAGACGTGGCGCTCTACGAAGCGATTTTTGCCATGATGGAAAGCATGGTGCCCGAGTTCGATGTGTTCGGTTTCATCCGTGAACGTACCGGCAATATCATGCCGGGAATTACGCCCTCTTCCATCCATACCAGCCTGGACGGCAAGCACGTACAGATCGGCGCCAATGGCGACGCCATTTTCAAGCGCTTTATGCAGATTATCGGGCGCGACGATCTGGCCAACGACCCGGAGCTTGCACACAACGATGGTCGTGACGCACGCCGTGACGAACTGTATGGCGTGATTGACCGCTGGGTCGGCTCGCTGCCGCTGGCCACGGTACTTGAACAACTGGGCGCAGCGCAGGTGCCTGCCAGCCGTATTTTCTCGGCAGAAGACATGTTCAGCGATCCACAGTTTCTGGCCCGTGAAATGTTCCTGCAGGCCAAACTGCCTGACGGTAGAGACTTCAAGATGCCCGGTATCGTGCCAAGGCTCTCCGATACTCCGGGCACGGCAGATTGGGTAGGCCCCGAACTGGGTGCACATAACATCGAGGTGTTGAACAGCCTGGGTTACGACGCTGCAGCAATCGCCAACCTCAAGCAAGCGGGCGCCATCTAGGCGTGTTGCCCATTTTTAGTGGCCACCCAAGGAGATCAGCAGCATGACCCAGCGTTCGACCTTGCGAAGACTTTGGGCAGGCCTGATCACCGCATTGTTTCTGGCCTGGGCCCCTGGCAGTCAGGCAGCACCCACACTCATCTGGTTGTTGCGCGACCTGCCACCGTTAACGGTGTTTCATGGCCCGCAAAAAGGTAAGGGGATAGTCGACCAGGTGATGCCAGCCCTGATCGCAGGCATGCCGCAATACCAGCACGTGATAATGCGGGTTAACCGGGCTCGGGCCCTGCAGATGCTTGAAGAACCCTCGCTGACCTGCGATCCGGCGCTGATCTGGAATCCCGCCCGCGCCCTCTCGATCGTTTACTCCGAGCCCGTTGCGATCATGCACAGCAATGGCATGGCCATACTGCGTGAGAATCAGCATTTGATCGAACCCTTTGTCCATGACGACAAGGTAGACCTGCCGGGGCTGCTCAAGGCGCAAACCCTCAAGCTTGGAGTCATTGCCAAACGCAGCTACGGAGTATTGATTGATAGCCAGCTGAAGCTGAGCCCGCCAGGCCAGATTGTCATGCATTACGGTAACGATCCGTTGGGCAGCCTGCTGCAAATGCAACATGCAGGCCGTATGCCGACGCTATTGGGCTACTGGCCAGAAATCCAGGCCAAGGCCAGTCAGCAAGGTTTGTCATCCGACGAACTGCTGTTTTATCCGATCCAGGGCGCCCCGGAATATCAGTCGATTTACGTTGGCTGCTCGGACACTGCGCAAGGACGTGAGGTCATTAGCAGGGTCAATTCGATACTCACCACATTGGGCTCGCCATCCCTGTCTTACCTGGATGAGCAATGACACGTACGCATAAAAAAACCCCGAGCAGTGGGGAGGCTGCTCGGGGTTTAACAGGGTCATGATAACCCGCTCAACAGGCTACAAGTATCGGAGCAATAAACTTGCTCCTGCTGATGAAAAATCTGACAAACCAAACCTGCTGGAAGTTCCCCCGGTACTGGCAATTAATCTGCATTCGCGCCATCAGCACTTATCTGCTGTAGCTCGAAGGCACCCAACAATTGCCCCAGCGCCCCTATGGTCACGGGTTTTGACAGACACCCCAGCACCCTGAGACCTTGACTGCGGGCCACTCTGGCCGCCCTCTCGACCACCGGAGGTGCAGCAGCACTCAAAATGATCAACGCTGCAGCTTTGCGTTCAAGGGCCAACTCGCGGATCAGCTCCTGCCCTGATGCCCCTTCCATATACAAATCACAAATGGCCACGTCTATGGCACCGCGCCTGAGCAAGGACTCGCGGGCGCAATCAACGCTTTCGGCCGTCAACACGTCAAAAATGCGGAAGGCGTTCAACATCTGATGCAACACCATTAATTGAAACGGGTTGTCTTCAAGAATCAATACTTTCAAAGATCGCATCATGGGCCTTCAGGCATAAACCTAGCGCTACAGAGGAGGTAAACCTTAGTGGGCTCAACACTCAATACACATAGGACATATCTGTAAATACCATAGGAATCCACAACGCCTTTCATTTACTGGATCAAACCAGCTTACTGATCCCACTTTTTAGCTTCAGATTTGTCGAACCATCCTCCTACCAGCCCCTCCAGACGCCCAGTCTCTGAATAAAACGGAACAACCCACTGATAGATTTCCATGCCTCCGGACTTAAACTCCACCCAACGTTTTTGGTAACAGGGTTTGCGGCTTTGAATCATGCGCATTATTTCCCGCTGGAGCTTCTCGGCCAGGTCCTTCGAAAACAAATCAACATCAGTCACCTTTAACCCGCGAATCCGTCCCAACTGGACAGATAAACGCTGCTCATAGCTTTGATTGCAGGTAATCAGCTCTCCCTCCAGGCCAACCACGAAAATCGGGCTGGGAATGCCATCCAGAAAGCGGTGACTGAGCCCCAACTGCTCATTCAGGGTTTTCTCGGATTGACGCGCAATAATCAGTTGCCTGCGCAGAAACCAGTTGTACACAAACAACATAAGCCCGGCCGCAATCAAGACCGCTATCGCCCAATAAAGACGGGCTGAGTGATACAGGCCACTCTCGATGATCAGCGGTTTGCCCACCCCCCCCAGCCACTTGGTTCTCAGCGCCCGAATCTCGGCCATGGGCATGGCTTCCAACGCCTTGTTCATGATGCTGAAAAGCTCCGGGTATAGAACAGGGACCGAAAAGCTGGCGGCAGCCCATTGCCCGTCAACACTGCGTCCGACCTTGAGGCGCCCCGGTGGGTAAAGATGAGCCTGTGTCTCTGTTTGTATCGTCGCATCTGCCTCGCCATTGGCGACCGCGTGACGTGCCTGGGCGTAGGTATCAACCAGATGCAAGGTGATTGCGGGGTATTCACGTCGAATCAAGTCTTCGAGGGCGTGCCTGGCTGGAAGCGCCAGAACCTTGCCGGCCAGTTCGTCCAATGAACCCAGCCGGGAATCATTGACTCGTACAACAAACACCCAGGGTGCCCCACCGTAGGAATAGGTGAAGTTCAAAAAAGCTTTGCGCTCACGACTTCTGGAGAGGCTTGAGTTCATCAGTGCCTCGCCACTTTTGAGCATGTCGAGGATTTGTACCGTTGAAAACGCTTCTTTATGTACAAACTGCAGCCCGGTCATGCGAGAAATTCGCGCCAGAATATCCACACTCAGCCCTACCCAACGACCGTCCCCGGTCTTGAATGCGTACAAGGGGAACTGCTGGGTCGCCAGGGCTACAACCGGATTGCGCTGGATCCACTCAAGCTCGCCAGGCAGCAGGTTGATATGCGATTGAACAGCGTGCCCTTCAAGCCCGATGATCCAGCGTGAAAGCACCATGCGCGATGTATTGTCATCAAGGCTGCCCAGCGCGCGGTTGATCAGCAACCCAAGTTCGGGGTCAGAGAGGCGTGTAGCAAATGCAAAACCGGAGGATGGCAAGGCGCTATCACCGATAATGCGCACCCCCGAATGAGGCCGGACACTTTTGAATGACTGCACGATAAGTTCATTGCCGATAAACCCGTCGATATCCCCCTCAACCAGCGCGTCCATTGCATTATGCAGGTCACTGATGGTGGTGATTTCACTGTCAGGGTAAAACGCCTGGGCGGTATGAATATCGACGTAGCCCTCCATAAAGCCGATTTTTTTCCCGACCCAGTTTTTGACCGGCTCTTCCTCACATGAGCGACAAACGATAACCAGTCGATCAGTCATGTACTCCCGGGAAAAAGCTACACCTTCAATCCCTCGCTCAAACCCGCTGGCGCTGGCCAGAATATCGATATTGCCGGCCAGCAGCTCTGCAACGGCCTGATCACGACGCCTGTAGCCCAGGACTTCAACAGGCACGCCCAACGTGTCTCGAACGATGCTCAGGTAATCTGCGCTGATGCCCTGATAGTTATTGCGGTCGTCGGTGATGTCGACCGGTTCGTAATCACCGATGGCGATACCAACCCGTAGCGTTCCATGATTGGCCAGCCATTGCCGCTCCGGGGCATCCAGTTGCAGAGGCTGGATATCCACAAAGCGTGTTGCGAGCCTGAAAGGCGTTCCGGAAGCGCCCATCACCGGCAGGGCCAGGCTCAACAAGGCCATGCCCAGCACTATGCGCATCCATGATTCAAATGTCTGGTGAATACGTGACATGACAGCATCCTTGACCGGGTATTCGCCAGCACAGAAGGGGCGAAGACCTGGCAAGTTTGCCATGCACCAATAAAAAAGCCCGTCAGATGACGGGCTTCAAATTACGTAAGACGAATGCCGTTAAAGCGGCTTGCCACGGTTGCCATGCTGGCTGACAAAGCCCTGGACAGCCTTGAGGTCATTAGCCAGTACGGTGTAACGCTCCTCTCGCTCAAACAAGTCAGAAAGGTGAGACGGCAGTTCGAGCGCTTTTCCTATGCCGGCTTTTTCAACCGCTTCAGGGAACTTGACCGGATGTGCCGTGCCCAGAATGACCATCGGGATATCCAGACTGCGACGGCATTCACGGGCCGCACGCACACCGATAGCGGTGTGCGGATCGAGCACTTCGCCGCTTTCGACAAATACCTGAGCGATGGTTTCGCAGGTTTGCTCATCATCAACCGCCAGCGAATCAAACAGACGACGCGCTTCGGTCCAGCGATCTTCATCAACGCTGAAATTACCGGTTTGCTTGAAGGTATCCATCAGACCGGCAACGGCTGCGCCATTGCGACCATGAAGGTCGAACAGCAAGCGCTCGAAGTTCGACGACACCATGATGTCCATCGACGGCGACAGAGTCGCGTGCAAGGTGTCCTTGGCGTACTGATTGCCGCTCATGAAGCGGTGCAGGATGTCGTTGCGGTTGGTGGCAACGATCAGCTGGTTGATCGGCAGGCCCATGTTGCGTGCCAGGTAGCCCGCAAAGATGTCGCCGAAGTTGCCGGTAGGCACCGAGAACGACACGGAACGGTGTGGCCCGCCCAGTTGCAGGGAGGCATGGAAGTAGTAAACGATCTGGGCCATGATCCGCGCCCAGTTGATCGAGTTTACGGCGACCAGGCGTGTACCCTTGAGGAAACCCTGGTCGGCGAAGCTGGCCTTGACCATTTCCTGGCAGTCATCGAAGTTGCCTTCGATGGCGATGTTATGAATGTTGTCACCGAACAGCGTGGTCATCTGCCGACGCTGGACTTCCGATACTCGGTTGTTGGGGTGCAGGATAAAGATGTCGACGTTTTCGCAATGCTTGCAGCCTTCGATCGCCGCCGAACCGGTATCCCCGGAAGTCGCGCCGACAATCACCACACGCTCGCCACGCTTGGCCAGCACGTAGTCGAGCAAGCGGCCGAGCAGTTGCAGGGCAAAGTCCTTGAACGCCAGGGTCGGACCGTGGAACAGCTCAAGTACCCATTCATTGCCATTTAGCTGACGCAGTGGCGCTACAGCTGCGTGGGAAAACGCGCCGTAGGTTTCTTCGAGAATCTTTTTGAAGTCTGCATCCGGAATGCTGCCGGTCACGAACGGGCGCATAACCCGAAAGGCCAGTTCGTGGTAAGGCAAACCGGCCCAGGAAGCGATTTCTTCCTGGGTAAAGCGCGGCAGGTTTTCCGGTACATACAAACCGCCATCACTGGCCAGACCGGCCAGCAACACATCTTCAAAATTCAGGGCCGGTGCCTGGCCACGGGTACTGATATAGCGCATGGGTTCAAACCTTCGGTTTGAGCGCCAAGCGGTTTAGCGCCAGGCAACAAGTAAAAGCCGATGTGCTCTTGCTTGCCGCTTGCCGCTGCCGCTTGCCGCTCTTAATTAATTAAGATGCTCAACGCGGATGCGAACGACCGGACCCACAACGCCCTGCAATGCTTCAAGCGCGGCAATGGCATCGTTGATGTGCTGTTCAATTACCCGATGGGTCAACAGGATCATTGGCACCAGGCCGTCATGCTCTTCGACTTCTTTCTGCATGATCGATTCGATATTGATGCCGCGCTCGGACAAGATGCTCGCCACCTGGGCCAATACGCCCGGGTGATCTTTGGCCTGGATGCGCAGGTAGTAGGCGCTTTCGCACGCTTCGATCGGCAGGATCGGATGGTCGGAGAGCAGATCCGGCTGGAAGGCCAGGTGCGGTACGCGGTTTTCCGGGTCGCTGGTCATGGCACGCACCACGTCTACCAGGTCGGCAACCACGGACGAAGCCGTTGGTTCCATACCGGCGCCAGCACCATAGAACAGGGTCGAACCGGCAGCGTCACCGTTGACCATGACTGCGTTCATTACGCCGTTGACGTTGGCGATCAGGCGGTCAGCCGGAATCAGCGTCGGGTGAACCCGCAACTCGATGCCGTTGGCCGTGCTGCGTGCAACACCCAGATGCTTGATGCGATAACCCAGCGCCTCTGCGTAATTCACATCAGCGGTTGTCAGCTTGGTGATGCCTTCGGTGTAGGCCTTGTCGAACTGCAACGGGATACCGAAAGCAATCGACGCCAGAATGGTCAGCTTGTGCGCCGCATCGATACCTTCAACGTCAAACGTCGGGTCTGCCTCGGCATAACCCAGCGCTTGTGCTTCAGCCAGCACGTCTTCGAACGTACGGCCTTTTTCGCGCATTTCGGTGAGGATGAAGTTACCGGTACCGTTGATGATGCCCGCCACCCAGTTGATACGATTGGCCGAGAGACCTTCACGGATCGCCTTGATCACCGGGATACCGCCTGCAACGGCCGCTTCGAACGCCACGATCACGCCCTTTTCCTGGGCTTTGGCGAAGATTTCATTACCGTGAACGGCAATCAGCGCCTTGTTCGCGGTCACGACATGCTTGCCGTTTTCGATGGCCTTGAGCACCAGTTCACGGGCGATGGTGTAACCACCAATCAGCTCGATAACAATGTCGATTTCAGGGTTGGTCGCAACAGCGAATACATCGTTGGTAATGGGGGTACCGGTAATGTCGCACTGAGGGTTTGGCGTACGCATTGCAATTTGCGCAACCTGGATACCACGCCCGGCACGGCGGGCAATCTCCTCGGCGTTACGCTTTAGTACGTTGAAGGTGCCGCCACCGACGGTCCCGAGCCCACAGATACCTACTTTGACCGGATTCACGCTGAACTCCCCATAAAACGGCCGACTCAAGGTCGGCCGTGAAAAACAACCGTGGATTGCCACGGTTCTCTATTAATGGCCGGGCAACTGAACTGCCCCGCCATGATCGTCACAGGCTTATCGTGACGACACTGGATTATTTAACACTGAGTGCCAGCTTGCCAACCTGCGCAGCAGGCTGATAACCCGGAATCACCTGACCGTCAGCCAAAACGATGGCTGGCGTGCCATTGACGCCGATGGACTGGCCCATGGCGAACTGCTTGGCAACCGGATTGGCGCATTTTGGCGCCTCGACGGTTTTACCATCAGTCATCTTGTCCATCGCCGTTTTTTTGTCCTTGGAACACCACACCGCCTGCAGCTGCTGGTCACCCGGTGAGCCGAGGCCCTGACGCGGGAACGCAACATAGCGCACTTCAATCCCCATCTTGTTCAGTTGCGGGACTTCGGCATGCAATTTGTGGCAGTACGGGCAAGTGGTGTCGGTAAATACCGTGATATGCGACTTGGTTTCGCCGATGGCAGGGTAAACGACGGTCTCTGCCACCGGAATGCCATTAATCAACTTGGCCACGCCAACACGTTCGGCCTGCTCGGTCAGGTTCACCGGCTTGCCGTCCTTGAGCTGGAACATGTAGCCCTGAACGATGAACTGGCCATCGGCACTGGCATACAGCACGCGGCTGCCCTTGAGCTTGACTTCATACAGGCCGGCCATGGGGCTGGCACTGATGCTCTCGACCGGCACATCCAGTTGCAGGGTTTCGAGGCTCTTGCGGATTGCTTGTTCGGCGCCGGTATCGGCGAACGAGAAGGTGCTGACCAACGCAATGGCTGCGGCGGCGAAAATCTGGATCACACGCATGGGAACTCCTGAAGACGGGCAAAGCTGCCAACCCCGATACCCGTCCTGAAACAACGGGTTTGGGCGGCGCGCTTTCTAAACCGGCAAAGCCTACCACAGATGGCCTGCATGACCGACTCCGACTAGCCACGCGGGTGATGGAGGGCATGCAGGTCCTGCAGTCGGGCACGGGCAACATGGGTGTAAATCTGTGTCGTCGAGAGGTCGCTGTGCCCCAGCAGCATTTGCACCACACGCAAATCGGCGCCGTGATTGAGCAAATGGGTGGCGAAGGCATGGCGCAAGGTATGTGGCGACAGCGACTTGTCGATCCCGGCCACCCTGGCCTGATGCTTGATGCGATGCCAGAAGGTCTGGCGGGTCATCTGTTCACCGCGCTGACTGGGAAACAGCACATCACTGGGGCGACCGCCCAGCAGCTCATGCCGGGCATCGCGCATGTAGCGCTCGACCCGGACGATGGCCTCCTCCCCCATCGGCACCAGGCGTTCCTTGCTGCCCTTGCCCATCACGCGCAAAACGCCCTGGCGCAGGTTGACCTGCTCCAGAGTCAGGCTGATCAATTCGGTTACGCGCAGGCCACAGGCATACAGTACTTCAAGCATGGCCCGATCACGCTGGCCGATGGCCTCACTCAGATCAGGGGCGGCGAGCAGCGCTTCTACGTCTGCCTCTGACAGGGACTTGGGTAATGGCCTGCCCAACTGCGGCATATCGACCTGCAAGGTAGGGTCGACGGCAATCATGTTTTCTCGCAGCAGATAACGATAGAAGCCACGCAAACCTGAGAGCAAGCGCGCAGTCGAGCGAGGCTTGTAGCCCTGCTCCAGGCGCCAGGCGAGATGATCGAGGATCAACTCGCGCCCGGCGCTGGCCACAGCGATACCGCGCTCCTGCAACCAGCCATTGAATAAAGCCAGGTCACTGCGATAAGCACCGCGGGTGTTGTCCGACAGGCCTTTTTCCAGCCACAGGGCATCCAGAAAACGGTCGATAAGTGGGTCGTCTATAGCGGGCATTGGCTCTCGAAACGCACAGGCCGGAGGCTGCGCACAAATATAAAGTGAACTGCAAAAGTGAGCGCTAGTCTTTCATGGCTGGCGGATGCCATAAACCCCAAGTTTTCACAGGATGACCTTATGACCGAACAACAGATTTTGCTGTCTTTCGGCGGCATCGGCATCGCTGCCCTGGGCTCACAGTGGCTGGCCTGGCGACTGAAGCTGCCGGCCATCCTGTTTCTGCTGTTGAGCGGGATCCTGGTCGGCCCGGTATTGGGCTGGCTGGACCCGCAAGAATTGTTCGGCCCGCTGCTGATGCCGCTGGTCTCACTGGCGGTGGCGCTGATTCTGTTTGAAGGCAGCCTGACCCTGCATTTGTCCGAGTGGCGCGAAATCGGCACTGTGGTCCATCGGCTGGTCACTATCGGTGCGCTCTCGACCTGGGCCGTGATCACCCTGGCGACCCATTGGCTACTGGGCTTTGACTGGCTTCTGGCCTTGCTGTTCGGCACGCTGACACTGGTCACCGGGCCTACGGTGATTGTGCCGATGCTGCGCGTAGTACGGCCCAAGGCATCGATTGCCAATATCCTGCGCTGGGAAGGCATTGTCATCGACCCGATTGGCGCGCTGCTGGCGGTGGTGGTCTACAGCTTTATCATCGCCAGCGCCACGGGCGAAGGCCTGAGCCACAGCCTGCTGACCTTTGCCGGGGTGATTGTATGCGGCAGCTTGTTCGGCATTGTAGGTGGCTGGATCATGGGGCAGATCGTACGCCGCCAATGGCTGCCGGAGTACCTGCACAGCCTGGCCACGCTGGCAGCAGTGCTGGGCGTATTTATTGGCGCCAATACGGTGATGCATGAGTCCGGACTGCTGGCGGTCACCTTGATGGGCATGTGGATGGCCAATATGAAGGGGGTGGATGTACGCAACATCCTGCACTTCAAGGAAAACCTGAGCATCTTCCTGATCTCGGGGCTGTTTATCCTGCTGGCGGCGCGCCTGGACTTGAACGCCATGATCGGCCTGGGGCCTGTGGTGCTGGTGTTGCTGCTGATTATTCAATTTATCGCCCGGCCTCTGAACGTGGTGATTTCGACCTTTGGCTCAAAACTGAACTGGCGCGAACGCGCCTTGCTCGCCTGGATCGCCCCACGCGGGATTGTCGCGGCAGCCGTTTCAGCAATTTTTGCGATCCGCCTGGACGAAGCAGGCCATGACGGCGCGCTGCTACTGGTGCCCCTGACCTTTGCAGTGATCATCGGTACGGTGGTGCTGCAAAGCGCGACGGCACGGCCCCTGGCCCGCCTGCTCAAAGTCGCGGAGCCGGCCCCCAGCGGCTTTTTGATCGTTGGCGCCAATGGCCCGGCCCGGGTTATTGGCAAGGCATTGCAGCAACTGGGCAGCCGCGTACTGCTAACCGATTCCAACTGGGAACACATTCGCGCCGCGCGCATGGACAACTTGCCCACTTACTTTGGCAATCCGGCTTCAGAGCATGCCGAGAGTCACCTGGATCTGGTGGGGCTGGGGCATTTGCTCGCACTGTCACCCTCTGGCGAGTTGAATACCCTGGCAGCGGCACGCTTTCATCACGAGTTCGGGCTACAGCGCTTGTTTACACTGACCAATGGCCAGGAAATTCGTCGCACTGACAAGCATCGCGCCAGCCACGAGTACCGCGGTCAAGCCCTGGGCAACCCGGCGCTGACCTACGGCCAGCTCGCCAGTGAGTTGAGCCAGGGAGCCGAGCTGTACAGCACCACACTGACCGACAACTTCACCTGGGCGGACTACCTGGCCCTGCATGGCAAGCGCGTCACCCTGCTCTTCGCCCGCGACAACACTGGCTGGGTGCATGTAGTGACACCTGACAGTGAATTGAAACCAGGCTCCGGGTGGACGCTGCTGGCGTTGATCAGGCACCCGTAGCAGCTGTTACGAGGCAAACCCTGGCAACACCGGTACCGGGCGCTTGTCATCATCGATGGCGACAAAGCTGAACAAGCCCTGGATCGCCAGTTCGCGACCATCGCAGCTCATGCTTTCGACATACACCTCGACCTCAACCTTGAGGCTGGTGTTGCCAACTTTAACCACACGCCCCACCAGCTCAACGATGGAGCCAGCCGCGATCGGATGGTTGAAATCAATACGATCCGTGGACACCGTCACCAACGGCAGACGACAAAAACGCGTTGCGGCAATAAACGAAACTTCGTCCATCCACGCCAGCGCGGTGCCGCCAAACAGGGTGTTGTGGTGATTGGTGGTAGAGGGGAATACCGCTTTGGTAATACGGGTAACGGAGAGGTCGGTACGGCGTTGAATCTCTTGCTCACGCGAAGTCATGCTTTCTTACTACCTACAACTGGACAAAGGTCTGACAAATCTCAGGCAACAAAAAAGCAGCCCGAAGGCTGCTTTTTTCTGCATCGGGAAGCTGGACTTAAGCCAGTTTTTCCTTGATGCGAGCTGCTTTACCCGACAGGTCGCGCAGGTAGTACAGCTTGGCTTTACGCACGTCACCGCGACGCTTAACAGCCATGCTGTCGATTTGCGGGCTGTAGGTCTGGAAAGTACGCTCTACGCCAACACCGTTGGAGATTTTACGAACAGTGAAAGCACTGTTCACGCCACGGTTACGCTTGGCAATCACTACACCTTCGAAAGCTTGCAGACGCGAACGATCGCCTTCCTTCACTTTCACCTGAACGACAATGGTGTCGCCCGGGGCAAAAGGAGGGATCTCTTTAGTCATCTGCTCTGCTTCGAGTGCAAGGATGATTTTGTTAGTCATGCTGTGCTCCTAAGGTAGATCAACTGATCTACCATCGATACGTTGTTAACTATCGTCCCGCTCGCGGATGTATTCCTCGAGCAGCTTCTTCTCTTCTCCAGAAAGCGAGCGGCTTTCCAGAAGATCGGCGCGTCGTTCAAAGGTCCGCCCAAGGGACTGCTGTAAACGCCAACGCCGGATGTGTGCATGATTGCCACTAAGCAATACGTCGGGAACACGCTGATCCGCATACACCTCCGGTCGGGTGTAGTGCGGGCAATCCAGCAGACCATCTGTGAAGGAATCTTCCTCCGCGGAGTCCGCATGCCCTAAAGCTCCAGGCAGCAGTCGTGTAACCGCATCAATCAGAACCATCGCCGGCAGCTCGCCACCAGAGAGTACATAGTCACCAATTGACCACTCTTCATCGACATAAGCGTCTATAAAACGCTCGTCAATGCCTTCATAACGACCTGCAATAAGGATTAATGCTTCCTCATTCGCCAGCTCGCGTACCGCCGACTGATTCAGTTGACGGCCTTGGGGCGACAGGTAAATCACCTTCGCCGCCTCTCCGGCTGCTTCTCTGGCCTGAACCAGTGCATCTTCCAGAGGCTTGATCTTCATCACCATGCCCGGACCACCGCCAAATGGGCGATCATCCACAGTGTGATGCCGATCCGTTGTGTAGTCTCGCGGGTTCCAACAAGTCAGCTGCAAGAGCCCTTGTTTCACCGCACGACTAGTGATGCCGTAGTCGCTGATGGCGGAAAACATTTCGGGAAACAAACTGATCACTTCTACGCGCAATTTAGCCACGCTTAGAAGTCCGCATCCCAATCCACCTTCATCTCGCCAGCTGCAAGGTCGACGCTCAACACGCATTGCTCTGTATAGGGCAACAAGCGATCACGATCATCCAGGCTACCTGGGCAAGGTTTGACTTCCATGACATCGTTCGAGCCAGTTTCCATCAGGTCAACAATCTTGCCGAGCAATTGCCCTTCAAGGTTGGTCACTTTCAGTCCCTGCAGCTGGTACCAGTAGTACTCGCCGTCGGTCAGCTCAGGAAACAGGTTACGCGGCACGCAGATTTCGAATTCACGAAGAAGACCAGCTTCATCACGGTCATCGAGACCCTTGAGCTTTACAACCAGAAACTTGCCGTTATGAGAACGGCCACTGACCAGCTCTGCCTGTCGTACATCATTACCGCGCCGAAGCGTCAGTTTTTTGTAGTCCAACAGGTTATCAATTGGATCCGTAAAGGAATAAACCTTCACTTCGCCGCGCACGCCGTGAATCGAGTAGATTTTGCCGATAACGATCAAATCATCAGCAGTTTCAGGCGTCACGCTCATATTGCTCAGGCCGCAGCCTTAGCGTTTTCTTTAACCAGCTGAGCAACACGCTCAGACAGTTGAGCACCAACGCTCAGCCAGTAGGCGAGGCGGTCTTCTTTAACGGAGAAACGGATTTCCTGACCACGGGCAACCGGGTTGAAGAAACCAATTTGTTCCTTGTGGGAACCGTCACGTGGGTTACGGCTGTCGGTAACGGTCAAGTGGTAAAACGGGCGCTTTTTGGAGCCGCCAAGGGCAAGACGGATTGTTAGCATGTGAACATCGTTCCTGTAGTCGGTGCTGCAAATCTAAAGGCACAGCGGGCATAGGTGCCCGAAAGGCCGCATATTCTAAGGAATATCCGGACTTTTGCAAATGTCTTTTTCTGGCGCCTATCGGCATGCCGTACAGACTTGCAACTAGGTCACCACGAATGGTGACAGGTCAGCTCCCGCACAGTGCGGGTTTGCCGGGTGTCTCGCATTGCTGCGAGTTGCCCGGACGCAAGCGTCCGGGCGGGTAAATTACATTTTTGGCATGCCGCCGCCGGGCATCATCGAGCCCATGCCGCGCATCATTTTCGCCATCCCACCTTTGGTGGAGAATTTTTTCATCATCTTTTGCATCTGCTTGTGCTGCTTGATCAAGCGGCCGATGTCCTGCACCTGAGTGCCGGAGCCCATGGCAATCCGGCGTTTGCGCGAACCGCTGATCAGCTCAGGGTCGCGGCGCTCGGCCGGGGTCATGGAGTTGATGATGGCTTCCATCTGCTTGAACTGTTTCTCAGCTGCGCCCTGGGCATTGCCCATTTGCGCCAGATTGACACCACCCATGTTCGGCAGTTTATCCATGAGGCCGCCAAGGCCACCCATGTTCTTCATCTGTTGCAGCTGGTCACGGAAGTCTTCGAGATCGAAGCCTTTGCCTTTTTTAAGCTTTTTAGCCAGTTTGTCGGCTTTGTCTTTATCGAGGGTCTGTTCGGCCTGCTCGATCAAGCTGAGCACGTCGCCCATGCCGAGGATGCGCGAAGCGATACGATCCGGGTGGAACGGCTCGAGCGCATCGCTCTTCTCACCCATACCGATGAACTTGATCGGCTTGCCGGTAATGGCTCGCACGGACAACGCCGCACCACCCCGGGCATCACCGTCGACCTTGGTCAGGATCACCCCGGTCAGCGGCAATGCATCACCGAACGCCTTGGCGGTGTTGGCCGCATCCTGGCCAGTCATGGCGTCGACGACAAACAGGGTTTCTGCCGGCTTGACGGCCGCGTGCAGCTCCTGGATCTCGGTCATCATCTCGGCATCGATATGCAGGCGACCTGCGGTATCGAGGATGACCACGTCGATGAACTTCAGCTTGGCTTCCGCAATGGCGGCGCGAGCGATGTCTACCGGCTTCTGGCTAAGGTCGGACGGGAAGAAGGTTACACCGACTTCATTGGCCAGGGTTTCGAGCTGTTTGATCGCAGCCGGACGATAAACGTCGGCCGAGACCACCATCACAGTTTTCTTTTTGCGCTCTTTAAGGAAGCGCGCCAGCTTGCCGGCAGTCGTGGTTTTACCAGCGCCCTGCAAACCGGCCATCAATACAACGGCTGGCGGCGTGACATTAAGGACCAGGTCCTCGTTGGCAGCGCCCATCAGGCTTTCAAGTTCAGCCTGAACAATTTTTACAAACGCCTGGCCCGGCGTCAGGCTGCGCGACACTTCAGTGCCGACAGCGCGCTCTTTGACCGCAGCGACGAAGTCTTTGACCACTGGCAAAGCCACGTCGGCTTCCAGCAACGCCATGCGTACTTCACGCAGGGTGTCTTTGATATTGTCTTCGGTCAGCTTGGCCTTGCCGGTGACATGGCGCAGCGTCTGCGAAAGACGGTCGGTTAAATTTTCAAACATGCGCGATCCTTTCAGGCCCAAAGTAGACCGGGGTTATTGCGGCCCAGCCCGTGTAAAACTGATGCTCGGCGAGCCTGCGGCGTGGGCAGGTCGCGGATTATAGCGAAGACTGGCCGTGTCCGACACCATGCCGTCGGCTTATGTGGTCTTTCGTGCACAGGCGGTTGTATGCCAAACTCAGTCCTTTCGGGCTTGCCTAACAGGATTTATGCTCCCCTTGTCACCCAGTTTGCTACCCAGCCTCGCCGCCGCCTGCTTGTATGCCGCTGCGACCTTCTATCAGGGCTCTTGTCTGCGCCAGGGCGCAAAGGCAAACAAACGCCTGTTGGTGACGCTCGGCATTCTTGCCGTACTCGCCCACGCCGCCAGCCTGTTCACCCACCTGATGACGCCTGCAGGCCTTGAACTGGACTTCTTCAGTGCAGCCAGCCTGATTGCCGTGGCCGTGATTACCGTGACCCTGGCGGCCTGCGCCCGCATACCGGTCGAGAACCTGCTGCTGCTTTTATACCCGCTGGGCATGCTGACAGTACTGCTGTCCGAATTCGCCCCGCCCGGCACGGTTCAGGTCATTAATGAAGAGCCAGGCATACTCGCGCATATCCTGCTGTCGATTCTGGCCTATGGCATGTTCACCATTGCGGTGTTCCAGGCGCTGTTGCTGTCGCTGCAGAACTATCAGCTCAAGCACAAGCATCCCAAGGGCCTGATCAAGAACTTCCCGCCACTGCAAACCATGGAAAGCCTGCTGTTCGGCTTTCTCTGGGCCGGCTGGTCGCTGCTTTCGCTGTCCCTGGTTTCCGGTTGGCTGTTTCTGGGCAACCTGTTCGCCCAGCACCTGGTGCACAAGACCCTGCTGGCCTGCCTGGCCTGGATCGTATTCAGCGTGTTGCTGTGGGGCCGTCACCACCTCGGCTGGCGCGGTCACAAGGCCATCCGCTGGACCTTTGCCGGTTTTTGCCTGCTGATGCTGGCCTACTTTGGCAGCAAGCTGGTTCGTGAATACATTCTGCATATCTGACGGGCGATAATTATGGATAGCTTGCCCCCTGGGCCGATTCTGACAATTTCGGCACTATTGATCGCAGGAGCCGCTGTATTTATCGGCTTTATACTGGGCAAAAGCAGTGCCCGCGCCAGGCGCACCAACGCCCAGCAGCTGCGAGAGGAGGCTCCCCAGCAACAGGACGAGCAGCCCAACAGCCGCCCGGCCCTGCTATCAGGCATCCATGCGCTGGACAACATCACGGTCAACGATATCCTGATCCCGCGCAACGAAGTCGAAGGCTTGAACCTCGACGACCCGATCGAAGACCTGATTGAGCAGTTGCGCCAGACCTCGCGCACACGCCTGCCGGTGTTTCACAACGACATCAACCAGGTCGAAGCCATCCTCAACACCCGCCACATCCAGCACATGCTGCCCGACGCCAGCCTGACCAAAGAAGCACTGCTGGCCGTTTGCCACGAACCTTACTTCATCCCCGAAAGCACCCCGCTGCAACTGCAACTGCTTAACTTCCACAAGCAGCAGCGCCGCCTGGGCGTGGTGGTCGATGAATACGGCGAAGTGCTTGGCATCGTGACGCTTGAGGACATCCTCGAAGAGATCGTCGGCGAGTTCGAAGACGAGCAGAATATCGATAACCCCCATATCGACCCCCTGCCCGACGGCCGTTATGTTGTCGATGGTGCAGCCTCCATTCGCGAGCTGAACAAGGCCCTGGGCTGGCACCTGCCCTGCGACGGCCCGAAAACCCTCAATGGCCTGGTCACCGAAGCGCTGGAAACCATCCCCGAGACCACCGTGTGCCTGAAAATCGGCGGCTATCGCCTGGAGATCCTCCAGACCGAAGAAAACCGCGTCAGCCGCGTACTGATCTGGCACAACAGCGTCAAGCCCGCGGTTTAATCGCCGCGCAAGGTCTTGTTACATTTGAGCGGGCCTCCCTATAATCATCATCGCTTACCCAAGCCTCGCCAACACGCGTGTTACCCGCACCCAGCGCTGTCGGCGCGTTGTATGACGCAGTACCTGCGTACGTTCCCATCCTGAACTGCGCTTGCACCCTGTTATCCCTCAGGGCCAACGACCATAAAAATTGCTCGCCATGTCGCACCGCCAAAGCGGACATCGGCACAGGGCTCATAACTGTCAGGGATATACGCATGACCTCCAGCACAACCTATAGCGAAGCTACGCCCGACAAGCCGGCCAACTCCGCCACCCGCGTCGCCACGGCCAGCTTTATTGGCACGGCCATCGAGTTCTACGACTTTTATGTGTATGCCACCGCCGCTGCACTGGTGATAGGCCCGGTATTTTTTCCGCAGACATCCGGTACCGCACAAATGCTGTCGGCGTTTCTGACCTTCGGCATCGCCTTTCTCGCCCGCCCGCTGGGCTCATTCCTGTTTGGCCACTTCGGTGACCGCATCGGACGCAAATCCACCCTGGTGGCCTCACTGCTACTGATGGGCGTGTGCACCACATTGATCGGGGTGCTGCCGGGCTACGCCACAATCGGCGCCTGGGCCCCGATCCTGCTGTGCGTGCTGCGCTTCGGCCAGGGCCTGGGGCTGGGTGGCGAATGGGGCGGCGCGGCATTGCTGGCCACCGAGAACGCCCCCAAGGGCAAGCGCGCCTGGTATGGCATGTTTCCGCAACTGGGGCCTTCGATCGGTTTTCTGGCGGCCAATGGCCTGTTTCTGATTCTGGCCATGAGCCTGAGCGATGAGCAGTTCCGCTCCTGGGGCTGGCGCATCCCCTTCCTGCTTAGCGCAGCGCTGGTGATGGTGGGTCTGTATGTACGCCTGAAGCTGGAAGAGACACCGGTGTTTGCCAAGGCCGTAGCACAGCACGAGCGGGTGAAAATGCCCATCGTCGAACTCTTCAGCCAATACTGGGCACCGATGCTGCTGGGCGCCGCTTCGATGGTGGTGTGTTACGCACTGTTCTATATCTCGACAGTGTTTTCCCTGAGCTATGGCGTCGCCACCCTGGGCTATACCCGCGAAACCTTCCTCGGCCTGCTGTGTTTTGCCGTGCTGTTCATGGCGGCGGCCACACCTCTGTCGGCCTGGGCCAGTGACCGTTATGGACGCAAGCCGGTGCTGATAGTCGGTGGCGTGCTGGCGATCTTGTCAGGTTTTCTGATGGAGCCTCTGCTCACCCACGGCACCACCTGGGGTGTGGCGCTGTTCCTGTGCATCGAGCTGTTTTTGATGGGCGTGACCTTTGCCCCGATGGGTGCCCTGCTCCCTGAACTGTTCCCGACCCGCGTGCGCTATACCGGCGCGTCGGCGGCTTACAATCTGGGTGGCATTGTCGGAGCTTCCGCTGCACCTTTTTTTGCGCAAAAGCTGGTGAGCATGGGGGGGTTGAGCTGGGTAGGCGGGTACGTGTCGGGCGCAGCGATTCTCAGCCTGATTGCCGTGCTGTGCCTGAAGGAAACGAGAGAGGCTGACCTGAACAAGGTGGCTTGAAGAAACACTTAACCTGTGGGAGCGGGCTAGCTCGCGATTGCAACGCCTCGGTACATCAGATGTACCGGGGCAATTGAATCGCGAGCTAGCCCGCTCCCACAATGGTTTTTACAGCTCTACAACTACTGCCTTGGCCGCGCGGGTCGCTTTGGCGCGAGCTGCTTCAATCGACTCATCGCGAGCCAGGGCCACGCCCATGCGACGCTGGCCGTTGACCTCTGGCTTGCCGAACAGGCGCAATGCGGTGTCCGGTTCGCTCAGGGCAGCACCCAGGTTGGCGAATGCAGTCTGGGTCGACTGACCTTCTACCAGAATCACCGCCGAAGCCGATGGCCCGAACTGACGAATCAATGGAATCGGCAGGCCGAGAATGGCGCGAGCATGCAATGCGAACTGCGACAGATCCTGAGAAATCAATGTCACCAGGCCGGTATCGTGCGGGCGCGGCGACACTTCGCTGAACCACACCTGATCGCCCTTGATAAACAACTCAACGCCAAACAGACCACGACCACCCAGCGCTTCAGTAACAGCCTTGGCGACACGCTCGGACTCGGCCAGAGCAATCGGGCTCATGGCCTGTGGCTGCCAGGATTCCTGGTAATCGCCCTTCTCCTGTCGGTGACCAACCGGTGCGCAGAACGTGGTACCGCCAATATGGCGCACGGTCAGCAAAGTAATTTCGTAATCGAAGTCGATAAAGCCTTCGATAATGACCCGACCCTTGCCCGCACGACCGCCTTCCTGCGCGTAGTCCCACGCAGCCTTTACCTCCTCAGCACTGCGCAGCAGGCTCTGGCCCTTGCCTGACGAACTCATCACCGGCTTGACCACGCACGGGAAGCCCAGATCCAGCACGGCGGCGCTGTAGTCTTCAAAGGTGTCGGCAAAATGGTACGGCGAGGTTGGCAGGTCCAGCTCTTCGGCTGCCAGGCGACGAATGCCTTCGCGGTTCATGGTCAACGACGTGGCACGCGCCGTTGGAATAACGGTGAAACCTTCAGCTTCCAGCTCCACCAGGGTGGCGGTGGCGATGGCTTCGATTTCCGGAACGATAAAGTGCGGTTGTTCTGCTTCGATGACGGCACGCAGGGCGGCGCCGTCAAGCATGTTGATCACATGACTGCGATGGGCAACCTGCATGGCAGGTGCATTGGCGTAGCGATCGACGGCGATCACTTCGACCCCCAGGCGCTGCAATTCGATGACAACTTCTTTGCCCAGCTCACCGCAGCCACACAACATGACGCGGGTCGCAGTGGGCGACAGTGGAGTTCCGATACGGGTCATTTCAGGTCCTCAAGGAAACAAAATCATCGAAGGCACTGACCAAGCCAGCGCCTGCAGGGGGATACAAAGGCCGGCATTTTACATGACTAGACCGAGGCTTTGCGCAAACGCCAGGCCATTGCCAGCCATACGCAGGTGACGCCGGCGAATTTCGAGGCCATGGCGGTAATGATCACGCCAGGGGTGAAGGCATCGATCATGCCGAAGAAGATAAAGGTGTCGATCGGGATGCTCAGCGCAGAGCTGATCCACAAGCGGTCATGCAAAGGCCGCTTGGTGATGCTGAAGACCAGCCAGTCGATGCACTCGGACACGGCGAAGGCAGTGGCGCTGGCCAGTGCAATGGAAGGATCGGAGGTGACGTACGACAACACCAGGGCCGCCAGCATGGCCAGCAGGGCACCGTGACCGAATCGGGTTTGCACCATGTCGCGCAATACAAACACCAGGCCACCCCAGGCTGACCAGATTATGTCCAGGTGCGGCGCAGTGGAAAACGCGTAGTTGATCAGCACGACGCTGGCGATATAAGCGACAAGAAACAGCATGGCAGCGGGCGACACCTCTAAATAAGGCGCACAGGGTACTTGAGTCGCAGTCGATTTTGTACCCGCGACATCCCCCTGCGGGAGCGGGCTTGCTCACGATGATATCAGCGCAGTTTGCCTGACAGGTCGCGGCGCCTGCATCGCGAGCAAGCCCGCTCACACAATAAAGAAGCGTTTTCAGCTACCGGAACCCAACATCCACACCACACCACTGGCTTTGGCCCGCTCATGGCACAGCACTAGCACCTCGCGGCGCTCCGGGTTGGTCATGCGGCTCCAGCGGGTGATTTCCGCCACGGTACGCTGGCAGCCACTGCACACATCGTCGTCGTCCAGCGCGCAGATATTCACACAGGGCGAGGCGACCGGGCGCTCTGCTTCCGTCATTGTTCTTGCACCTGAAGGTCACGGGCATATCGCTGGCCGTTCTTGACGTAGTGGGCCGCGCTGGCTTCCAGCAATTTTTTCTGCTCATCCGTCAGGTCACGTACCACCTTGCCCGGCGACCCCATGACCAGCGAGCCGTCCGGAATTTCCTTACCTTCGCCAATCAACGAATTGGCGCCAATGATGCAGTGCTTGCCGATTTTCGCGCCATTGAGGATCACCGCATTGATACCGATCAGGCTGTAATCGCCCACCGTACAACCATGCAACATGGCGTTATGGCCAATGGTCACGCCGGTGCCAAGTGTGAGCGGATAGCCCATGTCGGTATGCATCACCGCGCCATCTTGCACATTGCTGTGCTTGCCGATCAGGATCAGTTCGTTATCGCCACGCAACACGGCGTTAAACCAAACACTGGCGCCCTCTTCCAGGCGCACCTTGCCGATCAGGGTGGCATTGGGTGCGGTCCAGCTTTCGGGATGGGTTTCGACGAACGAGTCGCCCAAGCGGTATTTCATGGGATGTCCTCAAGGCAGGCGTGGCCGTCTGCTGACGGCTCTAAATTGGAATGGAACGTTCAGGCGGGGTATGCAGGTTGATATTGACGTCGTCATAGAGCAGGTTCATCAGCTCCACGATCATGATTGCCGTCAGTCCCCAGATTTTATACACGCCAAAACGGTAGCTCGGCACGTACCAGCTACGGCCCTGGTAGTCGATGCGATGAGTGTGCTCACGCGGGTCCTGGCGGAAGAACTCCAGCGGCACGCTGAATACCGCAGCGATTTCGGCGTCATTGGCCAGATACTCAACGTAATCCGGGACCAGACCGACATAAGGCGTTACGCGAATACCGTGTAACGAGATCAAGGGGCTCAGCGGCCCGATCACCTCGACCAGCCCCGGCGGCAAGCCGATTTCTTCTTCGGCCTCACGCAGGGCGGTGAACACCAGGTCGGGGTCTTCCGGGTCGCGGCGACCGCCCGGAAAAGCCACTTCACCACCGTGGGTCGACAACCCGCTGGCACGCAGGGTGAGAATCAGCTCAGGCTCAGAACTGCGTGTGACCGGCAACAACACCGCAGCTTCCGGGTAATTCCGTTCTGTTTCCAGCGTCCGTGGGGTATAGCGGCTCACACGGCCAAGCAGCTCGTCCAGCATAGGTCATCTCGATCCGGCACTTATCGGGCATCATGCACCAAATCGCACCGGGCACCCAAGTCCTACAGTGTCGCAGCCCGCCAGACCACACTTGCCGCGAGCCCACCTCAGCCCCCAAGATAGACAACGAGCCAGAGACCACAGCATGAAATTTTGTAGCCAGTGCGGCCATTCCGTCAGCCAGCATATCCCGCAAGGCGATTCGCGCCTGCGCTATGTCTGCGACCACTGCCAGACCATTCATTATCAAAACCCCAATATTGTCGCCGGTTGCGTGCCCGTGTGGGGCACACAAGTGCTGCTGTGCCGTCGCGCCATCGAACCGCGCAAAGGCTACTGGACACTGCCCGCAGGCTTTATGGAGAACGGCGAGACGGTTGAAAACGCGGCCCGACGCGAAACCCTGGAGGAAGCCTGTGCCGTGGTTGAGAACCTGGCCATCTACACCCTGATCGATGTGCCGCATATCAATCAGGTGCATATTTTCTACCGCGCCGACCTGCTGGGCCCGAACTTCGCAGCCGGTGAAGAGAGCCTGGAAGTGCGCCTGCTCGAAGAAGTCGACATCCCTTGGTCAGAGCTGGCTTTCCGCACGGTCAGCCGTACCTTAGAATGCTTTTTCGCTGACCGCCCGGGCGCTCACTACCCCGTACGCAGCGAGGCTGTAGCACCGCTGGCCAGCCTGAAGACCGCCCAAAAATAATGCTGCTTGCCTTGTAACTCAGGAATGTTCCTCTAATGCGTTGGTTGCTCGCTGCTCTATGCCTGTCATTTGCCGTTACCTGCCAGGCCTCTGTTGTCATAACCGTAAACGGCAAACCCGTTGATAAAAACCAGGTCCTGAAACCCGCCCCTTCGTCGCTTCCGGTACGTCCCGGGCAGAATATCGACAAGGTGCTGGTCATCAAGTCTGCCCGCAAGCTGGAGCTGATCAGCAACGGCAAACCGGTCAAGACCTACCGCATCTCCCTGGGCAAACAACCCAAGGGCCCAAAAGTACGCGAAGGGGACAAACGCACTCCCGAGGGCATCTACTGGGTCGACTGGCGCAAAAAAAGCGACAAGTTCAACCTGGCGATGCACATCAACTACCCCAACATCAGCGACGCTGCCACGGCCCGGCGTGAAGGCCTGAACCCGGGCTCGATGATCATGATCCACGGCACCCCGGACAGCGAAGACAACCCCGAGGAACTGTTCCATACCCTGGACTGGACCGATGGGTGCATCGCGATGAAAAACCACGAAATGCGTGAAGTCTGGAACCTCGTTCCAGACGGCACCATGGTTGAAATCCGCCCATAGCCAGCTGTCATACGAGCAACAAAAAACCCGCTGACCGGTAACGGTTCAGCGGGTTTTTTATATGACTTGTGGCTAGAAATCAGCCAGTTGCCACACTTCGTACGCCGGGGTTTCATACGGGTGGCTGTGCTTGAGCGCAGCCACCACGGCCTGAATCAGATCATCGGCGACGACCAGCTCAACCTTCCACTCCCCCACATACTCGACCTGACCAGTTTGCCCGATGAACGGCTGGCTGCCGTCCAGCGCGCGAAACTGGCCCTGGCCCATGGTCTGCCAGGCGCAGTGGTCATAGCTGCCGATCCGTCCGCCACCGGCAGCGAATACGGCATCCTTGACCACGTCCACATGGCTCGGAGGAACGAAAAAGCTGAGCTTGTACATGCTCTTAATCTACCCACACACGAGCGTTACGGAACATGCGCAACCACGGCGCATCTTCGTTCCACTCTTCCGGGCGCCACGAGTTCTGCACGGCGCGGAATACCCGCTCCGGGTGCGGCATCATGATGGTCACACGGCCGTCACGGCTGGTCAGGCCGGTAATCCCGCGCGGCGAGCCGTTAGGGTTGGCCGGGTAGTTTTCCGTGACCTTGCCGTGGTTGTCGACGAAGCGCAGCGCCACCGAACCGGACAGGTCCGCTTGCAGCATGGCTTCTTCGCTGGCGAACTCGGCATGACCTTCACCATGAGCAATGGCGATCGGCATTCGCGAACCGGCCATGCCCTGCAGGAAGATCGAGTTCGACTCCTGAACCTGAACCATCGCCACACGGGCTTCGAACTGCTCGGAACGGTTGCGCACAAAGTGTGGCCACAGCTCGCTGCCAGGGATCAGTTCGCTCAGGTTGGACATCATCTGGCAACCGTTGCACACACCCAGGGAGAAGCTGTCAGTGCGCTCGAAGAAGCTCTGGAACGCATCGCGGGCACGGGCATTGAACAGCGCCGACTTGGCCCAGCCTTCACCGGCACCCAGTACGTCGCCGTAGGAGAAACCACCGCAGGCAACCAGACCTTTGAACTCGTTCAGGTCGACACGGCCGGCCAGAATATCGCTCATGTGTACGTCGATTGCATTGAAACCGGCACGGTCAAACGCCGCGGCCATTTCAACCTGACCGTTGACGCCCTGCTCACGCAGGACAGCCACTTGCGGACGAATGCCTTTCTTGATGTACGGCGCGCTGATATTGGCGTTGACGTCAAAGCTCAACTGGGCAGTCAGGCCCGGGTTGTCTTCTTCGAGCAGCACGTCGAACTCTTGCTGTGCGCAGTCCGCGTTGTCACGCATACGCTGGATCTGGAAGCTGGTTTCAGCCCACTGGCGCTGCAACTCGCCACGCTGACCGACAAACACTTTTTCATCGTTGAAGGTGATGGTGACTTCGCTGTTGTTCAGCGGCTGGCCGATCACGTCGACACACTCGCCCAGGCCTGCAGCGCTGAACTGTGCAAGCACATCAGCAGTCGCGTCCTGACGCACCTGAATCACGGCGCCCAGTTCTTCGTTGAACAGGATGGCCGGGAGCTGGCTGGCGCTGTCTGCGAGGCAATCCAGGGTCAGGTTCAGACCGCAGTGGCCGGCAAAGGCCATTTCCATCACGCTGGTCAGCAAACCACCGTCGGAACGGTCATGGTAAGCCAGCAGGTGACCATCGGCATTCAGGCCCTGGATCACCGCGAAGAAAGCCTTGAGGTCTTCTGCGTCATCAACGTCAGGGGCCTGCTTGCCCAGCTTGCCGTAGGTCTGGGCCAGGATCGAGGCGCCCATGCGGTTCTGGCCACGGCCCAGGTCGATCAGGATCAGATCGGTCAGGCCTTTGTCCATGCGCAGTACCGGGGTCAGGGTCTGGCGAACGTCGAGCACCGGGGCAAAACCGGTCACAACCAGCGACAGCGGCGAGGTCACGGTTTTGTCCGTGCCCTCTTCGCTCCAGCGGGTTTGCATCGACATCGAGTCCTTGCCCACCGGAATGGTGATGCCCAGCTCAGGGCACAGCTCCATGCCGACAGCCTTGACGGTGTCGTACAAGCGGGCGTCTTCACCCGGGTGGCCTGCAGCGGACATCCAGTTGGCTGACAGCTTGATGTCGCTGATCTTGCCAATGCGCGAAGCCGCGATATTGGTCAGGGTCTCACCAATTGCCATGCGGCCCGATGCCGGAGCATCCAGCAGTGCCAGCGGCGTACGCTCGCCCATGGCCATGGCTTCACCGGTGTACACGTCGAAGCTGGTTGCGGTGACAGCAACGTCAGCCACAGGAACCTGCCACGGCCCGACCATCTGATCGCGGGCAACCAGACCGGTGATGGTGCGGTCGCCGATGGTGATCAGGAAGCTTTTGCTGGCCACGGCCGGGTGATGCAGAACGCGCTCGACGCACTCGCCGATGCTCAGCTGTGCCGGGTCGAAATCATCGCCCAACTCTTCTTCGCGAACAGCCGAACGGTGCATGCGCGGCGCCTTGCCCAGCAACACTTCCAGTGGCATGTCCACCGGGTTGTTGCCGAAGTGGCTGTCGGTCACGGTCAGTTGCGGCTCGGCAGTGGCTTCACCGACGACGGCAAACGGGCAACGCTCGCGTTCGCAGATCGCCTGGAAGCGCTCGAAATCTTCGACGCCCACCGCCAGAACATAACGTTCCTGGGATTCGTTGCTCCAGATTTCGTGCGGGGCCATGCCCGGCTCGTCGTTTGGAATGTTGCGCAGTTCGAAACGGCCACCACGGTCGCCGTCGTTCACCAGCTCAGGGAATGCGTTGGACAAACCGCCAGCACCCACATCGTGGATAAAGCTGATCGGGTTCTTGTCACCCAGCTGCCAGCAGCGGTCGATCACTTCCTGGCAACGACGCTCCATTTCCGGGTTTTCGCGCTGTACCGAAGCGAAGTCCAGGTCAGCCGAGCTTGCGCCGGTGGCCATAGAGGATGCTGCACCGCCACCCAGGCCGATCAGCATGGCCGGACCGCCCAGCACGATGAGCTTGGAGCCCACGGTGATTTCGGCTTTCTGCACGTGTTCGGCGCGGATGTTGCCCATGCCGCCGGCCAACATGATCGGCTTGTGGTAACCACGCACTTCTTCGCCACGGGGGGTGGTGATGGACTGCTCGAACGTACGGAAGTAACCGGTCAGGGCAGGACGACCGAATTCATTGTTGAATGCAGCACCGCCCAGCGGGCCTTCGATCATGATGTCCAGCGCGGTAACAATGCGCTCAGGCTTGCCGTACGGCACTTCCCACGGTTGTACAAAGCCCGGGATCTGCAGGTTGGACACGGTGAAACCGGTCAGGCCGGCCTTTGGCTTGGCACCACGACCGGTTGCACCTTCGTCACGGATCTCACCACCGGAGCCTGTCGCTGCACCCGGGAACGGGGCAATGGCGGTCGGGTGGTTGTGGGTTTCTACCTTCATCAGGATGTGCACTGGCTCCTGCACCGCACCGTACTGGCGGGTTTCGGGATCCGGGAAGAAACGCCCGGCAACACTGCCGACGATAACCGACGCGTTGTCTTTATAAGCAGACAGAACGCCTTCGCTGTGCATCACGTAGGTGTTCTTGATCATGCCAAACAGGCTCTTGTCCTGGCTTTGGCCGTCGATGTCCCAGCTGGCGTTGAAGATCTTGTGGCGGCAATGTTCGGAGTTGGCCTGGGCAAACATCATCAATTCGATGTCGTGCGGGTTGCGACCCAGACCGTTGAAGGCATTGACCAGATAATCGATTTCGTCTTCGGCCAGGGCAAGGCCCAGCTCGACGTTGGCTTTTTCCAGCGCGGCACGACCGCCACCCAGTACGTCAATCGCGGTCAGCGGCTTTGGCTCGGCGTGGCTGAACAAGCCTGCAGCCTGCTCCAGAGCGCCCAGCACGATTTGCGTCATGCGGTCATGCAATACAGCGCCGATCAGTTCGGCATCCGCATCGCTGAACTGGCCAGCTACATAGAATGCAATGCCGCGTTCCAGGCGCTGGATTTTAGCCAGGCCACAGTTACGGGCAATGTCGCTGGCCTTGCTCGACCAGGGAGAGATGGTGCCAAACCGCGGCAACACCAGGAACAGTCGGCCGCTCGGCTCTTGGACCGGCACGCTTGGGCCGTACTTCAGGAGACGAGCCAGTACCTGCTGTTCATCGCTGGTCAGCTCACCGGTGGTATCGGCAAAGTGGGCGAATTCAGCATACAAACCAGTGACAGACGGAACCTTGAGGCTCAGTTGTGCAAGGAGTTTGCTGTGGCGAAAGGCAGAAAGGGCAGGAGCGCCGCGCAGGATCAACATCTTCGGGACAGCCTCGGGAGGGGTATGCTTTGAGGCCGGGCATTCTAGCCTAAACCGTTCGCCACGGCACCCGAAACGGCACACCTGAAGCGCACCAGACGTCGCGAATCGACCAAAGCCTTATTCTTTATAGCTATCAGCCGCTTAACGGATGCTCGATTATGATCTTTAAACAGAGCTCTACCCCCCATTTTACAAGGGTTTGAGCGATTTTCGCGGTCAATATCAGAATGACTGGAAATTGTCGAGATATGGCACCCGTGCTGCTTTGCGTATACTGCGCGGATGTTTTCTCTAACTGATATCCGCCCGCGCTGCGCCAAATGGCTGCTCGCAACCGGACTCTTCCTGATGCTCAGTGCCTGCGTTGAAAAACCCAGCACCCTGGAGCGCGTAAAGGAGGATGGGGTACTGCGGGTGATTACCCGCAACAGCCCTGCGACCTACTTTGAGGATCGCAATGGTGAAACCGGCTTTGAATACGAGTTGGTGAAGCGTTTTGCCGACGATCTTGGGGTTGAGCTCAAAATCGAGACCGCGGACAACCTGGATGAACTGTTCAATCAACTGGGCCAGCCTGACGGCCCGGTTCTGGCTGCTGCCGGACTGGTCAGCAGCGAGAAACGCCTGCAACAAGCCAGATTTTCCCACCCGTACCTCGAAGTCACGCCACAGATCATCTACCGCAACGGCCAGTCCCGCCCCACCTCTGCTGCGGATCTGGCCGGCAAGCGCATCACGGTCCTCAAAGGCAGCTCCCACGCAGAGCAACTGGCCGAACTGAAAAAACAGTATCCCGGAATCGAGTACGACGAATCCGACGCGGTCGAAGTCGTCGATTTGCTGCGCATGGTCGATGAAGGCCAGATCGACCTCACGCTGGTCGACTCCAACGAAGTGGCGATGAACCAGGTGTACTTCCCCAACGTGCGCGTCGCCTTTGACCTGGGCGATGCACGCAGTCAGCGCTGGGCAGTGGCGGCCGGTGAAGACAACAGCCTGCTCAACGAGATCAACGCCTATCTGGACAAGGTCGAAAAGAACGGCACCCTGCAACGCCTTAAAGACCGCTACTACGGGCATGTCGATGTCCTTGGCTACGTTGGCGCGTACACCTTCGCCCAGCACCTGCAACAGCGCTTGCCCAAGTACGAAAAGTTCTTCAAGGAAGCGGCCAAAAAAGAACAGATCGACTGGCGCCTGCTGGCAGCCATGGGTTATCAGGAATCTTTATGGCAACCCGCCGTCACCTCAAAAACAGGTGTGCGCGGCCTGATGATGCTGACCCAGAACACGGCTCAAGCGATGGGCGTGTCCAACCGCCTGGATGCCAAGCAAAGCATCATGGGCGGCGCCAAATACCTCGCATTGATCAAGAGCGAGCTGGACGATGATATTCAGGAACCGGATCGCACCTGGTTCGCACTGGCTGCCTACAACGTCGGTGGCGGTCATCTGGAAGACGCACGCAAGCTGGCCAAGAAAGAAGGCCTGAACCCGAACAAGTGGCTTGATGTAAAGAAAATGCTGCCTCGCCTTGCGCAGAAGCAGTGGTACAGCAAAACCCGCTATGGCTACGCCCGTGGCGGCGAGCCAGTACATTTTGTGGCCAACATCCGTCGTTACTACGACATCTTGACCTGGGCCACGCAGCCACAGCTCGAAGGTGATCAGGCGGCCGACAGCAAGCTGCATATCCCCGGCATCGACAAGACCAAGCCCAAAGAAGAGCCGCAGTTGTAGAACACAATTCTGTGGGAGCGAGCCTGCTCGCGAATGAGCTTCGCGAGCAGGCTCGCTCCCACAATTGAATGATCCCCGTAGCCGTTTTTAAACCTTGGCCGCAGCCACAATCAGCGCTTTCATTTCAGCCACTGCCGACTTGAAGCCCACGAACAATGCATGCGCCACCAGCGCATGGCCAATGTTCAATTCATTGATGCCCTTGATCGCGGCTACCGCTTCCACGTTGTGGTAATGCAGACCGTGGCCAGCATTGACGATCAGCCCTTGAGCCAGGCCAAACGCAACGCCATCGGCGACACGCTGCAACTCTTCGGCGACTTCGGTCGGGGTCTGGGCATCGGCATAGCGTCCGGTGTGCAGTTCGATTGCCGGTGCGCCTACGCGCCTGGACGCTTCGATCTGACGCTCATCGGCGTCAATAAACAGCGACACTTCACAGCCAATCTTGCTCAGCCGCTCGACAGCTGCCTTGATCCGCGCTTCCTGCCCGGCAACATCCAGACCGCCTTCGGTGGTCAGTTCCTGACGGGTTTCAGGCACCAGGCAGATATGCGCCGGGCGAATGCGCTCGGCAAACAGCATCATCTCTTCGGTAACGCCCATTTCGAAGTTCATGCGCGTTTGCAGGACATCCTTGAGCAGCAACACATCGCGTTCCTGGATATGTCGACGATCTTCGCGCAAGTGCACGGTAATGCCGTCGGCGCCCGCCTCTTCTGCATCCAGCGCTGCCTTGACCGGATCAGGGTAACGGGTGCCGCGAGCCTGACGCAGCGTGGCTACGTGGTCGATGTTCACGCCGAGAAGAATGCGATTGCTTTGGGTCACGGGGGGCTCTCCTGAAGAGTTGACGATTCGGCGCACAGCATACCGGTCTATTCAGGGCTTGCGAAACAACTCACGACTGGCCAGCGGTTTACCAGCCAAATGCACGGCCAATGCCTGACGCATCAGGCGCTTGGCGGCGGACAAGGCTCCGGGCACGGTCCAGTCAGCCTCGGCCATTGCGTGCAGTTCGGTGCCATGAAACAGACCGGGCTGCACCAGATAAATCCGTTCAAGCCCGGCATCTACCTGCAAACGGTACATGCCATCGCTGGCCACCGGTTCGCCTTGAATGTCCCGGGTCAACGAAAAGCCATAGCCCAGATCGTCCAGCAGGCGCCATTCGAACGCTCGCAGCAGAGGTTCGAGCGCGCGTCCTTGCGCAAGCGCCATCAGCGTCGCGGCATAGTGGTCGAAGACCGCCGGATGCGGGTCTTCGGCTGGCAACAGCCTGATCAGCAGCTCATTGAGATAGAGGCCGCTGAACAGCGCTTCGCCATTGAGCCAGGTGGCAATCCCGGCACTCTCCATGCGTCCGACGTTTTTCAGCTCGCCACGGCCGCGAAATTCGATTTCCAGCGGCACAAAAGGCCGGGCCAGCGTCCCCGCCTTGCCCCGCGCACTGCGCAGCACGGCCCGCAGGCGCCCTTGAGGCGTGATGAAATCCACCAGGGCACTGGTTTCACGATAGGGGCGACTGTGCAGGACGTAGGCGAGTTGGGGGGCCGGGGGTTTACTGGACATGGAAGTCAGCTATCTCAAAAGGCAAACACTGCCAGGAAGAACAGCATAAAACTAATGTGGGAGCGGGCTTGCTCGCGATAGCAGCAACTCGGCCTGTCTGAAGTTCCGAGTTGATGCTATCGCGAGCAAGCCCGCTCCCACAGGGGGGGGGTGTAATGCTGTGCTTACAGGTCGCCGTAGCCCAGCGAACGCAGGGCGCGCTCGTCGTCGGACCAGCCACCTTTCACTTTAACCCAAAGGTTAAGCATGATCTTGGAGTCGAACAGCAGCTCCATATCCTTGCGCGCTTCGGTACCGATACGCTTGATACGCTCGCCCTTGTCGCCAATGATGATTTTTTTCTGACCATCACGCTCAACCAGAATCAAGGCATGGATATGCAGGGTTTTGCCCTGCTGCTTGAACTCTTCGATCTCGACGGTGATCTGGTACGGCAGCTCGGCACCCATCTGGCGCATGATCTTTTCACGTACCAGTTCGGCGGCCAGGAAGCGGCTGCTGCGATCGGTGATCTGGTCTTCCGGGAAGAAGTGCTCGTTTTCCGGCAGGTGATCGGCAATCACGCGCTCAAGGGCTTCAAGGTTGTGCCCGTGCTGAGCCGAGATCGGGATGATCTGGGCGTTCGGCAGTTGCTCCTGAAGCCAGCTCAGGTGCGGCATCAGCTCGGCCTTGTCTTCGATACGGTCGGTCTTGTTCAACGCCACGATCAGCGGGCCGGTTACGTACTGCACGCGCTCCAGCACCATCTGGTCTTCGTCGGTCCACTTGGTGCGGTCAACAACGAAGATCACCACATCGACGTCTTTCAACGCAGCCGAAGCGGTTTTGTTCATATAGCGGTTCAGGGCCTTTTCGCCGCCCTTGTGCATGCCCGGGGTATCCACGTAGACCGCTTGCACGTTGCCTTCGGTCTTGATGCCCAGCATGTTGTGGCGGGTGGTCTGAGGCTTGCGCGAGGTGATCGCCAGCTTTTGACCCAGGATATGGTTCAGCAGTGTGGATTTACCCACGTTTGGACGACCAACAATGGCAACGTAGCCACAGCGAGTTGCGGTTGAATCAGTCATGACCATTCTCCACGCCAAGGGCAATCAGTGCTGCGGCGGCCGCTACCTGTTCGGCAATACGACGGCTCACGCCCTGTCCCCGGCTTTTTTCATTCAATAAGGCAATCTCGCACTCGACAAAGAAGGTGCGGCAATGCGGTTCGCCCTGGATATCCACCACTTCGTAACGTGGCAGGTCGCAGGCACGCGACTGCAAGAACTCTTGCAGGCGGGTCTTTGGATCTTTGTTGGTGTCGACCAGGGTCAGCGTCTCGAACTCGCTGGCCAGCCAGGCCAGTACGCGGTCGCGAGCGACATCCATGCCGGCGTCCAGGTAAATGGCGCCGATCAGCGCCTCAAGGGCATCGGCCAGGATCGATTCACGGCGAAATCCGCCGCTTTTCAGTTCACCGGAACCCAGGCGCAGGTACTCGCCCAGCTCAAAGCCGCGGGCCAGTACTGCTAGGGTCTCACCCTTTACCAGCCGCGCACGCAAGCGTGACAACTGGCCTTCACGCGCCAGCGGGAAACGGTCAAACAAGGCTTCGCCGGCAACAAAATTGAGAATGGCATCCCCCAGGAACTCAAGGCGCTCGTTATTGCGCCCCGCGAAACTGCGGTGTGTCAGGGCCAGAACCATCAGTTCCTGGTCTTTGAAGGTGTAGCCGAGCTGACGCTCTAAACGTTCTAAAGAAAAACTCACGATTTACCCACGCTGAGTTCGTGGCCGAATGTCACCACCGGACCGATATTAGGGATCAGTGATGCTCGTTTATCGCATAGCAAATGGACAGGGAACAGGCTGTTCGCCGCCGTCACACTTAACGCTTTGTTCAAATCCACATCCTGAATACTCAGGCGCGCGACTTGTTTCGCACACCTGAAAAGCAATCGGCGCTGTTATAAACAGCGCCGTTCTGGCTACTTGATCAGACCAACCCGCGAGAAGTTCGGCAGGTTGCTCGCCTTGGGTTCCGGCCAGCTCATCCAAACAGCGAAGGCCTTGCCGACAATATTCTTGTCGGGAACCATGCCCAGCTCGTCTTTGGGAATGTTCGGATCATCCCAGTAACGGCTGTCGTTCGAATTGTCACGGTTGTCACCCATCATGAAGTAATGCCCGGCCGGAACCGTCCACTCCTTGTCAGGCGGCGCACGATAGCGGCTCATTTCCTTGCGGATCATGTGCTCGACTTCGCCCAGCTTCTCTTTGTACAACTCGGCACTGCCCAGGGTTCCAGGCTCGGCCTTGACCAGTTGCTCGGCAACCAGTTGGTCGTTGACATAAAGATGCTTGTCGCTGGTATAGCGGATCTTGTCGCCCGGCAGGCCAACTACACGCTTGATGTAGTTGACTGTCGGATCGCTTGGGTAGCGAAACACCATCACATCGCCCCGCTTCGGATCACCCACTTCGATGATTTTCGTGTCGAGTACCGGCAAGCGGATCCCGTACGAAAACTTGTTCACCAAAATGAAATCGCCCACATCCAGGGTCGGTTTCATCGAGCCGGACGGAATCTGGAACGGCTCAACCAGAAACGAACGCAACACCAGCACGATAAACAACACGGGAAAGAACGACTTGCCGTATTCAACCAGCAGCGGCTCCTTGTTGAGCTTTTCGACTACCTGCATATCAACCGGCGTAACGCTGGCTTGATAGTTGGCAATGGCCTTGCGCCGGCGCGGAGCCAGGAAGACCAAATCGAGCAGCGCCAGCAAACCGCACACGGCAACAGCAATGACCAGCAACAGCGGGAAATTTAGTGACATAGGACCTAGCTATCCAAACGGAGCACTGCAAGGAAGGCTTCTTGTGGAATTTCCACGTTGCCCACTTGCTTCATGCGTTTTTTACCGGCCTTTTGCTTTTCCAACAGCTTGCGCTTACGGCTAACGTCACCACCGTAGCATTTGGCCAGTACGTTCTTTCTGAGTGCCTTGACGGAGGTCCGTGCAATGATCTGCCCGCCAATGGCGGCCTGGATCGCGACGTCGAACATCTGGCGCGGAATCAGTTCTTTCATCTTCTCGGTCAACTGGCGACCTTTGTAGTGCGCGTTTTCCTTGTGCACGATCAGGGCCAGCGCATCTACCTTGTCACCGTTGATCAGTACATCGAGCTTGACCAGATTAGCTGACTGGTAACGATCGAAGTGGTAATCAAGCGAAGCATAGCCGCGACTGGTGGATTTGAGACGGTCGAAGAAGTCCAGAACCACTTCGTTCATCGGCAAATCGTAGGTCACTTGTACCTGGGTACCCAGGAACAACATGTCGTGCTGCACGCCACGTTTTTCAATGCACAGGGTAATGACGTTACCCAGGTGCTCCTGAGGCACAAGAATGTTGGCACGCACGATTGGCTCGCGCATGTCTTCAATCATTGAAAGATCTGGCAGCTTGGACGGGTTATCGACGTAAATCGTTTCACCGGTCTTGAGCAGCAGTTCGAAAATTACGGTTGGCGCAGTGGTGATCAGGTCCAGGTTGTACTCGCGCTCCAGGCGCTCCTGAATGATCTCCATGTGCAGCATGCCCAGGAA
The DNA here is from genome assembly GCF_022496745.1 of Pseudomonas sp. TMW22080. Lineage (NCBI taxonomy): Bacteria > Pseudomonadati > Pseudomonadota > Gammaproteobacteria > Pseudomonadales > Pseudomonadaceae > Pseudomonas > Pseudomonas sp. TMW22080. The sequence continues at coordinate 208,449 of NZ_SCFF01000002.1, read as the reverse complement.
GCCGCAACGGAAGCCGAAGCCCAGTGCGTCAGAGCTTTCTGGCGTGTATTGCAGCGAAGAGTCGTTCAGCGTCAGTTTTTGCAACGCATCACGGAAGTCTTCGAAGTCATCGGAGCTAACCGGGAACAGGCCCGCGTATACCTGAGGCTGAATACGCTTGAAACCGGGCAGTACATCAACATCCGGAGTCGTGCTCAAGGTCAGGGTATCGCCCACTGGCGCACCGTGAATGTCCTTGATACCGGCGATGATGAAACCTACTTCACCGGCTTTCAGGTCTGCAGTGGCGGTGTGTTTCGGGTTGAATACACCAACGCTGTCCACCAGGTGGATCTTGCCGGTGGATTTGACCAGAATCTTGTCGCCCTTTTTCACGCGGCCGTGGCGCACGCGAACCAGGGACACAACGCCCAGGTAGTTATCGAACCAGGAGTCGATGATCAACGCTTGCAGCGGATCTTCGATATTGCCGGTCGGCGCAGGAATGGTGTGTACCAGGCGCTCAAGCACCTCGTCCACGCCCAGGCCGGTCTTGGCACTGCAGGTCACGGCATCAGTGGCGTCGATGCCAATGATTTTTTCGATTTCTTCCTTAACGCGATCAGGATCAGCCTGTGGCAGGTCGATCTTGTTCAGCACCGGCATGACTTCCAGGCCCTGCTCAATCGCGGTGTAGCAGTTGGCTACGGACTGGGCTTCTACACCCTGCCCCGCATCGACCACCAGCAACGCACCTTCACAGGCCGCCAGGGAACGGCTAACTTCGTAGGTGAAGTCAACGTGGCCCGGGGTATCAATGAAGTTCAACTGGTAGGTATTACCGTCTTTGGCCGTGTAATACAAGGTGACGCTGTGGGCCTTGATGGTGATCCCGCGCTCACGCTCGAGGTCCATGGAGTCCAGTACCTGGGCCTCCATTTCGCGGGCAGTCAGGCCACCGCACATCTGGATGAAACGATCGGCCAGCGTCGACTTGCCATGGTCAATGTGGGCGATGATGGAGAAATTGCGGATATGACTCAGATCACTCACGGGTCAACACTCAAAAAAGTCGCAGGCAGACTGCCCGCCGAAAAATAGCCGGGAATTGTACCTGAACATCGCGCCAAGCGTCACGTTCACAGGCCAATGGGCACCTACAAAAAAGCCCCTATCGAGAGATAGAGGCTCTTGATTGGCTCAATGAGCGCTACTCAACCCGCTCGACGTAACAGCCAGATACCGGCCACGGCACAAATGGAAGCCGGCAGCAGCACCGCAAACAGCGGCGAGAAGCCGAACACCAGGCTCAAAGGCCCCAGCAGGTCCTGGGCGATCTTGAAGGTAAACCCTACCAGCACCCCGGTAAAAACCCGCTGCCCCAGCGTAACAGAGCGCAACGGGCCGAAGATGAAAGATATGGCCATCAATACCAGCGCGGCAGTCACCAGCGGCTGCAACACCTTGACCCAAAAAGCCAGCCAGTAACGGCCGTTGTTCAGGCCCTGATCCTTGAGGTAGTGGATATAGTTCCACAACCCGGAAATCGACAGCGATTCGGGCGCCATGACCACGGTATTGAGCAGTTGCGGGCTCAACGACACGTCCCATTTTTCTTCAGGCGCCTTGACTACCTCAGTGCTGTCGCCATGAAAAAGAGTGGTGCTCACATCACTCAACTGCCAGTCGCCCTGGTGGTACTGGGCCTTTTTGGCAAAGCTTGCCGACTGCATCTGATGGTCTTTGTCGAAGCGATAACGGGTCACACCGTAAAGCAGGCCATCGGGCTGAACGGCGTTGATATGGATAAACTCATCACCCTGGCGGTGCCACAAGCCATGCTTGGAGCTTTGCGAGTCGCCACCGCCCTGGGCCAGCGCGCGGTTGGCCTGGGCAATGTTTTCCGTGGCAGGCACTACATATTCGCCAATCAGCACCCCTGCAACCATCAGCACCAGCATCGGCTTCATCACGGCCCAGACGATGCGCCCAAGGGACACACCTGCGGCACGCATGATGGTCAGCTCACTGTTGCTGGCCAGGCCGCCCAAACCGATCAAGCAGCCAATCAACGCTGCCATCGGCAACATTTCATACAGGCGTCGGGGCGCAGTCAGCATGACAAAACTGAACACATCCAGAACGGTGTAGGTGCTGCTGAGACTGCGCATCTCGTCGATCACGGCAAACAGCAGGGCCAGCCCGAGGATGATCCCCAACACGGCCAGAATCGCCAACAACACACTGCTACCAATGTAGCGGTCGAGCTTAACCACGGGCCATCTCCTCGGCACTACGGCGACTTGCCAGTTTCAAGCGCAGCGGCTCCCAGTACATCAACCCCAGGCCAATGATCAGGAACAGCCCATGCACCCACCACAGGCCCAGCGCCATCGGGGTCTTGCCATCCTGAAGAAGCCCCTTGCCCCAGGTCAGCATGCTCAGGTAGCTCATATAAAGAAGAATCGCCGGCAACAACTTGAGGAAGCGCCCCTGACGCGGATTGACCCGCGACAACGGCACTGCGATCAAGGTCACGATAAAGACCAGCACGGGGAAGGCAATCCGCCAATGCAGCTCGGCAACCACACGAGGATCCGTGCTGCCGAGAAGGCTTGCGGTAGGGATCGCATCGCGGTCTGTCACTTCATTGCTGACTTCCGGCTTGGGCAGCAGCACACCATAGGTATCGTACTTGATTGCCCGATAATCGGCCTGCCCAGGGTTGCCGTCATAGCGATAGCCATTGTTCAGCACCAGCCAGCGACTGCCGTCAGGACGCACTTCCTGATGACCCTTCTCGGCCAGCAGCACGGAAATACTGCGATCCTTGGCCTCTTCTCCGAGTTTCTTCTGCGAAATGAATACGCCGGACAAGAGGCTGCGGTCATTGCTCAATTCTTCGGTGTAGGTCACCCGTGTACCGTCACTCAGCGACTGGAAGCGCCCGGCCTCCAGGGTGTCGAATTCGGTCAGGGCATCCTGCTTGTTGAGCAGCAGCTGAAATTCATTGTTGCCCTGCGGGGCCAGGCTCAGACTGAGCCAGGCCACGATCAGCGCGACCAGCGCAGCCGGTGCCATGGTCATGGCCAGCAACCGCTGACGACTCATGCCGGTGGCCGACAGCACGGTCATTTCGCTCTCAAGGTACAAGCGACCATAAGAGAGAAGAATGCCCAGGAACAGCCCCAGAGGCAGGATCAGCTGCATGAAGCCCGGCAGGCGAAAGCCCATGATCAGGAACAACGAACCCGGGTCCAGGGCGCCCGAGGCGGCCTGGGCCAGATATTTGATGAAGCGACCGCTCATGATGATGACCAGCAGCACAGCACTGACAGCGCTCAATGTAAGCAGGACTTCGCGGGACAGATAACGGAAGACGATCAAACCAGACACTCCAGGGTCGTCAGGCTAAGGCGGCCAAACAAACAGCATAACGAGTCGGCACATACCTCATCATAGATGAGATGGGCCGTCTAAAAAGATGGCGCATTATCCTGTGAATGCCCTCCCCTGTCACTGCACAGTCTTGAAAGTGGCAACTTGGCCCTAAACCGGGGTTGTCAGGCTCCTCCGACGGGGTTCAAACTGCCCGCCTTGACGCCAGCCTTGATCACAGGTGAAGCGCTTCTTCTATATAAGCAAACAAACAGAACTGTTTGTGCGCATGTTGACCATTTGACTCAGGGACCCGGACATGGAACTGGTTGTAAAAAGCGTTAGCCCAGAAACGTTGAAAACGGCCACTCTGGTGGTCGCCATCGGCGAAGGCCGCAAGCTCGGCCCAACCGCCAAAGCCCTCGACGAACTCACCGGTGGCGCCATCAGCGCAGTCCTCAAGCGCGGCGACCTGGCCGGCAAAACCGGTCAAAGCCTGCTGTTGCACAGCTTGCCCAACCTCAAAGCCGAGCGCGTGCTGCTGCTGGGTACCGGCAAGGATGAAGAACTGGGCGATCGCCCGTTCCGCAAAATCATCAGCGGCGCACTGGGTGTACTCAAAGGCCTGGGCGGTAGCGATGCGGTGTTCGCACTGGACGAATTGGTGGTCAAGGGCCGCGACAGCTACAGCAAGACCCGCTTGCTGGCCGAAACCCTCGTAGACGGCGAATACACCTTCGACCGTTTCAAAAGCCAGAAGGCCGAACCCCGCGCCCTGAAAAAAATCACCCTGCTGACCATCAAGGCCGCGCAGGCTGAAGTGCAGCGCGCCGTGACCCACGCCCAGGCAATTGCCGCCGGCATGGCGTTCACCCGCGACCTGGGCAACCTGCCGCCGAACATCTGCCACCCGAGCTTCCTTGCCGAGCAGGCCAAGGACCTGGGCAAAGAGTTCAAAGGCCTGAAAGTCGAAATCCTTGACGAGAAAAAGATCAAGGATCTGGGCATGGGCGCGTTCTACGCTGTAGGCCAGGGCAGCGACCAGCCGCCTCGTCTGATCGTGATGAACTACGCCGGAGGCAAAAAATCCGAAAAACCGTACGTACTGGTAGGTAAAGGCATCACCTTCGACACCGGCGGCATCAGCCTCAAGCCGGGCGCCGGCATGGATGAAATGAAGTACGACATGGGTGGTGCTGCCAGCGTGTTCGGCACCCTGCGCGCCGTACTCGAGCTGAAACTGCCGATCAACCTGGTGTGCATTCTGGCCTGTGCTGAAAACATGCCTAGCGGCGGCGCGGCACGCCCGGGCGACATCGTGACGACCATGAGCGGCCAGACGGTCGAAATCCTCAACACCGACGCCGAAGGCCGTCTGGTGCTGTGTGACGCCCTGACCTACGCCGAGCGCTTCAAGCCACAGGCCGTGATCGACATCGCCACCCTGACCGGCGCCTGCATGGTTGCATTGGGCGCTCACACCTCGGGCCTGATGGGCAACAACGACGACCTGATCAACCAGTTGCTGGAAGCCGGCAAGCAAGCCGACGACCGTGCATGGCAACTGCCGCTGTTCGACGAGTACCAGGAACAACTGGACAGCCCGTTCGCCGACATGGCCAACATTGGCGGGCCTAAAGGCGGCGCCATCACTGCTGGCTGCTTCCTGTCGCGTTTTGCCAAGGCCTATAACTGGGCGCACCTGGACATCGCCGGCACGGCATGGGTCAGCGGCGGCAAGGACAAGGGCGCAAGTGGCCGCCCAGTGCCCCTGCTGACCCAGTACCTGCTGGATCGCGCCAACGCTTGAAGCTGACAATCGAAGACTGCGCCGCTTGAGGGCGGCGCAGTCCCGATTCAGGAATCGCAATGACCCCCGAAGCAAACCAAGAACTCACCAAGATCGACTTTTATATCCTGCCCAGCGCCGAACCCTCTGCGCGGCTGGATTTTGCCTGCAAACTCACCGAGAAGGCCTGGCGCCTGGGCCATCGCGTGTATCTGCATTGCTCTGACAGTGCCCAGCGCCAGGACCTGGATGAACGCCTGTGGCGCTTCAAGGGCGAAAGCTTCGTGCCCCACAGCAACACTGAAGACCAACCCGATGGCGTCGTGGTCATGGGCTGTACGGATGCACCCGCAAACCACCAGGACTTACTGATCAACCTGGACCTCAAAGTCCCCGACTTTTTCAAACGTTTCGCCCGCGTGGCCGAAGTGGTGGTCGAAGACCCCGCCGTGCGACAGGCTGCACGGGAGAGTTTCCGTTTCTACCGAGAACAGGGCTATCCTCTGCAGGACCACAAGTTACAACGACTCTGAGCACACGATGGACACCTCCAATTCGCCGCAAAAAGCTGCACACCTGCTTGATGATCTTGAGTCCATTCGCAAGCTGCTCGGCGATGAGGGGCTGCAACCGCCGCTGCTGACAGAGATGGTAGGTCGGCCCGACGAACAGATCCCGTTGCTCGACGAAGTTATCAGCGATGAACCAGAGCCGGAGCCGGTGCCCACGCAAATACCGCTGGTCGGCATCACCCCGGCGCCCGCGACGGAGAAAGCCCCTGACGCACTGCTTGCGCACCTGGACCGAGAGCTGCGCACTGCTGCCCAGGCCATCATGCAGGACGTGATCAACGACTTCGCCCCGCACATCGAAACCGAGATCAAGCGCCGCCTTGATGCCCACATGGAGCGTCTGCTCGCCCAACATCAAAGCTGACCCTGTGGGAGCGGGCTTGCTCGCGATTGCAGCACCTTAATGAAGCCGATGCACCGGGTTGCCCGTATCGCGAGCAAGCCCGCTCCCACAACAGCAATAGGTTCCCCGCGCAGTCCCACCCCGCTATACTTGCCGGCTTTCCTGAATTAATGCCAATAGGGTCCCGCCGCGCATGGATAAGACCTACCAGCCGCACGCCATTGAAACTTCCTGGTACAAAACCTGGGAAGAAGAGAATTATTTTGCCCCGCAAGGCGCGGGCGACCCGTACACCATCATGATTCCGCCGCCGAACGTCACCGGCAGCCTGCACATGGGGCACGGCTTCAACAACGCGATCATGGATGCCCTGATCCGTTTCCGTCGCATGCAGGGCCGCAACACCCTGTGGCAGCCGGGTACCGACCACGCCGGTATCGCCACCCAGATGCTGGTCGAGCGTCAGATCGAAGCACAAGGCCTGAACCGCCACGATTTGGGTCGTGAAAAATTCCTCGACAAGATCTGGGAATGGAAAGATCAGTCCGGCGGCAACATCAGCCGTCAGATCCGCCGCCTGGGTTCGTCCGTAGACTGGAGCCGCGAGCGCTTCACCATGGATGACGGCCTGTCTGAAGCCGTGAAGGAAGCCTTCGTGCGCCTCCACGAAGACGGCCTGATCTATCGTGGCAAGCGCCTGGTCAACTGGGACACCAAGCTGCACACGGCCATCTCCGACCTTGAAGTGGAAAACCACGACGAGAAAGGTTTCCTGTGGAACCTGCGCTACCCGCTGGCTGACGGCGCCAAGACCGCCGAAGGCCTGGACTACCTGGTGGTTGCTACCACCCGTCCGGAAACCATGCTGGGCGACGCAGCTGTTGCGGTAAACCCGGAAGACGAGCGCTACAAGGCCCTGATCGGCAAGTTTGTCGAGCTGCCGCTGGTTGGCCGCCGCATTCCGATCATCGCGGACGATTATTGCGATCCTGAATTCGGTACCGGTTGTGTGAAAATCACCCCGGCCCACGATTTCAACGACTACGAAGTCGGCAAGCGTCACAACCTGCCGCTGCTCAACATCTTCGATAAAAACGCCGCCGTGCTGCCTGCTGCCCAGGTGTTCAACCTCGATGGCACGCTGAACGAGTCCATCGACGGTACCCTGCCGGCCAAGTATGCAGGCCTGGACCGCTTCGAAGCGCGCAAGCAAATTGTCGCTGATTTCGACGAAGCCGGCCTGTTGCTCAGCGTCGATGATCACGCCCTGAAAGTGCCGAAAGGCGACCGTTCGGGCACCGTGATCGAACCGTGGCTGACTGACCAGTGGTACGTGTCGACCAAGCCTCTGGCAGAGCCTGCCATTGCTGCCGTGGAAGACGGGCGCATCGCGTTCGTGCCTAAACAGTACGAAAACATGTACTTCTCGTGGATGCGCGACATCCAGGACTGGTGCATCAGCCGTCAGCTGTGGTGGGGCCACCGCATTCCGGCCTGGTACGACGAGTCGGGCAAAGTCTATGTAGGCCGCGACGAGGCCGAAGTACGCGCCAAGAACAACCTGGGCCCGGACGTTGCCTTGCAACAGGACAACGACGTGCTCGACACCTGGTTCAGTTCGGGTCTGTGGACGTTCTCCACCCTCGGCTGGCCGGAAAAAACCGAAGCACTGAAAACCTTCCACTCCACTGACGTGCTGGTTACCGGTTTCGACATCATTTTCTTCTGGGTTGCCCGGATGATCATGCTCACCATGCATTTGGTGAAAAACGAAGACGGCACCCCGCAAGTTCCGTTCAAGACCGTGTATGTCCACGGCCTGGTCCGTGACGGTCAAGGCCAGAAGATGTCCAAGTCCAAGGGCAACGTCCTGGACCCGCTGGACATCATCGACGGCATCGAGCTCGAAGACCTGGTGGCCAAACGCACCACCGGCCTGATGCAGCCAAAACTGCTGAAGAAAATCGAGAAGCAGACCCGCGACGAATTCGCCGACGGCATCGCCAGCTACGGTACCGACGCCCTGCGCTTCACGTTCTGCTCGCTGGCGTCCACCGGCCGTGACATCAAGTTCGACATGGGCCGCGTCGAAGGCTATCGCAACTTCTGCAACAAGATCTGGAACGCCGCACGCTACGTGCTGGACAAGGGCGAAGACTGCGGCCAGAACGGCGAAGCCTACGAACTGTCGCTGGCTGACCGCTGGATCATCTCGCAGCTGCAGCGCACCGAAGCAGAAGTGACCCGTCACCTCGACCAGTTCCGTTTCGACCTCGCGGCGCAAGCGCTGTACGAGTTCATCTGGAACCAGTACTGCGACTGGTACCTGGAACTGTCCAAGCCTGTGCTGTGGGACGAAAACGCCCCGGTAGAACGTCAGCGCGGCACTCGCCGTACGCTGGTTCGGGTGCTGGAAGTGGCGTTGCGCCTGGCGCATCCGTTCATGCCATTCATCACCGAAGAAATCTGGCAGCGCATCGCGCCGCTGGCCGGTGCTGAAGGCAAGACCATCATGCTGCAACCGTGGCCGGTACCGAACGAAGCGCGCATCGACCAGGCCGCCGAAGACGATATCGAATGGCTCAAGGGCCTGATGCTGGGTATTCGCAACATCCGTGGCGAAATGAACATCGGCCCGGGCAAGCCTTTGCAGATCTACCTGAAAAACGTCAGCAGCGAAGATCAACGCCGTCTGGCCGAGAACGATGCCTTGCTCAAAAAGCTGGCTAAACTCGAAGCGATCACCGTGCTGCAAGAGGGCGCCGAAGCACCGCTGTCGGCTACCGCACTGGTAGGCGAGATGGAAGTGCTGGTGCCCATGGCCGGCCTGATCGACAAAGATGCAGAGTTGGCGCGTCTGGACAAGGAAATCCAGCGTCTGAACGGCGAAGTGGCCCGCGTAGGTGGAAAACTCTCTAACGCCGCGTTCGTTGACAAAGCTCCGGCCGAAGTCATCGAAAAAGAACGAACCAAGTTAGCCGAAGCCGAACAAGCCTTGAGCAAATTGGCCGAACAGCACGCGCGGATTTCCAGCCTGTAATAAAGCTGCGCACCTGATCGCGGGCAAGCCCTTAGCTCTGAAAGGAACTAAGGGCTTGCCCGCGATTGCTTTTGTGGAATGAATTGAACATGACAACCCCACGCACTTCCAAAGCCACACGCCACAAGCCCAAGGCTGTCAGCGACGCCAAGCCGGCTGAGCCACGGGTCAAGCCAAGCCTGCACCCACGTAACCGCCATCAGGGCCGCTACGACTTCCCGCAGCTGATTTCGGTCTGCCCTGAGCTGGCAGAGTTCGTGATCATCAACCCGTACGGCAAAGAAAGCATCGACTTCGCCAACCCGGATGCCGTGCGCGTATTCAACCGTGCGCTGCTCAAGGCGTTCTACGGTATCGCCCACTGGGACATTCCGGCTGACTACCTGTGCCCGCCTGTGCCCGGTCGCGCTGACTACGTGCACTTTCTGGCCGACCTGCTGGCCACCATGAACGATGGCGTCATCCCGCGTGGCCCGAGCGTGCGCGTGCTGGACATCGGTATGGGCGCAAACTGCGTTTACCCGCTGATTGGTCACAGCGAATACCGCTGGCAGTTCCTGGGCACCGAAGTTGACCCTACAGCCGTTAAAGCGGCCAAGGCGATCGTGCAGTCCAACGGCCTGAACAAAGCCATCAGCCTGCGCCTGCAACCCGATCAGAAGAAGATCTTGCTGGACGTCCTGGACAGCGCCGAGCGTTTTGACCTAAGCATGTGCAACCCGCCGTTTCATGCGTCCATCGATGAAGCAACGCGCGGCAGCGAGCGTAAATGGCGGGCACTGGGCAAAGCTGATCCCAAGCGCAAACTGCCTGTTCTGAACTTTGGCGGTCAAGCGGCCGAATTGTGGTGTGAAGGGGGCGAGCAGCGCTTTGTGACCCAACTGATTCGCGAAAGCGTGCAAGTGGGCCGTCAGGTGCTGTGGTTCAGCGTACTGGTGTCCAAGGCGTCCAACTTGCCGGCGATCCAGACCGCACTGAAAAAAGCCGGTGTGCGTGAAAGCCAGGTGGTCGACATGTCTCAGGGCAACAAGCAAAGCCGCTTTGTCGCCTGGACATTCCATGACAAAGAACAGCAACAGCTGTGGCGCGAGAAGAACTGGAAGTAATCTTGTAAATATGCAAAACCTCGTAGCAGCTGCCGAGCTGCGCGAGGCTGCGTTCGGCAGCTGCTACAAACTTTGCAGGCATAAAAAAGCTGCGCTTCGGAGTAATCCGAAGCGCGGCTTTTTTACAGCAGTCTTACTTGTTAACAGCGTCAGTCAGGCCTTTGGCCACAACGAGCTTGATAACTTTTTTGGCTGCGATTTCGATGGCTGCGCCAGTCGAAGGGTTACGGCCAGTACGGGCAGGACGCTCGGTCACTTTCAGTTTGCCAATACCTGGCAGAGTGATTTCGCCGCCATTTTCCAATTGATCAGCAACGATCTGGGCCAGTTGGTCCAGAGCGTTACGCGCGGTAGTTTTCGGCGCGTCGATAGCTTCAGCGATATCAGCGATCAGTTGGTCTTTAGTAATAGCCATTGAGATGTTCCTTCCCTATCAAATTCATTTGGTTTGCAGAGTGCAATGTCAGCCATCGAGCCAGATCTCAAGGGTCTGGCACACCCGCCAGCTTTCACGACGAATCGCGGATGTAGATAGCTAAAACGGGGTTTGGTTCGACCTGACACATGCTGAATGCACGCTTTACGCCGTTTCCGAGCGCAAGACCGGGCAAAACTAGCACAGAGACAGTTAAATATCCGCCTCTACCTGGGCTTTTGGTCAGCTTTATGGCCTTAAAACGGTAAAAAAACCGTCCAGGGCGCCCTCAAGCCCCCCAAACCCCGACCCGAGGCTCAGGTGCGGTACACTTGGCGCCTTTGCGGGGTGTGCACCCTGCCCTCTCATTACACACCGAGAAGCCCATGCCGATCCGTCATTGCATCGTCCACTTGATTGACAAAAAACCCGACGGTACGCCCGCAGTTCTCCACGCCCGTGACTCTGAACTGGCCGGGTCTCAAGCCATCGAGAACATGCTCGCTGACCTCAACGAAAGCTATAACGCCAAGCAAGGTAAAGCCTGGGGGTTTTTCCATGCCGAGTCCGGCGCGCATCCGTTCAGCGGCTGGCTCAAGGAATACCTCGATGGCGGTAAAGACTTCACGGCGTTCAGCCGCGTCGCCGTCGAGCATCTGCAAAAACTGATGGAAGAGTCCAACCTTTCCGTTGGCGGCCACGTGCTGTTCGCCCATTACCAGCAAGGCATGACCGACTACCTGGCCATCGCCCTGCTGCACCACAGCGACGGCGTTGCCGTGACCTCGGAGCTGGACGTGACGCCTTCGCGCCATCTGGACCTTGGCCAGCTGCACCTGGCCGCACGGATCAACATTTCCGAGTGGCAGAACAACAAGCAGTCCAAGCAATACATTTCGTTTATCAAAGGTAAAAACGGCAAGAAGGTTTCGGAGTACTTCCGCGACTTTATCGGCTGCCAGGAAGGTGTCGATGGCCCGGGCGAAACCCGTACCCTGCTCAAGGCCTTCAGTGACTTCGTAGAAAGCGAAGACTTGCCGGAAGAGTCCGCCCGGGAAAAAACCAAGACCCTGGTCGATTACGCCAGCAGTCAGGCAAAAATCGGCGAACCCATGGGCCTGGAAGAGTTGTCCGAGTTGATCGACGAAGAACGCCCCAAGGCTTTCTACGATCATATCCGTAACAAGGATTACGGCCTGTCCCCCGAAATTCCTGCTGACAAGCGCACCCTGAACCAGTTCCGTCGCTTCACCGGGCGCGCTGAGGGGCTCTCTATCAGCTTTGAGGCACACCTGTTGGGTTCCAAGGTCGAGTTCGACGAAGAAGCCGGTACGCTGGTGATCAAGGGCTTGCCGACCCAACTGCTCGATCAGCTCAAGCGCAGCAAGTAATGCTCAACGGTATCTTGAAGAAAGTCCTGTTTGTTCTGGTGGTAGTGGTCATCTTTCAGAACTGGGGCAAGATCGAGCGCGTGCTCAACCCTTCGGGTGTCGTCAGTGAGCAAACCCGGGCCAGCGCCCGGGTGGTGTTGTACTCCACCGAGTGGTGCGGCTACTGCAAGGCCACTCGGCGGTTCCTGGATGAGAAAGGCATACCGTTCAAGGAATTCGATATCGACAAGGATGCCAGTGCCCGCCAGGCTTACGAGGCGCTGGGCGGGCGCGGCATTCCGATACTGGATGTAAACGGCACGCTGATTCGCGACTTCAAGCCCGATGCGATATTGGCGGCACTGAAATAAGCCGGGAACAACTGTTCAATTTCTGTGGGAGCGGGCTTGCTCGCGATGCAGGCGCTGCGGTCAGCCAGACAAACCGCAGAGATACCATCGCGGGCAAGCCCGCTCCCACAGGAAAATCACTCCAGCTTCTGACTTTGCACCAGACACTCCTTGGCACTCTTCCTGAGCTTCTTGATCAATCGCTCCTGGCGCAATGCCTCACCCTTGTCCGGCCAGGATTCGACATACACCAGCGCCACTGCCGGGCTTGAAGCGAAAAAACGCGCGCCCTTGCCCGTTTGATGCTTGGCAAAACGGCGCACCGGGTCATCGCTGATACCGCAATACAAAGAGCCATTAGCGGCCCGCACAAGGTACACAAACCAGGGTTTCTCGACCACTTTCAGCGGCTGCCCTGAAAGGCCTTGAGCCCTTTTTGCGCCTGCGCCCGAATGGCGTTTTGTACCAGCGGTGTCCACCCCAGCAACAGGCCCTTGGTGCCCAGTGCCTGACGCGACCAGCGCCACAGATCGAAATGGTCGTGATGCTCGCAAATCTTGCCATCACGAAACACAAACCGTGCCTGGATATCATTGACCACCGTGGCGCCGGTCTGGCCAAACACATAGGTCGCCACCCAGTGCGCGCTGCCATGCTGGCCGTCAGCCTGAACCTGATCGAAGGTGAGGCTGAAATCCTTGGCCCGCAAGGTCAGCATGCGCCACATGTCAGCGGCGTTGTGGCCACGCAGCTCGCCAAACACAGGGTCGCTGAACACCACGTCAGTGGTGTAACAGTCAGCCATTGCCTCGGCATCAAGCCGCTGGAAGGCCTGGTAGAAACGAGTGATCAATGCTTGGTGGTCTTGGCTCATGGCAGGGTCCGTACAGGTCTGGAATCAGAGCACGATAATCTGCCATGAACAGAAACACTATGGGCCTCAGACTTTCTCGCTTTGTACATTCACATACAGTGAACGGCCGGCGCCAAGCCCGGCGACGATGGCCCCCAGACCGATGACTGCAAATATCCAGCCCACGGCACTCCAGCCACCCGTCACTTCATGCACCACGCCCACCGCCAGCGGCCCCATCGATGCCACGGTGTAACCAATGCCCTGGGCCATGCCCGACAGATTGGCGGCGACATGGGCATCGCGCGAGCGCAGCACGATCATGGTCAAGGCCAGGCTGAATGTGCCGCCCTGCCCCAGGCCCAGCACAATCGCCCAGCCCCACAAGCCCTCGATAGGCGCATAAAGGCAACCAAACAGCCCGGCCAGGGTCATGCCCATAACCAGCACGATTGCCAGCCGCTGGTCTTTACCCCGCGTGGCCAGCCACGGTGCCGTCAGCGCCGTGATCAATTGCACGATAACCGAGCCGGACATCACCAGCCCCGCCTGGGTAGGCGTCAGGCCGCGACCAATCAGGATTGACGGCAACCAGCCAAAAACAATGTAGGACAACGAGGATTGCAGCCCCATATAGAGCGTCACTTGCCAGGCCAACGGGTCACGCAACAAGCCACGCACGCGGTAAGCAACGTTGTGCGTGCCCTGACGCTTGCCCACCTGTGGCAGCCAGAAAACAACCGCAAGCAATGCGGGCAAGGCCCAGAAGCCAAGCCCCATTGCCCAGCTCTGCCCCAGTGACTCGCTAAGGGGCACCGTGGCCCCCGCCGCCAGTGCCGCACCCAGGCACAGGGCCATGGTGTAAACACCGGTCATGGTTCCGGCATGCCCGGCGAAATCACGCTTGATGATGCCCGGCAACAACACACCGATGACGCCGATACTGGCCCCCGCCAGAATGCTCCCGGCAAACAGCCCCACTTCGCCCAGGCAACTGCGCAGAACGATCCCGCCGCCCAGCGTCAGCAAAATCCCCAGCACTACCCGCTCGGTACCAAATCGCCGCGCCAGGATTGGCGCCAGGGGCGCGAACAGCCCCAGGCACAGCACGGGCAACGTGGTCAACAGGCCAGCCTGCGCCGCAGACAAGCCCAGTCTGTCAGACACCTCACCCAGTAACGGCGCCATGCTCGACAGCGCGGGACGCAGGTTCAAAGCCACCAGCACCAGCCCCAGAAGCAATAACCACGGACGCAAGACAACAGGCGCAGTGTGCTGAACCTGCTCGTCGTCAATTTCAGCGTCGATCAGCAATTCTTCCAGTTCATCGAGATGACGAACGGGCTCGACGCTGGCATTGGAAATTGACGAAGGGTGGCTCATGGCGTGCTCCGGCTCAAGGTTCATTGATCAACGTCCGGCACAGCGCCATGGCCCGTTGCGGGTTTTGTTGTTCTACGGCTTCCAGTAAATCAACGTGCAGGTCGAACACCACTTGACGACGCGGATGGACGTCCATGGTCTTGCGCAAATGATTGGTCAAGACGCTTGAGGTAAAGCGGTAGAGCTCGCTCAGGGCCGGGTTGTGGGCGGCATCAATCAGTCGTTGGTGAAACACCAGGTCACAGCAAATATAGGTATCGAGTTCACCGTGATAGTGCTGGCCACTGGCGTCCAGCGCCTGATGCAGCAGGCGCAAGTCCTCGTCCGTGCGGCGCAGGGCGGCCAGGCCAGCGGCTTCAACCTCAATGATGTGACGCATCTCCCGGCCCTGCTCCAGAGAGCAGGATGACAGCGCGCGCAGCGTGTCCATCGGGTCGACACGGCTGCGCAAGTAGCTGCCATCGCCCTGGCGAATCTCTATCAGCCCGGCAAATGCCAGCACGCGCATGGCTTCACGCACAGTGTTACGACTGATGTTCAATTGCGTAGCCAGCTCGGGCTCGGTTGGCAAACGCTGACCCACCTCCCAGGTACCGTTGTTTATTCGCGCACGCAGTTGCTCCAGAGCCTGGTCGACCAGCGAGCGTTTGATGATGGGAGAAGCGTCTGTCATTTAATTCGCCTTTTCATCCAATCATAGGATGAATTTTCCGACATGTTACTCAGACACCTCCATACGAGCAATCAACTACAGATTAAAAGCCCCCTAAAAAACCTTGTTCACCCTTGAACAAAAAACCCTTTAAGGGTACTTTTGATTGCATCGAGGCTGCCTCTTATGGAAAAGAAAACACCTCACTACAACCTCCAGTGCATTCAAGCCGATGTACAACGGCTTGGCGCTGTCGCCTTTACCAAAAGCGCATTGGATGGTGGACGAAGCCTGGGCCTGGTCCTCGCACAAATGCAGAGGGTCATTACCTCGTTGGAGCGCAGTGCGCTGTACAAATCGATGTCGACCCACGCCGACCACAAGGTCTGGCAGGACGTATATCACGCACAGGCCTACGGTTTGGCCATCTCTATCAAGGTGACGTATCGCCCCTGCGGAGGGCCGCCGGTCATCGCTTTCAAGGAGAAAACATCATGAGCAAAAATGACTGCTGCACCTGCGGCGCCGCCAATGCCATGCAAGCGTTCAAGGGCCGCAGCTTCAATGTGAACTTCAAGCAATTGAACCGGGTGGTGCACGGCCTGGACGGGCACGAATGCACCGAGTGCGCCGAGATCGAATTTGATGCACCCAGCGCAGAGCTATATGCCCAGGCTGGCGACGAACTGGTAGAAGATGCCAAACGGGTTATGGCGGAAGAAATGAAGCGTATCCGCCGCAAGCTTCACTTCACCCAAAAAAATGCCGTGCAGTTGCTGTCGGGGGGTGGCCACAATGCGTTCAGTCGTTATGAACGGGCCGAGGTGGAGCCACCAAAACCCTTGTTTGTGTTGATGCGACTGCTCGATCGCCACCCCGAACTGGTCCGCGAATTACAAGCCATCAACGAGTGTGCAGACATCAATGCGCTGCTGGTGCAAAAACAGCAGCAGCGCGAAAACTGACACCTTTGGTTTTCTAGCCGCTGACGAGCGCAGCGAGGCTACGATCATCAGCGGCTACAAGTCCCGATCAATGCAAAATCTGATTCAGGAACAGTTTGGTCCGGTCATTTTGCGGGTTGTCGAAGAAGTCATTCGGGGCGGCCTCCTCCACGATTTCGCCCTTGTCCATAAAGATCACCCGGTTGGCCACGGTGCGCGCAAAGCCCATTTCGTGGGTTACGCAGAGCATCGTCATGCCGTCTTCCGCCAGGCCGATCATGGTGTCCAGCACCTCTTTGACCATCTCCGGGTCAAGTGCTGAAGTCGGTTCGTCAAACAGCATGATCTTGGGCTTCATGCACAGCGCCCGGGCAATTGCCACACGTTGCTGCTGACCACCCGACAACTGCCCCGGGAACTTGTGCGCCTGCTCCGGAATACGCACCCGTTCCAGATAATGCATGGCAATTTCTTCGGCCTGACGCCGGGGCATCTTGCGCACCCACATCGGCGCCAGCGTGCAGTTCTGCAGAATGGTCAGGTGCGGGAACAGGTTGAAGTGCTGGAACACCATGCCCACTTCACGCCGCACCGTCTCGATTTGCTTGATGTCGTTGGTCAGCTCTACACCGTCGACCACGATGCGTCCCTGCTGGTGCTCTTCGAGGCGATTGAGGCAACGGATGGTGGTTGACTTGCCGGAGCCCGAAGGCCCGCACAAGACGATACGCTCGCCCGGCTGTACGTTGAGGTTGATGTCCTTTAGCACATGGAACTGGCCGTACCACTTGTTGACGCCCAGCATCTGAATAATGCCTTCAGAGCTTGCTGGCTTTTTGATTGTTTCACTCATCTTGCAA
Organism: Pseudomonas sp. TMW22080; assembly: GCF_022496745.1. NCBI lineage: Bacteria > Pseudomonadati > Pseudomonadota > Gammaproteobacteria > Pseudomonadales > Pseudomonadaceae > Pseudomonas > Pseudomonas sp. TMW22080. The sequence continues at coordinate 191,415 of NZ_SCFF01000002.1, read as the reverse complement.
TACTCCTAACGCTTGTGGCCAGTGTCCAGCTTGTGCTCCAGATGCATGGAGTAGCGGGACATACCAAAACAGAAAATCCAGAACACCAAGGCGGCAAACACATAGCCTTCAGTGGCCATACCCAGCCATTTCGGGTCGGCGGCGGCTTGTTTGACGCTATTGAGCAGGTCGAACAGACCGATGATGATCACCAGGCTGGTGTCCTTGAACAGGGCAATAAAGGTGTTGACGATGCCGGGGATCACCAGCTTCAGGGCTTGCGGCAAAATCACCAGGCCCATGCTGCGCCAGTAGCCCAGGCCCATGGCCGCAGCCGCCTCGTACTGACCCTTGGGGATGGCTTGCAGACCGCCACGCACCACTTCCGCCACATAAGCCGACTGAAACAGGATTACGCCGATCAAGGCCCGCAGTAATTTGTCGAAGTTCATGCCCTCGGGCAGAAACAGCGGCAGCATCACCGAAGACATAAACAGCACGGTAATCAGCGGAACGCCGCGCCAAAACTCGATAAAAGTCACGCACACCACGCGAATGGCCGGCATGTCCGAGCGGCGGCCCAGGGCCAGCAAAATCCCCAGTGGCAAGGCGCCGGCAATACCTACCGTGGCAATCACCAGCGTGAGCATCAGGCCGCCCCACTGGCTGGTAGCCACGTTAGTCAGGCCCAGATAGCCGCCGTGGAGCAAGGTAAACGCCAGGATGGGGTACACCACCAAAAAGCCCAGCCCGTAGATAGCCTTGTGCTTGAAGCGCGAGATAAACAACGGCGCCGCACCCACCACGGCCAGCCATACCGTCAGGTCAACCCGCCAGCGCAGCCCGGTCGGGTAATAGCCATACATAAACTGGCCAAAACGCTGCTGGATAAACACCCAGCAAGCGCCCTCTTTGGTGCAATCAGCTTGCGTGCTGCCTACCCAATTGGCATCGAAAATCGTCCAGCTCAGCAGCGGCGGCACGATCAGCCAGACCAGATAAAAGGCAAACAGGGTCAGCAAGGTGTTGAGCCAGCTGGAAAACAGATTTGCCCGCGCCCAGGCGACAATACCGATGCGGTTGCCAGGCGGCGGCATGTCGGGTTTGAAAACATGAGTCGTCATAGTCCAGTCCTCATCGCTCGATCAGCGCAATGCGCGTGTTGTACCAATTCATCAGCAGCGAAATGCTGATGCTGATGGCCAGGTACACGCTCATGGTGATGGCAATGACTTCAATCGCTTGCCCGGTCTGGTTGAGGACCGTGCCGGCAAACAGTGAAACCATTTCCGGATAACCGATGCCCGCCGCCAGCGACGAGTTTTTCACCAGGTTCAGGTATTGGCTGGTCAAAGGCGGGATGATCACCCGCAGCGCTTGCGGGATGATTACCTTGCGCAGCGTCGGCCCCGGGCGCAGCCCCAGCGAGCGGGCGGCTTCGGTCTGACCGTGACTGACGGATTTGATCCCCGACCGTACGATTTCGGCAATAAAGGCCGCGGTGTACACCGTCAACGCAATGGTCAGCGCCAACAGTTCCGGGATCAGCACCCAGCCACCGACAAAGTTGAAGCCCTTGAGCTGTGGCATCTCCCAGTGCACCGGGGTACCGAACAGCAACACGCACAGGCCAGGAATCGCCAGCAGCAAGAACAGCCCGACCCAGAACTTGTGAAATGGCTCGCCGGTGTCTTCAAAGCGCTTGTTGGCCCGACGGACCATCAGCACCACGGCCACGATAGCCAGCACCACACTGGCCACAAACGGCCAGAAGGCATCCGTACCCACTGCGGCCGGCATGTTCAGGCCACGGCTGCTCATATAGAAGGTGTTGGCAAAGTTATGGCTGTTGCGTGGCCCTGGCATGGTCAGGAAGACCGCGAAGTACCAGAACAGGATTTGCAGCAATGGCGGGATATTGCGAAAGATCTCCACATACACCGTTGCCAGCTTGCTGATCATCCAGTTCGACGACAGGCGTGCCACGCCGATGATAAACCCCAGGATCGTCGCCAGGACGATACCGATCACGGACACCAGCAAGGTGTTGAGCAACCCGATCAGAAAGACCCGCGCATAACTGTCGGACTCGGTGTAATCAATCAAATGCTGCGCAATGCCAAACCCGGCACTGCGCTCCAGAAAGTCAAAACCCGAAGTAATGCCGCGATGTTGCAGGTTGGTCTGGGTATTGTTGAACAGATACCAGCCCATAAGGACCACCAGCGCGACGGTGACGATCTGAAATAACCACGCACGCACACGTGGATCGCCGAGGCTGAGCCTGGGCTTGGGTGCGCCGACTTTAATTTGCATGAAGTGCCCCTAACAATGGATCAGACAACATCACCCGGCAGTTGGCCTGCCGGATGAAAGGGCTATCAGCGCACAGGGGGTGCGTATTGAATGCCGCCGTTATTCCACAGAGCGTTCAGCCCGCGGTCGATGGCCAGAGGCGTGTTTTTACCGAGGTTTTTCTCGAAGACTTCACCGTAGTTACCCACCTGGCTGACAATCTGCACCACCCAGTCTTTTGGCAGTTTCAGGTCTTTGCCGTATTCGCCGTCAGCACCCAGCAAGCGGGCGACATCCGGGTTTTTGGTGGATTTGGCTTCAGCCACAACGTTTTTCGAGGTGATGCCGGCTTCTTCAGCATTGAGCATGGCGAACAGGGTCCACTTCACAATGCTGAACCAGTCTTCGTCGCCCTTGCGCACGACAGGCCCCAGAGGCTCCTTGGAGATGGTTTCAGGCAATACGACATAGTCGCTCGGGTTGGCCAGCTTGCTACGCTGTGCGTACAACTGGGACTTGTCGGAGGTCAACACGTCGCAACGGCCGCTTTCCAGAGACTTGGCGCTTTCATCAGAGGTGTCGAAGGTGATCGGGGTGTACTTGAGGTTATTGGCGCGGAAGTAATCCGACACATTCAGCTCGGTAGTCGTGCCGGCCTGGATACAGATGGTTGCACCGTCCAGTTCCTTGGCACTTTTTACCCCCAGCTTGTTGTTGACCAAAAAGCCGACGCCGTCGTAATAGGTCACGCCCGCGAACACCATGCCCATGCCCGCATCACGGGAACTGGTCCAGGTGGTATTGCGCGACAACACATCGACTTCGCCCGATTGCAGCGCGGTGAAACGCTCCTTGGCGTTCAACTGGCTGAACTTGACCTTGGTAGCATCGCCAAACACTGCGGCGGCCACTGCACGACAGACATCCGCATCGATCCCCATGATCTTGCCGTCTTTATCCGGTACCGAAAAGCCCGGTAAACCGTCACTCACGCCACATTGCACAAAACCTTTCTTCTTGACACTGTCCAGGGTCCCGCCTGCGTGGGCAAAACCGCTGGCACTGAGTAACACGATGGCTGCTGTGGCCAAAGCCAGGGTGGATTTCAATTGCTTCATTCAAACCTCCAGTGCTGCTTTTTTGTGTTTGAACAAGGCCCGCCGCCCCCTTGTGAGGCACTGTTGACCCATGTTGGCTTTTTATTGGGTCAAGCGGCATAAGCCTTGAGCGATGGGTGCATCGCACGAACCGTCAAACTGAAGCGCTCACTTGAGCTGTTGAATTCCTTGTCTAACTCCAACCTCGGGATTTTTGCAGCCCCCCCTGTTAGTGTTACCGTCCAAAGGGGGCGCATTCACGCCACTGTCCACATAGCAAGGCGCGTACCACTCTTGGCCCCTAAGTAAGTTCAGTAGGTAATGCAGGAAAAAACGTTCAAGCACGCGACATATTCTGTAATCCTTAGTCGATCAAGCACACTTGTAGCGCACCCGATTTGCGCACATGCACAACGATGGAGCAGCCATGACCCAACCCCTGATCATCCAGCCTCAAAAAACCGCAGACGCCTGTGTTATCTGGCTCCACGGTCTGGGTGCCGACCGTTATGACTTCATGCCGGTGGCTGAGATCCTGCAACAGTCGTTGCTGACCACGCGCTTTGTATTGCCGCAGGCTCCAACCCGCGCCGTGACCATCAATGGCGGCTATGCCATGCCTAGCTGGTACGACATCAAGGCCATGAGTCCTGCCCGCTCGATCAGTGAAGAAGAGCTCGAAGAGTCGGCCGAAATGGTCATTGCCTTGATCGAAGCCCAGCGCCAGAGCGGTATCGACGCCAGCCGGATTTTTCTGGCCGGGTTTTCACAAGGTGGCGCCGTGGTTTTCCATACCGCTTATTTGAAATGGCAGGGCCCACTGGGTGGCGTTATTGCCCTTTCAACCTATGCGCCAACCTTCAACGAAGGCCTGCCATTGTCGGCCAGCCAGCAGCGAATCCCGGCTTTGTGCCTGCACGGGCAGTACGATGATGTAGTCCAAAACGCTATGGGTCGTACGGCTTATGAGCATTTGAAAGCCGCAGGTGTGTCCGTTACATGGCAGGAGTACCCAATGGGCCATGAAGTGTTACCAGAGGAAATAAGCGATATCGGTACCTGGCTGACGAAACATCTGAGCTAAAACCGAAACATCCCGTCGTTCACTACACGCCGAGCGCCCGACTTGCATTACACTGCCCGGCGTATACTCCTTAACCAACTGATGAGATGACCGTGCTCAAAGCACTTAAAAAAATATTCGGTAAAAGCGAGGCTGAGCCGCTCGCGCCAGCTTCCGTTACACCTCCAGGCAACGCCAGAGCGCGAACCGACGCGCAACAACCTGGCCGTTCTGCTCCTGTTCCAGCCCCTGAGCCGGTGAACACTCCCGACGCACAATCCGCTGCTGAACAACCGCGTATCGAAAAACCCAAAATTGCCAAGCCACGGCGTGAGGCGGCCCCCAAGCCACCGGTCATTCCCTGGAAACTCGAAGACTTCGCCGTCGAGCCACAAGAAGGCAAAGTCCGCTTTCACGATTTCAAGCTCGCCCCCGAGCTGATGCACGCCATCCAGGACCTTGGTTTTCCGTACTGCACGCCGATCCAGGCAGGCGTACTGGGCTATACCCTGAGCGGGCGTGACGCCATTGGCCGTGCCCAGACCGGTACGGGCAAGACGGCTGCGTTCCTGATCTCGATCATTAGCCAGTTGACCCAGACGCCGCCGCCAAAAGAGCGTTACATGGGCGAACCACGCGCTCTGATCATCGCGCCGACCCGTGAGCTGGTGGTGCAGATAGCCAAGGACGCGGCCGACCTGACCAAGTACACCGACCTCAATGTCATGACATTCGTGGGCGGCATGGACTTCGACAAGCAACTCAAGCAGCTTGAAGCCCGCCATTGCGACATTCTGGTGGCCACACCGGGCCGTCTGCTGGACTTCAACCAGCGCGGCGAAGTGCATCTGGACATGGTCGAAGTGATGGTGCTCGACGAAGCCGACCGCATGCTGGACATGGGCTTCATCCCGCAAGTACGCCAGATCATTCGTCAAACGCCACCAAAAGCCGAACGTCAGACGCTGCTGTTCTCCGCGACCTTTACCGAGGACGTGATGAACCTGGCCAAGCAATGGACCACAGACCCTGCCATCGTCGAGATCGAAGCGGTCAACGTCGCCAGTGACATGGTTGAGCAGCACGTCTATGCCGTCGCCGGTGCCGACAAGTACAAGCTGTTGTTCAACCTGGTCAACGACAATGGCTGGGAACGGGTGATCGTATTTGCCAACCGCAAGGACGAAGTGCGCCGCATCGAAGAGCGCCTGGTACGTGACGGTATCAACGCGGCGCAACTGTCGGGGGATGTACCGCAGCACAAACGTATCAAGACCCTGGAAGGCTTCCGCGAAGGCAAGATCCGCGTGCTGGTAGCTACCGACGTTGCAGGTCGTGGCATCCACATTGATGGCATCAGCCACGTGATCAACTTCACCCTGCCTGAAGTGCCGGACGACTATGTACACCGTATTGGCCGTACCGGCCGTGCTGGCGCCAGCGGTGTATCGATCAGTTTTGCCGGTGAAGACGACTCGTACCAGTTGCCGTCTATCGAAGCCCTGCTAGGTCGTAAAATCAGCTGCGAAACGCCGCCAGCCGAGCTGCTGCGCCCTGTCGTACGCGCTGTGCGCAAGCCGCAGGACCCGACTGCAACGGCCTGATACGCAAATCTGTAGCCGCTGCCGAGGCACCAGGCTGCGATGGGCTGCGAAGCGGCCCCGCTTTTTGAAGGGCCTGCGGCCCTTATCGCAGCCTGCGGCAGCGGCTACAGGGCTTGATTACTTCCAGCGCTGCGCCGCCACTTCATCGCTCACCCGCCCCTCCACCCATCGCGGGCCTGAGGGGGTCTGTTCTTTTTTCCAGAACGGGGCGCGGGTTTTCAGATAATCCATCACAAAACTGCAGGCATCGAAAGCGGCCTGACGGTGAGCACTGGCTACGCCAACAAACACAATCGGCTCTCCCGGCTCCAGCAGGCCAATACGGTGCAGCACTTCAAGCTTGAGCAGCGGCCAGCGCTGCGCAGCTTCATCAATAATTTTGCCCAGGGCTTTCTCGGTCATGCCCGGATAATGCTCCAGGAACATCCCCGCCACGTCACGGCCGTCATTGAAGTCGCGCACATAACCGACAAAACTCACCACTGCGCCCACGCCCAGATTCGCGGCATGCAGTGCATTGACTTCAGCGCCAGGATCAAAGGCCGCCGCTTGCACCCGAATCGCCATGTTCAGCCTCCGGTCACGGGCGGAAAAAATGCCACTTCGTCGCCGTCCGCCAGGGGTTCGGCGAGCTTGCACAGCTCTTCATTGCGCGCACACATCAGGTTGGGCTCGGCCAGCACCTGCCAGGCACCACCGCGTTGCGTCAGGTGCGCGCGCAACTGCTCAATGGAGACGAACCCGCCCTCCACTGCCTCACTATCCAGCCCCAGAACCTCGCGATAGCGGGCAAAGAAAACCACTTTGAGCTTCATGACGCATCCGCCTGAAAGTGCCCGCTCTTGCCGCCGAGCTTTTCCAGTACGCGCACACCTTCGATGGTCATGCCGCGATCGACCGCCTTGCACATGTCGTAAATAGTCAGGGCTGCAACGCTGGCGGCGGTCAGGGCTTCCATTTCGACGCCGGTCTGCCCGGACAGCTTGCAGCGCGCCACGATCAATACCGCGTCGCTGCCTTGGGCACTGAGCTCAACCTTGACGCTGGTGAGCATCAACGGATGGCACAAAGGGATCAGGTCCGAGGTTTTCTTCGCCGCCTGGATCCCGGCAATCCGCGCCACGGCAAACACATCACCCTTGGGGTGACCGCCACTGATGATCATGTCCAGGGTTTCAGGGCGCATGCGCACCACCGCTTGTGCCACAGCCTCACGGGAGGTCACCGCTTTGTCGGTGACATCGACCATGTTGGCGCGGCCTTGGGAATCTAAGTGAGTCAGCACAGGGGGTACTCCAGAGAGGAGTATCGATTGTAAACCCGAGGGTCAGCTTAAGGCCATCGACCCCGCGAATACCGCGCATCAGAACATGGAATTGGCCGCCCGCAGGCAATCGCCGTACAAAGGTCGAAACTTTGGAGTCATACCTATGCCACTTTTTATTGCCATTGCCCTGAGCCTGCTGGCGGGTGCTGCGGTGCCCCTGCAAGCGGGCAGTAACGCTCGATTGGGCGTGGTGCTGGGCCATCCCTTTTGGGCCACCGTGATCTCATTACTGATCAGCGGCCTGGCGATTGCGCTGGTAATGCTGATTGTCAAAGTGCCCCGCCCCAATCTCGCGGCCCTGCTCACCGGCCCCTGGTGGATCTGGCTCGGCGGGCTGGCCGGGGTGTTTTACATCACCGTGGCGCTGATCAGCGTGCCGCGCCTGGGGGCGCTGAACTTCATCATGGCGGTGGTGGTGGGCCAGTTGATCAGTTCACTGCTGATCGATTACTTCGGCTTGCTGGGTTTGCCAAGAAACACCCCCAGCCTGCAAAAACTGCTCGGGGTCAGCGTGGTGCTGGCAGGTTTTGTCATCGCTTCACGCGGCTGAAGGCGCACTCACTTGCCTGACCAGATCCCGCAGCCAGCGATGAGCCGGGTCTTCGTTGAAACGCTGATGCCAGACCTGCACATAGTTGAACGGCGCTATCGTCATGGGAGGCGGCAGTGCCACCAGGTTGTCGCCGAATGACAGATTGTCCAGGGTACGGGTGGCCACAGTAAGAATCAGGTCGGTGTCGGTAATCATCCCCGGTGCCGTGCCCCAGTGCGGCACATTGACCGCAACCCGGCGCTGCAACCCCCGGGCGTGCAACACGTTATCGACCTCACCCTGGGTATTGCCATCCGTCGACACCAGCAGGTGCGGGCGCGCCAGATAGCTGTCCAGATCGAGCACGCCATTGTCCGGGAGCGAACGACGATTGAGCAGGCAGGTAAAGGTTTCTTCAAACAATACATCGCTGCAGATATCTGCTGGCATCGTGGGGAAAACCCCAACGGCCAGATCGATCTTGCCCTGCTCGATCTGCTCCAGCATGCCCAGGCGGCTGTCCTGGATGATCACCAGCGAAGTGTCCGGTGCTTGCTCGCGCAGCAGCACCAGCAGTTTTGGCAACACGATGGTCGCGCCGTAATCGGACATGGCCAGGCGAAAGGTGCGCTGTGATTCTGCCGGCACAAAGTCGATGGACTGACCGAGCAGCGTTTCGACCTGTCCCAGGATGGCCTTGAGCGGCGCCTGGAGATTTTGCGCCATCACGCTCAGCACCACCTCGTTGCCCTGACGGATCAGCAACGGGTCATCAAGCAGCACCCTGAGTTTGTTCAGTGAGTGGCTGATGGCGGGCTGGCTCAAATGCAAACGAACACCGGTGCGGGTTACGTGTTTTTCCGTGAGCAGCGCATCGAGCACCACCAGCAGATTCAAATCGATATTACGCAGTAACACCTGACGCTCCTGTCTTGGCCAACTCCAGGGCAACGCTGCATGATCCATGCGCGCAACCGCCGTCAGCTTACATGAAGCCAAAACGCCAGTGGGAGCGGGCTTGCTCGCGATGAAAGTGGCGCGGTGTATCTGGGATACCGCGTCATCTTCATCGCGAGCAAGCCCGCTCCTACCTTCAGGCAGTTACAAATGTGACTCGGCGTATTCCGCCAGAATCGAGCGAGGCACCCCTTGCAGGGCTATATGCACACCGTTGGGGAAGTCTTTGAAACGCTCCGTCAGGTAGGTCAGCCCCGAACTGGTGGCCGACAGGTAGGGGGTATCGATCTGTGCCAGGTTACCCAGGCATACCACTTTGGAACCGGCACCGGCACGGGTAATGATGGTTTTCATCTGGTGCGGTGTCAGGTTCTGGCACTCATCGATCAGGATCAGGCTCTGCTGGAAACTGCGACCGCGGATGTAGTTCAGGGATTTGAACTGCAACGGCACCTTGCTCAGAATGTAGTCGACGCTGCCGTGGGTATTTTCATCATCCATGTGCAGAGCTTCGAGGTTGTCAGTAATGGCACCCAGCCAAGGCTCCATTTTTTCGGCTTCGGTGCCCGGCAAGAAGCCGATTTCCTGGTCCAGGCCCTGCACGCTGCGGGTACAGATAATCCGCCGGTAGCGTTTGCTGACCATGGTTTGTTCAATCGCTGCCGCCAGCGCAAGGATGGTCTTGCCCGATCCCGCCGCACCCGACAGGTTGACCAGGTGAATGTCCGGGTCGAGCAAAGCAAACAGCGCCAGCCCCTGGTAAATATCCCGCGGTTTGAGGCCCCAGGCTTCCTGGTGCAGCAGCGGTTCCTGATGCATGTCGAGGATCAGCAACTGATCCTTGCGCACCTCCTTGATCCAGCCGACAAAGCCCTGCTCATCAATGATGAATTCATTGATATGCACCGCCGGCAGGTTTTCGTTCATTTGCACCTGATGCCAGGTACGGCCATGCCCCTGGCGGGTTTCGACCTTGTTGACGCGGTCCCAGAACGAACCGGTCATGGTGTGATAGCCGCGCGAGAGCATCGACACGTCGTCAACCAGCTGGTCGGTACTGTAATCCTCGGACTCGATCCCGCAAGCCCGGGCCTTTAGGCGCATGTTGATGTCTTTGGTGACCAGCACCACGCGCAATTGCGGCTCACGCGCGTGCAAGTCGATCAACTGGTTGATGATGATGTTGTCGTTGAGGTTTTCGGGCAGCAACGCGTTGGGCTCGCGGCGCTTGCTCATCATGATCGACAGGAAGCCCTTAGGTGCGCCTTTGCCGCGCTGGATCGGCACACCTTTTTCGACGTCATCGGGGGTGGCAACCCCCAGCAACTGGTCAATGAGGCGAATGGCCTGACGGCACTCGGCTGCCACCAGTAATTTGCCGGTTTTGAGCTTGTCGAGCTCTTCGAGCACCGTCATCGGGATCGCGACGTGGTGTTCCTCGAAGTTAAGCATTGCGTTTGGATCGTGAATCAGAACATTGGTATCGAGTACATAAAGGATTGGCTGGTTGGAAGAAGGAGTGCGTCCGTGATCATCCATACTCGGTCACCTTTGTGGGAGCCATTCGACGCAATACCGCAACAGTGCTGCGCCTCGAAGTGACTGCCGTATGCCCTGCCCGATGGCGTCCTGGAAGACGCCACCTGTTTCGCAGGTTTCGGCCGTCTGTCTTCGTAATACTCCTAAATGTGTGACAAAAAAAATGTTTTTTCACATTCCAGCACTTTATTTTTTGAATGACGAACAACCCTTGGCGCATTCCGGGACCGCAACTAAGCTAATAGATCTACCGGTATTAAAAAGTGCTGCAATCAACCTGTTCGTCCTCTGTCGCGGCAGTGCGCAGCGCTCAAACCTGAATTCGACACCCCTTCATTAAAGCCCGTTAATTCCTACATAGATCCAGGACAAACCCTGCACCGGCATCTTTTCGCCCGCATTAAGCTGCGGCTGGCACTGAGTCCGCTAACCGTCACTTCCGTGGTGATTTTCTGATTCAACTCCGCGCAACACCTTCATTAATGCACGAGGTCACGGTACTGACGCCCCCCTCTTCAGGTGACGAATAAAAACCGCGACCGCGTTACTGCGAAAGGATGACTGCATGACTCCCATCTCCAAAACACTTGAACAATTGCTGCTCGAGATTTACAAGGACGGCAGCGTTTCGTTCACCGAGTACGAACAGCTGCGCGACAATGCTGATGAAAGAATGGAAAGGATCATCGAGCACTTTGGCCATCACAACAATACGACCGCTTTTCAAAAGGCCATGGATGTCGCCATGCAATTGCTGCAACTGGCAGTAATCGATGCCAAGAACGCCAAGCTGACCGATACCGGTGAAGCCATCGTCAAGGATGCAATCACCGCCCAGGTTGAATACCTGCGCGCAGGCAGCCATCTGGCACTGCGCCTGCTGTAACGCCGTGTTTCCTGGCCCGTCGAAGCCGGCGGGCCAGGAGGAATGGTCTAGCGCTCACCGAGCGCTTCACAACTGTCCCAGCCCAATCCACTTTGTGAGGTAGCGTTCATCAGCCAGGGTAATGCCGTACGCACCTTGTCCTGGGTGTCATGAAACGCAATCACCCCATGCCGCCAAAGCAGCATCAGGGTCAATACTCGATGGGCTGACTGCTCGCCGTTCAAGCTCGTCGCCAAGTCCTGGGCATCGATGCCCCACAAGGCCACCCGCATGCCCTGAGCCTCAAAAAAACCGCCGCTGTCGGCCCGGCGCTGCCCGTAGGGCGGGCGAAACAGAGGCACGTAGCGCTGCGGCACAACCTGATTGACCAGGGCGGCGCTACGCGCAATAGAGTCCTGCCAGTCTTTCCAGTGACTGTGGGAACGGTACTCCCAGCCCTGCACACCCACACACTGTCCCTTGTAGAGTGCCTGCAAGGCCAGCGCGCCCTCCTTGTCGAGACGCACCTGCAAGCTGTTACCCAGCACGAAAAAAATCCCGCTGATGGATTGCTTGCGCAGGTAACCGGTCAGCCAGTCAGTAGTGCCCGGCAATTGCGTGGGGCCGCTGTCGAAGGTCAACAAAAACAGCCGGTCGTGCATCGTCTCGCCGTTGACTTCCTGGTCGCCCAACAGAGCGATTTCACTGCTGATTTGCGGGAGCAGCGCCGCCATGCGTAATTGCTCATCCAGGTAGCGCTGGTGAAACTCACGGCCGGGCTCGGCCCAGGCCACATAAAACGAGTCATCGGCGATCGCGAACTTGCCCGCCTGCTCACGCAGACTGTCCATGTCATCGACGTAATAGCAGAACGAAGCATCCTGATCGCAACTTTGCTGCGCCAGGTTGTAGTTGGTCAGTAACCGCTGCCACATCCGCTGGCGCAGAGCATCTATTGCCTCAATATTGATTATTTTCAGACCCAACCGCTGTTTCAGGGCGCTTTCATCCAGCGCTTCGCTGACCATCAAGGCATGGGCAAAAGCGAGTATTTCGGCACGCGAGGCAACATCGAACAAGGCCGGGCTGGTCAATTGTTCGGGCCAGGTGCTGCGATCCAGCGTCGCGGGCTCGACAGGTGCTGCCACCGCCCCGGCACACACCAGCCAGACCCACAAGAAAAGAGCAATGCGCACTGATCAACCCCCTGTAAAAACTGACGGCACTATAACCCGACCAGTGCCCGACCCCGCAGGCGTTGGGGGATCTATCGCGTTCATAGGTGGAGTCAAACTGCGCCAACGCCTAGAATCCCCCGACGCTAAAAGGAGACAACCCCATGCTGATGGTGATTTCACCCGCTAAAACCCTCGATTATGAAACGCCGCCCGCCACAGCACGTTTCACCCAGCCCCAGTACCTGGACCATTCCCAGGAATTGATCGAACAATTGCGCGAACTGAGCCCGCAACAGATTGGCGAGCTGATGCATTTATCCGACAAGCTGTCGGGCCTCAACGCGGCGCGCTTTGGCAGCTGGACGCCCGCCTTTACCCCCGCCAATGCCAAGCAGGCACTGCTGGCGTTCAAGGGCGATGTCTACACCGGCCTCAATGCCGTGGACTTCAGCGAGGCCGACTTCGACTATGCGCAAAGCCACCTGCGCATGCTCTCGGGGCTCTACGGCCTGCTGCGTCCGCTGGACCTGATGATGCCGTATCGCCTGGAAATGGGCACCAAACTGGCCAACGCACGGGGCAAGGACCTGTACGCGTTCTGGGGCACGCACATCAGCGAATGGCTCAACCAGGCCCTGGCCGAACAAGGCGATGACGTACTGCTCAATCTGGCATCCAACGAATACTTCTCGGCGGTAAAAAAGTCGGCATTGAACGCCCGCATCATCAATACCGAGTTCAAGGACCTGAAAAACGGCCAGCATAAAATCATCAGTTTCTATGCGAAAAAAGCCCGAGGCATGATGAGCCGGTTTGTGATCAAGGAGCGCATCGACAACCCTGAGCACCTCAAGCAGTTTGATGAGCAGGGTTATCGCTTCAGCGCCGAGCAGTCCAAGCCGGATTTGCTGGTGTTTTTGCGCGACCACGCCCCGCAGTGACCCGCTGCATGCCTCATGCTGGTAAGTTATAGGTATTCCCTGCAAGAGGCCCAGCCATGTTTATCGGCGTTTTACTGATCATCACCTGGCTTGTCCTGTTGTTGCGCTACCCGGCCAAGGCCTTGCCGGTCTCACTGGCTGCCGTACTGGGGCTGGCGATAGTTGCAGCCTCGGTGGCGTGGCTGGACAGCCGTGAGGCGGCACAACTGGCACGTCTGGAACTGCGCATCGTCTATGACCCTGCCCAATGCCCGGCAGACCGACCGCTGCAACTGACCCTGAAAAACAGCAATGACGTACCACTGGTCGAACTTGGCTGGCGCATTGCCGCCTATGCACCGGGCGACACCGTCAATCTTGCCGACAACCTTTACACCGCCCCGCGCTACCGCGGCCCCGGCGAATTGCAAGCAGGGGCAAGCTGGCAGGACTGCTTGCCGATGCCGCCGCTGCGCACGGGTTATCGCCCGCAAACCCTCGAGTTTCGGGCAGAACGCCTGCAAGGCAGTTTTTCCAATTAAGGATGTTCCCATGCTGCGTGTTTTGATCACCGGTTGTTCCAGCGGTATTGGCCGCGCCCTGGCCGATGCTTTCAAGGTGGCGGGGCATGATGTCTGGGCCTGCGCCCGCAAGCCTGGGGATGTAGCACTATTGGCTGCGGCGGGGTTTGCCGCTGTGCAACTGGACGTCAATGATCCGCAGGGGTTGGAGCAATTGGCCGAGCGCCTGGAGCAGGCAGGCGGCGGGCTGGACGTGCTGATAAACAATGCAGGTTTCGGCGCTATGGGCCCCCTGCTCGATGGCGGCGTCGAGGGCTTGCAGCAGCAATTTGAAACCAATGTATTTTCCATTGTGGGCGTTACCCGCGCGCTGTTCCCGGCGCTGCGCCGCAACAAGGGCCTGGTGGTCAATATCGGCAGTGTTTCCGGGGTACTGGTCACCCCGTTTGCCGGCGCCTACTGTGCCTCTAAAGCTGCAGTACATGCCTTGAGTGATGCCCTGCGCATGGAGCTGGCGCCTTTTGCCATTGGCGTGCTGGAAGTGCAGCCCGGGGCCATTGATACCAGCTTCGCGAAAAATGCCAGCGCCCAGGCCGAGCAGTTGATTGCCGAGAGCTCCGCCTGGTGGCCCATGCGCGACGGTATTCGCGCCAGGGCCAGGGCCTCACAAGACAATCCCACCCCGGCCACAGCTTTTGCCGACGCAGTATTCAAGGCCGTCATGAAACCCAAGCCACCGATGTTGCTGCGTTACGGTAATGGCAGCCGCGCCTTGCCGCTGCTGGCCGCGCTGGTGCCCGCTGCCCTACTGGAAAAAATCCTGATGAAGCGGTTCGGCCTCAATACCCGTGCCTGACACTCATTATGTAGCAGCTGCTACGGGTGATAGCACTGGCCTATGCATACGCCTTCATAAAATCGATAAACACCCGCACCTTCAGCGGCAAATGCCGTGTATCGGGGTAGAGCGCGTACACCCCCTGGCGGCTCAGTTGCCATTCGGGCAGCAGATGTACCAGCCGCCCCGTGCGCAAATCCTCCTCGATCAGCCAGTCGGGCAGGATCGCCACGCCTTGCCCGGTCAGGGCAAACGCCTGCAACACCGATGAATTGTCCGCCCTGATGCGCGCCTTGCAGGGGTTGGGCTGGTAAGGACGGACCACACCGCTGCTCACCTCGGTAATAGTCAACTCCCCAACCCGGCCATGCTCCAGCCACGGCGTTTGCTCAAGCGCGTGCACGCTGTCTATCGGCACCACGCTGGCAACGAACGCCGGCGAGGCCACCGGCAGAATGCCGAAGGTGCTCAATTGCACGGCACGATGGCTGGAGTCGAGCACGCGACCCAGTCGCAAGGCCACGTCAAAACGCTCGGAGATCAGATCCGCGTGGGTCGATGAGGTCGACAGCTGGACGTTGAGGTCAGGGTGCAAGGCACGGAAGAGCTCCAGCGCCGGCACCACCTTGGCCAGGGCATATTCAACGGTGGTGGTGATGCGCAGCGTGCCCTTGAGTTCGGTGTGTTCGCTGCGCGCTTCGTCAATCGCCAGCCGGGCCTCTTCCAGCATGCTCAGGCAGCGCTGGTAAAAGCGCTCACCCGCCTCAGTCAGGGCCAACCGTCGGGTGTTGCGCGTTAGCAGGGTCACGCCCAGCTCAGCCTCTAGACGCTTGATATTGAAGCTGACCACCGCACGGGTTTGCCCCAGTAAATCAGCCGCGGCGGTAAGGGAGCCTGCTTCGACCACGGCCTTGAAGGTGTCGAACCGGTCGAGGCTGACCATAGAGAAACCTGCCAATTGTCAAAATAATTTTGACAATCTAGCAGCAGACGGACGGTTCCTCCATAAGCCAAAGCTGCTTACTGTGCGCTCTACTGAAAAGGAGCCACCCATGGCTTACCGCAATAAAGTCGCGCTGGTGTATCTGCTGGGATTTGCCCTGGATCTGGTGAATATGTTCGCAGCCTCGATCGCCTACCCGGATATCAGCCAGCAGCTGCATGCCTCGGTCACACAACTGGCGTGGATTGGCAATGCCTACATGCTTGGCCTGATCCTGGTCATTGTGCCCAGCGTATGGCTAACCCAACTGTTTGGTGAGAAACGCCTGATTGTGCTTTCACTGACATTATTCAGCGTGGCGTCGTTGTGTGTGGCCCAAGCGACCTCAATTGAAGCTCTGATCGGCTACCGCCTGCTGCAGGGGCTGGGGGGCGGGCTGTTGATTCCGGTCGGTCAGGCTATGGCCTATCGGCACTTCCCGATCCGCGACCGGGCCCGACTGACCTCAGTGATTTTGCTGGTGGCGCTGCTAGTGCCCGCACTGTCGCCAGCACTGGGCGGCTGGATGATCGAAGCGCTCACTTGGCGCTGGGTGTTTTATGCCAATCTGCCACTGACCTTGCTTACCCTGCTGCTGGCAGTCTGCTGGCTGCAACCCGACCCGCCTGCGCAGCCCGTATTGCCCATGACTTACAGGCGCATTCGAGCTGGCGCAGCCAATATGGGCCGCCTGTTCAAAAGCCCGTTGCTGCAAGTGGCAATGCTGACCTACCTGTTTATCCCCGGCATTTTCATCGGCACGCAACTGGTGAGTATCTTGTACCTGCACCAACTGGGTTTTAGCGCCACGCAAACCGGCATGCTGATGCTGCCCTGGGCTCTGGCTTCAGCACTGGGCATCACCCTGAGCCGCTACCAGTTCAACCGCCTTGGCCCCAAACCCTTGCTACTGCTGGGCATGAGCGTACAAGCCGCGGGTATTGCGTTACTGCCCCAAATCGATAGCTCCAGCATCGGCTTGCCCATGGCGCTGTACGCCGTGATGGGCTTTGGTGGCAGCCTGTGCAGCAGCAGCGCACAAAACACAGCCTTTATCGATATCGCACCCGAACACATGGGCCACGCCAGTGCACTGTGGAACCTCAACCGCCAATTGAGCTTCCTGCTTGGCCCGGCCTTGATGATGGCCCTGTTCGGTACATTGACCGCAATCACCTCGACGTCCCACGCCTTTGCCCTATGCTTTGCCATCGGGGGTGCATTGACGCTGGTGCCGCTGGTTCCCGTTCTACGCCTTGATACATCCCGCGTGCTGGCCTTGCTCGCACCCTGACCTGGAGATTTTGATGAGTGACTATAAGCGCTACTTCGATCTGGTAAGCGAAACCCACGTCGAAATTGAAGGCTGGTTTTCCGGTCTGGAACCCGGCGTGCTGCCGGTATTGCTGGCGCGGTTTTCGCCGCAGTTTTCGATGATTGCCCCCAGCGGCAACGTGCTGGACGCCAACGGCGTAGAAACACTGTTTGAACAACTGCGCGGTGCGCGCCCGGGCCTGAACATCACCCTCAGCGAGTTCAAGGGCATTGCCCTGCATCCAGGTGGTGCAGTAGTCAGCTACCGCGAGCTGCAGGAAGAACACAACGGCAACCGCACCGACCGCCGCGCCACCGTGGTATTCGAGAAAGACGCCGACGGCAAGATACTGTGGCGGCATTTGCACGAGACGTTTTGCGCGGCTTGAACCCCGGCCTCGCGCTTGTGGGAGCGGGCTTGCTCGCGATGCCGTCACTGCGGTGTTTCAGTTAAACCGCGTCGAGGCCATCGCGAGCAAGCCCGCTCCCACATTAACTTTACTCGGCCTTGCCCTGATCCACGATCACCGTACAGGTCGTACCCGCGGCCAGCAGGAAGCCATCGGGGATCTCGTCGATATGGATCCGCACCGGCACCCGCTGGGCCAGACGCACCCAGTTGAACGTCGGGTTAACGTCAGCCACCAGCTCACGGCTTTCGGGGTTGTCGCGGTCGTAGATACCGCGCGAGATGCTTTCAACATGGCCCTTCAACACTTCACCGCTCATCATTTGCAGGTCGGCTTTGTCGCCCACGCGGATATGCGGCAGTTTGGTTTCTTCAAAGAAGCCATAGACCCAGAACGAATCCTGGTCGATCACGGCCATTTTCGGATCACCCACCCGTGCATAGTCGCCGCGATGCACATTGAGGTTGGTCACGTAACCATCGACCGTGGCCAGGACCTTGGTGCGCTTGAGGTTGAGCTGCGCCGCGTCCAGCTGCGCCAGGGCGTGCTGATAGTCGGCCAGGGCCGAGTCGGCGATGTTGCTGGCGTCGTCACGGTTCTCGCGGGAAATCACCAGGCTGTCCATGTCAGCCCGACGATGGGCGTTGACCTTGCGCATTTCCCAGGTTGCCTTGCGGGAGGCCACCAGCGACTGGGCTTGCTTGACCATGATTTCGTAGTGCTCAGGGTCGATTTCCAGCAGCACGTCGCCCTTTTTCACCAACTGGTTGTCCTTGACCGGCACGCCGACCACATAGCCGTTGACGTCGGCCGCGACGTTGATGATATCGGCCCGCACCCGTCCATCACGGGTCCACGGGGTGTTCATGTAATGTTCCCACAGGGTTCGGCCGATCCATATCGCAAGGGCCAAAACCAGCAAGGTGGCAAGCAGGCTGAAGAACTTTTTCATCGGATCGGTCTCAACGGTAAACAGTGAGCGCCATGGCGCCAAAAAGACAAGCAAACAGGCTCAGGCGCAGCAGCGCCGGGTGCCAGAAGAAGCGGTACAGGTCGTAGCCGGAAAACAGTCGGTCAAAGCCCCATGCCAACCCCGCCGCGATAAAAAACATCAGGGTCATGGTGGGCATGTAGACGCCGTGGAAGGCGATTTCACGAGGCATGTTCAAGTCCTTGCGGCTGGGCATAAGCGGCCAGCGGCGATTGCGGGTCAAGCAGTGATGTACGAATAAAATGCAGGTAGCTTTGCACCCGCACCAACGCCGAGGTATCGAAGTTGCGGGCAAAGGGTTCGTCGGTAGACTGCACGCGGCTGATGGCGTGATCGACGGCAATCAGCGCGCGCTCCAGGTTGCTTTCGCTGGGGGCGATAAACAGCCGCACCAGCGCCCGGCCCATGACCCGGATGGCCTGGCGCCACGGCTGGGCCTCGGCATACGCCGGGTGAACCGGCAAAATGGCCTGTTCCTTGCGCAGCTCGATAATTGCGTGGCCGACTTCCAGCACCACAAACATCCAGCGCAGCAATTGGCGTTGCACCTGCGGCTTGCCGGCGGCCAGGCCGTAAGCCTGATGCATCAGGTCACGGGTACGGCTTTCCAGGCTGGAGCTCAGACCACGTAACTTGCCACTGATGGCATACACCACCTGTTCACGCAGATCCTGCTCCAGACGGCTCCACAACCAGCGGCTGTTGGGCGGCAGGATAATCGCACCGGCAGCCGCACAGACCAGCATGCCCATGACCATCGCGATGTAGTCGTTAATGAACTGATACGGGTTATAGATCGTCAGGTTGTCGGGGACCGAGCCGGTGCTGAAAAAGATCAGCAAGCCCAGGCCGACACCCGCGTAATTGGCCCGCGACGTGAGGAACGAACCGAGCACGATCACCGGCGTCAGCACCAGACACAACAGCGGGAAACCGTCGATATGAGGCAGCACGAAAAACATTTCGACAAAGCCGATCAACGCCCCCAGGAAGGTCCCGCAGGCCATCTGAAAAGCCATGCGTTTGGGGTTGGGCGTGGCTGCCGACAAGCCCACCGTGGCGGCGGCGATCAGGGTCATCATGGCGCCGCTGGGCCAGGCGGTCATCACCCAGTAGGTGCCGAGCACGGCCAGGATAAACGCTGCCCGAATCCCGGAAGCGGCCGCCGACCACCAGTTGGTCTGCGAAATAAACGGTTGGTCCCAACGCTCCCGTTCGTGGGTGTGATCGGCCAGCGAGGCGTGGGTCAGCGCGTAGTTGTGCAGGTCGTCGACAAAGCGGAACAGCAGCTCGTAGGCGGTGTTGAAGTCGAGGAAGTCAGACGGGCTGGGTTCGCTTTGCAGAAACCTGACCCGCAACGCACGGACATGCCCTGGCAGGCTCGCCTTGAAGGCATCCAGTTGCTCGGCGAGCAAAGCCGCGTCTTTATCCGTCAACGAGCGACCGGCATAGGTGTCGAGCAACTGCGCCAGGATCTCCAGCTCCGGCTCGATGGCCGACACTACGTCCACCACACCACGGCTGCGCAAACGTGCAAGCAACTGGTGCAAGGCATTGAAGCGCGTAGTAATGGCCATGAACTCGCTGTTCAAACGACTCAGGCGGCCACTGCGACGACGCATATGCGGGTCTTCAAATACGGTCACGCTGCGCATGCCTTCGAGGCCCACGCTTTCACCGATAAAACGCACGTTGCTGGCCTCGTAGGCCTCCTGGGAGGACTGGCCACGCAGGCCTTCGGCAACAAAACCGGCAAATACGCCAAAGCGTTTGTACAGCGCGTCATGCATTGCTGCGCCAGCCGTTTTGGGCAGGATCGCAGCGCTGACCACGGTGGAGCAGAGAATGCCCAGCGAGATCTCCAGCACCCGCCACACCGCGGCCATAAAGGCGCCATCGGGGTGGGCCAGGGCAGGCAGGCCGACCATTGCAGCGGTGTAACCGGCCAGCACAAAACCATAAGCACGGAAGTTGCGGCAGCGAGCAGCACCGGCGGAGCAGATGCCCACCCAGATCGCCATCGCACCGAGAAACAGCACGGTGTTCTGCGCGAACAGGGCGATCAGCGCCACCATTACCGCCGAGCCGGTCAGGGTGCCCAAAAACCGGTAAAAACTTTTGGCGAACACCTGGCCGCTTTGCGGCTGCATCACGATAAAGACAGTGATCATGGCGGTGCGCGGTTGCGGCAGCTCAAGGCGCATGGCCAGCCACAGGGTCAGAAAGGCGGCGACCAGCACTTTGAAAATATGCACCCAGGTCACGCCATCGCTGCGTGCCCAGTCAAAAAAGCCACGGCGCCATTCCAGGGAATACAGCCAGCGTACCGGGGCGGGCAAGTGGTTCATCTACAGGCTCTCAAAATTAGCCATCGAGGGGGATTGGTGGTCAGGTTCAGTGGTTGAACAGCGCCATGACGGCCGGCGGTTTGTCGGGCACATAGCGATCGTCCCTGGGCACATCGTTGCCAGCACCAAGGCCGCCACCCAGCGCCGTCACCAGCTCGGCGTGGGCACTCAGGCGGGCGGCCTGGACCTGTTGCTGGATCTGCTGCTGCTTGAACAGCAGGGTTTGTGCATTGAGCACGTTGAGGTAGTCGGTCAGACCACGCTGGAACGCGACCACGGCGATGTCGTAGGTTTTTTGCGCGGCCTGCACCGACTCGGCGGCAAAGACCTGCTGTTTTTCCATCGACTCGCGCTTGATCAACTGATCGGAAATGCCCTTGAGCGCAGTCACCAGGGTCTGGTTGTACTTGGCCACGGCCATGTCATAGCCACCAGAGGCCACGCCCAGTTCCGAGCGCAAGCGACCGCCATCGAAGATCGGCAGCGAAATGGCCGGGCCAACGTTGTAGTTGAGCTTCTTGCCGGTCAGAAAACCCAGCGCGCTACCACCGGTGGCCATAAAGCCGATGCTGCCCACCAGGTCTACGTTGGGGTAGAAACCGGCGTGCGCCACATCGATGCCGCGGGCCTGGGCTGCCACTTCCCAGCGGCTGGCAACCACATCAGGACGCTGTCCCAGCAGTTCAGCAGGAAGGCTCGACGGCAGTTTCAGTGCAGTGGCCAGGGCGAGGGTTGGTCGCTTGAGGCGTGCACCCTCCCCCGGGCCCTTGCCGGCCAGCGCCGACAACTGGTTGCGGGTCAAGGCGATTTCTTCTTCCTGGGCGTCAATCTGGCGATGAATCTCGGGCAGCGGCGCCTGCGCCTGGCTGACTTCAAAATGGGTGCCGATACCGCCGTCCAGACGCTTTTGCGCCAGATCGAGAATCTGTTCTTGCTGGTGCAGGGTCGATTCGACGATATCGAGCTGGGCGTAGTGCAGCGACAGCTGGATATAGGCACGAATCACGTTGTTCTGCAGTTCGAGCTGGGCCTGACGACCTTCGGCCACACTCATGTGCGCCATGTCCACGGCCTGCTCTGTGGCATTGCTTTCGCGGCCCCACAAGTCCAGGGCAAAGCTGAAGCCCAGCGCGGCGTTGTTGTCCCAGGTTGTGGAGTTGTCCAATGCACCCGGGCCATAGAATTGGTCCGAGGGCCAGTTGTGCCGTTTGAGCGTCGAATCTGCGTTGATTTGCAGCGACTCGGCCGACTCGGCAACCCCGGCCATGGCTCTGGCCTGACGCACACGGGCTGCAGCCATTGCCATCGTTGGGCTACCCTGTACGGCAAGGCTGATCCACTCATCCAGTTGCGGGTCGCCATAAGCGTGCCACCATTGGGCTTTGGGCCAGTTCGCGTCTTTCGCGGCGCTTTGAATCGCCTCGTCGGTGGCCAGCGTATTGGCGGGAAGCATGCTGCCCTTGGGCGCGATGCCACCAAAACCAATGCAACCGTTTAATGCTAACGATAAAGCCAGAACACTGAGGGCTTTAAGCTCTCTGCTGATGCGACGCTGCACTGCTGCAAATTCCTGAAAAGGAGGGAGGATGAGGCTTGAGATAGAGAAGTCTATGACTTGGCAGGCACAACGATAAGCGGGCATAAATGTGAATCTTTATTACCGTTCTTGGGATAATCCGTTGGTCGAATGAAAAGCGGCCTGTAAAGCCTGAAACTTCATGTCACAATTTGTTGCTGTGTAATTGGTTGCTGTCCCCTATATCGCCCCTTGAGAGCACTTCATGGACACTTTGCAAAACATGCGCGCCTTCAGTTGTGTGGCCGAAGCCGGAAGTTTCACGGCCGCTGCCGCCATGCTGGACACCACCACTGCCAACGTCTCGCGCGCGGTCTCCAACCTTGAGGCCCACCTGCAAACACGCCTGCTTAACCGCACCACCCGCCGCATCGCCCTGACCGAAGCCGGCAAACGCTATTTACTGCGCTGCGAGCAAATCCTGGCCTACGTTGAGGAAGCCGAAGCCGAGGCCAGCGACGCCCACTCGCGCCCTGCCGGGCAATTGAAAGTGCACACCATGACCGGCATCGGCCAGCACTTCGTGATCGACGCCATTGCCCGCTACCGCAAGACCCACCCCGACGTGACCTTCGACCTGACCCTGGCCAACCGCGTGCCGGACCTGCTCAACGAAGGCTACGACGTGTCCATCGTGCTGGCCAGCGAGCTGCCGGACTCGGGTTTTGTGTCCCAGCGCCTGGGCATTACCTACAGCATCGTCTGTGCATCGCCCGGCTATGTGAAAGCCAATGGCACGGCAACCAAGCCCAGCGACCTGCTCAACCATTCCTGCCTGCGCCTGGTCAGCCCGGTGATTGCATTGGACAAATGGGTGTTCGAAGGCCCGGAAGGCCAGGAAATGGTGCTGATCAACTCTTCGCCGTTTCTGGTCAACTCGGCCGACGCGATGAAAACCGCGATCACCAGCGGCATGGGTGTCGGCGTGCTGCCGGTGTACGCCGCCATCGAAGGCCTGCGCAACGGCACGCTGGTGCGCATGCTGCCCAAGTACCGCTCCCAGGAACTGAACCTGTACGCCATCTACCCGTCGCGCCAGTACCTGGATGCCAAGATCAAGACCTGGGTCGAATACTTGAAAAGCTCGCTGCCGGAAATTCTGGCGGCGCATCAGACTGAACTGGCCACCTATAGCTGATTGCGATTTTGTGGGAGCGGGCTTGCTCGCGATTGCTACAACGCGGTGTATCTGCCACACCCCGACGATCCAATCGCGAGCAAGCCCGCTCCCACAGGTCAAGGATTGGCAGCGGGCGGGCGAGAATGTTAGCGTGCTTACATTCCCGACAGCCGATGAGTCTTGTTCAGATGAGCCTTTCCAGCACCAAGAAAACCGTACTTGCCTTCAGCCGCGTCACCCCCGAGATGATCGAGCGCCTGCAACAGGATTTCAACGTCATCGCGCCCAACCCCAAGCTGGGCGATATCAACGCCCAATTCGAAGAGGCACTGCCCCACGCCCACGGTCTGATCGGCGTCGGCCGCAAACTGGGGCGCAAGCAGCTGGAACATGCCCGGCAGCTTGAGGTCGTCTCCAGCGTCTCGGTGGGTTACGACAACTACGATGTCGACTACTTCAACGAACGCGGCATCATGCTCACCAATACCCCGGACGTGCTGACCGAAAGCACCGCCGACCTGGGTTTTACCCTGATCATGAGCAGCGCCCGTCGGGTCGCCGAGCTGGACGCCTGGACCAAGGCCGGCCAATGGCAAGCCAGCGTGCCACCCGCCCTGTTCGGCAGCGATGTCTACGGCAAGACCCTGGGTATCGTCGGCATGGGTAATATCGGCGCAGCCGTTGCCCGTCGTGGCCGGCTGGGTTTCAACATGCCAATCCTGTACAGCGGCAACAGCCGCAAGACCGCACTTGAGCAAGAGTTGGGCGCGCAATTTCGCAGCCTCGACCAGTTGCTGGCCGAAGCGGACTTCGTCTGCCTGGTGGTGCCATTGAGCGAGAAAACCCGGCATCTGATCAGCCAGCGCGAACTCAAGCTGATGAAGCCGAGCGCTATTCTGGTGAATATCTCCCGTGGCCCGGTGGTCGACGAACCGGCACTGATCGAAGCCCTGCAAAACGGCACCATTCGCGGCGCTGGCCTGGATGTTTACGAGAAAGAACCGCTGAGCGAATCACCTTTGTTCGCGTTGAAAAACGCCGTGACCCTGCCCCATATCGGCTCGGCCACCCACGAAACCCGTGAGGCGATGGCCAACCGCGCCCTGGCCAACCTGCGCAGCGCCCTGCTGGGCGAACGCCCGCAAGACCTGGTCAACCCGCAGGTGTTCAAGGGCTGAGGCAAGGTCTGTTGTGGGAGCGAGCTTGCTCGCGATTGGATCGCCGAGGTGTGACTGATACACCGCGTCGCTGCCATCGCGAGCAAGCCCGCTCCCACAGGGGGTTACAGACTCACGCCAGCTTGGCGTTCAATGCCACCGGCTTGGGTTTGCGAAACACCAGCACGTTACCCAGCATCACCAGCACCAACCCGGCCAACGCCGGGGGGGTCCACTGGTAGCCTTCGGCAAAGGCCGACACATTCAGCGCCACCAGCGGGAACAACACCGTGCAATAGGCCGCGCGCTCCGGCCCCATGCGCCCGACCAGGGTCAGGTACGCGGTAAAGCCGATCACCGAGCCCGGTATCACCAGGTACAACAGCGAACCGATATAGCGCGTGTTCCATTCCATTTCGAACGGGATACCCCTTAGCGCGCAGTACACCGCCAGCATGCTGGCACCATACAGCATGCCCCAGGCATTGGTGGTCAGCGGCTTGAGCCCGGCTTTCTGTTGCAGGCTGGACAGCATGTTGCCCGCCGAAAAACACAGGGTGCCGATCAACGCCAGCCCCAGTCCGAGGGCAATATGCGGTGTGGCGGCATGCCCGCTCAATTCCGGCCAGAACAACAGGCCCAGCCCGAGCATGCCCAGGGCACCGCCAGCGATCACGTTGCGGGCGATTTTCTGCTTGAAGAAAATCCGCGCATTCAGCGCATTCCACAATGTGGCGGTAGAAAACACCACCGCGATCAGGCCTGTGGTCACCCACTGGCTGGCGGTCAAGAAACACATGAAGTTGACACAGAACAGGCACAACCCCTGGGCCAGGCAAATCAGATGCCCGCGCCTGTTCATCACCTGCAACTTGCGGCTGAGCAACAGCACGGCAAACAGCACCAACGCCGCCAGACCAAAGCGGTAAACGATGGACACCGGTATCGCCACCACCCCCAATTGCAATTTCAGGGCGATCCAGGTGGTGCCCCAGATCAAGACAGTCATTACATATAAAAACAGGTTCATGGCGCACTCCAGACAATGGCCTTCAGTCTGGGCCCGCTGCCTGGGCCGCACTTGCAGATTCTTGCGCTTTTGTGGGGTCGGGGCTGGCAGCCGCAGTGCGACGGAGTAGGATGCGAGCATGCCCGCATTCGATACCCTGCAAGTCTTCCAGTCCATGAACAGCTCGCCCAATGCCCGTCTGGTGCACAGTGCCGAGCTGGGTGAGGGCATGGCCGCTGCTGTGTGGACCAACCACCACGATGCCCGTGAGTATGAAGCACCGACGCACCACACCTTGTCGTGCTATATCTCCGGCGGCACCGGTACTTTCAGACGCGAGCAACCGGGCGCCAAGGGCTCACCGGGCAAGCTCTGCGTGCTGCCCGCCGATCATCGATCGGCGTGGGTGATCAATGGCGAAATACGCCTGGCCCATGTGTATGTCAGCCAGGAGCAATTTGCCCTGGGCTGCATCGCCCTGCTCGACCGCGAACCCAGGGAGATGCAATTGCGGGAACTGACCTTTCAGGATGACGAACAGCAAACCCGCCGCTTTCATCAACTGATCCAGACCAACTGGGACGAGCCCGCCGAACGCCTGCTCACCAGCAGCCTGGCCAGCGCCCTGCTCGACCATGCCGTACTGACCCAGGTGGGGCTGCGTGACGGGCTGCAACTCAAGGGCGGGCTGGCGGCCTATCAGCGCCGCCAACTGGTGGAATACATCGAGCACCGGCTGGCCGAACCGCTGAACATCGGCCAGTTGGCAGCGCAGTGCGCGCTATCGCCTTACCACTTTGCCCGCATGTTCCGCGAAAGCTTTGGCGTACCGCCCCATCAATACCTGCTGGCCCGCCGCCTGGCCCGCGCCCGCGACCTGCTGCGCAACAGCACACTGGCGTTGGGCCATGTTGCACTGGCCTGTGGCTTCGCCAGCGCCAGCCACTTCGCCAACCGCTTCAAGCAAAGCCTGGGCGGCACGCCGGGGGAGTTTCGGGCGGTGTTCAGGTAACCCTGGCGGCCTTAGAACTCCAGAGTGCTGGAAAATGTGAGTTGCCGCGCATCGCCGATGGAGACAAAGGTGCGGCTGGCCGCCGAGGTGTAGTAAGTGCGGTCGAAAAGGTTTTTGACGTTGACCTGGAATTTGACCTTTTGCCCCTCAACCTTGGTGTCGTAGGTGGCAAAGGCATCGGCCACGGTGTAACCCGGCAGATCGAAGTCGTTCAGGGCATCCCCCGCCCGTTCGCCCACATAGCGCGCGCCTGCGCCAACGCGTAGCTTGTCACCGCCCACGATGCTGCCAAAGTCATAGACCGCCGACAGCGAACCGCTGTTCTTGGCCACGTTCTGCAGACGCATGCCCTGGTAGGTGGTGTCTTTGGTCACCTCGGCATCGGTATAGGCATAGCTGCCGATCAGGCTCCACTGGTCCGTCAACTGGCCGCTGACGTCCAGTTCCAGGCCCCGGGAACGAACTTCACCCGCGGCCGAATATGCGGTGACATCGTCCACCGTGGAGGACACCAGCACATTGCGCTTTTTGATGTCGTACAAGGCCAGGGTGCCAGTGATACGGCCCGGGATATCCAGCTTGGCCCCCAGTTCCCAGGATTTTGACTGCTCCGGTGCGATGGAGGAGTCCAGTACCACGCCGCCCGTCAGCGGAGCGATCGAGGAGTTGGGCTTGAACGATTCGGTGTAGCTGCCATAGAACGACAGTTCATCGGTGTAGCGGTATACCAGCCCGGCCCGCGGGATCCATTTCACCCCGTTGGTATCGGTACTGGCCTTGAACGGAATGCTTTTGCCCGCCAGTTGGTCGTACTTCTGAAAGCGTGCGCCCGCCACCAGAATCCATTGGTCGGTGAGGTGGATCGAGTCCTGGGCAAACAACGAGTCGCTGCGCAGCAGGTCGGTCTGGTTGCTGTCACTGGCGCTCACAGTGGTACCGGCGACTTCATTGCCGTACACCGGATTTTCGTAATTGAACGTGGACTGGCTGTCCTGGCGGATCAGCTCGGCGCGATAGATTTTGCGGTATTCGTCGTCCACGCCAAACACCAGGTCATGCTGCATGCCAGCGGCCTGAACCTTGCCCTGCAAGCTGAAGGTGCTGAAACGGTCGGTGGTGATGGCGCCTTTGGTGCCGTCCATTTTTCGCGTCAGGGTGCCGTCGGAGTTGACCTTGGTAACCCGAACCTGGCTGGCGTCGTAGGTTTCGCGGTTCCAGCTGTAGCCGAAATGGGCTTTCCAGTCGTCGTTGAGGTCGTGATCGACTTCAAGGCGGTACAGGTCCGAGCGCCCTTCCATATTGTTGAACGGCTCGTCCAGGCGGCGCGTGGCCGGAATGTCCAGCGGATGGTTGGTCGCCGGATTGATGGCCGTGCCACGGTCGAAGGGGGTCAGGAACTCGCGGTGTTCGTACGCCAGCAGTACTTGGGTGTTGTCGCCGTACCAGGCCAGCGACGGCGCGATCAGGGTTTCGCGATGCACACCGAAATTGCGCCAGTAATCTTCATCTTCATGATCGATGATCATCCGGTAGGCCAGCCCCGAGTCACCCAGCGGGCCGGTGCTGTCGAGGCTGCCACCGCCGCCGTTTTTACCCGAACCGTAGGTTGACCCACGCACCGTCACCGCGTTGTACTGCTCCAGCTGCGGCTTTTTGCTGACCACGTTGACGACACCACCCGGATCTTGAATCCCGTAGAGCAACGAGGCCGGCCCCTTGAGCACTTCGACCCGTTCGGTGGTAGCGTTCATCGCCCGGCCCTGCACCAGCGGCATACCGTCGCGCATGATCGAACCGTCACGGTTGTCACCAAAGCCGCGCTTCATCACCGAGTCCTGGGTACTGCCCAGCGTGTTGCCCTGGGTGATGCCGCTGACATTGTTCAGGGCATCATCCAGATTGCGCGGCGCCTGGTCGCGAATCACCTGGGCGGCAACCACATTGATGGTTTGCGGCACTTCCATGGATGAGCCCGTGCCGCGCATCACCGAAGTGGTGGCTGGTGGCTGGTAGCTGGTGTCGGTTGTGGCCAGCGAGGTAATGCTGGTGGCCCCCAGGTTCAGGGCGCCTGCGGTGGGCTGGGGTTCCAGGGCAAAAGTGTTGGCGTCGGTACGCCGCCCATTGAAGCCAGACTGCGCGAGCAACTGCTGCAAAGCCTGCCCGGCACTCATGCGTCCCTTGATCGCCGGCGCTTGCAGGCCAAAGGGGGCTTCATCGGTGTAGACCACGCTCAGGCCGGTCAGCCGGGAAAAGTCGTTGAGCGCCTGGGGCAGAGGTTTCGCCGGCTGGTTGAAATCGAACAAGGCTTCGGCCTGCTGTTGCGGCGCCTCGGCAGCCATGGCCGCATAAAGCGGGTTTAGCGCCAACCCGGCCATCACGAATGCAGAAGCTCCCAACCACTGTTTCACCGAACTTGCCCTGGACTTCATGCTCATGACCTGTGTGTTGACCTGATACGGAATACGAATTTTTCGCATTTTCAAGCACTACACGGATGGGGCCGGGGTTTACCTCACCACGCAATGAAAAAAAATCCGCGATGACGCCACAGACCGCCTGTGGGAAAACGGTGGGAGCAAACCCGCTCCCACAGGGATATGTGGAGGGCGCGTCAACGCAACACAATCAGCCCTAACACGCTGTGCTGCTCAAATCCGAGCACGCCCTGCAACGAATTGAGCACGGCTTGCGGGTCCTGGCTGGGGAAACTGCCGCTGATTTTCCTGGCACCCAACTGGCTGTTGAGCAACACAATCTGCCCCGGGTAATAACGCCTGAGATCGGCCACGACATCAGCCAGCGGGGTTTTGTAATAGCTCAACCAGCCCGAGCGCCAGCCCAGACGGCTCTGGCTGTCAACGTGATGCACTGCATCGGTAACCCCAGCGTCGTAGGTGATTTGCTGATCGGCAGTAAGAATCTGCTGAGCCGAATCCTTGCCAGCCTTGACCCCTACCCGCCCGGACAACACCGTGACTTGCGCCCCGCCCGGTTGCAGGCGCACCTCAAATTCGGTGCCCAGGACCCGCGCTTCACCGCCGTCGGCATCTACCACAAAGGGCGCGCCGGTATGGGTGACGTGAAAGAAGGCCACGCCACGGCGCAATTGCACATGGCGTTCACCACCACTGAAGTTCACCGCAATGGCGCTGTCGGCATCCAGCGTGACCTGCGTTTGATCGGCCAGCACCACAGTGCGCACTTGCCCAGGCGCGCTCACATAGTCCGCGCCCAGATCGTCCACCCAGCGCGCCGGTTGCCAACCGGCAAATACACCGACCATCAGCAGCAGGCATGCAGCAATGGCCAACCCACCGGCCCAATGCCGCAGGCGACCGCGCCGGGATGTATCCATAGCCGACAGGTATCGCTGAAGGGCCAGCGACTCTTCGTTAGCCAGGGTACTGGCCGCCACTTCACTCAGCTCCCACACCACCTGCGCCTGGGCATAGGCCTCGGCATGGGCAGGGTCAGCCTGCAGCCAGCGATTGAAGGTGGCCTGATCGCCACTGTCGGGCCGGTCGTGCAGCACACTGAGCCAGTCCAACGCGGCACGCTCTTGCTCGGCTGTCACGGCAACTCTCGAATGGCGGTTCACAATGCTGTCCCTGATGGCGGCTCACGCAGACTGGCCTTGCAGGCCTCCAGGGCACGCATCATGTGTTTTTCGACAGCACTTTGCGACACGCCCATGACCTTGGCGATCTCGGCATAGGTGCGACCGTGAATACGGTTGAGCAAAAAGATATGCCGCGTGCGCTCGGGCAGGCTGCGCAATGCCGCCTCGACCTGGCGCAAGTCATTTCCGGCTTCCAGAGCGGCCTGGGGCTCGCAGCTTCTGGCGTCCGGTTCAGGCTGCCAGTGATGGCTGACCCGCTCGCGCGTACCTTCGCTGCGCAAATGGTCGATGGCGATATTGCCCGCACAGCGCAACAGATAGGTGCTCAGCTCTTCAACCTGCACCAACGGCCGCCGCCAAAACCGCAAAAACAAATCCTGCACCAGATCCGCGGCCGTAGCCCGGCAGCCCACGCGGCGGCTCACCAGCGCTTCCATCTGCGGACGTTGGCTAAGAAACACCTGCAGGAAATGCGCTCGTCCCTGGCGCGGTTCGCTGGTAGGGCCATCCTTGAGTTCGGGTGGGGTCATGGAGATCGATGCGCAGGCAAAAGGAAAGCGATACTAATGATAAATATTCTCATATGCAAAAGCAGATGACGGGCTGCGCGACCGCCCTTGATAAGTGGTGATTGCTCAATGCATAAAGCCACCCCTACAATGCGAACAATTCTTGTTCTCTAAAGCGTTATTCAGCGCAGCCGGAGTGGTCGTTGTCGCAGTCAAACACCGTCGAGGTTCTGTATCAGGACCACCACAGCTGGCTCACGGGCTGGTTGCGGCGCAAGCTCGGCTGCCCGCAGAATGCCGCCGACCTGGCCCAGGACACTTTCATGCGGCTGCTGACCGCCCGCGAAACCCCGCCCCCTGGCGAACCCCGGGCGTTTTTGACCGTGGTCGCCAAGCGCGTGCTGTTTAATCACTATCGCCGCCAGGATCTGGAGCGCGCCTACCTGCAGGCCCTGGCTGACCTGCCCGAACAGGTTGCCCCCAGTGAAGAAGAACGCGCAATCATTCTGCAAACCCTGATGGAGCTCGATCAATTGCTCGACGGCCTGCCTTCCCCGGTCAAACGGGCCTTTTTACTGGCTCAGGTCGATGGCCTGGGCTACGCAGAAATCGGCGCTCAACTGGGTATCTCGATTGCCACGGTCAAACGTCATTTGAGCAAGGCAGCCCTGCGTTGCTACTTCGCCCTGTGAACGGTGCCTTCAATGCACCGCCCGACATCGGCACGGCGGTGGCCGAGCAAGCAGTCAGCTGGCTGGTCGAAATGCAGGGCGGTGCGCTCAGTCCCAGGCGCCAGCAGGCCTGGGAGCAATGGTTACACGCCCATCCTGAACACCAGCGGGCGTGGGAGCATATCCAGCGCATCAACCAGCGCTTGCGCGGTTTGTCGTCGCCACTGGCCCATGCGGCCCTGAACGCGCCCAAAAGCAGCAGTCGCCGTCAGGCATTGAAGCTGTTGCTGCTTTTAGGCGCAGGCTCGGCATTGACCTGGGGCCTGCGCGAGCAGTTGCCCGTCACCCCGTTGCTGGCAGACTTCAGCACACCGGTGGGCCAGCGGCGCAACCTGCAGTTGCATGATGGCAGCCAGCTCCAGCTCAACACCGCCAGCGCGGTGGATGTGAAATTCGATGCCCAGCAACGAGTCATCCGCCTGCTCGAAGGCGAAATGCTGCTCACCGCCGCCCGGGATTCGCGGCCCTTGCAGGTGCTCACCGCCCACGGCAGCTTGCAGCCCCAGGGCGCCCGCCTGAATGTGCGCCAATTTGGCGAGCATACTGAAATCGCCGTATTCGATGGCCGGGTAGCGCTGATGCCAACAGCGCATACGGGTAGTGCATTGTGGGTTGAGCCGCACCAGCAACTGAGCTTCACCCGCCAGGCCTGGAACACCCCGCGC
Source organism: Pseudomonas sp. TMW22080 (assembly GCF_022496745.1). Taxonomy (NCBI): domain Bacteria; kingdom Pseudomonadati; phylum Pseudomonadota; class Gammaproteobacteria; order Pseudomonadales; family Pseudomonadaceae; genus Pseudomonas; species Pseudomonas sp. TMW22080. The sequence continues at coordinate 159,257 of NZ_SCFF01000002.1, read as the reverse complement.
CCTCTGGATGCGGGGAGCGGTGCGTGGACCGACGGCATGCTGGTTGCTGCGCATATGCGCCTGGCGGATTTTCTCGTCGAACTGGGCCGCTATCGCCGGGGCCAGCTCAACTGCGACCCAAAAGTCGCCGACCTGCTGATCTCCGGCACCTACCCGGTGGACGACAGCGAACGCGTGCTGGACCTGCTTGCCGTCAGCTTGCCAGTGCGAATAAAGCGCTTTACCCGCTATTGGGTAACGGTTGAAGCGCGGGTGTAACGGCTCTGTGCAAACGGACGTGTTGTAGCAGCGAGCTTGTTGTGGGAGCGGGCTTGCTCGCGATGGCAACAACGCGGTCTGCCAGTCACACCACGGCGATCCAATCGCGAGCAAGCCCGCTCCCACAAAGGGTGTGCATTTTATTTTCAAAAAATGTGAGCCGATTTCGGATCTGGCGTGACAGAGAAGGTAAGCCACTTAGATTCTCATCCCCACAGGATCCCTCATGCCCGCTCAGCCCTTCCGTCTTACGTCCCTGGCCCGCTTGCTATTAGGTGCCAGTTTGAGTTTCAGCGTCCTGCCGATGGCATTTGCCGACGCCAAGGCTTACCACATCGCACCGTCATCGCTGGAAAACGCTCTCAACCAATTCGGACGCGAAGCCGGGGTGCTGATTTCGTTCAGCTCCGCCGCCGCCAGCGGTATGCAGAGTAAGGGCCTGGAAGGCACCTACGATCCAGAACAAGGCTTGCAGGCCCTGCTTGAAGGCACTGGCCTGCAAGCCCGCGCTGAAGGCCAGGGGGCATTCAGCCTGCAACCGGCAACCACCTCGACAGCTCCGGCAAGCATTGAGCTGGGCGCTTCCAGCGTGGTCGGTGACTGGCTCGGCGACGCGGCGCAAACCGATGTGTTCGAACACCCCGGCGCCCGTGACGTGATCCGCCGCGAAGAGTTCGAACGCCAGGGCGCCACCAGTGCCCGCGAAGTGCTCAACCGCATCCCTGGCGTCAACGCTCCGGAAAACAACGGCACCGGCAGCCATGACATGGCCCTGAACTTCGGTATCCGCGGGCTCAACCCGCGCCTGGCGACCCGTTCCACCGTGTTGATGGACGGCATTCCCGTGCCCTTCGCCCCCTACGGTCAGCCGCAGCTGTCGTTTGCCCCCATCAGCATGGGCAATATGGATGCGGTAGACGTAGTGCGTGGCGGCGGTGCCGTGCGGTATGGCCCGCAGAACGTCGGCGGTATCGTCAACTTCGTGACCCGCGCCATTCCTGACGAACCGACTGTAAAAGTTGGCCTGCAAACCGAAACCAGCCCATCGTCCACCCAGGATGGCTTCAAGAAAACCGCCAACCTGCTGGCCGGCGGCACCGCCGACAACGGCCTCGGCGGCGCCCTGCTGTATTCCGGCGTACGCGGCGGCGACTGGCGCCAGCATAGCGACACACGCATCGACGACCTGATCCTCAAGGGCAACTATCAGATCGACGAAGCCAACAGCCTGCACGCCATGGCCCAATACTACGATGGCGAGGCCGATATGCCCGGCGGCCTGAGCACCGCGGCCTACAAGGCTGACCCGTATCAGTCGACCCGCCCCAACGACAAGTTCTGGGGCCGTCGCACCCTGGTCAACTTTGGCTATCGCTACCAGGAAGATCGCCGTGAATTCACCGTCAACAGCTTCTTCACCAAGACCCTGCGCAGCGGGTATCTGGACCAGGGCAGCTTCCTCTCGCTGTCACCGCGGGAATATTGGGTGCGCGGGATCGAAACCCGTATAGCCCAGGGCTTTGATCTGGGCAACAGCAGCCACGAAGTGGGCGCAGGTTATCGTTATATCAACGAAGCCGGCCATGAGTTGCGCTACCGCACGCCGATTGCCGCCAATGAACTGCCCACCACCAACAGCCGCAATGACCGCGACACCCGTGGTGCCACCGAAGCCCATGCATTCTTTATCGACGACAAGATCGACATCGGCAAATGGACCTTCACTCCGGGCATTCGCTACGAAATGATTGAACAACAGCAAACCAACTTGCTGACCAACGTCAAATACAAGGGCGACTACAACACTCCGCTTCCCGCCCTGAACGTGATGTACCACGTGACCGACAGCTGGAATCTGTATGCCAATACCGAAGGCTCCTTCGGCAGCGTGCAGTACAGCCAGATGCCCAATCGCGTTACCGGCGGCGAGGTAAAACCGGAAAAAGCGCGCACCTGGGAAATTGGCACTCGCTACGACAATGGCAACCTGCGCGCGGAGATCGGCGCATTTCTGATCAACTTCAACAACCAGTACGACAGCAACCAAACCACCGACACGGTGATCGCACGGGGCAAGACCCGTCATCAGGGCATCGAGGCCAGCGTCAACTACGCGCTGGATGGCCTGAGCCCGGTACTGGCGGGGTTCGACGTATACGCCACCTATGCCTATGTTGACGCGACCATCCGCGAAGACGGGCCGAACAAAGGCAATCGTGTGCCGTTCTCCTCGAAAAACAAAGGCAGCATCGGCGTCGGCTATACCGAGGGGCCGTGGAAAGCCAACCTGGACAGCACCTTCCAAAGCAACCAGTTCGCCGACAACGCCAATACCCGCGCCGAAAGCGCTGACGGCAGCACCGGTTTGATCCCAGGCTATATGGTCTTCAACAGCCGTGTGGGCTATGACTTTGGCCACCAGCTGTCCGACCTTAACGTGGCTGTGGGGGTCAAAAATATCCTCAACCACGAGTACTACACCCGCTCGTTTGACGACAACAACAAGGGCAAATACGTGGGCGAGCCACGCACGCTCTATGTACAAACCTCTGTCGCATTTTGATTTAAATTGGCTAAAGCCCGCACACGCGGGCTTTTCCTACAGGCAAAGACTGACACCGGTCACGACTTGAAAGACTTCCTGAAAATAGTGCTTGAAATATTTGCTCATCGGCCCAAACACTGTAACTGAGCGATGACGATGAACCTTTGTACACCCAAGGCCGTCAGACCTCACACGAGCACGCTTATATAAGGGAAGAACTATGCTTACTCACGTCTTTTCCGATAAACACATCGACAGTGACAAACGCACCCAGGACTGGGTCACCGCTACTGTTGAAGTCACGCTCGAACGCCATTTGGAAGATCTGACCCGGGTCGAGGTCCATCTCAGTGATGAAAATGGCGGCAAGTCCGGTCCCAAGGACAAACGCTGCAAAATGGAGGCTCGACCTAAAGGACACCAGCCAATTCTCGTATCCCACGACGCTGATTCACTGACCCAAGCTGTGGAGGGTGCTGCTCAAAAACTGGAGCACGCTCTGGAGCACCTGTTCGGCAAGCTGCGTGGCAAACGTACAGTGACCCTCGCCCCGGAAGGGTTTGAGGCAAAAGAGCCAAAGCAGACCGCTGATGACTTGCTTGAAGAAGAGTTCCTGGAGAAAGAAAAGGAACTCGACAAGATCAGCTGATTGAACGTCAGTGAGGCACAAAAAAGGGCGGGCTTACCTTGGTAAGCCCGCCCTTTTTCATATGTAAAATCGACTTACAATTCCCCCTTCTCCACTTCCGGATGCTCGCCGGAACCGGCACCAGTCTTGCGATGAGGGTTCTCGATCTTCACCGACGGGAACTGCGAAGACGCATAGCGCACCACCAGAATGGCGAAGGCCAGCAACAGGATCGCCCCGGTCAGGTACACCACTCCCATGTCTGGCGGGTTGTGATGGGACACATTGGAAATCAGCAAGCGGGTCAGCGCCGTGATCGCCACATAAATCAGGAAGCGCACGGGCATGTGGTTGGTCTTGAAATAAATCCCGACCATTGCCCCCAGCTCGAGGTAGATAAACAGCAGCAGGATGTCATCAATCGTGATGTTGCCCTTCTCCACCATTCCCAGGAATTCCATCACCGCCGCCCAGGCAGTGACCGCGCCAATGGCAAACAATGCCAGGTAATGGAAGGTTTCGACGAACAGGTTGCCCATCGACTCGGCCAGTTCATGAACCTGGCGACGTAGCTTCTCAGCTTTGTTAACTCTCACGATGCAGCTCCTTGAATCGACTCGAACGGATCATCCGCGATGCACATGACGCTTTTAACATGCAGAAAAAAGGCCATGTGGCAGCCTGATGCTGCTCACTTAAGATGATGGCGGGCGGCAATTAGACACGTCGGGCGCCCGCTGCGCCTATCAATTACAGCTAGAGTGAAAAAGCCGCTATTCAAATCCCGATGATTGGCTTATCCTTTTAGCTGTATATAAATACAGTAATCGCTAGATAATTTACGTGAAGGCATATGAGGTGGTAAATGGCCGTCGAAGTGGTATACCGCAGCAGCCGAGATCTGGAGCGTTTGTTCATGGATAAAGCCGAAGCTGACCGTCATGACAAAATGCTGGAACTGGCAGAGTTGCTGGCCGAAGTGTTGCAAAAAGCTGTGCCGTCCCTGAACGAGCAGCAAGTCGAAGAAGCCGGTATCTACATGGCGAAAAATCGCGATGTGTTTGCCAAGGCATTCAAGAGCCAGCCGGACGCCCTGTCCGAGTTGCTGGTCGACAGCGAGTAATCGCCCCCGGTTCTCGCTTGACTCTCCCCTACGGGGCAGCCTCTACCCTCAAAGGCCCCCTTTGAGGTTGGCGTCATGATGAGCAAGCGAGTACTGGTGATTCTCGGTCACCCCGGCACGAACAGTTTCTGTAGCGCACTGGCAGACAGCTACATAGCTGCCGCCAAGGATGCCAGCCATGAAGTACGCATCATGCGCCTGGGCGCCCTGCGCTTCGACCCGGTGCTGCGCGAAGGCTATCAGGAGGTCCAGGCACTGGAGCCTGACCTGCTCCACGCCCAGGCCAACATCCTCTGGGCCGAACACCTGGTGCTGGTCTACCCGATCTGGTGGGGCGGAATCCCCGCATTGCTCAAAGGCTTTTTCGATCGCATCCTGCTGCCCGGTTTTGCCTTTCAATACCGCAAGGGCAAGGCTTTCCCCGACAAGCTACTGAAAGGCCGCAGCGCGCACCTGCTGGTGACGATGGACACCCCGCCGTGGTACTACAGATGGGTGTACCGCATGCCGGGGCTGCATCAGATACGCAAAACCACACTGGCGTTTTGTGGCATAAAACCCACCGCCACCCTGACGTTTGGCCCCATCCTGAACGCCACGCCTCATCAAAGAGACGCCTGGCTTCTAGAGGCACGCAAGCTCGCCACTCGATAATTCGGCGGGCGGCGATTAAAAGGACTTTTCATGTACATCGGCAAAGCCGCCCAATTGTCGGGCACCACCGTCAAAAGCATTCGCCACTACGAAGAAATCGGCCTGTTACCTGCACCGCAACGCCGTGGCGCTTATCGCATCTACAGCGAGCAAAGCGTTGAACTGCTGACATTTATCAAATGCGCGCAACAGCTGGGCTTCAAGCTCAAGGAAATGCAGGCCATCCTTGATCAACACCGCGGCCAGACGCTGCCATGGGAGGTCGTGAGCAACGCCATCGCCCGCAAAAAACACGCCGTAATGAATCAGATCGAAGCGTTGCAACAGGTGCATGCGGGGTTGGAAGAGTTTGAAACACGCTTTGCCATGGAAGGCCCGGAACTGGACCTGGCCTGTGTTCAGTCCTTGGGGTACAACAATTGATGAGCCAGCTCGTCCGAAACCCGTGCCGGTGAACGCTTTTCGGCCTGGGCGTGAGCATAGATGCCGGTCAGGCGCTGACTGATCTGCAGCAACTGCTGGTTGATGGCCTCGGGGGCGGCACCTTCATGGGTCAGGGCCATATAGATCAGCCCGCCGGAATTGATGACGTAATCCGGGGCATACAAAATCCCCCGCCGCTCGAGCTGATCGGCCACTTGTAGATTGGTCAGCTGGTTATTGGCACACCCGGCCACAGCCGAGCAGCGCAGTTGCGCGACGCTGTGCCAGTTCAATACGCCGCCCAGACCACACGGCGCAAGGATATCGCAGGGTGTGCTGAGCAAGGCTTCGCAGGCAATCGGGTGCGCCCCCAGTTGTTCCATGGCCAGGCGCACTTTGCCGGGATCGGTATCGCAGACCAGCAATTCGGCGCCCGCAGCATGCAGCTGTTCGGCCAGCGCGTAACCCACTTTGCCCAGGCCCTGCACCGCCACCCGCAAACCTTCGAGGTTGTCGCTACCCAATCGCGACGATGCGGTGCTGCGAATGCCGGCAAAAACCCCCATGGCCGTATGCGGCGAAGGATCCCCCGCAGCAGTGGTGCTGGTGACATGCCGGGTGTGCTGGGCAATGCAGTCCATATCGGCAGTGGAGGTGCCGCTGTCAATTGCCGTGATATAGCGCCCGTCCAGTTGGTCCACACAGCGACCAAAAGCCTCAAACAGCGCCGCGCGACTATCAACGTGGGCCGCACGCACCACCACAGCCTGCCCCCCTCCAACAGCCAGCCCTGCCAGCGCGGCTTTGTAGCTCATGTCTTGAGCCAGGCGGATGGCATCACCGACTGCACTTTCGTCATTGGGGTAAGCAAGATAACGACAGCCCCCCAACGCTGGCCCCAGGCGAGTGTTGTGGATGGCTATCACGGCTTTAAGGCCTGTAACGGGGTCTACACTAAGGTGCAGCGACTCGAGCTGAGCGCTTTGCATAAGAGCAAACATCATCAGGCCCTCGAACGATTATGGGTAAACGCCAGTATAGGTGGCGCCAGAAAATTCGTTGAAGAGCTCAGGAATAAGCCTGCGCGGTTTTCAGGGTTTCGGACATATCCCGGCGGGATAGGGTTCTGTGGGAGCGGGCTTGCTCGCGATGCAGGCAATGCGGTTATTACGCAAGACCGCGTTGATTCGATCGCGAGCAAGCCCGCTCCCACACACAGAGTGAGGTCAGGCAGGCGTGTCAGGTTGATTGGCCGGATGCGCCAGGATAAAGGCCGGGTGTTGCTCAGCCAGCGCTGCCACTCGGGCAATGCGCGGGTACGCCGCCATTTGCACGCCAAAACGCTGCGCCGCGTACAGCTGAGGGATCAAATACACATCCGCCAACCCGGGCTGCGCGCCAAAGCAGTAACCTTCGTCACCGATCAACTGCTCGATGGCTGCCAGCCCTTGGCCGATCCAGTGACCGATCCACTCCACCACCTGCTCCTCATCCTGCCCCAACTGGCGCAATCGATTGAGCACGCTGACGTTGTGCAACGGGTGGATATCACAAGCAACCAGAGCCGCTACCCCCCGTTCATGAGCGCGGGTGGCGAGGTCAGCGGACAGCAGCGCCACCTGGGGATAGCGCTCTTCAAGGTACTCGATGATTGCTGGCGACTGGGTCAAGACGCAGCCTTCATCGGTACGCAAGGCCGGCACGCGGCCCTGCGGGTTGATGGCCAGATACGCCGGCTGACGGTGTTCACCGCCAGCCGGTACGAGCAGATTGACCGGCACCGCCTGATAATCCAGCCCTTTCAGGGCCAGCGCGATACGCACCCGGTAAGACGAGGTTGAGCGGTAATAGGTGAAGAGTTCCATGACCCGCTCCTTTTAGCGCGCGGCAACAACCTTGCCCCGGCACTCGCCAAAACCGATGGAAGCATGGCCTTCACGGGCGCAGCGGGCACGCAGGATGATTTCGTCACCATCCTCCAGAAATTTACGCACTTCGCCTGAAGCCAGTTCTATCGGGTGTTTACCGCCCTCGGTGATTTCCAGCAGGCTGCCCAGTTGCGAACGGGCCGGGCCCGACAAGGTGCCCGAACCGAACAGGTCACCGGACTGCAACTGGCAGCCGTTGACGCTGTGGTGAGCCACCAGTTGGGCCGCGGTCCAGTACATGTTCAGGCTGTTGCTCAAGCCCAGACGATGGGCTGGCAGGTTCTGCTCACGCATCGCCTCGGTCAGCAGCAGCACTTCAAGTTCGATATCCAGCGCGCCATTGGCCTGATCCCTGGTATCGAGCAGGTAAGCCAGTGGCTGTGGATCACCCTCAGGACGGGCCGGTTGCGCGCGACGGAATGGTTCCAGCGCCTCGGCACTCACCACCCACGGCGAGATACTGGTGATAAAGCTTTTGGACAGAAACGGGCCCAGCGGCTGGTATTCCCAGGCCTGGATGTCCCGTGCCGACCAGTCATTGAGCAGGCAGAAGCCGGCAATGTGCTCTGCAGCTTCGCTGACCGGGATGGCATCGCCCATGTCATTGCCTTTGCCAACCCAGATGCCCAGTTCCAGTTCGTAGTCCAGGCGGGCGCACGGGCCAAAGGTTGGCTCGGTCTGCCCGGCAGGCAAGGTCTGGCCTTTAGGGCGCCGAACTTCGGCACCGGACGGGCGAATGGTCGAGGCGCGCCCGTGATAGCCAATCGGCACATACTTGTAGTTGGGCAGCAGCGGGTTGTCCGGGCGGAACAGCTTGCCGACGTTTTTGGCGTGCTCAATGCCCACATAAAAGTCGGTGTAGTCGCCGATTTTGGCCGGCAGGTGCATCTGGCAATCAGCTGCCAGTGGCAGCAGGCGGGAACCCTGGGCTTCGATTTTGCCGCGCAGGGAACTGCCCTCCCCCAGCAGTTCCTGCAAACGCTCGCGCAGGGCAACCCGGGCGCCCCGATCCAGGGCAAAGTAGCTATTCAACGCCCCGCCCAACGAAGCCTCTACGGCTATCTTGGCCTGACCTTCAAACAGCCCCGCTGCCAGCCCGGCTTCCAGGTCGAAAATGGCATCGCCAATAGCCACCCCGCTACGTGGCGCCGAGCCATCAATGCTGAAAATGCCCATGGGCAGGTTTTGCAGGGGGAAGTCGCTGTGGCCGTTGGCGGAGGCGATCCAGCTGCGGGTCAAAGTGGACTGGGTCATGGGTTATCTCCGGTTCGGGGTGAAGGTCACGGGCAGCGTGGCCCAGCAAGCGTCGTAGTTCGATTGCAGCTGCGGGCACTCCAGGGCGAACCGGCTGGGGCGCAACACCTGGCTGGTTTCGAACATAAAGGCCATGGTGTTTTCGATCTTGCTGGGTTGCAGCTCGGCCGCAATGGCTTTGGTACAGGTTTCGCCGTCCGGCCCGTGGGCGCTCATGCAGCTGTGCAGCGATGCACCGCCGGGCAGGAAGCCTTCGGCCTTGGCATCGTAACTGCCCTGGATCAGGCCCATGAATTCGTTCATCAGGTTGCGGTGGAACCAGGGTGGCCGGAAAGTGTTTTCAGCCACCATCCAGCGCGGCGGGAAAATCACGAAATCGAGGTTGGCCAGTCCCGGTACGCTGGTAGGCGAAGTCAAAACAGTAAAAATCGATGGATCGGGATGATCGAAGCTGACAGTGCCGATGGTGTTGAAGCGGCGCAGATTGTATTTGTACGGCACGTTGTTGCCATGCCAGGCCACTACGTTGAGCGGCGAATGATCCAGCTCGCAGCCCCACAACTCACCAAGAAATTTTTGCACCAGTTGCGTAGGGAGCGCACCGTCTTCGTAGTGGGCGAGCGGAGTCAGAAAGTCGCGAGGGTTGGCCAGGCCATTACTGCCAATCGGCCCCAGATCAGGCAGGCGCAGCGGTGCACCATGGTTCTCGGCAACATAGCCGCGGGCCTGCGGGTCAAGCAACTCGACACGAAACTTGAGACCGCGAGGAATGACCGCGATCTCCAGAGGCTGCAGATCCAGACGCCCCAGTTCGGTACAAATGCGCAAACGCCCCGACTCGGGAACCAGCAACATTTCGCCGTCGGCATTGAAAAACACCCGCTGCATCGAAGTATTGGCGCAGTAATGGTAAATGCTGATGCCCGAGGGTTTATCCGACCCGCCATTGGCCACCATGCCCACCAGGCCGTCGATAAAGTCCGTAGCCTCGGCAGGAATCGGCAGCGGGTTCCAGCGCAAGCGATTCGGCGTCACCGGGCCCAACGGGCCACCAGCCAGTTGCCGCTCCAGTTTGACGAACGCCGGATGGTTGGCTGACGGCTGGATGCGGTACATCCACGTACGCCGCGCCTCGCTGCGCACCATGGTGAACGCAGTTCCGGAAAACAATTCGGCGTACAGACCGTAGGGGGCTTTTTGCGGGGAGTTCTGACCCACCGGCAGGGCGCCGGGCAATGCTTCGCTGCTGAATTCGTTGCCAAACCCGGACAGATAGCCAAGACCTGACAAAGGCGAATCGACGTTCATGGAGCCTCCAGCATGGAGAAGGCAGATGACTGCGCCCTGCGCTGAAGGCATTTGCGCGTCGCTGCGTTATTTTTATCGTAATTCAATTACGCATAACGTAATTTGATTGGTAACAAGCGTCAAGCTATAAAGACGCCCATTCGTCCCGAGATATAAACACTTCCATGGAAAAGCCCCGCAGCAGCAACGACAGCACCGGCAAGCAAAAAGTGCGTTCGGCCGAGGTCGGCACTGACATCCTCAAGGCGCTGGCCGAGCTCTCACCCTCCACGTCGCTGTCGCGCCTGGCCGAACACGTGCAAATGCCCGCGAGCAAGGTGCATCGCTATTTACAGGCACTGATTGCCAGCGGGTTTGCCGAGCAAAATGTCGCCACCAATCATTACGGTTTGGGGCGCGAGGCGTTGCGTGTGGGACTGGCTGCGCTCAACAGCATGGATGTGCTCAAGGTCGCCAGCCTGCCCCTGGCCGAACTGCGCGACGACTTGAACGAAACCTGCTTTTTGGCGGTGTGGGGTAACCAGGGCGCGACCGTGGTGCATATCGAGCCGGCGGTGCGGGCGGTCACGGTGGTGACCCAGCTGGGCTCGGTATTGCCATTGCTGAGCTCATCCACGGGGCTGGTGTTCAACGCTTTTTTACCGGATCGCGAAACCGCCGACTTGCGCGAACTGGAGTTCAAGACCGATCAGGTGCATCCGCTGCAAACACCTGCAGCCTACGTCGCACTTTGCAGTCAAATCCGCCAGCGCGGCCTGCACTTCGTCCATGGCTTGCTGATGCCTGGCGTCGATGCCTTGTCGGCCCCGGTGTTCAATGCGACCGGTCAGGTGGCGGCCGTACTGACAGTGGTTGGTCCCACCTCCCTGTTCCACGCCGATGAAAACGGGCCCGCAGCCAAACGCTTGTTGGCCGCGAGCCAGGCCATCAGTTGGCGGATGGGTTATCAGCCAGCCTGACAGCTCATTGTTTTAGACCATCCACTCGTATTTGGCCTCATCGAGCAGGTCTTTCATCATCTGCTCGATGTCGGCCATGGACGGTTGATCCACTCGCAGGCTGTCATCGAATGTCCAGGACCGGGAAAACACCCCCGACTCCCAGTCATCATGGGCCTGCACAGCGCCCCACTCCAGCGTATCCACACCCAGACCCAGCAGGTTCTGGCTGTACGTCAGGGTCTGGTCAACGATATTGTTCACTGTATTGAGATAGAGGCTTCTGCAATCCAGGCCCTGGGGCTGGAGTCGCTCGTCAAGAAACGAGCGCACACGCTCGATCACTTCTGCGCTGGGTTTGAGGCTGAAGTTGTTGATCGGCGATGCGGGTTTTTCATTACGGGTCATGGTGAACCTCCTGTCAGTGCTCCAGGCCCATCCGGCGTCGTGCACGGTTCAAGTCGACCTGGAGAGTCCGTGTGAAGGCTCATTCAACACCGGGACGACAGCAGGTGTGCGGCACATAGTTACCGCACAAGGACTGTTGCCGTAGCTGTAATACAGATTGTCCCAAACCGGGCTTACTCCGCTGCGGGCCAGCCCTTAAGCTTGCCGGACTTCGCAACACGGACACGCATCGAGTCGCATCGACTCTGCTCTCCCCGATTTACCCTGACGTTGATTTGTAGCTCCTTGATGAACGTCTTCCTTGGCCGCTGTTTTACAGCGGCCTTTTTTATGGTGCCCGCTCCCACGGGGTATGTGGCGGGTTTAAGAACTAGAACACCATCGCCAGCAACGGCGCGGCAAACAGGTTAAGGATGCCGGTCAGCACCATCACCAGCCCTGCTACCGAGCCTTCCTCACTGCCCACTTCGCGGGCACGGCTGACCCCTGCGCCATGAGCGCCGATACCAAACAGGGCGCCCCGGGCCAGACTGCTGCGCAGCGGCAGCCACTTGAGCAAAATACCGCCCAGCAACGCGCCAAACACACCGGTGAACATTACAAACACCGCCGTGAGCTCAGGTACGCCCCCCAGATCCTGTGCCAGCGGCATGGCAAACGGTGTGGTGATGGAGCGCGGCACCAGCGACATGGTCAATGAGGTGTCCAGCGCCAGCGCCCGGGCCAGCCAGAACGAACTGCCAATGGACGCCGCGCTGCCTGCCAGCATCCCCAGCAGCAACGCCACCCAGTGACGGGCCAGCAACTTGCGTTGCTGCCAGATCGGTACGGCAAAGGCCACCGTTACCGGCCCCAGAACCAGCATCAGCCAATGGGTATTGCTTGAGTATTCAGCATAGGCAGTGTGCAACGGCACGGCCACGGCTAGCAGCAAGGCCGGGACCAGGATCAGCGGAGACAGCAGGTATCGCCCGGTACGCCGGTACAGCCAGCGGCTGAAGGCGTAGGTCAACAGCGTGAACAGCAGCCAGAACATGGGCATCAGTTCAAACTTCATGACGCATCCTCCAGCGGCACACCGCTTCCACCGTGAACGCCGTCACCACCATCACCAGCAAGGTACTCACGCCAATGACCAACAGGATGCGCCAACCTTCATCACGCACGATTACACCGTAATCAAGCAGGCTCATGAGTGCAGGGATGAAAAACAACAGCATTTCGGCCATCAACACACCGGCCCCCAATTGCAGGGTCGCCGGTCTGACCCAGCCCAGGGCAAACGCCAGCAACAGCAGCGCCATGCCCACCACCCCGCCCGGGATCGGCAAGTGCCCCCAGGTTGCCAGCTGGCAGCCCAGAAAATACAGCGCCAACAAAACGGCCAGTTCACTGACCAACCGACCCAGGCGTTTTACATCGAAGCGTTTCATGTTGTTTCCATTTCAGACAGGTTTCCAGTTTAAAGAGCCTGCTAACATCCCGGAAACGAATTGTCAGACTTGTAGCCATTCCAAAATGGAATCACGCCAATGGAATTCAAACACCTGCGCACCTTTGTCGAAGTCGCCCGCCAGGGCGGTTTTACCCCCGCCTCCCACAGCTTGCATATCAGCCAGTCAGCGGTGAGCAAACAAGTGGCGCAGCTCGAGCACAGCCTCGGTACACCGCTGTTCGACCGCCTGGGTTCTCAGGTGCGGCTGACGGCAGCGGGCAATGTGGTGTTGCAGCGGGCCGAAGGCATGCTGCGCTTGCATCGGGAGTTGTTGAGCGAGCTGGACGACTTGAGCCAGATGACCCGGGGGGAACTGCGGGTGGGCCTGCCGCTGCTGGGCAGCAACACCCTGTTTGCCGGGCTGTTTGCCGAATACCGTCGACGCTACCCGAATATCCGGGTGCAGTTGCTCGAAGAAGGCAGCTTGAATATCGAACAGGCCGTTTTGAGCGGCGAACTGGAGCTGGGCGGCAGCCTGACCCCGAATAATCCCGCGTTTGCTTATCAGCCGTTTTGTGACGAGCCGCTGGATGTTCTGCTCCCGGCCGATCATCCACTGGCCGAGGGGCCCGGCGTAAGACTTGAGCAATTGGCTGATACGCCCTTTTTGCTCTACCAGCGCAGCTTTGTGCTCAACGATCGGGTGCTCAAAGCCTGCCAGCAGTCAGGCTTTACCCCCAACGAAGGCGGGCGCAGTGGCCAGGCGGATTTTCTGGTGGCATTGGTGGCTGCAGGCCAGGGCGTAGTGTTGCTGCCCAGTGTGGTCGCCCGCGGGCTGGTGCGCCCCGGGGTGGTGCGGCTCAAACTGCTCGCACCGGATGACTTGCGCTGGGATATCGCGTTTATCTGGCGTGATGGCGCGTATCTGTCACGGGCAGCCCAGGCCTGGCTTGAGCTGCTGCGTGAACGCCCGGTTACGGCTTCAGTGTTTTGATCAGTTCTGCAATCCACGGCTCGGAGTCTTCCTCCGGAGTCACCGTGACGCTGGAGTCCAAACGCAGCATCGGCAGCACTTCACGCACGCCAAGCTCGGCAAACAGTTCGCGCATTTGCTCACCACCGCCACAAAACGTGTCACCGTAACTTTCATCACCCAGGGCAATCACTGCCCCAGGCAGCCCGCGCCAGGCGCCTGGCAACTGGTCACGGATGGCGCTGTACAGTGGCACGAGATTGTCCGGTAGCTCGCCCATGCCCGTGGTCGAGGTCACCGCCAGCAGCGCTTCGGGAGCAAACGCCTGGAGATCGGCCAAAGTGGCGCGGGTATTGAGCAAAACCTCAAAACCGGCATCGGTCAGCAGTTGTTTCGCATTGCGGGCGACTTCTTCAGCGGTGCCGTACACCGAGCCGGAAAGGATGGCGACTTTCATCAATCTGATCCTGTAGCTGACTAAAAGCCTGGGATATTAACAGGTCTGGCAGCGATGCCTTACCATGCGCCCATCTGTATGCCTCTCTGGAGAACCACTCAATGATCAACGCCCGTTTATTACAACGCATGGTGGACGCGTCCCAGGACGGCATTGTCGTTGCCGAACAAGAAGGTGAAGACAACATCCTGATTTATGCAAACAACGCCTTTGAAACCCTCACCGGCTACAGCCGCGACGACATCCTCTATCAGGACTGCCGCTTCTTGCAGGCCGGCGACCGTGACCAGCAGGGCCTGCAATTGATCCGCGAGGCGATTGCCAGCGGTCAGCCCACCCGCCAGATCCTGCGCAACTATCGCAAGGACGGCACGCACTTCTGGAATGAACTGTCGATCACGCCGGTGTTTAACGAAAACGACAAGCTGACATACTTTATTGGCGTGCAAAAAGACGTCACCTTGCAGGTAAAGGCCCAGCAGCGGGTCGCCCAGCTCGAAGCCCGACTGGCCTCGGTTCAGGCTGAACTGCAGGCGCTCAAGGCGACGAGCGGATTAAACAAAACGTAGAAATTACGGTCTGATAGTCGCTGTGACGATTTTTCAGACACCTTTTCGAGCTTTATCCATGTCGCACGATGCCCTTTTGACTCAGGACGAACTGGATTTCATCCAAACGATGCACCAAAACCCGCTGTTGAATAAACGGGATGCGTCGTCGAGCCTGATGGTCAACGGGATGTCGCAAATCCGCGATTTGCTGACACGCCTTGCCGCCCATGAACAGGTCACCATCCAGGCACAAATTGCCAATCAGCAAATGAGTTTTCCGCTGCGCCTGGTTGAAGACGAATTCCATGCCCAGCATCTGCAACTCGGCGCCCCGAGCATCTTCGAAGACGGGCCAAAGGCGCGCCCCTGGCGCCTGTCACTGGCCGAGCCGGTGCCGCTGGAAAATATCCGCGGCAAGGCAGGTCATCTGTGGGTAACCGAACTGTCATTCAAAGGCGTGCTGATTGAAATGCGTCACGACAGCCAGCCGCCACGCCAGTTTGCACAGTGGTTCAGCCCCGATGGATATGAGCGGATCAACCTGCGCGGCACCCTGGAGCGCAAAACGGAAACGGGCCTTTATGCCTACCGCCTAAGCCAGAGCGACAAGGGCGAAACCGAGCATCTGCGCCAGTACATCCTGCAACAACACCGCCTGGCGCACCCGGGCCTGCACGTCTGATCAACCCCCCGGCGTTGCCTTGAGTTCAGCATCCAGACGTTGATTGATCAGGCGTGACACACTCCCCAGGCAAGCGATGGATGAGTTCGCCAAAGCCTCCTGAACCACATCCGAGGCCTCACCTGCCAACGACACCGAGCAATTCAGGGTCTGTGCCAGGCGTGTCAGCCTGCGCTGGTGGACCGTGTTCAATGCATGGTTGGCAAACAGCACAACGGCCCGGGGCTCCAGCTTCTGGCAAACCAGTGACAACTCTTCCAATGGCTGACCTATGGCCACAACCCTGACCACGCGGTCATTACGGGTCAGCAGCAAGCCCGCCACCAGCAACTCCAGCTCGCGGCACAACTCAGGCATCGCCACCACCAGCACGCACGGGCGGGCAACAGCGGCCTGCAATTGAAGGCGATGCTGTACCCGACCGCGCAAGAAGCCGTCCAGCAGCAGCCATTCACTGGTACGGCCAAAAGTATCCCGGGTCCCAAGCAGTTGCTGCCACAGCGGCAGGAAAATCCCCTGAAACACAACGTCAATCGGGTAGCTGGAGAAAATCTGCCCGTAAAGACGCTCCAATTCGGGTTCGTTAAAGTCCGTGAGGGCGCTGCCAATACGGGTTTGCCAGTCGCGGTACTCACTGCTGGCGGGTGCCGGGACATCGACGGAACTGTTGCTTGCTAGCAATTGCGCGACTTTGCTGACAGAAACCCCACGCTCAAGCCAGCCCATGACCTGACGAATCGTTCCAATATCGCTCACGGAATACAGACGATGCCCACTTTCGGTGCGTTTTGGTTCGATCAACCCATAGCGGCGCTCCCAGGCACGCAGGGTTACCGGGTTGATTCCCGTCAGCCTGGCCACTTCCCGGATCGGATACAGACCCTGGCAATCATCAGCCTGGGCAATGGGCTCGAGTTCAGTAATCACAGGCATCGGCAGGGCAACAATCAGAAAGGGTGACTGGATTCTACCCGTCAATCCAGACCCTGTGGGAGCGGGCTTGCTCGCGGTGCAGGCCACGCGGTCTGTCAGGTGAGCGCGGTGATGCCCGCTCCCACAAACGGCGCTGTGTGTATTCAGGAACAATCCTTGCTTGTTTTTACGGACATGGCCCACCACCCCGGCGCCGTGTTTTGTGATTGCCCTACCCGGGCAGCATCAGCCTCATGGAGATACACAATGTCTACCTCCCCTGTCACATTGATGGTTGCGCGCCGTGTCGCCAAAGGCCGCTACCAGGAACTGATCGCCTGGCTGCACGAAGGCGAACAGCTGGCCACGGACTTTGCCGGCTACCTGGGCTCGGGCGTTCTGGCGCCGCCACCGGGCGACGACGAATTTCAAATCATCTTCCGCTTTGCCGACGAATCCACCTTGCATGCCTGGGAGCACTCCGTCTCGCGCAAGGCCTGGTTGCTGCGTGGCAGCGACCTGTTCGCCAACCCTTCCGAGCACCGGGTCAGCGGCATCGACGGCTGGTTCGGCAATACCGGGCAAAGACCGCCCCGCTGGAAGCAGGCAGTCGCCATCTGGCTGGCGTTCTTCCCGGTCTCACTCCTGTTCAACTTTGTATGCGCCCCCTTGCTCGGCGAGTTAGCCCTGTTGCCACGGGTACTGGTCAGTACCCTGGCCCTGACGCCGCTGATGGTTTACCTGTTTATTCCACTCTCTACCCACTTGCTGGCAGGTTGGCTGCACAGCACCCCAGGCAAACCCCTGCGCAGCGCTATCGCGACACCGCGCCACTAATCTCGGGCTTGGCCGTCAGGTCGCGGACACTGGTATAGTTTTGCCAATGCGCCGCGACTGTTTCCGGCTTTTGTGCACCGAGTACGTCATGCCCACTTCTACCGCACCGATTCTGATCACTGGCGCAGGCCAGCGCGTTGGCCTGCATTGTGCGCAGCAGCTGCTGGCCGACGGCTATCCGGTGATTTTCACCTATCGCAGTGAAAAACCCGGCGTGCAAATTCTCCGCGACCTGGGTGCCATTGCGCTGTTTGCCGACTTTTCGACCGAAGCCGGCATTCTCGATTTTATCGAACGGCTGAAAATACACACCGACAGCTTGCGGGCGATTGTCCACAACGCCTCGGCCTGGCTGGAAGAAACCCCACAGACAGAAACCAGCGCCTTTTTGCACATGTTCAGCGTGCATATGCTCGCGCCATATCTGATCAACCTGCATTGCAGCGAGCTGCTCAAACGCTCGAACCCTGCAGATATTGTGCATATCAGCGATGATGTAACACGCAAGGGCAGCAGCAAGCATATGGCCTATTGCGCAACCAAAGCCGGGCTCGACAGCCTGACCCTGTCATTCGCGGCTAAACTGGCGCCACAGATCAAAGTCAACGGTATCGCCCCGGCCTTGCTGATGTTCAACCCCGACGACGATGCGGCGTACCGCACCCAAGCGCTGGCCAAATCCGTGCTGGGCATCGAGCCCGGCGCCGAGGTGATTTACCGCAGCCTGCGCTATCTGCTGGACAACCCGTATGTGACCGGCACCACCCTGACCGTCAACGGCGGCCGGCATTTAAAATAATGCCGCCCCGCGAGGAAGTACTTAGATGAGCGCATCACTGCCTGAGCATTACCGCGAGATTCTTATTGGTTTAGGCGAAGACCCTGAGCGCGAAGGCCTGCTCGACACCCCCAAACGCGCCGCCAAAGCCATGCAATACCTGTGTCATGGCTACGAGCAGAGCGTGGAGAAAATCGTCAACGGCGCCCTCTTCGCCTCTGACAGTGACGAAATGGTGATCGTGGCCAATATCGAGCTGTACTCATTGTGCGAGCATCACCTGCTGCCCTTTATCGGCAAGGCCCATGTGGCCTATATACCGACGGGCAAGGTACTGGGGCTGTCGAAAATCGCCCGCATTGTCGACATGTTTGCCCGGCGCCTGCAGATCCAGGAAAACCTCACCCGGGAAATCGCGGACGCCATCGAAAGCGTCACCCAGGCTGCCGGTGTGGCCGTGGTGATCGAAGCCCAGCATATGTGCATGATGATGCGCGGCGTAGAAAAACAGAATTCGACCATGAACACCTCGGTCATGCTCGGCGCCTTCCGCGAACCGAGCACCCGCATGGAGTTCTTGCAACTGATTGGACGGAGCAAGTCGTAATGCCACAACTTCAGCCAGGAATGGCCCGTATTCGCGTCAAGGACTTGTGCCTGCGTACCTATATCGGCATCAATGAGGAAGAAATCCTCAACAAGCAGGATGTGTTGATCAACCTCACCATCCTCTACGCGGCGCAGGAGGCGGTGCGCGATAACGATATCGACCACGCGCTCAATTACCGCACCATCACCAAGGCCGTGATCCAGCACGTCGAAGAGAACCGCTTCGCCCTGCTTGAGCGCCTGACCCAGGAGTTGCTGGATCTGGTGATGGCCAACGACGCGGTACTGTATGCCGAAGTCGAAGTCGACAAACCGCACGCGCTGCGCTTTGCCGAATCGGTGTCGATTACACTGGCGGCGAGCCGTCAGACTGCAACCTCATAACCCCGGTGAACCCCATGACACCTCAAGAACAGCTTGAACTGGAGGCAGCCGCCTTTCGCCGCCTTGTCGCGCACCTGGACAGCCGCAAGGACGTGCAAAACATAGACCTGATGAACCTCTCGGGTTTTTGCCGCAATTGCCTGTCCAAGTGGTACAAGGCCGCAGCAGACGAGCGCCAGATCGCCATCAGCCTCGATGACGCACGCGAAGTGGTCTACGGCATGCCGTATGCCGAGTGGAAAGCCCAGTACCAGAAAGAAGCCAGCGCCGAACAGACGGCGGCGTTCACCCAAGGAAAAAAGCATGACTGATTTGAACACCCTGCGCGCCAGCCTCAACAGCGGCGAGCACGTTTTTGCCGATACCCTGGCGTTTATTGGCGCGCACTACGATTACCAGCCTCAGAGCTTCATCAACGGCGGTGTGGAAAACGCTGCAGGGCAAAATGAAGGTTCGTGCAAGACCCTGGGCCTGGCCCTGCTGGAAGGTTTGAGCGACCAGGAAACCCTGCTGGCTTTCGGCGAACACTACCGCTCGGTACTGGCCACGCCTGAAGGCACAGACCACAGCAACATTCGCGCACTGATTGCCCACGGCCTGGCCGGTGTTAAATTCGACGCACAGCCGCTTACGCGCAAGGCGTAATACTGCAACTCATCGTGGGAGCGGGCTTGCTCGCGATGCAGGCGCCGATTTTTTTCAGTTACACCGCTGCGATCCCATCGCGAGCAAGCCCGCTCCCACAGGGCAGACACAAAAAAACCGGCCAAAGCCGGTTTTTTTGTTGAGGCAGGCTATCAGAACTGGGCGTTCTGCAGGCCGTCCAGGTAGCGCTCGGTGTCCAGCGCTGCCATGCAACCGGCGCCAGCCGAGGTAATGGCCTGACGATAAACGTGGTCCGCCACGTCGCCCGCAGCAAACACGCCTTCAACGCTGGTCGCAGTAGCGTTGCCTTCACGGCCGCCCTGCACAACCATGTAGCCGTCTTTAAGCTCAAGCTGGCCTTCGAACAACGAAGTGTTCGGTGTGTGGCCGATGGCGATAAATACGCCATCGACTTTCAGCTCGTCAAAGCTGCCGTCGTTGTTCTTCAGGCGCGCACCGGTCACACCCATGTTGTCGCCCAGCACTTCGTCCAGGGTCGCATTCAGCTTGAGTTCGATCTTGCCTTCAGCAACACGGGCGTGCAGCTTGTCGATCAGGATCTTCTCGGCGCGGAAGGTTTCGCGACGGTGAACCAGGGTTACTTTGCTGGCGATATTGGCCAGGTACAGGGCCTCTTCAACCGCGGTGTTACCACCACCCACTACGGCAACAGGTTTGTTGCGGTAGAAGAAACCGTCACAGGTCGCACAGGCAGAAACGCCTTTGCCCATGAATGCTTCTTCCGACGGCAAGCCCAGATAACGGGCGCTGGCGCCGGTAGCGATGATCAGTGCGTCGCAGGTGAATGTACCGCTGTCACCCTTGAGGGTGAACGGACGATTTTTCAGGTCCACTTCATTGATGTGGTCGAAAATGATTTCCGTCTCGAAACGCTCCGCATGCTCACGCATGCGTTCCATCAAGGCCGGGCCGGTCAGGCCGTGAACATCACCGGGCCAGTTGTCGACTTCGGTGGTGGTGGTCAGTTGACCGCCAGCCTGCATGCCCGTGATCAGCAGTGGTTTGAGGTTGGCGCGGGCCGCATAGACAGCGGCGCTGTAACCGGCAGGGCCGGAACCCAGAATAATCACACGCGAATGACGTACTTCAGACATGACTCACTCCTATGACCGCCCGCATTGAAACCGGGTCGGAACGCCGCTTTACCGGCTGGAATAAAAAGAAATCGTAAACCTGCCCAGGCTATGCCTGCAACGCGCAGATCCTGAAAAATATGGGTGAAGCATATAGAGGCCGCAGAGAGTAAGGAAATACGCATTAACAATCCAGCTCATAGCAGGTCTCTATGTAGTCGAAGTCGATTTTAGACGGCTTTGTTACAGTTATTGTCGATACTGCGACAAGGCTTTCGTCCTGCGGACAAAGCCGCTAAGGTCGCCCGGTTTTCCACTGTTCGGAGCACGCTATGCCCGCCCCTGTTCTCTCTGGCCCGCAGTACCTGCGTGAAGGCCTTAAGTTGATCCTCAGCCCTGGCTTGCGCCTGTTCGTGCTGCTGCCGTTACTGATCAATCTGGTGCTGTTCGTCGGATTGATTTATTTCGCCGGGCATCAGTTCAGCCTCTGGGTCGATACCTTGATGCCGACCCTGCCCAACTGGCTCGGTTTCCTCAACTACGTGTTGTGGCCACTGTTCGTGGTGCTGGTGGCGTTGATGGTGTTTTTCACCTTCACCATGCTGGCCAACATCATCGCCGCGCCATTTAACGGTTTTCTCTCGGAGAAGGTCGAAGCCGTGGTGCGCGGGGTCGATAATTCGCCACCTTTCAGCTGGGGCGAACTGGCCGCCATGGTGCCGCGCACCCTGGCCCGTGAAATGCGCAAGCTGGGCTACTTTCTGCCGCGGGCCATTGCCCTGCTGATCCTCTCGTTTATTCCGGTGCTCAACCTGATCGCGGCACCGCTGTGGCTGCTGTTCGGGATCTGGATGATGGCCATCCAGTACATCGACTACCCGGCCGACAACCACAAGCTGGGCTGGAACGAGATGCTCGCCTGGCTGCGCGAAAAACGCTGGCAGAGCATGAGTTTTGGCGGCATCGTCTATCTGGTGCTGCTGATCCCGGTGGTCAATATCCTGATGATGCCCGCAGCCGTTGCCGGTGCAACCCTGTTCTGGGTGCGCGAGCGTGGCGATGAAGCGCTGGCAGCCGCCAACCGCAGCCGCTGACTTCATCATTCCATCATCACCGTGACACATTGACGTCATGACCCCAACGCACACTGGGGTCATGACCACAGCCCTTCATATCGCACTTGTTACCGAAACCTTCGCCCCTGAAATCAATGGCGTGGCCAATACCCTTGGCCACCTGTGCGATGGCTTGCGCGCCCGCAACCACCGCGTGCAACTGATACGCCCACGCCAGAGCGCCGATGGCAATCAGCGCAGCAGCGACGACCTGATGCTCTGCCGCGGTTGGCCGCTGCCCGGTTATCCCGGCCTGCAATGGGGCCTGACCTCCACCCATCGCCTGACCAGGCGCTGGTGCCAGCACCCCCCTGACGTGGTTTATATCGCCACAGAGGGGCCCCTTGGGCTGTGCGCACTCAGGGTTGCCCGACGCCTCGGCATTACCGCGGTCACCGGCTTTCATACCAATTTTCAGCAGTACTTGCGCCAGCATGGCCTGACCCTGTTTACCCGGGCGCTGACTCACTACCTGCGCGGGTTTCACAACCGCTCGGCAATGACCCTGGTGCCCAGTGCCAGCCAACGCGTAGAACTTGAGCGCAGGCATTTTGAACGCCTGGAGCTGCTGCCCCGTGGCGTCGATAGCCAGCTGTTCAGCCCGGCAAAACGTCAGAATGCCTTGCGCCAGAGTTGGGGGCTCAGAGAAAACGATATTGCCCTGTTGTATGTAGGACGCTTGGCACCGGAAAAAAATCTGGACGCACTCAAGCGCTGTTTCGATGAACTACAAGCCCGTTATCCCGCACGCCGCTTCAAATTGATCGTGGTGGGCAACGGCTCAAAACGTGCCTCACTGGAAGCCTCGTTGCCTGAGGCCATTTTTTGCGGGCAGCAGTCTGGCGAAGCGCTAGCGTGCCATTACGCATCCGGTGACGTGTTTTTGTTTCCCAGCCTGAGCGAAACCTTCGGCAACGTGGTGCTCGAAGCCCAGGCTTCAGGCCTGGGAGTGGTGGCCTATGACGAGGCTGCTGCCGGCTTGCATATTCGTCATGGCTACAACGGCGTACTGGCCATGCCGGGGGATGAATACGCCTGGATCGAAGCCGCCTGCTGGCTGCTTGATGACCCGGAAACCTTGCGCACCCTGCGCCTCAATGCCCGCTGCCATGCCAGTCGGCAAAGCTGGACGGGGATTGTCGAGCAGTTCGAAAACCAGTTGCAGCAGGCTCGCCAGGGCCGCGAATACGCAGCCCCGGTGCCGGTTCCGATGACCGTAAAAAAGCCTTAGGCCAGGGACTTCTCAATGGCCTGAATGACCGTGGCATCGTCTGGGGCGGTACGCGGTGAGAAACGCGCCAATACCCGGCCATCCTTGCCAACCAGAAACTTCTCGAAGTTCCAGGTAATTTCCCCTTCAAATTCGGCGCCCTCGCCTGCCAGCAACCGATAAAGCTGATGGCGGTCAGGCCCGTTGACCTCAAGCTTGCTGCTCAGAGGGAAAGTGACGCCGTAGTTGAGGCTGCAAAACGCCTGGATATCCTGCTCGCTCCCCGGTTCCTGCCCGGCGAACTGATTGCATGGCACGCCTAGAACGCTGAAGCCCTTGCCCTTGAATTGCTGGTAGAGGTTTTCCAGGGCTGCGTACTGAGGGGTCAAACCGCACTTGGAGGCGACATTCACTACCAGCACCACTTTGCCTTTAAAAGTCTCCAGCGGCAGCGGCTTGCCATCCAGCGCGTCCAGGGTAAGTTCGTGAAATGCACTCATGACGGACTCCAAAAATTCCCGTATCCACATTCAAACAATCGTTCAGCCTGCCGATTGCCCTCATAATCCAGGATGCAAAAAGGCGCCCGTAGGCGCCTTTCCTGGCTAGCTCTCATGTGAGCGTAGCAGCACTTGTCAGTGCTGATGACCGCCTTCACCGTGTACGTGGCCGTGAGCGATTTCTTCTTCGCTCGCGTCACGGATAGCCACAACCTTGACCTTGAAGTTCAGACGCTGACCAGCCAGTGGGTGGTTACCGTCTACAGTCACGTCGTCGCCGTCCAGGTCACGGATGGTCACGATCTGCATTTGGCCGTCCGGCGCCGAAGCGTGGAACTGCATGCCAACTTCCAGTTGGTCAACGCCTTCGAACATGCTGCTGCTCAAGGTGCTGACCAGTTCGGCGGAGTACTCGCCGTACGCGTCTTCCGGCTCAACGGTAACGTCCAGCTCGTCACCGACGGCCTTGCCAACCAGAGCCTTTTCCAGACCCGGGATGATGTTGCCAGCGCCTTGCAGGTAAACCAGCGGCGCGCCGCCGGCGGAGCTGTCGATGACCTCACCAGCGTCGTTGGTCAGGGTATAGTCGATGGAGACAGCCTTGTTAGCGGCGATCGTCATGGGGCGAGACCTTTTGCAAAAAATAATGAGTTCGCAAGTTTAACCAAGCAATCGCCCGAAAGCGAACACAACCAAGACCAACGGATAATTTTGAAAACTTCAACGATCATTGGCTGGCGTCAGGATGAGGAGCAGCACTGGGTTACCGTGCTCTCCTGTGGCCACACACAGCACCAGCGCCATCAACCGCCCTGGCAATCCCGGCCGTGGGTGCTTGATCCCGGGCAACGCCAGGCCAAAATAGGCCAGCCCTTTGCCTGTGGCTGGTGTGCTCAAGAGGCGGATAGCGCTAATCTTGGCAATTGATTCAGGCACAAGCCCCGTTTAAAGGGTGTTGCCCTTGCACTGCCACGTCAGGAAGCTCGCATGCAAACTTTCTTTATCGCGCCCACCGATTTTGGTGTGGGTCTGACATCCATTAGCCTGGGCCTGGTTCGCACTCTTGAGCGCGCCGGGCTTAAAGTCGGGTTTTTCAAGCCCATTGCCCAGCCGCACCCGGGGGATTTGGGGCCGGAGCGCTCCACTGAACTGGTGGCCCGCACCCACGGCCTCAAGCCGCCTACCCCACTGGGCCTGGCCCATGTCGAGCGCATGCTGGGTGACGGCCAGCTCGATGAGTTGCTCGAAGAAATCATCAACCTCTATCAACAAGCGGCCATCGGCAAGGACGTGCTGATTGTCGAAGGCATGGTGCCCACCCGCACGGCCAGCTACGCGGCACGGGTCAACCTGCACCTGGCCAAGAGCCTGGATGCTGAAGTGATCCTGGTCTCGGCCCCGGAAAACGAAGTGCTGACCGAGCTGTCGGGTCGGGTGGAGTTGCAGGCCCAGCTGTTTGGCGGGCCAAAAGACCCGAAAGTGCTGGGCGTGATCCTCAACAAGGTGCGCACCGACGAAAGCATGGACGCTTTTGCGGCACGCCTCAAAGAGCATTCGCCGCTGCTGCGCAGTGGTGATTTCAAGTTACTGGGCTGCATTCCCTTTCAGCCCGAGCTGAATGCTCCACGCACCCGCGATGTGGCCGAATTGCTGGGAGCCCAGGTGCTCAATGCCGGGGACTATGAAACCCGTCGCATGTCGAAAATCATCCTCTGCGCACGCACGGTGCTCAACACCCTGCAACTGCTCAAACCGGGCGTGCTGGTGGTTACCCCGGGAGATCGCGACGACATTATCCTGGCCGTGAGCCTCGCTGCCATGAACGGCGTCCCGCTGGCCGGCCTGCTGCTGACCAGCGACACCCAGCCCGACCCACGCCTGATGGAACTCTGCCGTGGCGCCCTGCAGGCCGGGCTGCCGGTGCTGTCGGTGAGTACCGGCTCGTACGACACCGCCAACCGTCTCAACGGCCTGAACAAGGAAATTCCCATCGATGACCGCGAGCGCGCGGAAATCATCACTGATTTCGTCGCCAGCCACCTCGATGCCCACTGGCTGCACCAGCGCTGCGGTACACCCCGCGAAATGCGCCTCACCCCTGCAGTTTTTCGCTATCAGTTGATCCAGCGTGCCCAGCAGGCCAACAAGCGCATTGTCCTGCCCGAAGGCAGCGAACCCCTGACCGTACAGGCTGCGGCCATTTGCCAGGCACGCGGTATCGCCCGTTGTGTATTGCTGGCCAAGCCCGAAGAAGTCCAGGCAGTGGCCAAGGCCCACGGTTTTGAACTGCCCGAAGGACTGGAGATTCTTGACCCGGACCTGATCCGCGGCCGGTACGTCGAACCGATGGTGGCCCTGCGCAAAACCAAAAGCCTCAACGCGCCGATGGCCGAGCAACAACTGGAAGACCCGGTGGTGATTGGTACCATGATGCTGGCGCTGGATGAGGTCGACGGCCTGGTTTCAGGGGTGATCCACTCCACCGCCAACACCATCCGCCCTGCCCTGCAACTGATCAAAACCGCGCCGGGCTGTACGCTGGTGTCATCCGTGTTCTTCATGTTGTTCCCCGAGCAGGTGCTGGTGTATGGCGACTGCGTCATGAACCCGCACCCGAGCGCCACTGAACTGGCTGAGATCGCCCTGCAAAGTGCCGACTCTGCCGCTGCCTTCGGCATCACGCCACGGGTGGCCATGATCAGCTACTCCAGCGGCGAATCGGCCAGCGGTGAAGAAGTCGAAAAAGTCCGCGAAGCCACCCTTCTGGCGCACGAAGCGCAACATGCGCTGCTGATCGACGGCCCGTTGCAATACGACGCAGCAGCCAACGAAGTGGTGGCCAGGCAACTGGCGCCCAACAGCCAGGTGGCGGGCCGGGCCACGGTATTTGTGTTCCCCGACCTCAATACCGGCAACACCACGCACAAAGCCGTACAGCGCAGCGCCGACTGCGTCAGCCTGGGGCCGATGCTGCAGGGCCTGCGCAAACCGGTAAACGATCTGCCTCGCGGCGCACAAGTGGACGATATCGTCTACACCATCGCCCTTACGGCGATTCAAGCCGCCAACCGACCTATGGATGTGTAAATGCTGGACTTTCTGCCTGCGCCGATACGCGGCGTCATCGCTTCACTGCTGCTGGCGATCAACACCATCCTGTGTTGCACGCCGTTGTTTATCGTCGCGATTTTCAAGCTGTGCCTGCCGTTCCCGGCGGCGCAACGGCTGACCGACGAATTGATGCGCCGGATCCACGAAGCCTGGGTCGGCAACAACAACCGCTGGATGGACCTGATACGCAAGACCCGCTGGCATATCAAAGGCCTTGAAGGGCTGGACTATGAGCACTCGTATCTGGTGACCAGCAACCACCAGAGCTGGGTTGACATCATGGTGCTTCAATATGTGCTTAACAAACGCATCCGTCCGCTGAAGTTCTTCCTTAAACAGGAACTGATCTGGGTTCCGGTGATTGGCCTGGCGTGGTGGGCACTGGGCTTTCCGTTTATGAAACGCTATTCGAAGGCGTACCTGGCCAGGCACCCGGAAAAGAAAGGCGCTGACCTGGCAACTACGCGCAAGACCTGCGCCAAATTCAAGAACCAGTCGGTGGGCATCTTCAACTTCGTCGAAGGCACGCGCTTCACCGAAGCCAAGCATGCGCAACAGAACTCGCCGTTTCGCTACCTGCTCAAGCCCAAGGCCGGCGGTATCGCCTTCGTCCTGGACGCGATGGGCGAACAGCTGAAATCAATCGTCAACGTGACCATCCACTACCCGGGCGGGCGTCCGGGGTACTGGGACTTGTTGTGCGGCAATGTGAAGGACGTAGTCGTGGTGTTTGAAGAGCTGCAAATACCCGATGAATTCCTGGGCAAGAACTACGACCAGGACCCGGAGTACCGCCTGGCGTTCCAGGGCTGGATCAACCAGCTCTGGGAAGAGAAGGACCGCTTGCTGGAGCAGTTGCATCGGGACTATCCGGCACAGTGAAGAAGATCAAAAGCCCCTCACCCTAACCCTCTCCCAAAGGGAGAGGGGACTAAAGGCAAAAGCAGACCTGTACAACACCACAAATCAGCTCCCTCTCCCTCGGGAGAGGGCTGGGGAAAAATACAGCGCCCAACAAAAAGCCCGCCACCGATCACTCGGTGGCGGGCTTTTTAGTGCGGCTTAAATTGCGCCGCGTTGACGCAACAGGTCCAGCACCTGCTTGACGCTTTCTTCCAGTGACAGCGTTTGCGTGTCGACCACCAGGTCGGCATTCAACGGCACGTCATACGGGAAGGACTCACCCGGAATATTGTCGCCACCCGCCGCATACAAACCTTGCGGGTCTCGCTCGGCGCATACGGCCGGGGATGCCTGCACATACACGGTAAGCAGACGGTCGCTGCCGATCAGCGCCTTCGCCTGTTCACGGCCTTCGGCATCCGGTGCCACGAACGCGGCCAATGTCAGCAAGCCCGCTTCGTTAAACTGACGCGCCACGTGAGCGGCACGACGCCAGTTTTCCGTACGACCGGCACGATCCTGTGGCAGCCCCTTGTTCAGGTCATGGCGCAGGTTCTGACCATCGAGTACAAACACCGCACGACCCATGTCGAACAGCTTGCGCTCAACAGCATAGGCCAGAGTGCTCTTGCCGGCGCCGGACAGGCCGCTGAACAGCACTGTGGCGGGCTGCTGGCCAAAGCGCTGGGCACGCTCTTCAACCGCCACATGCGCCAGTTTGCCATGATGGGTCGCGCTGCCATGACTCAACGGCTGCGCGACGATCATCCCGGCACCGACAGTGCCATTGGTCAAACGGTCGATGATGATAAACGAACCGGTGGTGCGGTTGCTGGCGTAGCCGTCCAGGGCGATCGGTGCATCGAGGCTGATCTTGACCTTGCCGATCTCGTTCAGTTGCAAGGCGCTGGCCGGGCCCTCTTCCAGGGTGTTCACATCGACCTTGTTGATGATGCTGGCAATCGAACCCGGTACATAGCTGGTGGCGCGCTTGATGTCGTACTTCTTGCCCGGCAGCATCGGCTCTTCAGCCATCCACACCAGCATGGCTTCGAAGTTGTCAGTCACCAGCGGCACATTGTCGGCATGCACCAACAGGTCGCCACGGGAGATGTCGATCTCGTCTTCCATGGTCAGCGTAACTGCCTGGCCCGGGCCTGCGTGTTCCAGCTCACCTTCAAAGGTAACGATGGATTTGACCCGGCTGCTCTTGCCCGACGGCAATACGACGATTTCATCGCCCTTGTGCACGATGCCGCTGGCCAGGGTACCGGCAAAACCACGGAAGTTCAGGTTCGGACGGTTCACGTACTGCACCGGGAAGCGCAGGTCGGTGAGGTTGCGGTCGGCCGCCACTTCCACGGTTTCGAGGATTTCCATCAGCGACTGGCCGGTGTACCACGGCGAGCGCTCGGACTTGTTCACCACGTTGTCGCCTTTAAGGGCGGACATCGGCACAAAGTGCAGGCTGGTAGGCTTCATCTTCAAGCCTTCGGCGAACTTCAGGTAGTCGGCCTTGATCGACTCGAACACACCCTCGTCGAAACCCTTGAGGTCCATCTTGTTGATGGCCACGACGATATGCTTGATGCCCAGCAACGAAGCAATAAAGCTGTGGCGACGGGTCTGGGTCTGCACGCCGTAACGGGCATCCACCAGAATGATCGCCAGGTCACAGGTCGATGCACCGGTGGCCATGTTGCGGGTGTACTGCTCATGGCCAGGGGTGTCGGCAATGATGAATTTGCGCTTGGCGGTGGAGAAATAACGATAAGCCACGTCGATGGTAATACCCTGCTCGCGCTCAGCTTGCAGGCCGTCTACCAGCAGCGCCAGGTCGATATCGTCGCCTGTGGTACCGCTTTTTTTCGAGTCGCGGGTAATGGCTTCCAGATGGTCTTCGTAGATCATCTTGGAGTCGTGCAGCAAGCGCCCGATCAGGGTGCTCTTGCCGTCGTCGACGTTGCCACAGGTCAGGAAACGCAGCATTTCTTTGCGTTCGTGCTGGCCCAGGTAGGCGAGGATGTCCTCGCTGATCAAATCAGATACGTGCGACATGACAACCCCTTAGAAATAACCTTGACGTTTTTTATCTTCCATCGAGCCTGCGCCATCGTGATCGATGACTCGGCCCTGGCGCTCGGAAGTTCGCGTCAGGAGCATTTCCTG
Organism: Pseudomonas sp. TMW22080; assembly: GCF_022496745.1. NCBI lineage: Bacteria > Pseudomonadati > Pseudomonadota > Gammaproteobacteria > Pseudomonadales > Pseudomonadaceae > Pseudomonas > Pseudomonas sp. TMW22080. Next base: position 129,425 of record NZ_SCFF01000002.1, on the reverse strand, counting down.
GATGATGTCGGTCAGGGTTTCAGCCTCGGACTCCACCGCGCCGGTCAGCGGGTAGCAGCCAAGCGTCCGGAAACGGACCTTTTTCTTGACGATACGCGCCTTGTCTTCATCAGACAGGTGCTCAAGGATGCGCTCGTCGTCGATCATGATCAGCGTGCCGTTCTTCTCGATCACTTCGCGTTCTGCGGCGAAGTACAGCGGCACAATCGGGATGCCTTCGAGGTAGATGTACTGCCAGATATCCAGCTCGGTCCAGTTCGACAACGGGAACACGCGAATCGATTCGCCTTTGTTGACGTTGCCGTTGTAGACGTTCCACAACTCGGGCCGCTGATTTTTCGGGTCCCAGCGGTGCTTGCTGTCACGGAAGGAATACACGCGCTCTTTGGCACGGGATTTTTCTTCATCGCGACGCGCACCACCAAAGGCGGCATCAAAACCGTATTTGTCCAGAGCCTGCTTCAGGCCCTCGGTCTTCATGATATCGGTATGCTTGGCGCTGCCGTGGGTGAAAGGGTTAATCCCTTGTGCCACGCCGTCCGGGTTGACGTGAGTGATCAGGTCCAGGCCCAGCTCGGCGACCATCTTGTCGCGAAAGCTGTACATCTCCTGGAATTTCCACTGGGTATCGACATGCATCACCGGAAACGGCAGCTTGCCAGGGAAAAACGCCTTGCGAGCAAGGTGCAGCATCACGGCGGAATCTTTACCGATCGAGTACAGCATCACCGGGTTATCGAACTCGGCGGCCACCTCGCGGATGATGTGGATGCTTTCCGCCTCCAGCTGTTTCAGGTGCGTCAGTTTGTCGACCATGGCTACTCACGAAAGCTATCTTATGAACGGCCTGCGGGCCGTGTTCGAGGGGCGAATGCTAGCACAGCACCCTCTTCTATAGATGGCACCAACTAGATCGAAACGGTCTAAGAATAGACCTCGGAGTTTGGGCGATTACTCCATGTGGGAGCGGGCTTGCTCGCGATGCAGGCAATGCGGTTATACAGCAAGAACGCGTTGATTCGATCGCGAGCAAGCCCGCTCCCACAGGGTTCAACTCCAATGCTCAGATCGGATTCGGGCAATCGATAAACAGGTGTTCCAGGGCGAAGCGCCGCGCCAGGTAATCCCCCAGGGCTTGCACGCCATAACGTTCGGTGGCGTGATGGCCTGCGGCAATAAAGCTGATGTCGTTTTCCCTGGCACTATGGAAAGTCTGCTCTGACGCTTCGCCACTCAGGTACAGATCAACCCCCGCCTGTACCGCCTGATCGATAAAGCCCTGCCCGCCACCGGTACACCAGCCCACGCGACGGATCATTTCGCTGCCTTCAATCAGCAACGGCTCACGGCCCAGCGCTTCTTGCACACGGCGGGCAAAATCGCGGGCCGTTACAGGCTCGGCCAAGGAACCCACCAGCCCCACCACTTTCGAATTGCCCGGTTCCAGCGGACCTTCGACGGTGATATCCAGCTGCCGGGCCAATTGCACGTTGTTGCCCACTTCTGGATGCAGATCCAGCGGCAAGTGGTAGGCCAGCAGGCTGATATCGTGCTTGAGCAGGGTTTTCAGGCGGCGCTGCTTCATACCGGTAACGCACGGGTCTTCGCCTTTCCAGAAGTAGCCGTGATGCACCAGCACCAGATCAGCCTGGGCCTCGACTGCGGCATCCAGCAATGCCTGGCTGGCGGTCACGCCACTGACTATACGCATCACCTGCGGGCGGCCTTCGACTTGCAAGCCATTGGGGCAGTAATCGCCGATGGCGGCACAGTTGAGGTAACGATTTGCCTCTTCTACCAGCGTGCTCAGGGAGACAGCCATAAAAGACTCCTAAATATAGCGTTCAGAGCCGGGCGGCCCTCGTATAATGGCGTCATTATGGGCCGTCAGAATGGCTCTGCAACCTTCAGGACTGAGTTCAATGTTTAAGGCTTTGCGTTTCTTTGGCTGGCCGTTGCTGGCTGGCGTGCTTATCGCTTTGCTGATTATTCAGCGTTACCCGCAATGGGTTGGGCTGCCGAGCCTGGACGTTAATCTGCAACAAGCCCCGCAAACCAGTTACATGCAGCAGGGTCCCGTGACCTACGCCGATGCAGTGGTGCGCGCCGCGCCTGCCGTGGCCAACTTGTACACCACCAAGGTGGTGAACAAAAACGCCCGCCCATTGTTTGAAGACCCGCAGTTCCGTCACTTTTTCGGCAACAACGAGCCTAAACAGCGTCGTATGGAGTCCAGCCTGGGTTCGGCAGTGCTGATGAGCCCCGAGGGCTATTTACTGACCAATAACCATGTAGTCGCAGGTGCCGACCAGATTGTGGTGGCACTCAAGGACGGCCGCGAAACACATGCACGGGTTATTGGTAGCGACCCGGAAACGGACCTGGCAGTACTGAAGATCGACCTGAAAAACCTGCCTGCAATTACCATCGGCCGCTCGGACACCCTGCGCATCGGTGATATCGCCCTGGCGATCGGCAACCCGTTTGGCGTTGGCCAGACCACCACCATGGGCATTATCAGTGCCACCGGGCGCAACCAGTTGGGCCTGAACAACTACGAAGACTTTATCCAGACGGATGCCGCGATCAACCCGGGTAACTCGGGCGGCGCGCTGGTGGATGCCAACGGTAACCTGACCGGCATCAACACCGCGATTTTCTCCAAGTCCGGCGGCTCACAGGGCATCGGTTTTGCGATCCCGATCAATCTGGCCATGGAAGTCATGAAGTCGATCATCGAGCACGGCCAGGTGATTCGCGGCTGGCTGGGCATTGAAGTGCAGCCGTTGACCCAGGAGCTGGCCGAGTCGTTTGGCCTCAGTGGTCGTCCGGGAATTGTTGTGGCAGGGATTTTCCGTGATGGCCCGGCGCAAAAAGCCGGTTTGCAACTGGGAGACGTGATTCTGAGCATTGATGGCGAACCCGCCAGCGATGGCCGTCGTTCGATGAATCAGGTGGCGCGGATCAAACCTTCGGACAAAATCACCATACAGGTCATGCGCAACGGCAAAGAGCTCAAGCTCACCGCCGCAGTGGGCCTGCGACCGCCGCAAGAGCAGCCGCCGCAGAACGACTGAAAACCCTCACCCCAGCCCTCTCCTAAAGGGAGAGGGGGCCGATTTGTGGTGCTGCGCGAATACTGCTCTTGCTTTAGTCCCCTCTCCCTCCGGGAGAGGGCAGCGGTTACAAGTCTGACAACCCTTCAATCAACGCCGCATTCTGCTCCGGCGTGCCGATGCTGATGCGCAGGAACTGGGCAATGCGCAGTTGCTTGAAGTGACGCACGATCACCCCCTGATCACGCAACTTGGCCGCCAACGCCGCCGCATCGTGTTCCGGGTGACGGGCGAAGATAAAGTTCGCGGCCGATGGCAGCACTTCAAAGCCCAGCGCCTGCAACTGCGCGACCACTTGCTCGCGACTGTCGATCACCCACTGGCAGGTCTGTTGGAAATATTCGCGGTCGGCAAACGCTGCCGCTGCGCCAACAATGGCGATACGATCAAGCGGATAGGAGTTGAAGCTGTTCTTGATTCGCTCCAGCGCTTCGATCAGATCCGGATGGCCCACCGCCAGGCCGACACGCAAACCGGCCAGGGAGCGCGACTTGGACAGGGTCTGGGTGACCAGCAGGTTCGGATAACGGTCCACCAGGCTGATGGCCGTTTCGCCGCCAAAGTCGATATACGCTTCATCCACCACGACCACCGAATCAGGGTTGGCCTTGAGGATCTGTTCGATGGCCTCCAGCGCCAGCAGGCAACCGGTCGGTGCATTGGGGTTGGGGAAGATGATCCCGCCATTGGCCCGGGTGTAGTCCGCAGGCTGGATCTGGAACTGCTCATCCAGTGCTATGGCGTCAAACTCGATGCCATACAGCCCGCAGTAAACCGGATAAAAACTGTAACTTATATCCGGAAACAGCAGCGGTTTGTCGTGCTGGAACAGGCCATTGAAAACATGGGCCAGCACTTCGTCCGAGCCGTTGCCCAAAAACACCTGATTGGTCTGCACACCGTAATACTCGGCCACCGCCTGCTTAAGCAGGTCGCTGTTCGGGTCGGGGTATAAACGCAGGTTGTCATTGATTTCGGCCTGCATCGCTGCCAGCGCTTTAGGCGAAGGCCCATAGGGGTTTTCGTTGGTGTTGAGCTTGACCAGTTTGGTCAGCTTCGGTTGTTCACCCGGCACATAAGGCACCAGGGCTTTAACGAATGGGCTCCAGAACTTGCTCATACTTGTTACCCCTGTTTGTCGGCGAGGATGCGGTATTCAGCACTGCGGGCGTGACCGGTCAGCGATTCGCCGCGAGCGAGAATCGAAGCGGTTTTGCCCAGGTCGGAAGCACCCTGCTCGGAGCAGAAGATAATCGAGGAGCGCTTCTGGAAATCATAAACGCCAAGCGGTGACGAAAAACGCGCCGTACCGGAAGTCGGCAGTACGTGATTAGGCCCTGCGCAGTAGTCGCCCAGCGCCTCTGAGGTGTGACGACCCATAAAGATTGCACCGGCGTGGCGGATCTGCGGCAACCAGGCTTGCGGGTCTGCCACCGATAGCTCCAGGTGTTCCGGAGCAATGCGGTTGGCCACGTCGATAGCCTGCTGCATGTCGTTCACCAGAATCAGCGCACCACGACCATTGATCGAGGTTTCGATGATTTCGGCCCGCTCCATGGTCGGCAGCAGTTTGGCGATGCTAGCCGCCACCTTGTCGAGGAACTCGGCATCAGGGCTAACCAGAATCGCTTGCGCGTCTTCATCGTGCTCGGCCTGGGAGAACAGATCCATGGCAATCCAGTCCGGGTCGGTCTGGCCGTCGCACACGACGAGGATCTCCGAAGGGCCGGCAATCATGTCGATGCCTACCTGGCCAAATACATGGCGCTTGGCGGTCGCGACGTAGATATTGCCCGGGCCTACCACCTTGTCGACTTTGGGTACGCTTTCGGTGCCATAAGCCAATGCCGCAACCGCTTGTGCGCCACCAATGGTGAACACCCGGTCAACGCCCGCAATGCAGGCGGCAGCCAGCACCAGTTCATTGATTTCGCCACGCGGGGTCGGCACGACCATCACCACTTCGGTCACGCCGGCAACCTTGGCCGGAATCGCGTTCATCAGCACCGACGAAGGGTACGACGCCTTGCCACCCGGTACGTACAGACCGGCGCGATCCAGCGGCGTGACTTTCTGGCCCAGCACCGTGCCATCGGCTTCGGTGTAGCTCCAGGAGTCCTGTTTCTGTTTCTCGTGGTAGCTGCGCACGCGCTGTGCGGCCGTTTCCAGTGCTTCACGTTGTGGCGCAGTGATGCGGGTCAGGGCCAGTTCCAGGCGCTCGCGCGGCAGGATCAGGTCAGCCATCGAGGCCACTTCAAGCCCGTCAAAGCGCTGGGTGAACTCAACCAGGGCAGCGTCGCCCCGCTCACGCACAGCCTTGATGATGTCGAGCACACGCTGGTTGACCGAGTCGTCAGACACACTTTCCCAGCTCAGCAGATGATCCAGATGCTGCGCGAAGTCCGGGTCAGCAGCGTTGAGTCGGCGAATTGCAGTGGGAGCGGTCATAGCGAGGGCCTCGGTAATGGGCGAATGCTTGGAATAAGGGTTTTGCGCAGCTCAGGCACCACAAGACTACCAAGCCATCCGCGTGGGTACCTGAGATTTCTGGCTATTACGCGGATAGATGGGCGCGACCTGAAGCCGCGCAGGTGAGTCAGCCGCGGTGTCGAGATTCCACTGCTTTGCGCAGGGTATCGATCAGGGCTTGAATACGGGCGTGCTGCATTTTCATCGAAGCCTTGTTAACCACCAGGCGGGAGCTGATGGCGGCAATGAATTCCTGGGGTTCCAGGCCATTGGCACGCAAGGTGTTGCCGGTATCGACCACGTCAATGATCTTGTCGGCCAGACCAATCAGGGGGGCCAGCTCCATCGAGCCATACAGCTTGATGATGTCGACCTGACGGCCCTGTTCGGCGTAGTAACGCTTGGCGACATTGACGAACTTGGTCGCAACGCGCAGGCGGCCCTTGGGTTCAGCGACACCAATGGCACCGGCGGTCATCAGCTTGCACTGGGCAATCTGCAGGTCCAGCGGCTCGTACAGGCCCTGGCCACCATACTCCATCAGCACGTCTTTACCGGCCACACCGAGGTCGGCGGCACCATGCTCAACGTAAGTCGGCACGTCGGTGGCACGGACGATCAGCAGGCGGACGTCAGGCTGTGAGGTCGGGATGATCAGCTTGCGGCTTTTGTCCGGATTCTCGGTCGGCACAATGCCTGCTTCGGCCAGAAGCGGCAGGGTGTCGTCAAGGATACGGCCCTTGGACAGTGCAATGGTCAACATGGGAAACGTAAGTCCTTATCAGGGTACTTTTGCCCGTGCGCAATCGGCGCCGGACAAGCATCGAGCCTGATATCAGGCTCGACTTGAACGATTCGAGGCCAGGTAAGGTAACGCTTGCAGGCCGTTACGTCACCTGGCAGCTGGACACTATCCCTGTGCCCATGATGCCAAACAGCAAAAACTAGCCCGGAACGCGGCGGATTTTGGCGCCCAGCATTTGCAGTTTTTCTTCGATGCACTCGTAACCACGGTCTATGTGGTAGATGCGATCGATCAGGGTATCGCCTTCCGCCACCAGCGCCGAAATCACCAGGCTGGCAGAAGCACGCAGGTCGGTGGCCATTACTGGCGCGCCCTTGAGGGTTTCAGTGCCGGTCACGATGGCAGTGTTGCCTTCAACCTGGATCTTGGCGCCCATGCGGTGCAGTTCATACACGTGCATGAAGCGGTTTTCGAAGATCGTCTCGATCACTGCACCCGTGCCTTCGGCAATGGCGTTGAGCGAGATGAACTGCGCCTGCATGTCGGTCGGAAACGCCGGGTACGGAGCAGTACGCACGTTCACCGCTTTAGGGCGTTTGCCGTGCATGTTCAGCTCGATCCAGTCTTCACCGGTGGTGACCTCGGCGCCTGCTTCCTTGAGCTTCTCAAGGACGGCTTCAAGGATGGTCGGATCAGTGTCCTTGACCTTCACGCGGCCACCGGTGACGGCAGCGGCTACCAGGTAAGTACCGGTTTCAATACGGTCCGGCATGACGCGGTAAGTCGCCGAATGCAGCTCTTTGACGCCATCAATGGTGATGGTGTCAGTACCAGCACCGCTTACCTTGGCGCCCATGGCGTTCAGGAAGTTGGCCAGGTCGACGACTTCAGGCTCGCGTGCAGAGTTCTGCAATACGCTGCGGCCGTTGGCCAGTGCTGCGGCCATCATGATGTTCTCGGTACCGGTCACGCTGACGGTATCAAAGAAGAAGCTGGCACCGCGCAAGCCGCCTTCAGGCGCCTTGGCCTTGATGTAGCCACCTTCAACGTCGATCACTGCGCCCATGGCTTCAAGGCCGCGGATGTGCAGGTCAACCGGACGCGAGCCAATGGCGCAGCCGCCCGGCAAGGCAACTTCAGCGTAACCGAAACGTGCAACCATCGGCCCCAGTACCAGGATCGATGCGCGCATGGTTTTCACCAGCTCATACGGCGCGACCAGGGTTTTGATGGTGTTCGGGTTGATTTCGACACTGAGCTTTTCATCGATCACCGGCTCAATGCCCATGCGACCGAACAGCTCGATCATGGTGGTGATGTCATGCAAATGCGGCAGGTTGGCTACAGTGACCGGGCCATTGCACAGCAGGGTCGCTGCCAGGATCGGCAGGGCAGAGTTCTTCGCCCCGGAAATGCGGATCTCGCCATCAAGGCGGGCACCGCCGGTAATAATCAATTTATCCATAACAATCTCGACGCCAATGGGCTCAGGGGGCTCAGGTGCGCTCGGCCCAGGCCGCGCTGCTGAAGAATTTCATAGTGACCGCATGGATGCTGCCATCAGCGATCCACGGGTTCAAATGGGCATAGATGCTTTGTTGACGTTTGACCGGGCTCAGGGCCACCAGTTCGTCACTGATCACGTTCAACTGAAAGTTGCAGCCTTCGCCCTCAACTTCTACCTGGGTTCCTGGCAGCTTTCCTTCAAGAAAGCTCTTCACTTCTACGGCCTGCATGCTCAACCTCAATCGGCGCCTAACGCGCACGGGTCGGCCATCATACAAAAAAGCCCCGCGCCTGCGAACCCCGCATAACAGGACTCTGACAGGGGGGCTTATTTAAATGTGGCGATTAATGATGTGCCAGCAGCTCGGTCACACCCGAAACCTGGGCGATTTCGCGCATGTCTTCGGGCATGGCACGAATGCTCAATGGCTTGTTCAGGGCCTGGGCATCACGGATATAACACAGCAGCAGCGACAAACCGACGCTGCTCGATTTGGTAACGCCCGAGCAGTCAACCACCAGCTCTTTGGCCAGGGCTTTTTTGATCAGGGCCTGACCTTCTGTGCGCAAACGGGGGCCAGTCTGATAATCGAGCACGCCACTAAGGCGTAGCTCGCTCTCGCCGGCCAGGGTTATGGCCGCTTCACTCATTGCCCGGCTGCCTTGGGCGATGCCGCATCAGTGGTCTGCTTGGCCTTGGCCACTTCACCCGCCCAGTTGTCGATGGTTTTATCCAGGTTGTTGCCGTTGCGCTGCATGGCATCGGCGAACTGATCGCGGAACAGCTTGCCGATATTGATGCCATTGATGATCACGTTACGCACTTTCCACTCGCCGTTGACCTTGTTAAGGGTATAGGACAATGGATAAATGGCGCCGTTGTCACCCTTGACGGTCATGTCGACACTGGTGCGATCGCCGCTTTCGTCCTTGGCCGGGCCAACGGTGATGCCCTGATTCTTGAACTCAAGCAAGGCATTGCCGTAGAACTGCATCAGGCTGCGCTTGAAGTTCTCTTGAAAGCGCTGCATCTGGGCAGGCGTTGCATTGCGCGAGTACTTGACCGTCATGATGCTTTTGGAGATGCCATCAACATCTACTGCAGGGCCGACGATTTCGTTCAGGGCATCATAGAACTTGCTTGGGCTTTGTTTGTATTGCTCCTTGTTGGCAGCCAGGTCGGCCAGCAACCTTGTCGTGGTATCTGAAACGATGTCATGGGCCGACTGCCCCGGCGCGGCGTTCGCCACCAGAGGAAGGGCTGCGGCCAGTATTACCAGCAGGCCACGGCGCAAGAGAGAAATCATCTGGAAGCTCCTTATTTGGCGTCTTTGCTAACGGTATTGAGCAGGAATTTACCGATCAGGTCTTCAAGAACCAGCGACGACTGCGTGTCGTGAATGGTGCCGCCGTCCTTGAGGGTCGCGTCTTCGCCACCCACGCTGATGCCGATGTATTTCTCGCCCAGCAGGCCTGCTGTGAGGATAGACGCTGTCGAATCCACAGGCAGGTTATCCACCGCTTTTTCGAGCTGCAATGTGACGCGGGCCATGTAGTTGTCACGGTCCAGGTCGATTGCTGTCACCTTGCCGATGGTCACGCCAGCCATGGTGACTTTGGCGCGCACGGTCAGCCCGGCAATATTGTCGAAATTGGCATAGAGCTTGTAGGTGTCAGTGCTCGCCGTCGGGGACAGCCCGCTGACCCGCAAGGCAAGCAACAGCAAAGCCAGGATGCCAGCCAGCAGGAACAGGCCGACACCGATTTCCATGGTGCGGTTTTGCATCAGAAATCTCCAAACATCAAGGCGGTCAATATAAAGTCCAGCCCGAGGACTGCCAGTGAGGCATACACCACGGTCTTGGTAGTGGCACGGCTGATCCCCTCTGAGGTGGGCTCACAGTCATAACCTTGAAACACGGCAATCCAGGTCACCACAAAGGCAAACACGATGCTTTTGATGATCCCGTTAATTACGTCACCACTGAAGGTTACGCTGTTTTGCATGTTGGCCCAGTAGGAGCCGTCGTAGACACCGAGCCAGTCCACGGCAACCCACGAACCACCCCAGATCCCGACCACGCTGAAAATCATCGCCAGCACAGGCAGGGAAATAAACCCGGCCCACAACCGCGGCGCAATGATGTACTTGAGCGGATCAACACCGATCATTTCCAGGCTGGACAACTGCTCGGTCGATTTCATGTTGCCGATTTCAGCCGTCAGCGCCGACCCTGCGCGCCCGGCGAACAGCAAGGCGGTAACCACGGGACCCAGTTCGCGCAACAGGGTCAGGGCCACCATCTGCCCCACTGCCTGCTCCGAACCATAGCTGGACAGGATACTGAAGCCTTGCAGTGCCAGTACCATGCCGATAAATATGCCGGACACCACGATAATGACCAGCGACATGACGCCAACCGAATGCAGCTGCCTGACCAGCAAACCAAACCCGCCCCCGATACCGCCACGCCCCAGCAGTGCATGAAACAGGAACACTGCCGAACGCCCCAGTACCGCAACGGTGTCGATCCCGGCCCGGCCGAACAGACCGATACGGCTCATTAATGACATCTTGCGCATCAGCGCTTCCCCAGTAGATCGGTTCGGTAGTCCGACGCCGGAAAGTGGAACGGAACCGGGCCATCCGGGTCGCCGGTCATGAACTGGCGAATGCGCGGGTTATCGGCGTTCATCAATTCTTCGGGCGTGCCCTGCCCCAGCACCTGGCCATCGCCGACTACATATAGATAGTCGGCAATGCTCGCAGTTTCAGCCAGATCGTGAGAAACCACGATACTGGTAATGCCCAGCGCATCATTGAGCAAACGAATCAGGCGTACCAGCACGCCCATTGCAATGGGATCCTGCCCCACGAAGGGTTCGTCATACATCAGGATCTGCGGATCCAGGGCAATCGCCCGCGCCAGCGCCACCCGGCGTTTCATGCCGCCGGACAACTCGTCGGGCATCAGGTCGATAGCTCCGCGCAAGCCCACCGCCTGCAATTTAAGCAGCACGATGTCACGGATCATTTCTTCCGGCAGCTCGGTATGCACCCGCAACGGGAAAGCAACGTTCTCGAACACGTCCAGATCGGTAAACAGCGCACCGCTCTGAAACAACACGCCCATATGCTTGCGGGCATCAAACAAATCACTGCGCGACAGGGCCGGCAGGTTTTGATTGTTGACCCACACTTCGCCGCTGTTGGGACGCAGTTGCATGCCCATCAGGCGCAACAGTGTGGTCTTGCCGCAGCCAGACGGCCCCATGATCCCCGTGACCTTGCCACGCGGGATGCGAATATCGACATTATTGAAGATGCTGCGCGTACCGCGCTTGAAGGACACTCCCTTCAGCTCGACCGCGTAGGCGTTATCGGCGCTCATCTAAACTCCTTGCGATGCAGCCTCTGCCTCTCACCCGGACACCAAACTTCTTGTGAAGAAGCACGCGTTCCCTGGCGGGCCGAACTGGCGGCGAACTATACCACTGCTCATAGTGACCGCCCAAGACCGAAGGAGTGCCGGTTAAGTCTCAGTACAGTGAAATAAAGATGTTTTTTCTGCAAACACACGCGCACTTTGTAAGCACATGCAATAAAGCACAGCGATCAAGCGTGAGGGAACGCCACATAACCGCTATAATCGTTGCCTTTTCTCAGGCTACCCGACTTCAACCATGAGCCAATCCAGCGACCTGATCCAATCCGCCCAACGCACCATCCGCCTCGAACTGGAAGCCGTAGAGGGCTTGCTGACACATATCGACGCAGATTTCGTACGCGCTTGCGAGATGATTTTGGCCAGTAAAGGCCGGGTGGTCGTGGTCGGCATGGGCAAGTCAGGACACATCGGCAATAAAATTGCCGCAACCCTGGCCAGCACCGGCACCACGGCTTTTTTTGTCCACCCGGCAGAAGCCAGCCACGGCGACATGGGCATGATTACCCGCGATGACATTATCCTCGCACTGTCCAACTCCGGCTCGACCGCCGAAATCGTCACCCTGCTGCCACTGATCAAGCGCCTGGGCATCAAGCTGATCAGCATGACCGGCAACCCCGAATCGCCGCTGGCCAAGGCCGCCGATGTCAGCCTGGATGCCCGCGTGGCCCAGGAAGCCTGCCCGTTGAATCTGGCACCGACCTCGTCCACCACGGCAACCTTGGTGCTGGGCGATGCACTGGCTATTGCCCTGCTTGAAGCTCGCGGTTTTACTGCAGAAGATTTCGCCTTTTCCCACCCCGGCGGAGCACTGGGCCGACGCCTATTGCTGAAAGTGGAAAACGTCATGCACTCTGGTGATGAACTGCCGCAAGTCGTGCGCGGTACATTGCTCAAGGAAGCGTTGATGGAAATGACCCACAAGGGGCTGGGCATGACCGTCGTCATAGAAGAGGACGGTCGACTGGCCGGAATCTTTACTGACGGCGACTTGCGCCGCACCCTGGACCGCGAAATCGACATCCGCAACGCCACCATCGACGCGGTCATGACCCCGCACGGCAAAACCGCCCGCGCCGACATGCTGGCAGCCGAAGCCCTTAAAATCATGGAAGACCACAAAATCAGCGCGCTGGTGGTGGTCGACAAGCAAGATCGTCCGGTTGGCGCCTTGAACATGCACGATCTGCTACGCGCAGGAGTAATGTAATGACCCAGGAACTTCTCAAGCGCGGCAAGGGCATCAAGCTGGCCATTTTTGACGTTGACGGCGTATTGACCGACGGCCGCCTGTATTTCCTCGAAGATGGCAGCGAATTCAAGACCTTCAATACCCTCGACGGCCAGGGCATCAAGATGCTTATGGCCGCCGGTGTGCAAACGGCAATTATCAGCGGCCGCAAAACCCCGGTGGTCGAGCGTCGCGCACAAAACCTGGGCATCCCGTATCTGTACCAGGGCCGCGAAGACAAATTGGTCGTACTGGACGAGCTTCTTGGCCAACTCAACCTAAGCTATGAACAGGTTGCCTACCTGGGAGATGACTTGCCCGACCTGCCGGTTATCCGCCGGGTAGGTCTGGGCATGGCCGTGGCCAACGCTGCGGACTTTGTCCGCGAGCACGCCCACGGGGTAACCCGGGCGCGGGGTGGCGAAGGTGCCGCCCGTGAATTCTGCGAGCTGATTCTGCGTGCCCAGGGCAGCCTGGACGCAGCCCACGCCGCCTACCTATAGAGCTTTCTATGCTGAGCAAAAAGATTCGCCAAATAGTGCTGTTTACAGTGATTGCCTCGCTGTTTGCAGCTGCTGGCTACTGGAATATCAGGCCGGAACGTTTTCTCAATGCCCCTACCCTGGCGGTGGATGAAAACGCTATCGACTACTACGCCACCAATGCACACAGCCGTCAGTTTTTACCTGACGGCAAGCTGCAGTACGACATGACGTCCGAGAAGCTTGAACATTTGAAGGCTTCCGAGGTCACTCAGATGACCCAACCGAAAATGCAGCTCTACCGCGGCACGGCCTACCCGTGGAACGTGCAGAGCGAGCGCGGTGAAGTCAACCCGGATGGCACCGAGGTCGAGCTTATCGATTCGGTGCGCATCGCGCGCACTGACGAAAAAAACCGCACCACCATTATTACCAGTACCCGTATGACTGTATTCCCCCAGAAGGAATATGCGCAGACCGAGCGAGACGTTAGAATCGACGGCGCTGGCGGCGTAACCACTGGCAAGGGCATGAAAGCATATTTGAAAGACGGCAGGATGGACCTGCTGTCCAACGTAAGAGGACAGTATGAGTCTCGTTAAAACCCTCCCTTTATTGCTCAGCCTGAGCGCAGCACTGGGAAGCGTGAGCGCCTGGGCTCTGCCGAACGACACCGAACAACCTATTCGCATCCAGGCCAACGAGGCACAACTGGATGACAAGCAAGGTATTGCCACCTACAAGGGCGATGTCATCATCACCCAGGGCTCGATGAAAATCACCGGCAACACCGTCACCATCACCCGTAATGCTGCAGGCGAAATCGACGTGGTGACATCCGTCGGCAACCTGGCCTACTTCGAGCAACTGCAAAAAGCCACTGACCCCAAACCGGTACAGGCTTATGCCGTCACCATTCAATACCATGCACCACAAAACCGCATCGTACTGATTGACAAGGCCAAAGTGATCAACGACGGCAATACCACCGAGGGCGAGAAAATCGTCTACGACACGGTAAAACAAATTGCCAGTGCCGGTCGCGCCAATGGCGCCAATGTCACCGCACCTCGCCCGCGCATCGACATGGTGATCCAGCCCAAGAAGAAAACCGACCAGCAGAAGGCCCAGTAATGGCAACTCTGAAAGCCCAGCATCTGGCCAAAAGCTACAAGAGCCGTCAGGTAGTACGTGATGTCAGCCTGTCGATCGACAGCGGGCAAATCGTGGGCCTGCTCGGCCCCAACGGCGCGGGCAAAACCACCTGTTTCTACATGATTGTCGGCCTGGTGCACGCCGATCAGGGTCGCGTACTGATCGATGACCTGGACGTCAGCCACGAGCCCATGCATGGTCGCGCACGCGCCGGTATCGGTTACTTGCCACAGGAAGCCTCGATCTTTCGCAAGCTGTCGGTGGCCGACAACATCATGGCAATCCTCGAAACCCGCAAGGAGCTCGACAAGACCGGTCGTCGCAAGGAGCTGGAAAGCCTGCTGCAGGAATTCCATATCAACCATATTCGCGACAACCTGGGCATGAGCCTGTCGGGCGGTGAGCGCCGTCGGGTAGAAATTGCCCGCGCACTGGCCACGGCACCCAAGTTCATCCTGCTCGACGAACCCTTTGCCGGTGTCGATCCGATCTCGGTGGGCGACATCAAACAAATCATCTACCACCTCAAAGCCAAGGGCATTGGCGTGCTGATCACCGACCACAATGTCCGTGAAACCCTCGATATCTGCGAAACGGCCTATATCGTCAATGACGGGCAATTGATCGCTGAAGGCGATGCTGAAACGATTCTGGCCAACAAGTTGGTGCGGGAAGTTTACCTGGGTCACGAGTTCCGCCTGTAAGCCCGGACACATCATGGGCAGCCAGGGCATCCGGGCAGTAAAAATGCGCCAGCATTTTATTGCCCGAATATTCAACGGGGTGCTCTCGATCAGTTCACCACCCGCAAACTAATTTAGACCGCCCCCTAGGCAAACGCACCGGTTTCAGGCATATAATTTGCTTATGTTTGGCGCTCACGCGCCCTGTAGTGGATGGCGCCATGTGCGCCGGCGAATAAGGTGTTAAGCCCCTGCCATGAAACCATCGCTAGTCCTGAGAATGGGCCAGCAGCTGACAATGACACCTCAGCTGCAACAGGCCATCCGCCTGCTCCAATTGTCGACCCTCGATCTGCAACAGGAAATCCAGGAAGCCCTGGAGTCCAACCCCATGCTCGAGCGCCAGGAAGAAGGCGACGACTTCGACAATGCAGACCCCCTTGCCGATAACATTGAGCAAAAGCCCAATCCCGACGTTCAAGAGCCCACCTACCAGGAAACTGCCCAGACCGTAGACAATCTGGAAGACGGTGACTGGGGTGAGCGCATTCCCAACGAACTGCCCGTGGACACTGCCTGGGAAGACATCTACCAGACCAGCGCCAGCAGCCTGCCAAGCAACGACGATGACGAGTGGGACTTCACCACCCGCACCTCGACCGGTGAAAGCCTGCAAAGCCACCTGCTGTGGCAATTGAACCTGGCTCCGATGTCCGACACCGACCGTCTGATCGGCGTAACCCTGATCGACTGCATCAACAACCAGGGCTACCTGGACGAAACCCTCGAAGAAATCCTCGAAGCCTTTGATCCGGAACTGGACATTGAACTCGATGAAATCGAAGCCGTCCTGCACCGCATCCAGCAATTCGAACCGGCTGGCATTGGCGCGCGCAACCTGGGTGAATGCCTGCTCCTGCAATTGCGCCAACTGCCTGCCAAGACCCCCTGGCTGAGCGAGGCCAAGCGCCTGGTCACCGACTACATCGACCTGCTGGGCGCACGCGACTACAGCCAGCTGATGCGCCGCATGAAGCTCAAAGAGGACGAACTGCGCCAGGTCATTGAACTGGTACAGAGCCTCAACCCGCGCCCGGGTTCGCAAATCGAATCCAGCGAAGCCGAATACGTCGTACCTGACGTGATCGTGCGCAAGGACAACGAGCGCTGGCTGGTCGAGCTTAACCAGGAGTCCGTACCGCGCCTGCGCGTGAACGCGCAATACGCCGGTTTCGTACGCAGAGCCGATACCAGCGCCGACAACACCTTTATGCGCAACCAGCTGCAGGAAGCACGCTGGTTTATCAAAAGCCTGCAAAGCCGCAACGAAACCCTGATGAAAGTGGCGACCCAGATCGTCGAGCACCAACGCGGCTTTCTCGAGCATGGCGATGAAGCCATGAAACCCCTGGTACTGCACGATATCGCCGAAGCGGTGGGCATGCACGAATCCACCATTTCCCGGGTTACCACACAAAAATTCATGCATACCCCACGGGGCATTTATGAACTTAAATACTTTTTCTCCAGCCACGTCAGCACCTCTGAAGGCGGCGAATGCTCCTCCACCGCGATCCGTGCCATCATCAAAAAACTGGTTGCAGCGGAAAATCAGAAAAAGCCGTTGAGTGACAGCAAGATCGCTGGTTTACTGGAGGCACAAGGTATTCAGGTAGCCCGTCGCACCGTCGCCAAGTACCGCGAATCCCTCGGGATAGCGCCTTCGAGCGAACGCAAGCGTTTGATGTAAGCCACGGACCCCGGCGTTTCAGTGGCAGGCTGCTCGGCCTGCCGCTTTATGCAATGGCATCAAAGGAGAAACTGTATGCAAGTCAACATCAGTGGACACCAACTGGAAGTCACCGAACCGCTACGCGCATACATCGGCGAAAAACTCGACCGACTGGAGCGTCACTTCGACAAGATTACCAACGTACAGGTAACGATGGCGGTCGAAAAACTGAAACAGAAAATCGAGGCCACCTTGCACATCCATGGAGGAGAAGTCGTTGCCAACGCCGAGCATGACGATATGTATGCCGCCATCGATCTGCTCACTGACAAGCTTGATCGCCAACTGAAAAAGCATAAGGAAAAGACCCAAAGCCTGCTCCAGGGCGCGACCGGTCGTTAATACTCCCTACCCATGATCCGACTTGAAAGTATCCTGACCCCCGGCCGTTCCCTGGTGAACGCGCCGGGCGGCAGTAAAAAGCGTGCACTCGAACATATTGCCAACCTGATCAGCCGCGAAGTGCCTGGTCTCGAAATGCAGGATGTTTTCGAGAGCCTTATTGCCCGTGAAAAACTGGGTTCCACCGGTTTTGGCAACGGCATCGCCATACCCCATTGCCGCCTCAAGGGCTGCGAGTCGCCTGTAAGCGCCTTGCTGCACCTCGACGCCCCCATAGATTTCGACGCCATCGATGGCGCGCCGGTCGACCTGCTTTTCGTTTTGCTGGTGCCAGAAGCGGCAACCGATGCACACCTGGAACTGCTCCGGCAGATTGCCAGCATGCTCGATCGCAAAGACGTGCGCGAAAGACTGCGCAACGCACCTAGCAACGAAGCGTTGTATCAGGTTGTTCTGGACGTACAGAACGGTCATTAATCATGCGCTTAGTCATAGTCAGCGGACGCTCCGGCTCCGGTAAAAGCACTGCCCTCGCCGTCCTTGAAGACAACGGTTTCTATTGCATCGACAACCTGCCAGCCGGCTTGCTGCCGGAACTGGCCGAACGCGCGTTGATTCACACTGAACTGGCCCAGCCACTGGTGGCCGTTTCGATCGATGCGCGCAACCTGCCGAGTCATTTATCACGTTTTCCGCAGTTGCTTGAAGAGGTGCGTAACCGGCATATCCAGTGCGACGTGCTGTACCTGGATGCCGACGAAGAAACCTTGCTCAAGCGCTTCTCGGAAACCCGCAGGCGCCACCCGCTCAGCAGCGCGAGCCGCTCCCTTGCCGAAGCCATTCGCGATGAAACCCAGCTTTTGGGCCCCATTGCCGACCTTGCTGACCTGACCATCAACACCACCAATCTGAATCTGTATCAGTTACGTGACACCATCAAGCTGCGCCTGCTGAACAAGCCAGAGCCAGGCACCGCCTTTTTGGTGGAGTCGTTCGGTTTCAAGCGCGGTATGCCGGTGGATGCCGACCTGGTGTTTGACGTGCGCTGCCTGCCCAACCCGTACTGGAAACCCGAGCTGCGCGAGCAGTCAGGGCTGGACCAGCCGGTAGCCGATTATCTGGCGGCGCAACCTGATGTCGAAGAGATGTTCCAGGACATCTCCAGCTACCTGCTTAAATGGCTACCGCGCTTTGCAGCCAGCAACCGCGCCTATGTGACAATCGGAATCGGCTGCACGGGCGGGCATCACCGCTCCGTGTACCTGACCGAACGCCTGGGCAAATGCCTGCAAGAAACTCTGAAGAACGTCCAGGTTCGCCACCGCGACCTTACTTGAAGGATCTACCCCGCGATGCCTGCAGTGGAAATTGAAATCATCAACAAACTGGGCTTGCACGCCCGTGCATCGGCAAAGTTTGTCGGCATCGCAGGGCAGTTTCCATGTCAGATCCAGGCGGGTCGCACCCCTGAGTCGATGGTCGACGGCAAAAGCATCATGGCCATGATGATGCTGGCCGCCGGCAAGGGCACAACCATCCACATCAAGACCGAAGGTGAGAAGGATCAGGAGGCGCTGGACGCACTGGTTGCCCTGATCAACAACTACTTTGATGAAGGCGAATAAGCCTGAAGCTTTTTCGACGCAGCGGCAGGAAAACTGCCACCGTGGGAACGAGCCTGCTCGCGAAGGTTGTTCGCGAGCAGGCTCGTTCCCACGGCAGGAATTGATCGACTAAAGAGTATCTGCAGAGATCGATTCAACCAAGCGCCGTATCCATCACCATCATCAAACAAAAGCCGACACACAGCCCCAGGCTCGCCAGCTTTTCGTGGCCATTGCGCCGCGACTCGGGGATGACTTCCTGGGTGACCACCAGCAGCATCGCCCCGGCCGCCAATGCCAGACCCAACGGCAACAGCACCTCGGCCAAGTTGACCAGCCATGCGCAGAGCACCGCAAAGACCGGCTCAACCAGACCTGATGCCGCACCAATCAGGAACGCCTTGACCCGCGACATGCCCGCCCCTGCCAATACAAGGGCAATTACCAGGCCTTCCGGCACATCCTGCAACGCAATGCCCATCGCCAGGCTATCGGCATCCGGCATGCCGCCACCCGCCGACACCCCGACCGCCATGCCTTCAGGAATGTTGTGCGCCACAATGGCAATCACAAACAACCAGATGCGCGGCGCGATGACCGGCTCACCGGGGCGACTGACAAATACCTCCGGACCGGCCCCGGACACCTTGCGATCCACCAGAAACAGGCAGAATGCGCCCAGCAGGATCCCTGCACTTATAAGCCCGCTGGCGGGCCAGGGTGACAACCCCAGGCTTTGCGCTGCCGCAATGCCCGGCACAATCAGCGAAAAGGCCGTGGCCGCCAGCATCACACCGGCCCCAAAGCCCAGCAGAGTGTCACTGACCGCCACCGGCATTTTTCGAATAACCAGGACAGGCACGGCGCCTAACGCCGTGCCCAGTGCACACAACGCACCGCCCTGCAGCGCCCGCAGCAGCCGGGGCTCCAGATCCAGCCAGACCAGCCCCTTGGCAACCAACAGGGCCGTACCCGCCAACAGCAAAAGCGTACCGAAGGCATAGCGAAACATTCGAACGCCACCGACCGCTAAAATTTGCGTGCCCATAATCCGCCTGAATCCTTTCGTTGCGCTTAGCCAATCGCCGCTTGATAGCGTCGCGCCACTTCCGGCCAGTTGATCACGTTGTAAAACGCGTTGATATACTCCGGGCGGCGGTTTTGATAGCGCAGGTAATACGCGTGCTCCCACACATCAAGCCCCAGGATCGGCGTATTGCCGTTCATCAGCGGGCTGTCCTGGTTGCCGCTGCTTTCGATTACCAGCGTTTTTTGCGGGGTCACGCTCAACCATGCCCAGCCACTGCCAAAACGCGTCAGCGCGGCTTTGGTAAAGTTTTCCTTGAACGCCTCCAGACCACCCAACTGCTCGTCAATCGCCTTGGCCAGCGCACCTTCGGGCTTACCCCCGCCTTTAGGGCTCATGACTTCCCAGAACAACGAGTGGTTGGCATGCCCGCCACCCTGGTTGATCACTGCAGCGCGCAGCTTTTCGGGCAACTGATGAACACTGGCCACCAGTTTTTCCACCGGCCACTTGGCCCATTCGGTGCCCTCTACGGCCGCATTGAGGTTATTGATGTAGGTCTGGTGATGCTTGGTGTAGTGAATTTCCATGGTTTGCGCATCAATATGCGGTTCAAGCGCGTCATAGGCATAAGGCAATGCAGGCAAGGTGTAAGTCATTTCAATGTGCTCCTAAGTGATGGCCGCTAACTGTCGAGAACTCATGGCTGCTCTGAGCCACATTGCTTTTGAGCAACAGGTTGGAGCGCGGGTACTCGCCGTACTCACTGATAAAATTCAAAAGCTCTACGTAGGTCTTGCTGCTCTGACGCAGCGCCGCTTCACGCAATGCTGTCGGCAGGCGCGCGTTCTGCATGGTTTGCAACAATCGCTGATGAATCGCACAGAGGTACTCCACGCTCTCCTCCGGTTGATTGAGGCGCAAATGCAGATCCGCCAGGTTGTGGTGTGAAATGACGCAGGCGGCCACTGCTTCGTCGGCATCACTCCAGCGCTCGAACAGCACCTGGGCCAGGGCCAGCGCCTGCAGATAATGCTCGCGGGCATCGACCAGTTCGCCTTCGGCGAAACAGCGGTTGGCTCTTTCGATCGTGCGTTTCCAGTGATCCATGTGAACCTCCAAAGCAGTGTCGATGGATTAAACGCCGCCGGCGGTGAGTTTCTCGGGGTCGAGAAGGACCTCAAGCTGGCTGCGTGACAAATCCGTGTATTCAAGTGCCACATCGATTACCGGGCGCCCTTGCTGGTAAGCGGTCTTGGCAATTTCGGCGGCTTTTTGATAACCGATGATCGGGTTCAGTGCCGTTACCAGGATCGGATTGCGCGACAGCGCCTCCTTGAGCTTGGCTTCATTGACCTTGAAGCTGGCGATGGCCTTGTCAGCCAACAGGCGGCTTGAGTTGGCCATGAGTTCGATGCTGCTCAACAGGTTGTGCGCAATCACCGGCAGCATGACGTTCAGTTCGAAATTGCCGGACTGACCTGCCACGGTGATCGCCGCGTCGTTGCCGATGACCTGGGCCGCGACCATCGCCGTCGCTTCCGGAATCACCGGATTGACCTTGCCCGGCATGATCGACGAGCCCGGCTGTAACGCCTCAAGTTCGATTTCGCCCAGACCGGCCAGGGGGCCGGAGTTCATCCAGCGCAGGTCGTTGGCGATTTTCATCAGTGACACTGCCGTGGCCTTCAACTGACCAGAAACAGCCACTGCGGTGTCTTGCGAACCAATCAAGGCAAACAGGTCCTTGCCCGGCGTGAAGGCCACCCCGGTCAGCTCGCTGAGTTGCTGACTGAATAACGCAGCAAACTGCGGGTGGGCGTTAATCCCGGTGCCCACCGCGGTACCGCCCTGGGCCAGGGCTTGCAGAGCTGGCTGCAGGTTATGCAAATGCTCGATATTGGCCTTGAGCTGCTGCGCCCAGCCATTGAGCACCTGGCTCATGCGTACCGGCATCGCGTCCATCAAGTGGGTGCGCCCGGTTTTGACGTAGGCGTGAACCTCGATCGCCTTGCGCTCGATAACCTGCACCAGATGGCTCAGCGCCGGCAGCAACTGCTCGTGCAGGCCCAGTGCAGCGCTGACATGGATGGTGGTCGGGATAATGTCGTTACTGCTTTGCCCGCAGTTGACGTGATCGTTGGGGTTCACCGGCTCGCCCAGCAGCCGCGTGGCCAGGGTTGCAATCACTTCGTTGGCATTCATGTTGGAGCTGGTGCCCGAACCGGTCTGGAAAATATCCACCGGGAAGTGCTCCATGAAATCACCGGTCAACAGGATCTGGGTGGCCTCGACAATCGCCTCGCCCTGGGCCGCGCTGATCTGCTTGAGTTCAACGTTGGCCAGGGCCGCTGCGCCCTTGGCCAGGATCAGGGCGCGAATGAATTGCGCAGGCATGCGTTGATGGCTGATGGGGAAATTGTCGACTGCACGCTGGGTTTGCGCACCGTACAACGCGGATTCAGGCACACGCAACTCACCCATGCTGTCACGTTCGATACGAGTGTTACTCATCGGGAAATCCTTGCACCAGTTCTGTTAAAGAAATTGAAGGTTCGAGCTCGCAGGTTGCCAACTGCCAGGCAAAGCTTTGCCAGCGCTTGAGTCGGCAATTGCACAGGGCTTGGGTTTCGAGGTCGCGCAGCGGACGCCACGCGTTGTCCAGGCACAGATTGCGCCAGTGCCACGGCAGCGCGGTGTCAGTGGCTGTGTCTAGCATCAGGCGGAAGGTGGTGACCGCAATCAACCACGGGGAAGTGGCTGTACAGCCAGCAAGATAGCGGCCTTCAGCCAGGTAATGCTCGATCAGGCGCGGCTCGTCCGGCGCCAGCCCGCAGCGGATCTGGCGGCTCATCCAGCGCCAGCTTTCTAGATACGGCCCTTCACGCAACGCAGAACTCATGACCCAGGCTCACTCGATAATGAGATTCATTATTAAGCGATATTGATTATCAAAACAAGTCTGCTAAAGGACAGGATGCACAAACACAAAAAAGGCGTATCACCGCTGCAGTGATACGCCTTGGCATGGAACAGGCCAGTCTTAGCTGCCCGCCACCATCATGCGTTCAATCAGCACCGAACCGGTGCGGATGTTGCTGCGCAGTTCCAGATCGTTGCCCACGGCCACGATCTGTTTAAACATGTCGCGCATATTGCCGGCGATGGTCACTTCCTGCACCGGGAACTGGATTTCGCCATTCTCGACCCAGAAACCCGCCGCGCCACGGGAATAGTCACCGGTGACCATGTTCAGGCCGCTGCCCATTAACTCGGTGACAAACAGACCACGCCCCATTTTGCGAATCAAGGCTGCCTGGTCTTCATCACCGTGTGTCACAAAGAGGTTATGCACGCCGCCGGCGTTGGCAGTGCTCGGCATGCCCAGTTTGCGCCCCGAGTAAGTGCTCAGGATGTACGAAACCAACTCGCCGTCCTTGATAAACGGTTTGGCGTAAGTGGCCAGGCCATCATTGTCGAACGACGAGCTGCCCATGGCGCGCATCAGGTGCGGGCGCTCATCCAGGGTCAACCATTCAGGGAAAATCTGCTGCCCCATTGCATCGAGCAGGAACGACGATTTACGGTACAGGTTGCCACCCGAGATTGCCCCCAGGAAACTGCCAAACAGGCCGCCAGCCAGTTCGGCCGAGAACAGCACCGGCACCTCGCACGTCGGTACCGGGCGCGAGCCCAGTCGCCGGGCAGCGCGCTCGGCAGCGCGCTGGCCAATGCTCACGGCGTCCATCAACAACTCGCCCTGGCAATTGACGTCATACCAGTAGTCACGCTGCATCTGGCCGTCGCCTTCGGCAATCATTACGCAGCTGAGGCTGTGACGGGTCGAAGCCGAGCCGCCGATAAAACCATGGCTATTGCCGTACACGCGGCAGCCCTGATGGGTGCTGAGGGTGGTGCCATCGGCATTTTTGATCCGGCTGTCGGCCTCAAATGCAGCGGCTTCGCAGGCCAGGGCCTTTTCAATGGCCTGCTCGGGGGTGATATCCCAGGTGTGGAACACATCAAAGTCTTTCAGTTCACGCGCCATCAGGCTGGCATCGGCCAAACCCGAGCTTTCGTCTTCCGAGGTATGTTTGGCAATCGCCAGGGCGGCGGCGACGGTTTCGCGGATGGCATCCGGGCCGGTGGCCGAGGTGCTGGCCGAGCCTTTGCGCTGGCCTACATAGAGGGTGATGCCAAAACCCTGGTCACGGTTGAACTCTACGGTTTCAACTTCGCGCTGACGTACCGAGGTCGACAACCCCTGCTCCAGCGACACGGCGACTTCACAGGCGCTGGCACCCTGGCGCCTGGCTTCGGCGATGATTTGCTCGACCTGTTCCTGCAGTGCCGGCAAGGCCTGCGGGCCGACGCTTTGAACTGCACTCATGGTTTTCTCCACTCAAATTCTGTTTTCGGCAGGGCCGCCGAGCGACCGGGCCGGACAAGCGGCCCCCGACTGGTTATCATGGCGGCGTTTCTTTGCGGACTGCCACCATGGTTGATTCTTACGACGACGCCTTCGACGGCGAAAAAAGCAAATCGCAGGTCAAACGCGAGCTTCATGCTCTGGTTGATCTGGGCGAGCGTCTCACGACACTCAAGCCTGACTTGCTGAACAAAATGCCCCTGACTGACGCTATGCGTAAGGCTTTGGCAGATGCTCCAAAACACACGGCTCATATTGCGCGCAAGCGCCATATGATGTTCATCGGCAAACTGATGCGCGATCAACCGCTTGACGAAATTCTTGCCTTGATCGATCAAGTCGATGCCTCTTCTCGCCAGTACAACGAACGTTTTCACAACCTCGAGCGCTGGCGTGATCGCCTGATCGAGGGTGATGACGCTGTACTGGAAAAGTTTGTTGCCGAGTTCCCTGAAGCCGACCGCCAGCAAATGCGTTCGGTGATACGTCAGGCCAAACACGAGCTGGCTCATAACAAGGCACCGGCTTCAAGCCGCAAATTGTTCAAGTACATCCGTGGGTTGGACGAGACTCAACGCGGTCTGCGTTAAGCCTCGTACCCGTGAAGGTTGCCTGGCAACCTTCACGGGACCTCCCCTCAACCGCCCGTACCGCCTACAGTGATCGCGTCAATCTTCAGGGTTGGCTGGCCGACACCTACCGGCACCGACTGCCCATCCTTGCCACACGTGCCTACGCCGCTGTCCAGCGACAGATCGTTACCGACCATCGACACCTTGCTCATTGCTTCCGGCCCGTTGCCAATCAGGGTCGCGCCTTTGACTGGGCGAGTGATTTTGCCGTCTTCAATCAGATAGGCTTCGCTGGTGGAGAACACAAACTTGCCGCTGGTGATATCGACCTGACCACCACCCAGATTGGCGCAGTAGATGCCCTTTTTCACCGAAGCGATGATTTCGGCAGGATCGCTTTCGCCGCCCAGCATGTAGGTGTTGGTCATGCGCGGCATCGGCAAGTGCGCATAGGATTCGCGACGGCCGTTGCCGGTGCGCGCCACGCCCATCAGACGGGCATTGAGCTTGTCCTGCATATAGCCCTTGAGCACGCCGTTTTCAATCAGGGTGGTGCACTCGGTCGGGGTGCCTTCGTCATCCACGCTCAGCGAGCCACGGCGGCCCGCCAGGGTACCGTCATCGACGATGGTGCACAGTTTGGAAGCAACCATTTCGCCCATGCGTCCGCTGTAGGCAGAACTGCCCTTGCGGTTGAAGTCCCCTTCCAGACCGTGACCCACCGCTTCATGCAACAGTACGCCGGACCAACCCGAGCCCAGAACCACCGGCATGGTGCCTGCCGGAGCCGGTACCGCTTCGAGGTTGACCAGGGCCTGGCGCAACGCTTCACGGGCGTAACCCATGGCACGATCGTCAGTGAGGAAATAGCGGTAGTCGGTACGCCCGCCACCACCATGACC
This sequence comes from Pseudomonas sp. TMW22080, assembly GCF_022496745.1. Classification (NCBI taxonomy): domain Bacteria; kingdom Pseudomonadati; phylum Pseudomonadota; class Gammaproteobacteria; order Pseudomonadales; family Pseudomonadaceae; genus Pseudomonas; species Pseudomonas sp. TMW22080. The sequence goes on along the minus strand of NZ_SCFF01000002.1, from coordinate 103,921 downwards.
GCCGCGCTCGCGACGGCCATTCTGCTCAACGATGACGCTGACGTTGAAACGCACCAGCGGCCGGATATCTGCCGCCAGCCCGCCATCGGTGGAGGCCACCAGAATCCGCTCCCAGACCCCGGCCATGCTCACGGTGACTTGCTGGATACGCGGATCGAGGGCGCGGGTGGCGGCATCGACACGCTTGAGCAGCTCGACCTTTTCTGCGAGGCTGATGACTTCCAGCGGGTTGTCCGGGCCATACAGCTGAGCCACGTCCTGAGTGGTGAACGCCTGCACCGTGCCGTTTTGCCCGGCACGGGAGATCGAACGGGCGGCGCGGGCGGCCTGACCCAATGCGTCCAGGGTAATGGCATTGCTGTAGGCAAAGCCGGTCTTCTCGCCAGACTGGGCGCGAACACCTACACCCTGGTCGAGGTTAAAGCTGCCTTCTTTGACGATGCCGTCTTCCAGCGCCCAGGATTCGGAAATCTGGCCCTGGAAATACAGGTCTGCCGCGTCGATACCCGGCCCGGCCAGGTCGCCCAATACGCTTTGCAGGCTTTCGATGGTGACACCTCCGGGTGCCAACAGGTGTTCGCTGACTGAGGTCAACAACTCGCTCATAATCACTCCGTCTTGGCCCCTGCTTCAGCATCTTTAAGTGCTGAACCCTCGGGCCTGAAAAATCTGTTCTGTGGGAGCGGGCTTGCTCGCGATGGCATCGATGCGGGGCAACGGTTACACCCTGTCGCCTGCATCGCGAGCAAGCCCGCTCCCACTTAAATTAGATGGGCGTTGAACCGCCGATGGCTCACCACCGGCATGCGCGCCCTGATATCCGCCTGCTCAAGCGCATCGCGGCGGGCCAGCAACACCCCCTCGCCCTGCGCCTGCTCGGCCAGCACCCGCCCCCAGGGATCGATAATGGCTGCATGCCCCCAGGTTTCTCGCGGGCCCGGATGCACGCCGCCCTGGGCCGCTGCAAGGATATAGCACTGGGTTTCAATGGCGCGGGCGCGTATCAGTATCTCCCAATGGGCCGCACCCGTGACAGCGGTAAAGGCCGAGGGCGCGGTAATCAGTTCAGCGCCCGCAGTGCGCAGCTCACTGTACAGCTCCGGGAAGCGCAGGTCATAACATACGCTCAGGCCCAGCTTGCCGACCGGGGTATCAACCACCACCACACGCTTGCCCCGGGCATAGTCATCAGACTCGCGATAGCGGCCACGGTTGTCAGACACATCCACATCAAACAAGTGCAATTTGTCGTAACGGGCCGCTTGCTCGCCCTCGGCGTTGATCAGCAATGAACAAGCATTGACCTTGGCTTCAGGCTGCCCCTCGGGGGGCAGAGGCAAAGTACCAGCCACTACCCATAACTTGAGGTCGCGGGCGGTCTGTTTCAACCAGGGCAGGATCGGGCCCTCGCCCAAGGCCTCGGCGCGGCCGATGGCGGCAGTATCGCGACGGCCCATCGCGGCAAAGTTCTCGGGCAACACGGCCAGTTGCGCACCGCCTTGGGCAGCCTCCTCCAGCAGGCGACGGGCCTGGGCCAGATTGGCCAGGACATCGCTCTGGCTGACCATTTGAATCACTGCCAGGGTCATGCTGCGCTCCTAGTGTTTCTCGAAAGGCTTGTCGAAAGTGATCTTCGGATCGTTCCACGGCCCTTGAATGCTGTATTGCACGCTGGCGAAGCGCGACACCTGATCACCGATCAGCTTGTTGAGCAGGAACATCGCCCCGCCCGCTGCCGGCCCGCCCACCAACAGCGCTGCAAGGGGCAGGTTATTGGTCACGGGCAAGGTCACCAGCAGCTTGGCGTCGACCCGGTCGGTGACCATGTTCAATGTACCGTTAAGTTCCAGATTGGTGGACGGCCCGGTCATCAGGATCGGCTTGCCTGTGCTGTACACGCCGCTGCGGGCATTGAGCACGCCCTTGACCCGGTCATAGCTCAGGCCCTTGCCGAACAGGTCGGAGAAGTCCAGGCGCAGACGGCGGCCAATGGCGTTGAAGTTGAGCAAGCCAAAAATGCGCAGCACCTGGGCGCTGCCGTCGACTTCCACAAACTGCCCCTTGTTGAGCGAGGCGTCCAGTGTGCCGGAGAAACGCTTGAGACCAATCCACGCTGGCGAACCGGGCCAGTTGCCATCGATGTCCACATGAAAGTTGTCGCTGGTGACGCTGGGGGCAAAGCCCCAGTTCTTCAGCACCGTGGCCAGGTTGCCGCCACCCAGGCGCCCCTGGTACCAGCTTTTGCTGTTACCCGCCACGCCTTCCCAGCCGCCCGAACCTTCTAGCAGCATGCCCTTGAGCCCCAGGTTGAGACTGGTAAGGCTGATGCCACGGCTGTTGGGTCGAATGTTGAGTGACCAGGCACCAAGCAGGTCCGCCCCCTGGTAGAGCTGGCGAATAATGATGTCCAGGGCCGGTATTTTGCGCGGGTCGACCGCAGCCAGCGGGTCGGGGGCATTCTCGTCTGCCACCGTCTTGGGATCAGGCGCAGGCAGGCGAATGGTCTGCATGTTGACCACAATCGGCGCGTTGTTCGCATCCGGTAGGGTCACGGCGCCGATGGCCTGCTTGCTGTCGATTTGCAGCGCCCAGGAGGCGGCGACGCGCTTCATGACCAGGCGCACCTGATCCAATTGGGTGCCGAAGGCAATCAACTTGCCGACTTTAAAGTCCGCACTGCTGAGCAGTTGCTTGGCGCTGCCGCCGGGGTCATTGCCGGCATATCGTTCGACCAGCGCCTGCCAGGGGGCGACGTCCAGCTCCGACAGCACGCCGCGAATGCGCAGGCCCTTGGTCGTGGGCAAAACGGGTTTGCCATCGCCCAGGAACAACTCGCCACGCCCGTCTTCAAACTTGCCATTGGGGGCAGCAAAGGTCAGGTTGACCAGGTCGCCGTAGTCAAACCAGTACCGCCGCTCGGCCCCTTGCAGAGTCATGCGAAACACGCTGTTGCGGCTTTCATTGGCCGCCAGCCCGAAGGGTGCCGGCAAATCCACCACCGCGCCCTTGAGGCTGGAGCTGACGCGTAACTGGCTGTCGGCACCGTCCAGGGTCAGTTGCAACTGATAGGGCAAGTCACCGCTTACCGGGATCGGTTGATTGAACTTGAGCCAGTCCGTGAGTTTTTTCACCCCCACCTGACCGCTGGCCACCACCCGGGTGCTGATGCGGCCAGGCTTGCCGTCGGCAAAGATCTGCGCGGTGATCGGGCGATCGAACGCCCGGGCGCTGATGCCCTTGCCGCTCAGGCCCTTGGCACTGTCAAAGCGCAGGTCACCCTTGAGCTGGGTCAGTTCAAGCTCGGGTTCGCTGATTTTCAGGCGCGCCTTGTCGACATTGAAGTCCACCAGGATTTTTGGCTCCACGCCCTGTTCCAGCGGGATGTCCAGATCAACACGGCCCTTCAGCGAACCTTCACCCTGCCAGCCAGCGAACGTTTCTGCGGTACCTATCGGTGCTTCCTGAAGAATTTTCAGACCGTCCCCCAGCCCGCCCTCAAAGTCGCCATCCAGAAACAGATGGCTGACCTTGCCGGCAGGCACATGCGGGATGCTGACAGCCACGTTACGCACACGGGTGTCGAGTAGCTGACCTTTGCTGGCCATGATCCGCACACCGCTATCTTCAATAAACACATCGCCCGACACGTTACGCACATGGGGCCAGCCAGGCTGGAACGCCAGTTCTGCGCCATGCACCTTGAAAAACAGGCTGATATTGCGCGCCGCCGCAACGGCGTCATGGCTCAGCGAACCTTGATACTGGAAGAAGCCCTCTTCGACTGCGCCTTTGATAATCGCCGTGCTCAGCCACTCCGAAAGCGCCGGACTCAGTACTTCAGGCAGGTACTTGGGGGTAAAACGACCGTCGCCATCTGTCAGGCCCACCCGCAGGTCCATGTAATCTTCCTGGGAATGGTCAAGGTGAATGCGGATCAAAAAGTCGGCCGCGATATTGCCCTCTTCCCCCAGCACTTTGATGTAGGGCGCAATCAGGGTGAAGCTGTCCTTGTTCAGGGTCCAGGTCAGCAGGGCATTGGCTTGCAGGTATTGCCAGGGCTTGGCGAAGATCGGGTCGAGGTGCAGCATGAAGTCTTTGCTGTCCAGGCGCAGTTCGCCCTTGCCCAGGTCGCCGCTGATCAGGCCACTGACATTGCGCGCCGCCGGAGCGCCGTGGGTGGCATTGAAGCCGACCTGCTCCAGATTGGCCGCAAAGCTGATTTTTTGATCGTCCGTGGCTGCTGGTCGATAATCAGCCAGCACATTGCGCAAGGTGCCGGTAACGCTCAATTGATCGATGACTTTGGCGACGGCTTCCGGCACGGGGGCCAGTGAGTCCATCAGCGGCGTGATCGGGGTCAGGTCCAGGCGGTCGGCCTGCAGGTGCCAACGCTCCTGCTCCTTGTCGGTGGCCGCGAACTGCTGCAGTTGCAGACGGGTTTCCCAACGGGTCTTGCCCAGGTTCATGGCCAGTGAGTCGAGCACCACCCTGAAACCCTGTTTGCCGCGCTCAGCCCAGGCATGCAGCGCCAGGTTCTCGATGGTCTCGGGTTTGCGATCGGCATAGGCACCACTGAACCGGGTCGCATTCAGGCGCGCCACCGCGCTCTGTACCGAGCCCTGGCTCCAGTTGAACCAGAACTCGCCTCCAGCCTTGAGCTCGGAGACTTTCCACGGTGCGATCAGCGTGGCCGGCAGCCACTTGGCCCAATCACTTTGCGGCAGGCTCACATAGGCCTGGGCCGCACCGTCACGCCAGTGGCTGGCCTGAACCTGTGTGCTGAGGCTCAGCGCCACGGGCTGGCCATCGGGCAAGGTCAGCCGCGCATCAAGACGCTGGTCCGACGCGCCGACGTCCAGCGTCAGCCCGACATAAGTCAGGGTCAGCGGGGATTGTTTGTAGGGTTCCAGGGTCACCTGGCTGTCGAGCACCGACAACCGCGCCACGCGTTGCAGCTGATTGAGCAACTGTTCAGGGTCAAGCGGCTGGTCATCCTGCACCGGCAGCCCTTCGAGTGCCCAGTGGCCGTGTTCATCCTGGCGCAAGCTCAGTTGCAGACCATTGAGCTGCACGTGACCAATACGGATATCACGGTTCAACAGGCTGGCCCACACATCGGGCACCACCTGCACTTCATCCAGACGCAGGGCGCTGTTGCCCTCACCGACCATGACGTCGTGGGCCTTCAATACCGGCGCCATGCCGCTCCAGCTTCCTTCCAGGCTGCCAATGGTCAATGGCATGCCCAGCGCTTCGCGGGCTTTGCTCTGCACTTCAACGCGGTATTCGGCGATCAGGGGGGTCAATTCACGGCCGATACTGACGTACAACGCCGTCAGGACCAAAACCAGAGCGCACGCGCCCAGCCCCCAACGGGTCAGCGCGGCAAAAAAGCGTGTCAGACGCTCCATGTCAGGTGGCCCCTTAAATAATGATCGTAGGGGCCGGTTTCAGCCCCTTTTCGACGCTATGTGACGCTAGATACTTCAGAGCAGCACCACGTCGTATTGTTCCTGGGAGTACATGGTTTCGACCTGAAAACGAATCGTGCGACCGATAAACCCTTCCAGCTCCGCGACATTGCCTGACTCTTCGTCCAGCAAACGATCCACCACTTTCTGGTTGGCCAGCACACGATAGCCGGTCGCTTGATAAGCCCGGGCCTCTCGCAGGATCTCACGGAAGATTTCATAGCAGATGGTTTCGGGGGTTTTCAACTTTCCCCGGCCCTGGCAGCACACGCACGGCTCGCACAACACTTGCTCCAGGCTCTCGCGCGTACGTTTGCGGGTCATCTGCACCAGACCCAACTCGGTAATGCCGATGATGTTGGTCTTGGCGTGATCACGCTCCAGCTGTTTTTCCAGGGTGCGTATCACCTGGCGCTGGTGCTCTTCATCTTCCATGTCGATAAAGTCGATGATGATGATCCCGCCCAGGTTGCGCAGGCGCAGTTGCCGGGCAATCGCGGTAGCCGCTTCGAGGTTGGTCTTGAAGATGGTTTCCTCAAGGTTGCGATGCCCCACAAACGCGCCGGTGTTGACGTCGATGGTGGTCATGGCCTCAGCCGGGTCGACCACCAGATAACCGCCGGACTTGAGCGGTACCTTGCGGTCCAGAGCCTTCTGGATTTCGTCTTCAACGCCGTACAAATCGAAAATCGGCCGTTCGCCCGGGTAGTGCTCAAGGCGGTCGGCGATTTCCGGCATCAGTTCGGCAACAAATTGCGTGGTCCTCTGAAAGGTTTCCCGCGAATCGATGCGAATTTTCTCGATCTTGGGGCTGACCAGATCACGCAATGTACGCAGCGCCAGGCCCAGGTCTTCGTAGATCACCGTCGGCGCGCCAACCGTCTTGATCTGGGCACCGATCTGGTCCCACAAACGACGCAGGTAGCGAATATCCATCAGGATCTCATCCGCCCCGGCACCTTCGGCCGCCGTACGCAGGATAAACCCGCCGGCTTCCTTGATGCCTTCCTGGGCCACGCAATCACTGACCACCTGTTTAAGGCGTTCGCGCTCGGCTTCGTCTTCGATCTTCAGCGAAATGCCGACATGGGCAGTGCGCGGCATATACACCAGGTAGCGCGAGGGTATCGACAGTTGAGTCGTCAGGCGCGCACCTTTTGAACCTATCGGGTCTTTGGTGACTTGCACCACCAGGCTCTGGCCTTCATGCACCAGCGTACCGATGCTTTCAACGGCCTGGCCTTCACGCAGGGAAATTTCGGAGGCATGAATAAAAGCAGCACGATCCAGACCGATATCCACAAAGGCAGCCTGCATGCCGGGCAAAACCCTGACAATCTTGCCTTTGTAGATATTACCGACAATGCCCCGGCGCTGGGTACGCTCGACATGCACCTCTTGCAGAACACCGTTCTCTACCACTGCCACGCGCGATTCCATCGGCGTGATGTTGATCAGGATCTCTTCACTCATGGCTGGGTCTCGTTCAGGCGTCATCACAGTAGTGCCACGTCTCGTAGGTGCCGTATTCAGCGCACGGTAAGGTTTTGCCAACAGGGTATGCCGAAATGCCCGAGCAGTTCTGCGGTTTCGCACACAGGCAGGCCCACGACGGCGGAATAACTGCCATTCAAGCCCGCCACAAACACCGCAGCCAAGCCCTGAATGGCGTAGCCACCGGCTTTGTCCAGGGGTTCACCGCTGGCCCAATACAGGCTGGCTTCTTGTTTGCTGATGTTTCTAAAGCGTACCTGACTGCGTACCACTCGGGTTTCACAGCGCCCGGCGTCAATAATCGCGATCGCGGTCAACACCTCATGCTCCCGGCCAGACAGCGCCATGAGCATAGCCAAGGCGTCGGCCTCGTCGACCGGTTTACCGAGAATGTGTTCATCGAGCACCACGGCCGTGTCAGCCCCCAGTACGCAAAACGCAGCGTCCGGCATGGTCGTCAGCAGTTGTTGGCGCCCGGCCTGGGCCTTTTCGCGCGCCAGGCGCTCGACATAGGCCACAGGGGATTCATTCGGGAGGGGAGTTTCGTCAATGGCTGCGCTGACCGTTTCAAACGGCACGCCGATCTGAGTCAACAACTCGCGTCGGCGCGGTGAGCCAGAGGCCAGATAAAGCGAGGTCATCAAGACATCTCCCTGTCGAGGTGCACAAACCAGGAAATGGCTCGTATCCGGTTAATTGATTTTGAAGCGTCTGCACAGCCCGCGCAGCCCGTAACTGACCCAGGGCCACAGCAGGGCACTGACCACACCCGGCAACACCAGCGCCAGCGTTGGCTGGCGATTGCCGGTCAACGCACTGAGCCACAGTTGGGCAAGCTGCGCCAGGCCGAACACAACCAGAAGCACCAGGCATTGCTGCCACATCGGGAACACCCGCAAGCGCTGCTGAAGGGACAGCACCAGAAAGGTAATCAGGGTCAGGGTCAGGGCGTTCTGCCCCAGCAACGTGCCATACAGCACATCCTCCGCCAACCCCAGGCAAAACGCGGTGACCATGCCCACTTTGTGCGGCATGTACAAGGCCCAGAAAGCCAGTAGCAATGCCAGCCAGAGCGGGCGCAGGATTTCCATGAACTGGGGCATGGGTGAAATACTGAGCAACAGGCCAATGGCAAATGTCAGCCAGATGATCCAGCCGTTACGCGAACGGGTACTCGCCATTTATTGCCTCTCCCGGGTAGTGGCCGGCACGGCGGCTGGCGGCTTGGCGGCAGGGGTTGCAGCGGGCGCAGGTTTTTTCACGGTCTTGGGCTCGGCAACAGCCGCCGGAGCTGGAGCCACAGCCGCCGGGATAACGGCCGCTGCAGGCGCAACCGGCTTGGGCACCGTCGCCGGAATGATCGGCGGCGGTTCACCGTTTTGTTCAGCCTGCTGAGCCTTGGCCGCATCGTTGGCCCGCTCTTCAGGGGTACGGCTGTCACTGAACACCAGCAGCAGGTAACGGCTGCGATTCAGGGCTGCCGTCGGCACGGCCCGCACAATGGCAAAGGGCTGACCCGAATCGTGAATCACCTCCTTTACCGTTGCCACCGGATAACCGGCCGGGAAGCGCTGCCCCAGGCCCGAGCTGACCAACAGGTCACCCACCTTGATATCCGCCGTGTCGGCAACATGACGCAGTTCAAGGCTCTCGGGGTTGCCCGTACCGCTGGCAATCGCCCGCAACCCGTTACGGTTGACCTGTACTGGAATGCTATGGGTGGTATCGGTCAGCAACAGGACACGCGAGGTGTAAGGCATCAACTCAACCACCTGCCCCATCAGACCGCGGGCATCGAGTACCGGCTGGCCCAGCACAACGCCGTCACGTTCACCCTTGTTGATGATGATGCGATGAGTGAAGGGGTTGGGGTCCATGCCGATCAGCTCGGCCACTTCGACCTTTTCGTTGACCAGCGCCGAAGAGTTGAGCAACTCGCGCAGGCGAACGTTCTGCTCGGTCAAGGCCGCCAGCTTTTGCATGCGCCCCTGAAGCAGAAGGTTTTCGGTTTTGAGTTTCTCGTTTTCAGCCACCAGCTCAGTGCGGCTGCCGAACTGACTGGCCACGCCCTGCCACAAACGCTGCGGCAGATCGGTGATCCAGTAGGACTGCATCAGTACCAGAGACATCTGGCTGCGCACAGGCTTGAGTAACGTAAAGCGAGCGTCCACTACCATTAGCGCGACCGATAGCACGACCAGCACCAGAAAGCGCACGCCCAATGAGGGGCCTTTGGAAAAGAGCGGTTTAATAAGCCGCTCCTCCCGGGCAGGTGTTCAATTTATTCATACGGCTTCAAGCGGCCTGGATGAAGATTGACAGAAGATAAACGCCAAAAGGCAGCACTGCAAAGTGCTACCTTCTGATGATAACGAAAGGGCTGCACCACGCGATCTTATTCGCTGGAGAGCAGGTCCATCGTGTGTTTATCCATCATTTCCAGCGCACGACCACCGCCACGCGCAACACAGGTCAACGGGTCTTCGGCAACAATCACCGGCAGACCGGTTTCCTGAGCCAGCAACTTGTCGAGGTCACGCAGCAAGGCGCCACCACCGGTCAGTACCAGGCCACGCTCGGCGATGTCCGAAGCCAGCTCTGGCGGAGACTGTTCCAGCGCGCTTTTCACGGCCTGAACGATGGTTGCCAGCGACTCTTGCAGAGCCTCGAGCACTTCATTGGAGTTCAGGGTGAAGGCACGTGGTACGCCCTCTGCCAGGTTACGGCCGCGTACGTCGACTTCACGTACTTCACCACCCGGGTAGGCAGTGCCGATTTCCTGCTTGATGCGCTCGGCAGTCGATTCACCGATCAGGCTGCCGTAGTTACGGCGCACATAGGTGATGATTGCTTCGTCGAAACGGTCGCCACCTACCCGTACGGATTCGGCGTAAACCACACCGTTCAGGGAGATCAGCGCGATTTCAGTGGTACCGCCACCGATATCGACAACCATCGAGCCACGAGCTTCTTCAACCGGCAGGCCTGCACCGATGGCCGCAGCCATTGGTTCTTCGATCAGGAACACTTCACGGGCACCGGCACCGAGTGCCGATTCACGAATGGCGCGACGCTCTACCTGAGTCGATTTGCAAGGCACGCAAATCAAGACTCGCGGGCTAGGCTGCAGGAAACTGTTTTCATGCACCTTGTTGATGAAGTACTGCAGCATTTTTTCGCAAACGCTGAAATCGGCGATAACGCCGTCCTTCATCGGACGAATGGCAGCAATGTTGCCCGGTGTACGGCCAAGCATGCGCTTGGCCTCGGTGCCGACAGCAACGACACTTTTCTGGTTACCGTGTGTCCGAATAGCCACAACTGATGGCTCATTCAGGACAATACCGCGCTCGCGCACGTAAATAAGGGTGTTGGCAGTGCCCAGGTCGATGGAAAGATCGCTGGAAAACATGCCACGCAGTTTCTTGAACATGGGAAAGGGACCCTAGGCAACGCGTGGGTAAAAAAGTGCGGCAAACTCTAACAACGACAGGGATTTTGGGCAAGGCGCCAATATGTTAAATTGGGCGCTTTTCTGAGCACCAACACCCACAATCGCGGCCATATGACCGTAGAAATGCGGTAGTGTTCCGACAATCTAACACACGGATAGCATCCGTCCTGTTTTCCACTGGAGAATCCCATGGCGCTAGACCGCTCCGACGTGGAAAAAATCGCACATTTGGCCCGTCTTGGCCTCAATGATGCCGATATTCCACGCACCACCGAAGCCCTTAACAGCATTTTGGGGCTGATTGATCAGATGCAGGCCGTCGACACGACCGGTATCGAGCCTCTGGCCCACCCACTGGAAGCCAGCCAGCGCCTGCGTGCAGACGTCGTGACTGAGAGCAATCATCGCGAGGCGTATCAGTCCATCGCACCAGCGGTCGAAAACGGCCTCTATCTGGTTCCGAAAGTCATCGAGTAAAGGGAAAGCGCCTGCATGCATCAATTGACTCTGGCCGAGATCGCCCGCGGACTCGCCGATAAAAAGTTTTCTTCCGAAGAGCTGACCAAGACCCTGCTGGCGCGTATCGCCCAGCTCGATCCTCAGCTCAACAGTTTTATCACCCTCACCGAAGACCTTGCCCTGGAGCAGGCCAAGGCCGCTGACGCACGTCGCGCCAACGGTGAAAGCGGTGCCCTGCTGGGCGCCCCGATCGCTCACAAGGACCTGTTCTGCACCCTGGGCGTACGCACCAGCTGCGCCTCGAAGATGCTCGACAACTTCAAGGCACCGTACGACGCCACAGTGGTAGCCAAGCTGGCCGCTGCCGGCGCCGTAAGCCTGGGCAAGACCAACATGGACGAGTTCGCCATGGGTTCGGCCAACGAATCGAGCTACTACGGCGCGGTCAAAAACCCGTGGAACCTTGACCACGTACCCGGCGGTTCGTCGGGTGGTTCGGCCGCCGCCGTTGCCGCCCGCCTGTTGCCTGCCGCGACGGGGACCGACACTGGAGGATCTATCCGACAGCCGGCAGCCCTGACCAACCTCACAGGCCTGAAACCGACGTACGGTCGCGTTTCGCGCTGGGGCATGATCGCCTACGCCTCCAGCCTCGACCAGGCCGGCCCGCTGGCTCGCACGGCCGAAGACTGCGCCATCCTGCTGCAAGGCATGGCCGGTTTCGACCCGCAAGACTCCACCAGCATTGACGAACCCGTACCGGACTTCAGCGCCAACCTCAATGGTTCGCTGAAAGGCCTGCGTATCGGCGTGCCTAAAGAGTTCTTCAGCGAAGGCCTCGACACGCGTATCGCCGAGCTGATCCACAACAGCATCAAGGAACTGGAAAAACTCGGCGCCGTGATCAAGCCGATCAGCCTGCCGAACATGCAGCACGCGATTCCTGCGTACTACGTCATCGCACCTGCCGAGGCCTCGTCCAACCTGTCGCGTTTTGACGGTGTGCGCTTCGGCCATCGCTGCGAAAACCCCAAGGACCTCACTGACCTGTACAAGCGCTCGCGCGCCGAGGGCTTTGGCCCGGAAGTACAGCGCCGGATCCTGGTGGGGGCCTACGCCCTGTCGGCGGGCTACTACGACGCTTACTACCTGCAGGCGCAAAAAATCCGTCGCCTGATCAAAAACGACTTCATGGCGGCATTCAACGAAGTCGACATCATCCTCGGCCCGACCACGCCTAACCCGGCCTGGAAAATCGGCGCTAAAAACAGCGACCCGGTTTCCGCCTACCTGGAAGACGTCTACACCATCACCGCCAACCTCGCGGGCCTGCCGGGCCTGTCGATGCCAGCCGGTTTTGTCGATGGCTTGCCAGTGGGCGTGCAGTTGCTTGCACCTTATTTCCAGGAAGGTCGCCTGCTCAACGTCGCCCACCAGTATCAGTTGAACACTGACTGGCACACGCGCTCACCTGCCGGCTTCTGAGGAGAAACATATGCAATGGGAAGTTGTGATCGGGCTGGAAATTCACTCCCAGCTCGCCACCCAATCGAAGATTTTCTCCGGTAGTGCCACCACCTTTGGTGCAGAACCGAACACCCAGGCCAGCCTGGTAGACCTGGGCATGCCCGGCGTATTGCCGGTACTGAACCAGGAGGCCGTGCGCATGGCCGTCATGTTCGGCGTGGCAGTAGATGCCGAGATCGGTCAGCACAACGTGTTTGCCCGCAAGAACTATTTCTACCCCGACCTGCCCAAGGGCTACCAGATCAGCCAGATGGAGTTGCCGATCGTCGGCAAGGGTCACCTGGACATCACTCTGGAAGACGGCACCGTCAAGCGGGTCGGCATTACCCGCGCGCACCTTGAAGAAGACGCCGGCAAAAGCCTGCACGAAGACTTCAGCGGCTCCACCGGCATCGACCTGAACCGCGCGGGCACACCGCTGCTGGAAATCGTTTCCGAACCGGACATGCGCAGCGCCAAAGAGGCCGTGGCCTACGTCAAAGCCATGCACGCCCTGGTACGTTACCTGGGTATCTGCGACGGCAACATGGCCGAAGGCTCGCTGCGTTGCGACTGCAACGTATCGGTGCGCCCGGTGGGTCAGGCCGAGTTCGGCACCCGCTGCGAGATCAAGAACGTCAACTCGTTCCGCTTTATCGAGAAGGCGATCAACAGCGAAATCCAGCGCCAGATCGAGCTGATCGAAGACGGCGGCAAGGTTATCCAGCAAACCCGCCTGTATGACCCGAACAAGGACGAAACCCGCGCCATGCGCAGCAAGGAGGAAGCCAACGACTACCGTTACTTCCCCGATCCCGACCTGCTGCCGGTGGTGATCGAAGATGCGTTTATCGAACAGGTTCGCGCCACCCTGCCAGAACTGCCACCGCAAAAGCGCGAGCGCTTCCAGTCGCAGTTCGGTCTGTCGGCCTACGACGCCAGCGTTTTGGCTTCGAGCCGCGAACAAGCTGACTACTTCGAAAAAGTCGTGAGCATCAGCAGCGACGCCAAGCTGGCGGCCAACTGGGTCATGGTTGAGCTGGGCAGCCTGCTTAACAAGCAAGGCCTGGACATCGACCAGTCACCGGTAAGCGCCGAACAGCTGGGCGGCATGCTGCAGCGCATCAAGGACAACACCATCTCCGGCAAGATTGCCAAAGTGGTGCTTGAAGCAATGGCCAATGGCGAGGGCAGCGCTGACGAGGTCATCGAAAAGCGCGGTCTCAAGCAAGTCACCGACAGCGGCGCCATTGAAAAGGTGCTGGACGAAATGCTGGCGGCCAACGCAGAGCAGGTCGAGCAATACCGTGCGGCAGATGAAGCCAAGCGCGGCAAGATGTTCGGTTTCTTTGTCGGCCAGGCGATGAAAGCGTCCAAAGGCAAAGCAAACCCGCAACAGGTCAACGAGCTGCTGAAAAGCAAACTCGAAGGCTAAGCCACTCAACTGTGGGAGCGGGCTTGCCCGCTCCCACAGATTTTTGTGGTTATTTCCCGCAACAGAAGGATTCCCCCATGAAGCAGCTACTCGGCGCCTGCGCCCTGCTCAGCTTGCTCGCCGGCTGTGCCAGCCATGACATAGACCCCCGCGGCTATGACAAAACCGGCATTGCCTCCTATTACGGCGCTCGCCACCACGGCAAGCGAACCGCCAGCGGTGAACCTTTCGACCAAAATGCCCTTACCGCTGCCCATCCCGCCCTGCCTTTCGGGACGCGGGTACTGGTCACCAACTTGAGCAACGACAAATCCGTCGTAGTACGCATCAATGACCGCGGCCCGCATACGCGCAGCCGCTTGATCGATCTTTCACGCCAGGCCGCCAGGCAGTTGGATATGCTGCGCAGTGGCACGGCTAAAGTCCGGGTCCAGGGCTTGAGCAACTAAGCGAGGGGGTCACTATTTTCGGCTTGAGCGCATTATCTGCGTGGAGCGTGCTGCAACTGTTCGGCGGCCTGGTGCTGTTGATTGCAGGTGCGCAGCTGTTGGTGCGCTGCGCAGAGCACATTGCGAGCAAATTGAAGGTACGGCCACTTCTGGTCGGCTTGACCGTGGTAGCAATGGGCAGCAGCGCACCCCAGATGACGGTCAGCCTGCAGGCCGCGCTCAATGACACCGCGGACATTGCCGTGGGCAGTGTCATTGGCAGCAATATTTTTAACATCCTCGTCACCCTCGGGCTTTCGGCGCTGATTATTCCACTGCGGGTGTCGCGACAGCTGGTGCGCCTGGACATCCCGTTGATGATTCTCGCCAGCATCATGGTGTTTGCACTGGCCCTGAACCATCAACTCGACCGCCTGGACGGCGCACTGTTGCTGGTCGGCTTGCTGGTGTACCTGTTCTTGCTGCTGCACCAATCCCGCCACAGCGGTCACCACCACCCCGGCCGCGACACCCCTCACGCTTCATGGCTACGCACACTCACGCAGATGGGCTGCGCCTTGCTCCTCCTCGGCTTTGCCGGCCACCTGCTGCTGGGCGCTGCCGTCGAGGTGGCGTCAGAGCTGGGCCTGTCCGAACGCATCATCGGCCTGACCATCATCGCCGTGAGTACCTCACTGCCCGAGCTGGCCACTTCCCTGATTGCTGCATTTCGCGGCCAGCGTGAAATTGCGGTGGGCAACGTCATTGGCAGCAACGTGTTTAACCTGCTGGGCGTATTGGGGCTCACCGCCCTGCTGGCGCCCGCGCCACTGTCGGTGTCGCCCAATGCACTGGCCTTCGACCTGCCGGTAATGCTGGGCGTCGCAGCGCTGTGCCTGCCGGTGTTCTATAGCGGCTATCGGGTGACACGGGCGGAAGGCTTGCTGTTTCTCGGCTTGTATCTGGCGTATGGCCTGCACGTAGTGTCATTCACCACCGGCATGCCGCTGGCAGGCAAGCTCGAGCATCTGATGCTGTTTTACATTCTGCCGGCTTTGTTGCTGTTTCTGCTGTTCAGCACTTTGCGTGCATGGCGCCGACAACATTGAGGCGTGGAAACTACCACTTAATGCAGGAACAAAACTTACAACAAAGACAGGTACATCCTGCTGAAGTATTTAGATAACTCCCGTAAACATGGAAGATGCCGCGCGATACATGCGCCTCTGGTATTTACGGGCCTGCCATGAACTCACTTCGCTCCCTCGTTTTACTCGCCCTCACCCTGCTGACAAGCGGTTGCAGTTACGCATCGGATGCCGCGATGACCTGCTTCATCAACAACGGTCAAGATTTCAGTAAAGTATTGGGCTGCTACAAACAGGCTCAAGCTGATCAGGCGCTGACGCACAAGTTCATCGGCTCAACATTGTTTCCCGGGGTGGAAAGACGTCGCTTCGAGCTTCAGTCCCAGCGCTGGACAGGGCATGACTTCGCTCGCCCGACCGACTGGGTTCACACTGTCGATATCTATATTCCGCAAGCTGCATTGAATAGCCAGGCACTATTGATCGCCAATAACGGGATCAATATCCCTGCAACCGACAAACCCCTGCAACCTTCAACAGACTTTACCGAAGAAATGGCACTCGGCATTGCCCGGCAAACGCAAACCATTGTGGTCTCTGTCAGCAATATCCCGAATCAGTACCTGACCTATGCCGATGATGACCTGGCGCGTCGCGAAGATGACAGCGTGGCCCATAGCTGGTCTCTGTTTCTAAAAAGCCCTGAGACCCGGCCATTTCTTTCGCTGCACATTCCCATGATGCTCACACTGGTCAAAGCCATGGACCTTGCCCAACAGGAGCTCAAGCCATGGCAAATAGATCGTTTTATTGCCAGCGGCGCGTCCAAACGGGGGTGGGCGGTATGGATGACGGCGCTGACAGACTCGCGGGTGAGCGCAATAGCCCCCTTTGTTATCGATATTCTCAACACCAAAGCGGTTCTGAAACACACCTATGGTGCTTATGGTAAAAGCTGGCCGATTGCTTTCAATGCCTATCACCACGAAGGCATTACGCAACAGTTAGAAACGGCTGATTTCGACAAACTGATGCAGATAGAAGACCCTCTGCTCTATGTCAAATCATCAACCGACAGGATGACAATCCCCAAGTACATCGTGAATGCCAGCAGCGATGACTTTTTTCTCCCGGACAACGCACGGTTTTATTTTGACGCGTTGCCTGGAACAAAAATGCTCCGTGTCGCACCCAACGCAAACCATTACGGGATAAAGGCATTTATCGAGAGTTCGTTGATTGCTTTTACCAACCGACTGCAACAGAAACGTCCATTACCGACCCTAACAACCATCGAAAAAACCGAATCGGCAAGTTCAAAAATGCAACTTGGGTTTTCTGAACGCCCCACCAAACTGGTTCAATGGCGCGCGTTCAATCTCAATGATCGTGATTTCCGACTGGCCTGCGGTATCAGGTACGAAGCCACCCCGATTGTCATGACCGAAAACAACACGCTTACCGTTGAGTTGAACTCACCCGAAGAGGGCTGGAGCGCCAACTACATAGAGGCCACGATGGCCGACGGCCTGGTCATCAGTACGCCTGTACTGGTTTTGCCGCACACCTATCCGACCTGGACACCCAAACAAATCGGGCCTGCATGCAGAAACCTGAACGATCCAGCCTGAGATTAAATCCAGCCGCCCCACTGCAACACAAAAATCCCGATATTGGTGGTGATAGCCGCCATCAAGGTGGTGATCACGATAATCGCTGCTGCCAGCTCGTGATTACCATTGGCTGCCCGCGCCATGACATAACTGGCAGCCGCCGTAGGGCTGGCGAAGTACAGGAACAAAATCCCCAGTTCCGGCCCGCGAAAACCGCAGATCCAGGCGCCGAGGGTTGCCAGCAGCGGCATGCTGACCATTTTCACCAGGCTGGCGCTCAGCGCCATGTCGCCACTTTTGCGCAGGCTCGCCAATGACAGCGTGCCACCGATGCAAATCAGCGCCAGCGGCAAGGTCATCGCCGCCAGATACTCACCCGATGCCTGCAACCAGCCAGGCAAGCTGATCTTGAACAGCGCAAAGGGCACTGCAGCCAGAACACTGATGATCAGCGGGTTCTTGACCACACTTTTGCAGATACTCCACGGATCGGACTTGATGACCGGGCTGTAAACCGCCAATACGATGGTCGACAGGGTGTTGTAGAGCAGGATCACCAGGCCGGCGAGCACTGCCCCCAGTGAAATCCCGTAGTCGCCGTACATGCTGGCCGCCAGAGCCAGGCCGATAACCCCGTTATTACCGCGAAAAGCGCCCTGGGTGTAGATGCCGCGATCTTCCCGCGGGCAGCGCCAGATTGACCAGCCCCACGCCAGGGCAAAGCTGAGCAGGGTCGCCGCGACAAAATACGCCAGCACCTTGGGCTGCAAGGCAGCCCTGAGGTCAGCGTGCAAAATACCCAAAAACAACAACGCCGGCATGGTGACGTTAAACACCAATGCCGACGCCGTATGGATAAAGTTGTCATTGATCCAGCCCACACGCTTGAGCACCACGCCTAAAAACAGCATGGCAAACACGGGAGCCGTAATGGAGAGCGTCTGAAGGAATATAGCCAGCATGTCGGCGCTCTCGTGAAGACAGGACAGGTTGAAGCCTTCCAGAGGTCAGCTTCAACGACCTTTATTACATACCTTTGACGGCATAAATGCCGGCAGCATTACGCCAGTAGCCTTTGTAGTCCATACCATAGCCAAACACGTAACGGTCAATGCAAGGCAAGCCCGTGTAGTCGGCCTTCAGGTCAGGACGCGCCTTGCGGTCATGTTCCTTGTCGATCAATACCGCGGTATGCACCTGACGGGCACCGGCGTGTTTGCAGAAATCAACGATCGCGCTCAGGGTGTGACCTTCATCGAGGATGTCATCGATGATCAGTACATGACGGTCTATAAACGAGACTTCAGGCTTGGCTTTCCAGAACAGGTCACCACCCGTGGTTTCATTGCGATAGCGTGTCGCATGCAAATACGACGCTTCAAGCGGAAATTGCAGATGGGTAAGCAGCTTGCCGGAAAAAATCAGGCCGCCGTTCATCACACAAAATACCACTGGATTGGTCTCGGCCATTTCAGCCGTGATTTGCGCGCCAACGCGGGCAATGGCTGCCTCGACTTCAGCTTCGGTGTACAGGCAGTCAGCCTCTCGCATGATTTGACGGATATGCTCGAGATCAGCAGACATGACGCTCTCCAGGGGGTGTTGTGCAAGAAAAGCGGGCAAAGGTACGCATCCGCTTGGCTCAGATCAAGCATTTATGGACTAACGTGCAGTAATGTCTGTAGGACATCACCCCGGATTAGATTAATCTAGGCCGGTTTTTTTGCCTGCCCCCGGAGTTTTTCCCTATGCCTATCCGTGAGATACGCCATCCGCTAATCCGTCACAAACTCGGCCTGATGCGTCGTGCTGACATTAGCACGAAGAATTTCCGCGAGCTCGCTCAGGAAGTCGGCGCGTTGCTGACCTATGAAGCCACCAGTGACCTGACCCTCGAAACCTACGATATCGACGGCTGGTGTGGCACTGTTCAAGTTGAAAAAATCGCCGGTAAGAAAATTACCGTCGTCCCGATCCTGCGTGCAGGTATCGGCATGCTTGAAGGCGTCCTTAGCCTGATCCCGGGCGCCAAGGTCAGTGCTGTCGGCATTGCCCGCAATGAAGAAACCCTCCAGGCCCACACTTACCTGGAAAAACTGGTACCGGAAATCAACGAGCGTCTGGCGATGATTATCGACCCGATGCTGGCCACCGGTTCCTCGATGGTTGCCACCATTGATCTGCTGAAAAAAGCAGGCTGCAAGGAAATCCGCGCCATGGTGCTGGTTGCTGCGCCTGAAGGGATTGCAGCTGTTGAAGCCGCTCACCCGGACGTAACCATCTACACCGCCTCCATTGATGAGCGTTTGAACGAGCACGGCTACATCATTCCGGGCTTGGGTGATGCCGGCGACAAGATCTTCGGCACCAAGCAAAAGGACATTTAACATGCAGGACGAGTTCAACGACCCGCTCTGGCGCCAGATCATATCTGGCGCGCAGATGCTCTTCGTGGCCTTTGGCGCGTTGGTGT
Source organism: Pseudomonas sp. TMW22080 (assembly GCF_022496745.1). Classification (NCBI taxonomy): domain Bacteria; kingdom Pseudomonadati; phylum Pseudomonadota; class Gammaproteobacteria; order Pseudomonadales; family Pseudomonadaceae; genus Pseudomonas; species Pseudomonas sp. TMW22080. The sequence goes on along the minus strand of NZ_SCFF01000002.1, from coordinate 84,500 downwards.
TGATGCCTTTGATTACAGGCCTGGACCCTAACGTTGCGCTGTTCACGGCGGGTCTCGGGACTCTGCTGTTCCAGATCGTGACCCGGCGCCAGGTGCCGGTCTTTCTGGCTTCGAGTTTCGCTTTCATTACTCCGATCATTCTCGCCAAGGGTCAGTTCGGCCTGGCCGCGACCATGGGCGGCGTGATGGCAGCCGGTTTCGTGTACACCTTTCTCGGTTTCGCGGTAAAGCTCAAGGGCACCGGTTTTATTGACCGCCTGCTGCCACCTGTGGTGATTGGCCCGGTGATTATCTCGATCGGCCTCGCGATGGCACCCATTGCTGCACACATGGCCATGGGTCGCGCTGAAGATGGCACCGAGCTGATTCACTATCAGACGGCAATGCTGATCTCGATGCCAGCACTGCTGACCACCTTGATCGTGGCCGTATTCGGCAAAGGGATTTTCCGTCTGGTGCCGATCATTGCCGGCGTGCTGGTAGGTTTTGGCATGGCGTTCTACTTCGGTGTTGTCGACACCGCCAAGATCGCCGCCGCCCCCTGGTTTGCGCTACCGCACTTCACCGCGCCCGAGTTCAACTGGCAGGCGATTCTGTTTATCGTCCCCGTGGCACTTGCCCCGGCCATTGAACATATCGGCGGTGTCATTGCCGTAGGCAGCGTAACCGGTCGCGACTACCTGAAAAAACCGGGCCTGCACCGCACACTGTTCGGTGACGGCATTGCCACCACTGCAGCCGGCTTGCTGGGTGGCCCACCCAACACCACGTACGCCGAAGTGACAGGCGCGGTGATGCTGACCAAGAACTACAACCCGAAAATCATGACCTGGGCGGCGATCTTCGCCATCAGCCTGGCATTTATCGGCAAGTTCGGCGCACTGCTGCAAAGCATTCCAGTGCCGGTGATGGGCGGGATTCTGTGCCTGCTGTTCGGTTCGATTGCGGCGGTGGGCATGAACACCCTGATCCGCCATCAAGTCGACCTGAGCGAAGCACGCAACCTGGTAATCGTCTCGGTGACCCTGGTATTCGGGATTGGCGGCGTACTGATCGGTACGGGGATGGGGCCTGAGGACTTCGGTCTCAAAGGCATCGCGCTGTGCGCCGTTGTGGCGATTGCGCTGAACCTGATCCTGCCGGGCAATGACAGCTGGAAGCACAAGAAAAAAGGTGACGGCCCCGTCATCTGACCTGTAATCCTTGTGGGAGCGGGCTTGCTCGCGATGGCATCACCTCTATCCAACAGATAGACCGCGTTGACTGCATCGCGAGCAAGCCCGCTCCCACAGGGGTTTTCTACAGGGCCAGCGGCGCCCTCTCACACAACGTGTTCAACGCCTGCGCCCACTGCGGGTGGTCATTGAGACACGGCACCAGCACCAACTCCTCGCCCCCCGCCTCGATAAACTGCTCTCGTCCGCGATCGCCAATCTCTTCCAGGGTTTCAATGCAATCGGCCACAAACGCCGGGCACATCACCAGAATCTTCTTTACCCCTTGCTTGGCCAACGCATCCAGACGCGCCTCAGTGTAGGGTTCAATCCACTTGGCCCGGCCCAGACGGGACTGGAACGCCACCGACCACTTCCCTTCAGGCAAGCCCATGCGCTCGGCAAAGGCCTGTGCGGTGCGCAGACACTGCGCCCGATAACAGGTGGCAAGTACCGCAGGCGATGCATTCTTGCAGCAGTCATCATTTTTGAAGCAGTGGTTGCCGGTCGGATCCAGCTTGTGTAAATGCCGCTCGGGCAAGCCGTGAAAGCTCAGCAGCAAGTGATCGTAATCCTGCTCCAGATGCGGTTGGGCACTTGCCACGAGAGCATCGAGGTATTCGGGCTGATCATAGAACGGTTGCAGGATGGAGAACTGGACAGGCAGCTTTTTGGCCTTTACCACCCGCTTGGCCTCTTCAATCACCGTGGTCACGGTGCTGTCGGCGAACTGCGGGTAAAGCGGCGCCAGAGTGACCTTTTTGATGCCCTGCGCAGCAATACGGGTCAACACGGTTTCAATCGATGGCTCGCCGTAACGCATTGCCAGCTCGACCGGGCCCTGGCTCCACTCTTTGGTCATGGCCTGTTGCAAACGGCGGCTCAGTTCCACCAGCGGCGAACCTTCCTTCCACCAGATCGAGGCATAGGCATGGGCCGATTGCTCGGGCCGCTTGATCAGAATCAGCGACACCAGCAAGCGTCGCACCGGCCACGGCAGATCGATGACGTACGGGTCCATTAAAAACTGATTCAAGTAGCTGCGTACATCCGCTACCGAAGTAGACGCCGGCGAACCCAGGTTAACCAGCAACAGCGCGTGATCGGTCATGCAACTTCCTATTTCAGGGGCGGGCGGCGACATCTTCGAGCGCCGCACGCAAATCGGTGAACTGAAAAGTAAAACCCGCTGCCAGCAGTTTTGCCGGTTGAGCCCGCTGGCCACCCAGCAACAAACCGGCCATCTCGCCGAGCAGCACACGTAACACAAAGGCAGGCATGGGCATAAAGGCCGGGCGGTGCAACACGCGACCCAGCACCTGAGCAAATTCGCCATTGCGTACCGGATGCGGCGCGCAGGCATTATAAGGACCGCTTGCGGCATTCTCATGCACAAGAAAATCAATCAGGGCGATTTGGTCATTGATATGAATCCACGGCATCCATTGCCGACCATTGCCTATCGGCCCGCCCAGCGCCAGCTTGAACGGCAACAACAGGCGCGACAAAAAGCCGCCTTCGGCCGCCAGCACCAGCCCCGTGCGCACCAGGACCACGCGCACCCCCAAAACCTGTGCCCGCTGAGCGGTCTCTTCCCAGGCGATACACAAGTGGCTGGCGAAATCCTCACTCACCGTCGGCGACTCTTCTGTCAGCTCGCGCTCACCACCGTCGCCATACCAGCCCACCGCCGAACCCGATACCAGCACTGAAGGCTTTTGCGCACGACTTTGCAACCAACCCACAAGGGTCTCGGTCAAGGTGATGCGGCTGCTCCACAACAAAGCCTTGCGCTTGCGGGTCCAGGGCCGATCGGCAATCGGCGCGCCGGCCAGGTTGATCACCGCATCAATCGGCTCCTCACCAAGCTCTTCAAGCAGGGCAATCCCTTTGACCTGGGCACCGCATAATTGAGCCACCTGTTCGGGGCGCCGGCTCCACACACTGAGGCGATGGCCTTGCGCCAGCCAGTGACGACAGAGCTGACGCCCTATCAAGCCTGTACCGCCGGTCAGCAAAATGTGCATGAGTTGATCCTCACAAGGAGTTTTATCGGGAGCACTGGTCTATTTTTATATAAAGACCTTTTATCGGTCGTTGAGCTGATTTAAGAATAGGCCACATGGATCTGAAGCAAACACTAAAACCTATACTAAAAAACATAATTGTACAGGTATTGCCGACGGCGTAGTCTGTGCAAACAGAGATCGGGGGCCACAATGACTGTACCCATCGCAATTATCGGTGCCGGCATAGCCGGGCTGTCAGCCGCAAATGCCCTGCACAAGGCGGGGCATGCAATTCAATTGTTCGATAAAAGCCGGGGCAGCGGTGGACGCATGTCGAGCAAGCGCAGTGATGTCGGGGTACTGGACCTGGGGGCTCAGTATTTCACCGCACGCGACCGCCGTTTTGTCGATGAAGTCCAGCAATGGCAAGCCGAAGGCTGGGCCGCCGAGTGGGAACCGCACCTGTACCACTATAAAAATGGCCTGTTAAGCCCCTCACCCGACGAGCAAACCCGCTGGGTGGGCACGCCGCGCATGAGCGCCATTACCCGAGGCCTGCTGGGCCATTTGCCCGTGAGTTTCTCCTGCCAGATCACCGACCTTATACGCGGCGAAAAACGCTGGCACTTGCTGGATGCCGAAGGTGAGGAACACGGCCCGTTCAGCCACGTCATCATCGCCACTCCGGCACCACAAGCCACGTCCCTGCTGGCCAGCGCACCCAAGCTCGCAAGCGCTGCTGCCGGTGTGAAAATGGAACCGGCCTGGGCCGTGGCACTGGCGTTCGAATCCCCCCTCGACACGCCCATGGAAGGCTGCTTCGTGCAAGGCAGCCCGCTGGACTGGCTGGCCCGTAACCGCAGCAAACCCGGGCGCGACAGCCAGCCTGACACCTGGGTCCTGCACGCCACCAGTGCCTGGAGCAAACAGAACCTCGACCTGCCCAAAGAGTCAGTGATCGAACATCTGCACGGCGCATTTGCCGAGTTGATGCACTTCCCTACTCCCGCACCGATTTTCAGCCTGGCCCACCGCTGGCTCTACGCCCGCCCTGCTGCGGCGCATGAATGGGGCGCGCTGGCCGACTCCGATCTGGGCCTGTATGCCTGTGGTGACTGGTGCTTGTCAGGTCGCGTGGAAGGCGCCTGGCTCAGCGGCCAGGAAGCAGCGCGACGGCTGATCGAGCATCTGGATTGAAGCCACAACACGTGCCGCAGCAGCTGCCGCAGGAACGAGCAGCTGCTACGCGGGATTAACAACCCTTCAAATACCTGTACAAGAAATTTGACTTGTACAACATCTGGCATATGATGAACTCAAGTTGTACATCACCAAAAAGATGTACAAGTAATTCTTGGAGGTTCGTCACATGCCCAGCCCCGCATCTGCCCGGCACAAACCCAAAATAGCCATCAGCGCCTGCTTGTTGGGGGCTGAAGTGCGGTTCAACGGCGGGCATAAAGAGTCACGCCTGTGCAGCCAGGCCCTGACCCAACACTTCGAATTTGTCCCGCTTTGCCCCGAGGTCGCCATCGGTCTGGGTATTCCGCGCCAGCCGGTGCGATTGGTGGGCAACCCCTTACAACCCCAGGCTGTCGGCACGGTCGACAGCACGCTGGACGTGACCCGGCCCCTGCACGACTACGGCGTGGAAATGGCCGCGGCGCACACCGATATCTGCGGCTACATCTTCATGCAGAAGTCACCGTCCTGTGGCCTGGAGCGGGTCAAGGTGTATCAGGACGGCGGACGCCCTGCCGAACTGAGCGGGCGCGGCATCTACGCCCGGGCATTCTGTGACGCTCAACCCGATTTACCCGTGGAAGAAGACGGCCGTTTGAACGACCCGGTGCTGCGGGAAAACTTCATGACCCGGGTGTACGCCTACAGCGCCTGGCAGGCACTGCTCAAACAGGGCGTTACCCGCCGCTCACTGACCGAGTTTCATGCCCGCTACAAATATCTGCTGATGGCCCATCATCCGGTGCAGTACAAAACCCTCGGCAACCTGCTCGGCAGCCTTGGCAAGCAAGACCCTATGGGCATCGCACCGCAGTACTTCAGCGAACTGATGAAAGCCCTGAAAAAATGCGCCACCCGCCGCACCCACACCAATGTGCTGCAACATATCAGCGGCTACCTCAAGCAAGCCATCAGCGCCGAAGACAAGCAGGAAGTCCAGCAACTGATTGGCCAGTACCTGCACGGCATCGTGCCACTGGTGGTCCCGCTGACCCTGCTCAAGCATCACTTTCGCCTGCACCCCCACCCGTACATCTCGCGCCAGGTTTACCTGCAGCCGCACCCGGAAGACCTCAGCCTGCGTAATGCCATCTGACCATGAATGATGACCTGATCATGTCCAACACCCCTGGTACGGACTACAGCCAGGCACTGGCCGAAGGCTGGTTGCCCATCCGCGAAGTGTCGCGCATCACCGGTGTGAATGCCGTGACCCTGCGTGCCTGGGAACGCCGCTACGGCTTGATCGTGCCGCACCGCACGGCCAAGGGCCATCGCCTGTTCTCGACCGAGCATATCCAGCGCATCCAGCAGATTTTGTTGTGGCTCAACCGTGGCGTGTCGGTCAGCCAGATCAAGCCGCTACTCAACGCGCCGCCGACTCTCGCCCCGGCACCTGACAGCGACTGGCAGGCGTGGCGGCAAACCATGATTGAAGCCATCAGTGAGCTGGCCGAACGCCGCCTCGACGACTGCTTTAACCAGGCAATGTCGCTCTACCCCGCCCGCCCGCTCTGTGAACAACTGCTGCTGCCTCTTTTGAGCGAGCTGGAACAACGCTGGCAAGGGCAGTTCGGTGCGCAATTGGAGCGGGTGTTTTTCCACTCCTGGCTGCGCAGCAAGCTGGGGGCACGGATTTATCACAACAACCGTTCGCTCAAGGGCGCGCCGGTACTGCTGATCAATCATTCCGACCTGCCCTTCGAGCCGCAACTGTGGCTGACCGCCTTGCTGGTCAGCAGCAGCCACTGCCCGGTAGAAGTCTTCGACGCACCTGTGCCCGGCGGCGAACTGGGCCTGGCTGTCGAGCATTTGAAGCCCCGCGCCGTGGTGCTGTATTCCAGCAAAACCCTCAATACCCATCAACTGCCCCGACTGCTGCAGGGTATCGACTGCCCGATCCTGATCGCCGGACCGACGGTATGCATCCACTTCGACCAGTTGTCCGTAAGTACAACCGAGATCGCAGGATTGTATCTGGCCCACAACCCGGTAGAGGCCCATCAACGCCTCAGCCAACTCGGCCTTTATCGCTAGGAAATGATATGCAACTGATCTGGCTGCGCACCGACTTGCGCCACGACGACAACACCGCCCTGAGCGCCGCTGCCAAACGCGGCCCCACCCTGGCCGTATACCTGATCAGCCCCGAGCAATGGCTGGCCCATGACGATGCGCCAAGCAAGGTAGACTTCTGGCTGCGCAATCTGCGCACGCTGAGCAACAGCCTGCAACAGCTCAATATTCCTTTGCTTATTCGTACTGCGCCCAGCTGGGACCAGGCGCCTGCGGTGCTCCTTGAGCTGTGCCAGCAGCACGGAGTTGAGGCGGTACACACCAACCAGGAATATGGCATCCATGAAACCCGCCGCGACCAGGCAGTTGCCCGGGCCCTTGAAGCCCAGGGCATCGAGTTTCACGGTTACCTCGACCAACTGTTGTTCCAGCCGGGCAGCATCCTCACGCAGTCGGGCTCGTACTTTCAGGTCTTCAGCCAGTTTCGCCGCATCTGCTACAACCGCCTGCACATGGCCTTGCCCAAGCTGGTTGCCAGGCCTGAAAAACAATCACCGCTGAATATCCAGAGCGACGTCATACCCAAGTCTGTCAGCGGTTTCGCCGTACCCAGCGATTCGCTGCGCGCATTGTGGCCAGCAGGCGAGGATCAGGCTCGCCAACGCCTGGCACAGTTTGCCGATGAGCAGATCCACTACTATCAGGACGAACGCGACCTGCCCGCCAAACCCGGTACCAGCCAGCTGTCGGCCTACCTCGCGGCAGGCGTGATCTCACCCCGCCAATGCCTGCACGCCGCATTGCAAAGCAACAACGGCGAGTTTGAAAGCGGCAGCCCGGGGGTCTTTACCTGGATCACCGAGCTGCTGTGGCGCGAGTTCTACAAACATATCCTGGTGGGCTACCCAAGGGTCTCACGTCACCGCGCCTTTCGTCCGGAAACCGAATACCTGCCCTGGCGCCACGCGCCGGATGAACTGGCCGCCTGGAAACAGGGCCGCACTGGCTTCCCGATTATCGACGCGGCCATCAGGCAACTGCTGGAAACCGGCTGGATGCACAACCGCCTGCGCATGGTAGTGGCTATGTTCCTGACCAAAAATCTGCTGATCGACTGGCGCGAGGGCGAGCGCTTTTTTATGCAGCATCTGATCGACGGTGATCTGGCCGCCAACAATGGCGGCTGGCAGTGGAGTTCATCCACGGGAACCGACTCGGTGCCGTATTTCCGTATTTTCAACCCGATCACCCAGTCCGAACGCTTCGACCCCGAGGGTAAATTTATCAAGCACTGGCTGCCCGAACTGGCCGAGCTGAACAAAAAACAGGTGCACAACCCCGCGTCGGTGGGCGGGCTGTTTGGCGTGGCGAATTACCCGGCGCCCATCGTCAACTTGAGCCAAAGCCGCGACCGCGCCTTGAGCGCCTTCAAAAATCTGCCCTCCCGGCAAATGCTGGAGGCCAGCCATGGCTGATCGGCGGCGGATCTGGCTCACGGGCGCCAGCAGCGGCATTGGTGCGCAAATGGCCGAAGAGTTGCTCAGTAGTGGCGCCCGGCTGGCATTGACAGCCCGCACGCTGGCGCCTTTGAAAGCCTTGTCCGACCGTTACCCCGGACAGGTCTTGCTGGTGCCCGGCGACCTGACCGACAGCCTGCAGGTACGCGAAATTGGCAAGCGCATCATCCAGGCCTGGGGCGCGCTGGACACCGTAATCCTCAATGCAGGCACCTGTGAGTATGTTGATGCCCGCCACTTCGACGCCGCACTGGTCGAGCGCGTGGTGCGCACCAACCTGCTGGCCAACAGCTATTGCCTGGAAAGCGCACTGCCACTGCTGCGCGCAGGCTCGCGCCCGCATCTGGTGGGAGTGGTCAGCTCGGTCACCTTATGGCCATTGCCACGGGCCGGGGCCTACGGTGCGTCAAAAGCCGGCCTGCGCTACTTGCTCGAATCGTTGCGCATCGATCTGGCCCAGGAACAGATCGATGTCACCCTGGTCAGCCCCGGCTTTGTCGATACCCCGCTCACTGAACACAATGACTTCCCGATGCCCATGCGCTGGCCTGCACACAAGGCGGCACGGCATATTTGCCAGCGCCTGGAAAAACGCCCGCTGGAGATCGCCTTCCCGACGCTGTTCATTGCCTCCTTGCGGCTGCTGGCAAACCTGCCAAAGCGCCTGCAAGTGGCGTTAGGCAAGCGTCTGGCACGTACATCCGACGGAAAGCCATCATGAAAATAGCGATCATTGGCAGCGGGATTTCAGGGCTTACCTGCGGCTACCTGCTGCATAAAGAACATGATGTCAGCGTGTTCGAGGCCAGCGACTGGATCGGCGGGCACACCCATACCGTCAATGTGAGCGTCAAAGGCCAAACCTATGCCGTGGACACCGGCTTTATTGTGTTCAACGATTGGACTTACCCTAATTTCATCAAATTGATGGAGCAATTGGGTGTTGGCTCCAAAGCCACTGAAATGAGTTTTTCAGTCCACGACACCGACAGCAACCTCGAATACAACGGCAATACCCTCAACAGCCTGTTCGCCCAGCGCAGCAACCTGTTGTCGCCCAGGTTCTGGGGCATGTTGCGCGATATTTTGCGTTTCAATCGCGAGGCCATTCGCGACCTGGACGAACAACGTATTGCCAGCAACACCCGGTTGGGCGACTACTTGCGACTGCGGGGTTATGGCTCGCGCTTTATCGAACACTATATCGTGCCGATGGGGGCTGCGATCTGGTCGATGTCCCTGGTCGAGATGCAAGCCTTTCCATTGCAGTTCTTTGTGCGCTTTTTCAAGAATCACGGCCTGCTCAGCGTCAGCAATCGCCCGCAATGGCGTGTGATTGAAGGCGGTTCCAGTAGCTACCTAAAACCCTTGAGCGCAGGATTTGCCGACAGGATTCGCCGCAACTGCCCGGTTATCCAGGTTGAACGCAATGCCGAAAGCGTTCTGGTGCACAGCGTTGGTGGTACTGAATCTTTCGACAAGGTGATCTTTGCCTGTCACAGCGACCAGGCCCTGAAGCTGCTGGCCAAGCCCTCGGTTGCCGAACAACAGATTCTGGGAGCCATGCCATACGCCGACAACGAGGTCGTGCTGCACACCGATACCCGATTACTACCCGACCGAAAGCTGGCTTGGGCTAGCTGGAATTATCGCCTGGGCGGTGCAGGGCAAAAACGTGCAGCCGTAACCTACGATATGAACATCCTGCAAGGGATTCAGAGCGAGACCACTTTTTGCGTCAGTCTCAACCAAACCGCAGCAATTGACCCGCTCAAAGTGCTGGCCAGCTACACCTATGCCCACCCGCAATACAGCCTGGACGCCGTCGCCGCGCAAGCGCGCTGGCAAGAACTGCTGGGCGCACAGCACAGCTACTTTTGTGGCGCTTATTGGGCCAACGGCTTCCATGAAGACGGCGTGGTCAGCGCCTTGCGCGTGGCCCAGGCCTTTGGTCAGCAATTATGAACAGCGCCCTGTACAGCGGCTGGATCGGCCATCGGCGCTTTGCTCCAAAGCCCCATGCCTTTCGCTATCAGATCGGCCTGTTGTATCTGGATCTGGATGAGCAAGACGCTGTACTGGGGCTTTCACCACTGGCAGGCAAAAGTCGCTTTGCGCCCTTCTCGTTTCGTGAAACCGATTACCTGAAAACCTTCACCGCAACCGGCATGCGCCTGATTGATGCGGTACGCCAGCAAGTTTCCAGCGCTTTGGGTTATACGCCGCAAGGCCCGATATGCGTGCTCACACAAGCCCGCAGTTGGGGGCTGTCCTTCAACCCGGTGAGCTTCTTCTATTGTTACGAAGCTGACGGAAAACTGGCCGCCCTCCTGTGTGAAGTCACCAATACGCCTTGGCGCGAACGTTATCACTATGTGCTTCCCGCCAATGGAGACGGTTTTTCCCACGTTGCCGTGGCCAAAGCCTTCCACGTATCACCTTTTCTGCCACGGGATCTGGAATACCACATGAGCTTCAGCCCGCCCCAGGCCCGGCTCGGGGTGCATATGGCCGACTGGCAAGGTGATCTGAAACTGTTTGATGCCACCCTCAACCTGCAACGCACTCCCCTGGACCGCCCGGGCCTGCACCGCTATCTGCGGCAGTTCCCGTGGATGACCGCCAAAACCTGCCTGGCCATTTACTGGCAAGCGTTGCGCCTGTTTCTTAAACGCACACCGATTTTTTCCCACCAGGCCGCCGACGGCGCCTTTCGCATTGCCGCCCTGCAACCCAAGGATCAACGCCATGAAGAGCCCTAGCCTGGTGAGCAAAACCTCACTGTCGACTACCCATAACCTGACCAGCGCACTACTGCGTCGCGGGGTGCTGCGCCAGCTCAGTCAATTGAAAAGCGGGCATCTGGTGATCACCGAAAACGGTGAACGCCTGATCTTCGGTGACAGCGGTGCGGGCCTGGTCGGCGAGGTGCAGATTCACGATACAAGTGTCTGGGGCATGATCGCCAGCAACGGCTCGATTGGCGCCGGCGAAGCCTTTATTCATGGCTACTGGAGTTCACCTGACCTGACCAAAGTGATCCGCGTACTGGTCAGCAACATGGACGTGCTTGATGCCATGGAAGGTGGCCTGGCCCGCCTGGGTCGCCCGCTGATACGCGGCTTGCACTGGATCAATCGCAACACCCGCAAGGGCTCGCAAAAAAACATTGCTGCGCATTACGACCTGGGTAATGACATGTTCGAGCAATTCCTCGACCCGACCATGATGTATTCCGCCGCGCAGTTCTTAACGGCTGACGACACCCTGGAGCAAGCCCAGCTTAACAAGCTGCAGCGCATCTGCCAGAAGCTCGACCTCAAGCCCGCAGACCATTTGCTGGAAATCGGTACCGGCTGGGGCAGCATGGCGTTGTATGCAGCGCAACATTACGGCTGCAAGGTGACGACGACTACATTGTCCAAAGAGCAATTCGACTACACCCAAGCCCGCATCGAGGCGCTGGGCTTACAAGAGCAAGTAACGTTACTGCTGGAGGATTACCGCGACCTGACCGGGCAATACGACAAGCTGGTGTCGATCGAGATGATCGAAGCAGTCGGCCATCACTTCTTGCCCAGTTACTTCAAGCAATGCGCCCGCTTGCTCAAGCCCCACGGCCTGATGCTGCTGCAAGCCATCACCATTCGCGAGCAGCGTTACGAGCAGGCAAAAAGTAGCGTGGACTTTATCCAGCGCTACATCTTTCCCGGTGGTGCACTGCCTAGCGTGCAAAAAATGCTCGAAATTGTCGGCAAGGACACCGATATGAATCTGATGCATATGGAAGATTTTGGCCTGCACTACGCCAAAACCCTACGCTTGTGGCATGAGAACTTTCGCCGCGCACACGGCCGTTTAACGGAATTGGGCTACGACGAATACTTTCTGCGCCTGTGGGAGTTTTACCTGTGCTACTGCGAGGGCGGCTTTCTCGAGCGCAGCATCGGCACCGCACAATTGTTGCTGGCCAAGCCGGCGGCCATGACCGAACCATTGCTTGGCCGGTTCAATGCTTAAAAACCTGGTAAATGCCGGGCTGTTCCAGCTCGGCTGGTTTGCCTGTGTACTGGGAGGCAACAGCCTGTGGTTGCTGCTGGCCGCGGGCGCCCTGCTGGTGCATCTGCTGTTTATCAGCCGCTCATTGGCAGAAGTGCGCCTGGTAGTGGTCGTGTGCGTGCTCGGCAGTACGGTGGACAGCCTGTTGCTCAATGCCGATGTTTTCGCCTTCAAGCAGCCCGGCATAGTGATTCCGTTCTGGCTGATGTTGCTTTGGGCCCTGCTGGCCATCACCTTGAACCACTGCCTGGCGTGGACTGCCAAGCCCTGGTGGCGTGCTGTTTTGCTGGGAGCCATCGGTGGACCGCTGTCGTATTACGCCGGGCAACGTCTGGGCGCGGTGCAATTCCCGCTGGGCCTTTGGCCGACGCTGGCCGGGTTGAGCCTGTTGTGGGCTGGGTTGTTTGCGGTCCTTGTAGCGATTGCCGACAGGCTACGTCCGGTTGCGCAGCAAGCGTAAATCCTGAGAGCGAGTTTCATCTGGCAAACCGCAATGGCTGACTTTACGACGGCTGCGGCAGCTGCAAGGTCTGAAGGAAATTTTAACTGTGGGAGCGAGCCTGCTCGCGAAAGTCGTTCGCGAGCAGGCTCGCTCCCACAGGGAGGGTTGACCGGCAACAGAGTATCTACGGGGGGTTATACATCTGCGTTCATCAGCACATTCACACCTGATGCCAGCACTGCCTTACACTGCACGCCTATGACCAACATCCCCCTGACCGAAATTACCGAACCCGCCGTTACCTGTTCAACGTGCGCGGCATGCTGCTGCCAGCTGGAAGTGATGCTGATCACCGATACCGGTGTGCCCGAGCGTTTTATTGCAGAGGATGACTGGGGCGGCGAAGTGATGCTGCGCCTGGATGATGGTTGGTGTGCGGCTTTGGACCGCAACACCATGATGTGCACCATCTATGAGCTTCGACCACTGATTTGCCGCGAGTTCGAAATGGGCGAAGTCGAATGCCTCAATGAACGCCAGGGCATTGCCACGGCGTATCGCTAAATACCTGCCCCTACAGCGGCATGGTGTAGTGCAGCGCATAGCTTTCTACGCCGTCATTGGTGCTGGAGATCCCGGCATTGGAATAGTGGGTCGCACGTATCCCGACCTCATGACCACCGGCAAAGCGCAGGCCAAACCCCAAACGGTCTTCAAACTGGAAAGCTGTTCCCAGACGGTTGCCCTCCACTTCAGTGTGCGAGAACAACGCCACCCCGATCCCGGCTTCGAGATAGGGCTTTACGCTTCCACCGGCAAATTCGTACACCAGCACGGGCGAGAACGACAGGCTATTACTCGCGGATGACTTGTCACCTTCCCAGTAGGTATAAGCCCCATCCCAATAGCCGGTCAGACGCCCCACATCACTTAGTAGCCAGCTTTTGTCCCAATCAGATTTCAAGCCCAGACGGTAGGTCATGGTCGATTCGCTGGTGTGCCCCACCGCAAATTCAAGCCCGGCAGCCTGTGCAGTAAAACTTTGCCCCAGTGCAGCGGCTGCAAGCGCAGCCAAACAAAAAAGTCGCTTCATAAGAAAATCCTATTTTCATATGCCCATGTCAGTGGTTATGCGCTTCATCAGGCAGGTGTCATGAAGCATAAGTTCTGTTTTTTTACAGACCGAAGCTTCGCACAACGCCAGATTTATTCCACAACACAGGCAGGATATTTCCTAAGTGTTCAGGAGAAGCGCTGGTCCAGAACTGCGTTTCAGCAGGCGGGCCAGCTGCCAGCAAGCCGCGCTCAGCCAACAATCGCTTGAGCTGGCGCGCCACGGCGGCACCGGTGTCGATCAGGGTAATCGAACCAGGAAGCATCTGGCTTAGCAGAGGCTTGAGGAAGGGGTAATGCGTACAGCCAAGAATAATGGTGTCACAGCCCGCGGCCAGCAACGGTTCGACATAACCGCGCAACAAAGTTCGCAAGGTATCGCTGTGCAGGTCGCCGGTTTCGATCAGCTCCACCAGGCCCGGGCATGGCTGAGTGATAACCCGCACATCGCTGGCAAAACGATCGAGCAAGGCGGCAAATTTGGCGCTCTGCAATGTGCCGGTCGTGGCGAGTACGCCTACCACACCACTGCGGGTGGCCGCTGCCGCCGGTTTGACCGCTGGCTCCATACCGACCATGGGCCAGGTCGGGTAACGCTGACGCAAATCCGCCACCGCAGCCACCGTTGCAGTATTACAGGCCAGCACCAGCGCCTTGGCGCCTTGCTGCTGGAAAAATTCAGCCATTACCGCGCAGCGCTGACGAATGAATTCGGGGCTTTTTTCGCCATAGGGGATATGCCCGCAGTCCGCCACATAAAGCAGCGACTCGTTGGGCAATAGCGCGTGGATCTCCTTGAGTACCGACAAGCCACCGACGCCGGAGTCGAAAACGCCAATCGGCGCCTCACTCATGGCCAGTACCGCATACGCTGCAGGCCGGGTCGCGCTTGACCCGCAATTCGCGAAAACGCGTGCTCGAGGCATCGACCAGCAACAGCCGGCCCACCAGTGGCTCACCAAATCCGGCCAACACCTTGAGCGCTTCAAGGGCCTGCAAGCTGCCGATCACCCCCACCAGGGGGCCAATGACGCCGGCTTCGCTGCAGGTCAGCTCCTCTTCGCTGCCATGCCCGTACAGGCAGTGATAGCAAGGGCTGGCACTCTGGCGCGAGTCAAACACCGACAGCTGCCCCTCAAGGCGAATCGCCGCGCCACTGACCAACGGCTTGCGCGCCGCAACACAGGCCTTGTTCACCGCTTCACGGGTGGCAAAGTTGTCGCAGCAGTCGAGCACCAGATCCACCGCGGCAACGGCGTCGGCCAGCGAATCGGCATCCAGCACCGAGCGGTGGGCAACCAGCTTGAGATGCGGATTGATCAGGCGCAGTCGGCGCAACGCCGAGTCCACCTTGCTCTCGCCAACATTGGCAGTGTCATGAATGATCTGACGCTGCAGATTGGTCAGGTCAACGCTGTCAAAGTCAGCCAGATGCAGCTCGCCGACACCGGCGGCGGCCAGGTACAGCGCGACGGGCGAGCCCAGCCCACCCAGCCCGACAATCAGCACACGGCTGTTTTTCAGCTTCAGCTGGCCATCGATATCAACCTGTTGCAACAGGATCTGTCGGCTATAGCGCAACAGCTCCTCGTCGGTCAGCACGGCAGGCGGCCCAATGTAATGCGTTCGTGGCCGCCCAGGTCCGTGCGGCTTTCAACCTCGGTAAAACCTGCGTCCTGCAACAGTTGGCGCACAGCTGCAGCCTGATCGTAACCGTGCTCCAGCATCAACCAGCCACCTGCATTCAAGTGCTGCGCAGAAGCGGTAATGATCTGGCGGATATCGTCCAGGCCATCGGCACCGGCAACCAGAGCGCTTTCAGGTTCGAAACGCACATCGCCTTGCGCCAGGTGAATATCACCGGCAGCAATATAGGGCGGGTTGCTGATAATCAGGTCAAAACGCTGGTCGTCCAGCGCGCTGAACCAATGGCTGGTAAACACATTGACGTTGTCGAGCTGCAAACGCTGGCGATTGCGCTCGGCCAGAGCCACGGCCTCAAGCACGCGGTCAACTGCCGTGACGTGCCAGGCGGCACGTTCACTGGCCAAAGCCAGGGCGATTGCACCGCTGCCAGTGCCCAGGTCCAGCACTTTGGCCGGGGTTGCGGGCAGCAGGGCCAGCGCGGTTTCCACCAGCAACTCGGTGTCCGGGCGCGGAATCAGCGTATGCGGCGCCACTTCCAGATCAAGGTTCCAGAAACCCTGCTGCCCCAGAATATAGGCCACCGGCTCACCGGCACGGCGGCGCAGCAAGTACTCGGCGAAGGTCAAGGCGGCTTCGCTGCTGACGATTTTTTCGGGCCATGTGTGCAGATAGCTGCGCGACTTGCCCAGGGCAGCGGCCAGCAGCAGCTCCGCATCAAGACGGGCCGTAGGTGAATCAGGCAGTTCAGCAGCACGCAACAAGCTGGCAATAATAGTCATTTATTCACCCAGGGCTGTCAGTTGATCAGCCTGAAACTCCGCCAATAAAGGCTCGATAACGGCATCAACGCCGCCAGCCAGTACGTCATCCAGGGAATACAGGGTCAGGTTGACACGATGGTCAGTCACTCGCCCCTGCGCGAAATTGTAAGTGCGGATGCGCTCGGAACGATCCCCCGAGCCCACCAGCGACTTGCGCTCGCTGGCAATGGCATTGGCCGCGGCGCTGGTTTGCTGGTCATTCAATTTGGCCGAGAGCCAGGACATCGCCCGCGCCCGGTTTTTATGCTGGGAACGCTCTTCCTGACACTCCACCACAATGCCCGAGGGCAAGTGAGTAATGCGGATGGCCGAGTCGGTCTTGTTGACGTGCTGGCCACCGGCTCCGGAGGAACGGTAGGTATCCACACGCAAATCGGCCGGGTTGATCTCGATGGCTTCCTGCTCATCGGGCTCTGGCAGCACCGCCACGGTACAGGCCGAGGTATGGATACGACCCTGGGATTCGGTTGCAGGTACACGCTGCACGCGGTGTACACCGGACTCGAACTTCAGCTTGGCGTAAACATTCTCACCTTCGACACGGGCAATGACTTCTTTATAGCCACCATGCTCGCCGATGCTTTCGGACAGGATTTCAACCCGCCAGCCACGGCGCTCGGCGTAGCGCGAGTACATGCGAAACAGGTCACCGGCAAAAATCGCCGCTTCATCGCCACCGGTGCCGGCGCGAATTTCCAGAAACACGTTGCGCCCGTCATTCGGATCCTTGGGCAGCAGCATGCGTTGCAGGTCTTTTTCCAGTTCGATCAATCGCTCTTTGGCTTCACGAACTTCCTCGACCGCCATTTCGCGCATGTCCGGGTCGTTGTCCTTGAGCAACGCCTGGGCGCCTTCAAGGTCGGCCTGCACTTTGAGCCACTGCGCGTAAGCGGCAACAATGGGTTCAACTTCCGAGTATTCCTTGGAATAGGCGCGGAATTTGGTTTGATCGGAAATGACTTCGCCATCGCCAAGCAATGCGGTCAGTTCTTCAAAACGGTCCTGGAGGATGTCCAGTTTATTAAGCAGTGACGCTTTCATTACTATTTTTTATCCGCAGAGCTATGCGATGAGCCCTCACCGAGGGCAAAAAGTTCTTGGGCCATGGCCAGCGCATCGAGGCGGCCTTCGGCGGAAAGTTTTTTCAGTTGTACGCTGGGGGCATGAAGCAATTTGTTGGTCAGCCCGCGCGCCAGTTGTACCAGCACATCTTCCGGATTGCTGCCGTTGGCGAGCATGCGCTGGGCCTTTTGCAGCTCTTCGTCACGCAGGCGTTCGCTTTGCTGGCGGTAGGCCTTGAGCACATCCACAGCCGCCAGTTCACGCAGGCGCACCATAAAATCGTCAGCGCCTATGCTCACCAGCTCTTCTGCCGCCTGGGCCGCGCCCTGACGGCTCTTGAGGTTTTCCGCAACCACTTCATGCAAGTCATCGACGGTATAGAGGTACACGTCGTCCAGCTCACCGACTTCAGGCTCGATATCCCGGGGAACGGCAATATCGACCATAAAGATCGGTTTGTGCTTGCGCAGCTTCAGGGCGCTTTCGACCGCGCCCTTGCCCAAAATCGGCAATTGGCTGGCCGTGGAGCTGATCACGATGTCGCTGTGTACCAGCTCCTGGGGAATATCCGACAGCAGTACCGCGTGGGCGCCAAACTGCTCAGCCAGGGTACTGGCGCGTTCCAGGGTACGGTTGGCCACCACGATACGCTTTACTCCCAGGTCATGCAGGTGGCGGGCGACCAGGGTAATCGTCTCGCCCGCACCGATCAGCAAGGCCTGGCTGCGCTGCAGATCGCTGAAGATCTGCTTGGCCAGGCTCACCGCGGCAAAGGCCACCGAAACCGGGTTTTCACCGATGGCGGTGTCGGTGCGCACCTGTTTGGCCGAGTTGAACGTGGCCTGGAACAAGCGCCCCAACAACGGCCCGACCGTGCCCGCCTCACGCGCCACGGCATAGGCCGACTTCATCTGGCCGAGAATCTGCGGTTCGCCCAACACCAGCGAATCCAGGCCTGAAGCCACGCGCATCATGTGACGAACGGCTGCGTCGTCTTCATGGATATAGGCGCAGGCACGCAGTTCATCGAGGCTCAGGTCATGATAGTCCGCCAGCCATTGCAGCACACGGTCTGCCGAAAGGTGGTCCTGCTCTATATAGAGCTCGCTGCGATTGCAGGTGGAGAGGATCGCAGCTTCGCGACTGTCGGTTAGGCGGCAGAGCTGCTGCAAGGCCTCAACCAACTGCTCCGGAGTAAAAGCCACGCGCTCGCGGACGTCTACTGAAGCAGTCTTGTGGTTAATACCGAGTGCGAGGAAGGCCATTCAAGATCGCTGATGATGACAAGAAGCCGACAATTGTCCTACTTCGCCAGATTCAGAACAACCATTGCTGACTATTGTCTCTATAGTTAACGTCTGTTGAACACATCATCAGCCCCGGATATCGATAGTCGCACCTGTTATGGTTTGCACCATTGCATGTGTCATGATGCCCAGACCGCAGGTAAGTCGCCCATCTCTTATATGAATAGATCCTCCGCGTTGCTCCTCGCTCTCGTCCTTCTCAGTGGCTGCCAGGCTCTGGCCCCCACGTCCCCGGATGACTCATCCGCGGCAGAAGACGTTTCCTCCACCCCGGAAAAACCCACGGTCTACAGTTCGTTCAGCGAAGACACGCTGTACAGCCTGTTGAGCGCCGAGCTGGCCGGCCAGCGCAATCGTCTGGATATCGCCCTCGATAACTACGTGACGCAAGCGATCAACACGCAGGATCCGGGAGTTTCCGAACGCGCTTTCCGTATCGCCGAGTATCTGGGCGCCGACCAGGCCGCACTGGATACCTCGCTGATCTGGGTGAAAAACGCCCCGGACGATATCGAGGCGCAACGTGCTGCAGCCATTCAGCTGGCGCGCAACGGCCGTTATGACGAATCCCTGGTCTACATGGAAAAAGTCCTGCAGGCCAAGGGTGATACTCACTTCGATTTCCTGGCCCTGGCGGCCATAGAAACCGATGCGGATACCCGGGCAGGTCTGCAAAAAAGTTTTGACAGCCTGCTGGCCAAGCACCCGGACAACGGTCAGCTGATTTTCGGCAAGGCCTTGTTGATGCAACAGGACGGTGATGCCGAAGGCGCGCTGAAGCTACTGGAAAAGAACCCGCCGCAAAACGGCGAAGTTGCCCCGATTCTGTTGCGCGCCCGTTTGTTGCAAAGCCTCAACCGCGGTGATGAAGCGTTGCCCCTGCTGAAAAAAAGCGTCAGCCAGTACCCCGATGACAAGCGCCTGGGCCTGACCTATGCGCGCACCCTGGTCGAGCAGAACCGCATGGCCGAGGCAAAAGTGCAGTTTGCCAGCCTGGTGGAGCAATACCCCGAAGACGATGAGCTGCGATTCTCGCTGGCACTGGTTTGCCTGGAAGGCAAATCCTGGGACGAAGCCGAAGGCTATCTGCAAGAGCTGATCGAGCGCGACAGCCACGTCGACTCGGCGCATCTGAACCTGGGCCGCATCGCCGAAGAACGCAATGATCCGGAGGGCGCACTGGTTGAGTACGCATTGGTAGGTCCCGGCAGCGAATACCTGCCCGCACAACTGCGCCAGGCGGACATCCTGATCAGCCATGGTCGCGGCGCCGAAGCCTCGAAAAAACTGGCCTCGGCCCGTGGTGCACAGCCCGACTACGCCATCCAGCTGTACTTGATAGAAGCCGAAACCCTGGCGGCGAACAACCAGACCGATCGCGCCTGGAACACGCTGCAACAAGCACTCAAGCAATACCCGGACGATCTCAACCTGCTGTATTCACGCGCCATGCTGGCCGAGAAACGTAACGATCTAGATCAGATGGAGCGGGATTTACGCGCCATCATCAAGCGTGAACCTGACAACGCCATGGCATTGAACGCCCTGGGCTATACGCTTTCGGATCGAACCACTCGCTACACGGAAGCCAAGGCGCTGATCCAGCAAGCCTATGATCTGAACCCGGACGACCCTGCTGTGCTCGACAGCCTGGGCTGGGTGAATTATCGCCTTGGCAATCTGGATGAGGCCGAACGCTTGCTGCGCCAGGCGCTGGAGCGTTTTCCTGATCAGGAAGTAGCCGCTCATCTGGGCGAAGTGCTGTGGGCCAATGGCAAGCAGCGTGAAGCGAAAAAAATCTGGGGCACTTTTCTTAAAGAAAATCCTGACAGCCCTATTCTGCGCAAAACCATTTTGCGCCTGACCGGATCAGAGACTCTTTAACTCATGTTTTATCGTCACTTGCGCCATCTCGTGGTTTTCAGCCTGATTGCCGTGCTCGCCGGTTGCGCGGGCTTCGGCGCCCGCGAATCCGTAGAAGGCCACGGCAGCCCTGCCCTGTGGTCAGCCCACAAACAGCAATTGACCCGGCTCGACGGCTGGCAAATCAGCGGCAAAGTCGGCATTCGCGCCCCTAAAGAATCGGGCAGCGCCACGCTGTTCTGGCTGCAGCGCCAGGACTATTACGACATACGCCTTTCCGGTCCGCTGGGCCGCGGAGCCGCTCGCCTGACCGGGCGCCCGGGCAGCGTGCTTCTGGAAGTGGCCAATCAGGGCCGCTATGAAGCACCGACCCCTGAAGCGCTTTTGGGCGAACAATTGGGCTGGAGCCTGCCAGTGTCACATCTGGTCTGGTGGGTACGCGGCTTGCCTGCGCCCGGCAGCAAAAGCCGGGTAACATTGAATGGTGACAGCCGCCTGGCCAACCTGGAACAGGACGGCTGGAAAATCGAATATTTGAGCTATGTCGAGCAAAACGGCTTCTGGCTGCCTGAGCGGGTCAAGCTGCACGGCCCGGATCTGGATGTCACGCTCGTGGTTAAAGATTGGCAACCTCGCTTGTTGGGTCAATAAGATGCAAGACCGTCTGAATCGAAACACTCTGGTTTTGCCCTCACCGGCAAAGCTTAATCTGATGCTGCACATTCTCGGTCGTCGCGAAGATGGCTATCACGAACTGCAAACGCTGTTTCAATTTCTCGACTACGGCGATGAAATGACCTTTGCCGTGCGTGACGACGGAGTCATTTGCCTGCACACCGAATTCCCCGGTGTTGCTCATGACGACAATTTGATCGTCAAGGCCGCAAAAAAGCTTCAGGCACAATCCGCTTGCCCTCTGGGGATCGATATCTGGATCAAAAAAGTGTTGCCCATGGGCGGCGGCATCGGTGGCGGCAGTTCCAATGCCGCCACCACACTGCTCGCGCTCAACCATCTTTGGCAACTGGCCTGGGATGAAGACCGGCTGGCAGCGCTGGGCCTGACTCTTGGGGCCGACGTCCCGGTTTTCGTTCGTGGCCACGCCGCATTTGCTGAAGGTGTCGGCGAAATTCTTACGCCTGCCGAGCCAGAAGAACCCTGGTATCTGGTGCTTGTCCCGCAAGTATCTGTAAGTACTGCAGAAATATTTTCAGATCCGTTGTTGACACGTGACTCTTTGCCCATTAAAGTGCGCCCCGTTCCCAAGGGAAACAGCCGAAACGACTGCGAAGCAGTAGTGAAGGAGCGTTATCCAGAAGTACGTAACGCTTTGAATTTGTTAGGTAAATATACCGAAGCAAAATTAACTGGAACTGGAAGTTGTATATTTGGGGCCTTCCCAAACGAAGCAGATGCTGATAAAGTGCTGCACCTTCTTACAGAGACCCTTACAGGGTTTGTAGCAAAAGGAAGCAACGTTTCGATGTTGCATCGCAAGCTGCAAAATTTGTAAAAGGAAACGGGTACACGGTACTCGTAGCAACAGATACAGGGGCGTCGCCAAGCGGTAAGGCAGCAGGTTTTGATCCTGCCATGCGTTGGTTCGAATCCAGCCGCCCCTGCCATTTCTTATACTCATCCAGGTTACCCTCAGCCTTCAGGTACTGCGCGTGTCCAAGATGATGGTCTTTACGGGGAACGCTAACCCCGATCTGGCTCGGCGTGTCGTACGTCAGCTGCATATCCCACTCGGTGACATCTCTGTCGGCAAGTTTTCCGACGGCGAAATTACCGCTGAGATTAATGAAAATGTCCGCGGTAAAGACGTTTTCATCATTCAGCCGACTTGTGCTCCGACCAACGATAACCTGATGGAACTCGTCGTGATGGCTGATGCCTTCCGCCGCTCCTCAGCGACTCGTATTACTGCTGTTATTCCTTACTTTGGTTATGCCCGTCAGGATCGCCGTCCGCGTTCCGCACGTGTGGCTATCAGCGCAAAAGTTGTTGCTGACATGCTTACCGTAGTCGGCATCGATCGTGTTCTCACGGTTGATTTGCATGCTGACCAAATCCAGGGTTTCTTCGATATTCCTGTAGATAACATCTATGGCTCCCCAGTTTTGGTGGATGACATCGAAGATCAGCGCTTTGAGAACCTTATGATTGTGTCCCCGGATATCGGCGGCGTCGTGCGTGCACGTGCTGTTGCCAAATCCCTGGGCGTCGATCTGGGTATCATCGACAAACGCCGTGAGAAAGCCAATCACTCTGAAGTGATGCATATCATCGGTGATGTCGAAGGGCGTACCTGTATTCTGGTTGATGACATGGTCGATACCGCCGGCACGTTGTGCCACGCGGCTAAAGCCTTGAAAGAGCATGGTGCTTCCAAAGTGTTCGCCTACTGCACACACCCTGTGCTGTCGGGTCGGGCAATCGAGAATATCGAAAATTCCATGCTGGATGAGCTGGTGGTGACTAACACCATCCCGCTGTCCGCTGCCGCACAAGCCTGTTCGCGTATCCGCCAACTGGATATCGCACCGGTTGTGGCTGAAGCGGTTCGCCGCATCAGCAACGAAGAATCGATCAGCGCGATGTTCCGATAAGGGCCCTGCCCTTTCAGGACTTCTGCTGACGAAAAGCGCCCCGCCCCAGCAATCCGTTGGGGCGGGGCTTTTTTGCCCATACCGTCCATGGCGCTGGTCGCAAACGCCAGGGCGGATGTGGTTATTTTGGAGATACAACATGAACGATTTTACTCTGAATGCTGAAGTGCGTTCCGACCTGGGGAAAGGTGCGAGCCGCCGCCTGCGTCGTCTCGCAAGCCTGGTTCCAGCTGTAGTTTACGGTGGCGAAAAAGCCCCTGAATCCATCAGCATGCTGGCTAAAGAAGTTGCCAAACTGCTCGAAAACGAAGCTGCTTACAGCCACGTTATCGAACTGACCGTTGGCGGCGTTAAGCAAAACGTGATCATCAAAGCTCTGCAACGTCACCCGGCTAAAGGCCACGTGATGCACGCTGACTTCGTACGCGTTGTTGCTGGTCAAAAACTGACTGCAATCGTACCGGTTCACTTCGTTGGTGAAGCGGCTCCGATCAAGAAAGGCGGCGAGATCTCCCACGTTGTTGCGGAAATCGAAGTTTCCTGCCTGCCAAAAGACCTGCCTGAATTCATCGAAGTTGACCTGGCTAACGCTGAAGTCGGCTCGATCATTCACCTGTCGGACATCACCGCTCCTAAAGGCGTTGAGTTCGTAGCTCTGGCACACGGTAACGACCTGGCAGTAGCCAACGTTCACGCTCCACGTGTTGCACCAGAAGCAGCAGAGTAATTCATTACTCTGTCGTTGGAGTCTTGAGAAACATCGCGAGCTAACACGCAGCGAGTAAAGCGGACAAGATCGCGAAGTTTACTCACGTAAACCCGCTTTCTTGTCCGTTTTCGCCGCTAACCGTTAGCGGCGATGTTATCCACAACTCCATAGAAGGGCCCTTGTCGTGACCGCCATAAAACTGATCGTTGGCCTGGGAAATCCAGGCACCGAATACGAACAGACCCGGCATAACGCAGGGGCCCTTTTTGTTGAGCGTCTCGCGGCAGCCAATGGGGTAAACCTCGTTGCAGACCGCAAATATTTTGGCCTGACCGGGCGCTTCAGCCACCAGGGTCAGGATGTTCGTCTGTTGATCCCCACCACCTATATGAACCGAAGCGGCCAGGCCGTTGCGGCGCTTGCCGGTTTCTACCGCATTGCGCCGGAATCCATATTGGTGGCCCACGACGAACTCGATCTCCCGCCAGGCGTTGCCAAGCTCAAGCTGGGCGGCGGCCACGGAGGTCACAACGGATTGCGCGACATCATCGCGCAACTGGGGAACAACAAAGATTTCTACCGTCTGCGGCTTGGCATTGGCCACCCGGGCGTCGCCAGCATGGTGTCCAACTTTGTCCTCGGTCGTGCGCCACGCGCCGAACAGGAAAAACTGGATGCCAGCATCGATTTTGCCCTCGGCGTGCTGCCGGATATCCTCGCCGGGGAATGGAACCGTGCGATGAAAAACCTGCACAGCCAGAAGGCCTGACTCTTTTTCCGAGGGGAAACACCATGGGATTCAACTGCGGCATCGTCGGCCTGCCTAACGTCGGCAAGTCCACCCTGTTCAACGCCCTTACCAAGTCCGGTATCGCGGCCGAGAACTTCCCCTTCTGCACGATCGAGCCGAACACCGGTATCGTGCCGATGCCCGACCCACGCCTGGACGCGCTGGCTGCCATCGTCAAGCCACAGCGTATCCTGCCGACCACCATGGAGTTCGTTGATATCGCGGGCCTGGTGGCTGGCGCATCGAAAGGTGAAGGCCTGGGTAACAAGTTCCTGGCCAACATCCGTGAGACCGATGCCATCGCTCACGTGGTCCGCTGCTTTGAAGACGAAAACGTTATTCACGTTTCCAACAGCGTTGACCCGAAACGCGACATCGAAATCATCGACCTTGAGCTGATCTTCGCCGACCTCGACAGCTGCGAAAAGCAACTGCAGAAAGTCGCGCGCAATGCCAAAGGCGGTGACAAGGAAGCCGTAGCCCAAAAAGCCCTGCTGGAACAGCTGATCGCCCACTTCACCCTGGGCAAGCCGGCACGCAGCCTGATCAAGAACATGGACGCAGATGAGAAAGCCATCATCAAAGGCTTCCACCTGCTGACCACCAAGCCGGTGATGTACATCGCCAACGTGGCTGAAGACGGTTTTGAGAACAACCCGTTGCTGGACGTTGTGCTGGCTATCGCTGAAGAAGAAGGCGCGATCGTTGTTCCGGTCTGCAACAAGATCGAAGCAGAAATCGCCGAGCTGGATGACGGCGAAGAGAAAGACATGTTCCTGGAGGCCCTGGGCCTTGAAGAGCCTGGTCTTAACCGTGTGATTCGCGCCGGTTACGAAATGCTGGACCTGCAAACCTACTTCACCGCCGGCGTGCAGGAAGTTCGCGCCTGGACAGTAAAAGTAGGTGCGACCGCCCCTCAAGCAGCCGGTGTGATCCACACCGACTTCGAAAAAGGCTTTATCCGCGCTGAAGTTATCGCCTACGACGATTTCATCAAGTTCAACGGGGAAGCGGGCGCGAAAGAAGCCGGTAAGTGGCGTCTGGAAGGCAAGGAATACATCGTTAAAGACGGTGACGTCCTGCACTTCCGTTTCAACGTGTAATACAGCACACGTATAAAAAACCGCGCCCAGGCGCGGTTTTTTTTGGCCTGGCGTTTGTGGCGCACTCCGGGGCGCAACAACGGTCTATGGTTAACGCCATCTCACCTCATGATCGGGAGCCTCAATGATTCCCCGCGCCAAATTCCTCAGCCGCTATACCGACCCCATAGTCGAAAAAATCAAAGCCCGCTGGTCCCTGGGCTGGCGAGACGCCCTGGCCTCAGCCATTGCCGCCGCACTGGCGTGGATTATCGCCCGGCATTTTTTCGGTCACATACACCCCGTGTTTGCCGCAATCAGTGCCGTGGTGTGCCTGGCTCCAGGCCTGCCCAGTCATGGCAAGCAAGCGGTGGGCCTGATGGTGGGTGTCGCCACCGGGATCATCGTAGGCGAAGCCGCCTTGTGGTTGCCGGATGCTTACCCGTTGGTGCGTATTGGCTTTGCCACCTTCTCTGCCATCGCCATCGCGGCACTCTATGGCCTGGGGGCCGTGGTGCCCATCCAGGCCGGTGTATCGGCGGTGCTGATGCTGGCCGTAGGCCCGGAAAGTGCTGGCGTGGTACGGATGCTTGATGTGGTCGTGGGCTCATGCGTCGGGCTGGTTTTCAGCCAGATACTGCTGACCCCCAACCCGATCGGCATTATCGACAGCTCCGCCAAGGAGTTGCTCGAAAAGCTGGCGTCGGGATTCGGTAAAAGCCTGCAAGCTCTCGAAGGACAAAATGCGGCCAAGGCTCAAAATGCCGTGCAGATATTTTCCAGGGCCCACGACAGCCTTATTGCCCTGGAGAACGGCATCAGCATGGCCCGCAATACCGCCCGCTGGACCTTGCGCGGGCGCTTTGTATCACGGGAAGTCAAAGACATTGCCAGCCGTTACGAGCGCCACGCCGTGCGTTTATACGCCAGCTCCCTGTTGTTTGCAGAAGCCTTTGCCGATGCCTTGCGCAAGGAACAGGGCCCGGCACCGTCCTCCCTCCACGAACGGCTGGCAAACGTTGCTTCAGGGTGCGCCTCGATCGCCAGCGACGATGAACACCCGGTACTCATCCCCGTAGCCGGCGATGAATCGGCCGATGTTGTGTCAGCACCATGGCAGCTGTGCATGCAGCACTTGAGCACCGTTGAAAGCGCCCTTCTGACCTTCGGATTTACGACTCAGGGCGATAGCAGAAAAAACCCTGAATAAAAATACGAATAAATACCCGTTTACCCTTACCTCCACGAAGTTCGATCCATGGAGGTAAGGCACGCTATCCCTACGCCAATAAATACTAATCCTTACCGTGTCTATGTGTTTTAGCTCTCGACAGGCGGCCAGTTCAGGCCTTGGTTTAAACCGTCAACACCTTCAAACTATAAAATAAAAAGCGTTGTTTATACCTGTTTAACATTGCGAATTTCCCCTACCAAAAAAACATGGCGCCGGAGTATATTCAATGGGATCCTTTCGCCCGGACAAAGAGCCTTCAAGCCTATATTTTTCCGATGACACACAACTTCACGCTACTGTCAGAAATGCGGCAGCACAAAATATCGACATAATGCTTCATGGTGAAACAGGCACAGGCAAAGATACATTGGCCGAGCATCTGCATACCTTATCCGGGCGCCGTGGTCGTTATATTGCACTCAATTGCGCGGCCATCCCCGAGAGTCTGGCGGAAAGCCAGTTGTTTGGTGTCACCCAAGGCGCATTCACCGGCGCCCTGCAATCACGTGCAGGATTTATAGAAGCTTCAGATAAAGGCACTCTGTACCTGGATGAAATAGACAGCATGCCGCTGGCTTTGCAGGCCAAATTGTTGCGCGTTCTGGAAACCCGTGGTGTTGAGCGATTGGGCTCGACAACATTCATCCCTGTGGACATGCGTGTGATTGCCTCGGCCCAAACCTCCCTTGCGAAGTTGGTGGCACAAGGTCATTTCAGGTGCGACCTGTACTATCGCCTGAATGTCGTGAACCTGCACTTGCCGCCTTTGCGAGAACGACGCGAATACATTACCCCCTTGTTTATGGAGTTTATTCAGCGTGAGGCCCGGCATTTCAACTCATCCATACCAGTACCGAACACTGCGCTGCTACAACAGATCATCTGTCATGACTGGCCGGGCAATGTCAGGGAGTTACGCTCCGCAGCAAAGCGCTTTGTGCTCGGGCTACCCCCGCTGGATACCTCTTCCTGTGAACAGGAATCCACAATTCTAAATTTAAAAATGCGCCTGCAACAAATAGAAAAGCAGTTGATCGCAGATTGTTTGCGACGCCACTTTAATTGTATCGATTCTGTGGTAATCGAACTTGGGATTGCCAAGCGCACGCTGTACCACCGAATGAAACAATTAGACATTTACTGAGTAGTTCCCACTGGAACTGCCCACATGGATATCGACACTTAAATAGCGAACAGACGTTCTGTTGCACTCCCAATACCGAACCACAGAGGCACATACATGTTCCCTTTACTTTCACTTGTAATGCCCTTTGCGAGCCAGGTCCTCAACGCGCTTGGCGGATTTGGAAACACAAGAATGCCCCCTGCAAACCCGGCAAATACTCACACCAACAATATCGATCACTCTCAAACGAACATATATATAAATAATAAAATTTCGTTCTGACCTTCCTGTAAAAAACCAAGAGGATACAGACCATGATTGGAGCAATAATTGGATTGATTGCAGGAATGTCGCGCGCTGCTGGCGACGACCCCCTCCAAGCGCAAAAGAATTTTGCGCGCGAACAAGAATGGAAAGCCGCCGCGGCCGCCATGCACAAAACGGGAGTTGACACGAGAAACGGCATAGCCGCCGGAGTAATGGACTCAAGTAGCAAGTCAATGAATGCAATCTTTGCAGGTGCCAAGGCCATCTCGTACTGATTTTATTCATACCGCCCCATCTCGAATGGGGCATCCGGCCAATCGGGGCGTGCAGCCACACAAGCATGCAACTACAACTCACAGCTTGAGGTTTCAAATGAAAACCCACTTTCCTTCGAAGCTCCCCCAGGCCGTCTTGAGTGCCTCTGAACTACCCTCGAACACCCCCGAACTGGCCGATATCCATTGGTTCAACGCCTCTTTGCTTGCCACGGCAACTAAAGCAACCAATACCGAGATATCCGATAAATTGACCAGCCACCCACTCAAACAGCGCTCTGCACTTTTAGCGGGTCTGTCGAGTACCGCCGCAAGGGCCCTGCAAAAAGCCAGTACCAGCACCGACCCCCTCGACATGCTCAAATCCACCCGGGCCCTGTCGGCGCTCCACCTTGAGACCGTGCTGAGCGCCAAGATGATCAGCAAGACGTCACAAGCCATCGAAAAACTCACCAATCTGTCTTAGGTAACCGCATGGCAGCGCGCCTGATCAAGAGCGTGTGTTTCCTGCTCGTGCTGGCCGTCACCGGTTGTGGTGAAAGCGTGGTGCTTCACAGCCAGCTCTCCGAACAGGAGGCCAATGCAGTCATTGCAGAACTGGCAGACAAACAGGTCCACGCTCAAAAAGTCCCCGATAAAAATGGCATTTCCATTCGTGTCAGAACAGAAGCTATCAGCCGGGCGATTAACTCGCTGTCGGCGGCTGGCCTGCCCAGAACAAAGCGCTCCACACTGGGTGATATTTTTCGCAAGGAAGGTGTCATTTCTACGCCACTTGAGGAGCGCGCCCGTTACATCTATGCGCTGTCACAAGAGCTTGAAGCCACACTGTCGAGCATTGACGGGGTGATAGTCGCGCGCGTGCATGTGGTACTGCCCGAGCGTGTGGCGCCAGGTGAGGCCGTGCAGCCCGCATCCGCTTCGGTGTTTATCAAACACGATGCCAGACTGGACCCCGACGGCATCCAGTCGCGGGTACGGCGGATGGTTGCCAGCAGCATTCCGGGCATGGCAATGGCAATCGACAACCCGCACAAAATAACCACGGTTTTTGTTCTTGCCGCCGCGTTTCAGGACAACCAGCAACTGCTGTTCTTCGGACCTTTTCTGGTGCCGCAGCAAGACCTGGGGTTCTGGAAAAGCCTGTTCGCTGCACTGGTGACAGGGTGCCTGCTGGCAATCATTACGCCAGTTGTATGGTTAAAGCTGCGCAAAAAGGGCTCTGCATGAATGACATTGATGCCTGGGTACAGTGGTGGGCCTTGCCATGGCGCTACGCTCATCCGCACTGGCAGATCCTTGACGCATCGCCCGCCTTGCTGCGCAACCAGCATGCAGGCGCCAGCAAGAGCTTGGGTATCGCCCCCTGCCTGCCCTGTGCGCCCACAACCAGCCTGATGCAGCTGGCACTGGCGCAACCGGCGCACTATGACGCGTTGCTGCAAAGGGTCGAGCGTATCTGCCGCACTACACCTTCTGCTGCACGGGATGACACGCAGCGTTTGTGGTGCCAGCGCCTTGCCAGGGCTTTGCACACGCAGGACTGGCTCGAGCCCGCCGACGATCCCTTGCAACTGCTCAGAGCATGGCTCGAACCACCGGTCTGGCAGAGGTTGCGACTGCGCTTTGCCCCTGCACGGATCGAAACGCTGGAGCAAAAACCGGTGCCGGCCATTTCACCGGCCAAACTCCGAACGCTCTGGCAAACAGTGTTGTGGCACACACGACCCCGCGACGAGGGGCACAACCATGCTGACACGCCGCACGATTGAGCTGCAGCCAGGCGCAACCGGGCTGCCCCAGGTACTGATCAGCAGCCAGAACCTGATCGATTGCGGCCTGGCCAATGAGGTGCTGGCCCAGGCACGTGCCCAGGCAGACGAACTGCTGAGCAACGCTGAAAACGCTGCCGAAACGCTGCTGCAAAAGGCCCACAGCGAATTCTGGCAACAGGCCAATGCCCATCTGGCGCGTTGGCAACAGGAACATGGCGCCTTGTGCCAAGCGATTGAAACCAGCGCCTCGCAAGTGGTCAATCAGGCTCTGGAGCGATTGCTCGGTGAGGTGCCGCCACAGATGCGAATCAATGCCTTGCTGGCGCAACTGCTGCCAGCCCAATGCCCGCCATTGAATGCAACCCTGCGCTGCCACCCGCAGATGCTTGCACCTGTACGGCAGTGGCTAAGCACCCGCCCGGATACCGCATGGCAACTGCAAGCAGATGAACGCCTCGACCCCTTCGCTCTGGTGCTGGTCACTGCGCAACACGACCTGCGCATTGACTGGGCCACAACGCTCAAGGCGCTGCTGATCCCCATGACCACTGATGGAACTGATCCGGCAGGAGCTACCACTGAGTGGTGAGTATTGACTGATGGAGGTTCTATGGCTTCGTTCGAAAGCATTCAGCGTCGCATTGACACCCGCTTTATCCAGGCCCAAAAAAAACTGGAGGAGATCGCCCTGAACAATCAAGCAAGCCCCGAAGACATGCAGCGCTTCCTCGACGCTTCACAAAAAATGGCCATTGCCAGTTTCTCGATCAACGAGCAAACCCGATTCAAGCACAGCCTGACCAAAAGCATTATTGATGCCGTGCAGTGATGCTCAGGTTCAAGCACTCCTTGCAACGGACCCTGTTGCCAGCTCTTTTTTTGCTAGCCAACGGGGCGATGGCCGCCGTTCCACAGGAGTGGCAAAAAACGCCTTATGCCCATGAAGCCAATAACCTGTCAGTGCCTGATTTTCTAGGGGCCTTTGCCCATACCGTGGGCCTGCAACTACAGATTGATGGCGCGCTTCAAGGCGTCGTAAACGGCAAGCTACGCGCCGACACGCTCACCGGTTTAATGGAGCGGCTTGCACTGGAACACCGTTTCCAGTGGTTTGTGCATAACAACACGCTCTACATCAGTTCGCTTGACCAGCAGACCACGAGCCGCCTTGAAGTTGCGGACGATACCATTGCCGATCTGAAGCAGGCCCTGACCCGGATAGGCCTGCTGGATGAGCGTTTCGGCTGGGGCGAGTTGCCGGAGATCGGCGTGGTACTGGTGTCCGGGCCCAAACGCTATATCGAGCAGATCAGGCAGTTCAGTCGCAAACGGGCAGAACCCGCCAATAAACAGGATGTGCTGACTTTCACACTGCAGTTCGCCAATGCGGCAGACCGGCAGATCGATTATCGGGGCGAAAAACTGAGTGTGCCCGGTATCGCCAGCTTGTTGCGCGGGTTGCTCGATACCAAGTCATCGAGCCCGTTCGCTGCTCCCTCCCCCGGCCCCTCGCCAGTATCCGGCACGGCCTCCCCCATGCCTTATTCAAGCAATCCACCACTGCCCGCGCTCACCGCCGATTTGAAATCATCAGGCCTGAACGCCATCCGCGTGGAGGCCGATGTACGTAACAACAGCGTGTTGATCTACGACGCCAGCGAACGCGGGACGCTCTATCAGGCACTGATCGCCAAGCTCGATGTCCCGCGCAAACTCGTGGAAATAGACGCCGTGATTCTCGATATCAACCGCACCCAACTCAACGAACTGGGGACGAAATGGGGCTTTCAGAGCGGCCGTTTCGGGATGGCTACTGGGTTGTCTGGCACTTCCCCGACAACCGTGTCCATGATCCAGGCTGACCGTTTTGCAGCCGAGATCAAGGCGCTTGAAGCCCGCGGGCTGGCAACGGTGGTATCCAACCCCTCGATCATGACCCTGGAAAACCAGCCCGCTGTTATCGATTTCAATCGCACGCAATATATCCAGGCCGTCGGTGAGGGCGTGGCCAACATCATGCCGGTCACCACCGGCACCAGTTTCCAGGTCATACCCCGGGTAATCGAAGCCAGTGGCGCCAATCAGATTCACCTGATCATCGATATCGAAGACGGCACCTTTGCCGACAACACAGGGCAGCATTCCACACCGGATGTTCGCAAAGGCAACATCAGTACCCAGGCAGTGATCCACGAAAAACAATCCCTGGTCATCGGCGGTTTTCATGTCGCTGAAGAGGTCGACAGCCGCAATCAAGTCCCTGTATTGGGAAATATCCCATGGCTGGGCAAGCTGCTGTTTTCGTCCACGCAGAACACTAAAAATCGCCGTGAGCGACTGTTTATCCTGACACCCCGCCTGATTGGCGACCAGACCAACCCTGCCCGCTACCTGCCACAATCGGATCAGGCGCAACTGGAGGCAGCGCTGACCCCATTGAGACGGCGTGATGCGAAGCAGCCAGTGATTCAGCGCTCCGACATTACCCGGGTGTTCCGCCAACTGGTCACGGGCCACGTGCCTGGCCGGTTCACAGCGATGCCGATGCCGCCCCGGACGGGCAGCCTGTGCAAAGCGTTCACGTCTCTGAAGGTCGATACCGAGCGTCATCAGTGGTACGAAAGTGAGGACTACAACGTGGCCGTACTGGTATTGCACAACCAGAGCCAGAGCCGGGTGCGCGTCGATGAACGTGATTGCAGCACTGCCGGCACCCTGGCGGTGAGTATCTGGCCGACTCCGTGGCTGGCGCCCGGCGAACGTGCGGAGGTGTTTATCGCGACACGAGCACCCGACCCCGACGAACAATCAAGCGTGTCTCGGCCATCATTGCTGGAGGCCACGCCATGACTCGGCTGATCGCAGTTGCCATGGCGGCGGCCCTGGCTGGACTGTTGCAAGGCTGCACCTCGGATTGCCGTGCAGACCTGTGCGCGCGCCCGGCCTCCAGCGCCAGGACGCTGGTGATCTGGTGGCCACCACACATGCGTACAGAAACAGGCTCGTATGCTGAACGTTCAGACCATCACGTTGTGCCTCTGGAACCCTAGATCAACCGTGCAACGACCCATTGCCCCGGTGATCTGAAGACATTCAAACCCACGCATCCAATCCTGCGCAGAGTCTTAGCCCCCACCCCCATGTACCGGCCTGTCTGATTATCAGCCAGGCCGGTATTGTCGTTACATCAAAGGGCTGCGGCCATGCCGGATCTTTTGGTCAAGCTGCTCGGGATTCAGCTCCCGAATACGAGCCGAGGGCAACGTATCCTTGAACTCAACGCGCAAGGGAGTGTTCTGATCCATACCGTATTTCAACTCAATGTTGAGGAGTTTGCAGGAATTGCTCAAGGCTGCCCTGCTGGAGTAGGCCACAAGAGGAATGGGGGTCTTCATAGCGTCGGTTCTAGTTGCCGTATAGCTTACAGCCAAGGTTTTAATCCGCAGGTTGTCCGGGTTTTCCAGGGCCTTTTGCACATCATTTATGGCGTTAGGCCCATCCCCTATCTGATTGTCAATCATGCGCAGCACCTTCGGCTTGACCTCCAGCCTGATCACTACCGAGGTGCCCTGGCTGCTTTCCAGGTCGTTGATGATCCGCTCGAATTGTGGCTGCTGGGCAAACAGCCGGAGAATTGCCGCCTTGTTAGCAGGCGCAGCGTCATTCAGCCACTCATGGTCAGGGCCACCTTTTACCCCCACATAGGAAACCGTTCTTTCAACTGATTTGAGTGCTCGCCGACCTTGTGCGGCCAGCGCCTCCTGGTGAAGGCAGGTTTGCAGCTGTTCATTGAGGGCATGGTGCTCTTCAGAACGGGTAGCGGGTGACGGTAGCTGAATGAATAGACGATGCAGATGTTGCAGTTGCTCCACCAGTGGGCCCTGTGCTGCAAACGAGGTCAGGTGTTGCTTGAGTGGCGCAGAATGCCGGGACAAGGCATCGCGTAATCCATTGACTTGCGCCTGATCGATCACAGCAGGCTGCTTGAAGGTAAAACGCATGCTGCGGGCAACACTGCGATCAAACCCCAGGGTGAACGAAGAATCACTCGTGATATACGGCACCCACGTAGGTCCATCGGCACCGAGCTGAGTCCACAAGGCGCCATTGGCCGGCGCCATACCTAAAGAGGCACTGCCTCTGGCTAACCATTGGGTATTCACGCTTTGGGCCCGGGTTATTTCATCCTGCCCCAAGACGACAGCGCTACGTTGATCAACATGAAACAGTTGAAGCCCCCCCCCCGCATTCACCATAGTACGTACCAGGCCACCAGGTGTATTCGAGGTTTCCGGCATCAACATGTGAAAGCGGGGCTGCACATGAGCGGAAACACTCAAGTCCAAAGCATTTTTCGAGCTCGTGCCGCTCTTGTGATTGCTGCCAAGATCCAGCAAGTCGAAAACGTTCCCTTTCTCCCCGGTGAGGATGGCCATCATTGCGGGAAAATCTGCCTCCCTGATATCAAAGCTGACGCTTTGCTCGTTTTCATGCGTCAACGCCAATGTAGTCTCAGCCCCTACCCTGAGCCGGCCTTCGAGTGGCACCTCGGAGGGAAGCAACATGTTACCGACGCCTACAGAACCAGTGACGGTATGGCCAGTGCCCATATTGATGTCAACGCTGACCCCCTGATCGGTTCGAGTCAGCGTTATGCCGTTGGTATTGTCTCTTGAAACACCCCCTATGATTTCAAGCAACGGGACTGGAAGTAAGAACAGGGATGCCGATAAGGTTTTGCTCCGGCTCGATGCAACTGACTGGCCGCTTTCAGACTTTTGAATGCATTGAAGCAGAGCCTGCTTGACCGTCTCTTGTGGATTGAGCCCCAAGGTAGTGGTTATATGAAAATTGAGCGCTGATCCCGGGGTACCCAAGTCCCTGGCCAACAATTTGAAGTTGTTATAGAGCGTTTCTGCCTGCTTCAATCCATTGATGCTCTGCGATGTTTTCTTGTGTACCGGGCTGTTTTGATAGTTCTCTATCGCACTCTCCAGGCGGGCTGTTATTTCGGCCTGATCAGGCGCTTTACCCTCCAGCCGATCGACCAGTTTGACCAGCCTGAAAAGTGTGCGGGCGTGCTGAATCAAATCGCTCTCGATCAGCCCGGTCGAATTGCTCAAATCACGTTTCAGGCCAGCGTCGTGCAACGACAAACAAACTCCCTGTTTTTCGTAACTGCGCAGCAAGGCCGCTGTGATATCAGACTTTGAAGACCCCATATTCTCGAAGGACTGGCGAATTCGGGACAGGTTGCTCGCTGAGCCTTCAGTGGGTTTGCCACTCGTTGTGGGCAGATAATCCGGGATCACACGGGCTCCCTTGATGTCGCCCAATCGCCTGGCCAATTGCACGCTGTACTCTTCTACCTGACTCATAAAATGCTTGAGTTTTGTGGCCAGGGCCTGGGTTGGCTTGCCCTCGCCCAGGCGGTCAAGGCGACTTGAAATATCCATCGTACGGGGTGTCACGCTCGCCAGCGTACGCAATAGCCCCTGCAGTTCCCGCACATCCGCGTAGAGGTCTGCCAGCCCGCGTCGCCCTTTAACATCATGCTGGATACCAAGGCCGATATTCTTGATCCCCTGAACAGGATGAAAATGGGCTAAAGCACTTTTAATAACCCCACGATCAACCGACAGGGCTTCAGTCTTGTGGCCAAAACAATCGGAGGTCACGGCCCAGGAGGTGCCGTTGTCCTGACTCTTCAACTCAGCGTTGCCCAACACCGTACCCAGTGATCTCGCGGGGGTGTTTGAGTGTGCCGTTAAAGGTTTCCATTGCGGGTCGCCATCCGCTGAAACAATCAACTGCCGATAGTGTTCACCCCATCTTTTTTGTTGCGCATTGTTTTCACCCCAGCTGACGATCAATTGCTGACCTGCTCCCATACGCAACGACTTGACCGGCGCATTGTCCGGCACCGGCACGGGAGTCCAGGTGAGCGCTGAGGTGCAAGGGGTTTGCCAGTGAGCCTTGTCGAGCTTGAGCAGTTCGCCGGCGCCGGTCTGTGCATACAGATCTCCCTGACGGTCAAGTGCCAGCGCCACAAGCTCTTTAGGCCGGGTAAAGGTCAAGACCCTGGCCTTTCCGTTGACGTGGGCAATCAGCTTGTTTTCAGCATCAAGCGTTACAAATTGCCTGGCGTTATCGATAGCAAAACCGGTGATCTTTCGCTCGTTATTCTCAACCATGGCGCCACCAAGGTTGATATGGGCATGAGCATCATTAACAGGTGTCAGGTCATAACTGGCACCGCTGTACGCAGCATCCCGCGTTTTATGGATTGCCAGCGCTTTCAGCTCTGCACCTTGCAATACATAAGCGCGACCATCCAGGCCACGCTCCAGTCGCTCCACATTGTGGTGAGCGCTTTTATCCCATTGCTGTGAGCGCTCGTTCCAGCACAGCAATGTGTTGCCCTCAAGCGCAACCTTGCCCCGCGGCCCAAGGTCCACACTACCGGCGAGTGTCTGCAGCCCTGGCTCGGGCAAACCTGTGTCGTTCACTCTGAGGATCACATCACTGAGGTTCCAGCCCGATGCCTGATCAGGGCCATGGCTCAAAGGGGTGCTGTGTAACTGGCGGCGGGAGTCGAGGACAAGGGCGTTGAGCCGGCCTTGATCATCATGCATAAAGCCCTTGATGCTGACTGCGCCCTGATGCAGCTGCTCAAGATTATCGAGTGGTTCAGGGCGCATGACCAATTGCCCGTCTTCGGCATTGCGCAGGTTCGCGCACAAAAACTCACCCTGAGGTGTCGAGGCGTACAGCACATCACCCGCCAGCCCCAGATGCGCCAGTTGCACCGGTTTACCCGACTCGTTGACGGGAACAAGACAAAGAGCAGCATCGGCTGTGTCGCGGCTGATTTTTAGCGTGAAACCCTCAAGGCTCGCCTGCGTTTTACCATCAATGCTCATGTCTGCGACCCCCTGCGGCACTTTCATCAGTTGCCCTTGAGCACTCAAGCCAATACGGCTGTATCGGGCCTCGTCCTTGTCGGGCAACCAACGAAGCGTCTGTGCTTCTAACCGGTACAGGCGTTGCTCGACCACACGAAACTGGCCGCCTTCGGCGGTTGTTTGCACACCGCTTATCTGCCCCAGATGGGCACGCCCGGGATTGATCGGGGGCGATGGGTAAAAACTCAGGGGAAGACTGCTTTTAAGTACTGCAGCGGCCGCAGGGGTGGACTGGATATGAAATACATTAAATTTGTCGTCCCTGATTCGCAGGTTCCGGGCAGGGCCTGCGTAAGTGGCATCTTGCTTGAACGGCCTGGACAACTGATTCAGTTGGGCGGCAATGTCCTGGCCCACATACGAGCCTTGGGTCACGACTTTTCCTTCAACCAGGCTGGCGCTGAATGCCAGAGAGGGCTGCTGATAATGACGAAAACCGGTCATTTGCACCGATTCGGTGGGGCCAGAAGTGTTCGGGGAGGCTGTGCCGCGCATTTCTGACGGCGCTGGCTTTGCGGGTTCAAAAAAATTGACGTCCATGACTGCTCAACTCTGACTGGCTGATGAAGAGTGAGTGACCATGTAATAGCGCCCGGTTCCTGCCCCGATCAGCGTTGCTCAAGTTCCGCCAACTCGATGACTTCACGGCGCTCGTCATCATCCAGTTCTCGCAGAGTGCGGTAGACCAGCGCAACCGCCTGCAGGGTCTCGCGGCTGATGCAATGCCCGGTCTCGATGCCATACAGCGTGCGAGCCAGCCACACACACTGAATCACCGGAACATCTGCTGCCCGTGCCCTGTCGATCATTCGACGTGCCCGGGCATCAGCCCCCTTGGCAATCACGGTCGGCAAAGGCGTCTGTGGCGGCCGGTAGTAAAGCGCCACGGCAAAATGCGTAGGGTTGATCAGCAGCATGTCGGCCTCTTCCAACGGCGGAGTCGGGGCCACAGGCTCTTCATGGGCCAGCTCCTGGGCCAGTGCCCGACGCAGCATCTTGGTATGAGGATCACCTTCCATGCCCTTGTACTCCTTGACCACTTCGACATGGGTCATGCGCATGCGCCGGGCAAAAAAATACCGCTGCAACGCCAGGTCAACCACTGCTAGCACCAGCAGCAGGCCAAGGCACACATGCAGCAAATGCCGGAACAAGGCGATCAGCGCGACGATATAGCCCGGCAAGTCAGCGTTGACCAACCCGACCAACGCCCCCAGGGAAGGCCCGATCACTCGGTAAAGCACCGCACAGATCAGCAGTGCCTTGATCAGGCCGGTGAGCAGGGTCAACAGTGACTGGGCCGAAAACATCTGCCGGGCCTGATTGACCGGGTTGAGCCGGTTGAAGTCCGGGATCAGGACTTCAGGGGCAAACAGAAAGCCGAATTGCAGCCAGCTGCTGATTAATTTCATCAAGACTGCAACGCCGGTCATCAGTAAGGCGAAGTCAAAAAACAGGTAACCCGCCTCGACGAACACGGCCTGCAGCGAATGACCAAAGGGTTGCCCGACCAGTGAAACGGGCAGCATCAGCAATTGGCCAAAACGCTGCAGGCTGTTCTGAGCCGTGATCAAGGCGACCTCACTGATAACCGCCAGCGTCAGCAGTTTGGCGATGTCCTGACTTTGCGCAACCTGGCCTTTTTTGCGCTGGTCCTGCAGTTTTTTCTGGCTGGCGTCATATTTCTTCTCACCCGAATCGCTCATGACTCACCTACTTTGAAGAGCTGGCCCAGTGCGTGCCCAAGATCCCCCAGCAGACTCATCCGTCCCACGATCAGCTCCTCCAGTTGTGGCAGGTAGAGCAGCAGAAAGCCCAGCCCGGCCAGGCTTTTGGCCGGCATCGACAGCACAAATACCTGCAACTGCGGGCTGTAGAGGCTCAACAGGGCAACAGCGAATTCGATCAACAACAACAGCGCAATAAAGGGCGCGGCGTAGAGCAGCAGATGCGTGAAGGTATCGCCGAGCAAAGAAAGAAACACGGCAAAACCATCCGCAGCAATGGTCGGTAACCAGAGCGTGGGGGGCCAGATCAGGTAGCTGTCCCAGATCACCCGGGTCAAGCTGCCCAGCCCGAGGGTGACCATCAGCAAAAAAATGCTCAGTTGCTTGAACAGGTGCCCGACAGGTGTGGCATCCGCCCCCAGCGAAGGGTTGAGCTGCCCGCCGATCAGGGCACCACGCTGGTTATCGAGCAAAGCCCCTACCGACTCGAACAGCCAGAACGGCATGGACAGCAGCATGCCCAGCAAAAAGCCCAGCATGGCCTCTTTGAGCATCAGACCGCCGAGCGCCAGCAGGGTGTAATTCACGCCCGACAAGGCGTGATAAATACCCGGGGCAGGTATCAGGGCCAGCGCAAAAACGATGACATGCCGGGGCATGCCGCGCACATGTTCGAAGCAGAATGCCGGGATCAGAAAAAAACAGGGATACAGGCGCGCCATCGCAATGGCGAGGCTGGGCAGGTATTCGAGAAACGCAATCTGTGGGGCCATCGGGTGTTCCCTCTACAGCGCCGAGCGGGCGACCATGTCAAAGGTGAGGTTGATCAATTGAATCAGCTCAACCCCGATCCAGCGCCCCGTCAGCGCCAACGTGACGCCCACTGCAACCAGTTTGATGCCGAAGGGCAGCGTCTGGTCCTGTACCTGCATCAGCGCCTGCACCAGCGAGGTCAGCACACCCACCGCTACAGCCACGATCAGCGGTGGCGCAGACAGCACCACCACCAGCAGCATGCCCTGCTTGAACAGCAAAATCGGCTCCATGGACGCCTCACAGATAGGACAGGAACAGACTGTCGAGCAGACGTGTCCAACCCGAAACCAGCACAAACAGCAACAGCTTGAGCGGCAATGAAAGGGTCATGGGCGAGACCATCTGCATGCCCAGCGCCAACAACAGGTTCGAGACGATCAGGTCGATCACGATAAAGGGGATGTAAATCAGAAAACCGATTTCAAACCCTGCCTGTAGCTGCGACAGCACAAATGCCGGTACCAGCAGGATAAGGTCGTCACGCTTGACCTCTTGCGCCAGTTGCGCAGGCCATAGACGCGCAGTGTTATCCAGCAGATGGGTCAGCACATCGGGAGCAGTGTTGCGTGCCATAAAGGCCCGCAAGGGCTTTACCGCCTCCTCCCCGCTCTCCTGCAAGGCTTGCACACTGCTCATATCCAGCGGCGTCTGCTTGAGGGCCTGGGCGGTTTCATACCCCACCGGTGCCATGACAAACATCGTTGCAGCCAGGGCAACTCCATAAAGGGCCATGCTCGGCGGCACCTGCTGCACACCAATGGCGTTGCGGGTAATCATCAACACAATGCAGATTTTCAGGAAGGCGGTGCACACCATCAGCAGCATGGGCATCAGTGACAGGCCGCCGAGAAACAGCGCCAGCAGAAAGGGATCGATCCCTTGAACGGTCATTGCGAAAAACTGATGCGCGACAGTTGCAGGCCAAGGCGCCCCTCAACCTCCACCAACTGCCCGTGACCGATCGGCCGGTCGCCGTAATACAACCCGGCCATGCCCGTGTCATAGCCCTCGATGCTCAACACCATGCCGGGGGCCAACTGGCGCAGCTCACCCAGGCTCAACTTGAGTGCGCCACAGCGCACGCTCAGCTCTACCTGCAAGGTTTCAAACGGCTCATTGCCTTTATGCCGTTCAACGTCCGTACCCGCAAACATCACCTCTTCCACAGCCGACTCCTCGAGAGCACACACGGTCAGGCAGCGACGCCCGCCTTCATCATCAATTTGCGATGTGATCCGCCACCGCCCAATCCTCAACTGCCCCACGCCATCACCGCTGAACAACAGGCGCTCCGGCACCAGCACGTCGCCTGGTCGTACCCTGCGCAACTGCTCAACCGTCAACGGCAGATAGCCAAGCACCACGGGCACAGGCACGGCAAAGCAATCGGGCAACGGCGCCTTGACTGCCTGCCATTGCCCCGCCTCGCAAAGCGCCAACAGGCTGTGGGCCGCCAGCATCAATCGGCCGACACTTCGCGATGGGCCCAGCACTACACTGAGGCAGCACTCGAATGCGCCCACCTGCCTGTCGGCAAGGGGCCGCAGATAGCCAAAAAGCGCCCTCAACTGCGCACTCATGCGCTGCTCAAAGTGCGCCCAAAACCATGACTGGGGATCGTTGCCGGTCTCGGCCAGCACCACCGGGCACTCGCCAAACAGGCTAAGCAAGGGCCCTGCATCACTGAGCGTAAAGACCCCGCAGCGGCTCTCGAACGAGACACACGCACCACCCCCTGGCGCCCGCCCCGGTTCCAGCAAAAGCTCACCGGGCTCGCCTGCGACCTGAAATGAATAGCGCAGGCCACGACCCAACCGCCAACAGGCCTGGACCGTGGTTGCGTCCAGCTGTGGCAAGGTGATCGGCGCTACCGTCATCACTGGCACTCCTGCAGTAACCGGATCCTGACGACCTGCCCCAAGGCACGGGCCAGACGCCGTTGACAGGGTTGCTGCTGACGGGAGAGCCATTGTCGGGTGGCGGATTGCTGCGCCTTTAAAATGATCAGCCAGCCATGATGTTCATAACGGGCGCTGACACTGACCCGCCCGCGATGTGCCAGATGCAGCACAAATTGCACTGGCCATGGCCCTGCCCCCGGTGCACGGGGCATCAGTGCCTCGGACAACACCTGTGCCAAGCCCCTATCCGCGCCTGCCAGGCTGTCTGCAAACAGTTTGCAGTCGGCTGCGCGCGCCGGGGCGGCAGGCAGATACCGGGCCAATGGCAACGGCACCGGGTTTACTCCTGATGACTCGGCCATCCCGCCTCCTCTGCCAGCAACATCGACAATTCCAGAAGTTTTTCGACCTTTCTCTGGCATTCACCCGCGTACTGGCGGGCACTCTCGACATGGATCGCAACCACGCGCTGCTGCTCGAGCAGCGCTTGCAAGGCACTTGCCTGCTGCGCTGTTTGAGCCGCCCACTGGCGCTGTGACTCGTCCCAGCCCGACAGGGTCCTGGGCGACACCACCTGCCCCTGGTACCGGCCGGTCAGTTCGGCTTGCTGCCGGTTTTCGTTTTGCCTGGCCTGCTCAACCGCCGAACGGGCCTGCTCAATGTTCAGGCCAAGGGCTCGCAGCTCCATACGTTTGATGTGCAACAAACGCTCAGCCCGATCGGCCCGATGTTGGCGCAGGCGCCGCAAGGGCTCGGTGGCAGGCGGGCGGTTTTCAGAAGGGCACATGGGCAGTCAACTCGCTCAAGTGCTCCAGGGTTTCCTGAAACGTTGCAGGCTCGCGCAAGTCCTGACGCAAAAAGGCCTCCACACGCTGGCGGCTCTCGACGGCCAGGTCGGTCAGGGCATCGTTGCCCGCCTGGTACTCACCCAGCCTGAGCAGCAGTTCGATCTGCTGATGCGCGCTCAGCAATCGCCTGAACGCGGCCATGTTTTGCATATGTTCTGGCGCAGCCACATTGCTCAGGATCCGTGACAGGCTGCCCAGCACATCTATCGCCGGATAGTGACCGCGCTCTGCCAGTTTGCGGGACAACACAATGTGCCCGTCCAGCAAGGATCGAACTTCATCGGCTACCGGATCGCCCATGGAGTCCTGCTCGATGAGTACGGTATAGATCGCGGTGATAGACCCCTCGCGAGTCAGGCCTGCGCGCTCTACCAGACGTGGCAACAGGCTGTAAACCGAGGGCGGCAACCCGCCTCTGCCCAAGGGTTCGCCAGCGGCCAGACCGATTTCCCGCTGAGCGCGGGCAAAGCGCGTCAATGAGTCGATCAACAATAAAACCCGCCGGCCTTTGCGTCGGAAACCTTCGGCCAGAGCAGTTGCGGTAAAGGCTGCCCGCGCACGCTCCATGCTTGTGCGATCAGAGGTTGCGCACACCAGCACGGCTTTGCCCCGCAGCCCCTCATCCAGCTCATGGTCAAGAAACTCACGCAGCTCGCGACCGCGCTCGCCAACCAGGCCAAACACGATCACATCGCACTCGACGTTGCGGGCGATTTCGGCCAGCAGGGTGGTCTTGCCACAACCGGCACCGGCAAACAGCCCGACCCGCTGGCCCTCACCCAGGGTCAACAACCCGTCGATGGCCCGTACCCCTGTTGGCAAAGCGCGACCGATGCGCGGCCTCTGAGTGGGCAAGGGGGCTTCGCATACAACTGCATTGGCCTCCTCACAAGGCCTCCAGGAAAAGCCCCCCCCGTCGCCCCCGGCAAGCGGTCGGCCAAACCCGTCGAGCACTTGCCCCAGCAGATCATTGCCGACGCGAACCTGATGCACAGCCCCCAAGCGTTCAACGGCCGCTCCTGCGCTTATACCTTCGAGGCTCGCCAAAGCACTGAGGGTGGCGTCCTGCTGATCACAGGCGATGACCTCTGCCAGTATCCATGCGTTGCTCCCTGCCTGAACCCGGCACAGCTCGCCAATGCGGGCCTGGGGCAGGCAGCATTGCAGCAGCATGCCATTGATCCGCAGGAGCCGACCGCTCAGGGTTACCGGTGAAAAACCCGCCAGGTGCGTGAACTGGCGTTGCCGCCAGCGCTCAAGGCGCTCAGCAATCGTGCCGTTCACCAGCTCACCT
Organism: Pseudomonas sp. TMW22080; assembly: GCF_022496745.1. Taxonomy (NCBI): domain Bacteria; kingdom Pseudomonadati; phylum Pseudomonadota; class Gammaproteobacteria; order Pseudomonadales; family Pseudomonadaceae; genus Pseudomonas; species Pseudomonas sp. TMW22080. The sequence continues at coordinate 40,767 of NZ_SCFF01000002.1, read as the reverse complement.
CATAGCGCTGCGCGCCTTCAAACAGCACTCGGCGGTTGTCGATCGCAGTCAGGCGCACACCCTGCGCTTCGTCACCAAAAAACAGCCGACGCCCGTCTTCCAGTACAACATGGGCCTTTTGGCCACCGATTATCTGGACGATCCTGAAGGGCAGTGCCGTGCTGATTTCCTGGACCTGATTAATGATCGCAACCGGCGTTTCAAATTGCGCCTCGAAGCGATCGAGCATCCGCGAGACCAGTGCCAGCGAGTCCTTGCCGACATCACCGCCCAGGATGATTTGCTCATCAACCACCTGCAGCCGGATGGCGTTGTCCAGATCACGCTCGATCAACATCTTGAGTAATTGCTGATGGACCTGATGCGTTGTTGCAAGCTGACGCCTGTCACTGACAGCCAATGGCTTCGGAGAAAGTGCCTGTGCCGTGTTTGAAGGCTGACAGGCTTGTGCCGCCAATATCAGCACCGACACGCTCAGGGCCAGCGCCAGCCACTTGCCAGGGCGGCGCGCAGGCACCATGCCCGAGCGCGCGGCGGCCGTTTCGCTCTGCACCCTGGTTACTTCTGCCAGCTCATCCACCCAGGCACTTTGCGTATTGGCGATGCACAAGCGTATCCCGCCAATGGCAAACGCCTTACCCGCAGCCAGATCGGCAATCTGTGCCCGGGCAGTGCCGGTTTCATCCTGCAAGAGACCTTCCTGCGCCTGCACTGTCCAGCGCCCGTCCACACAGTGCAACCGGGCATGCCTGGTTTCAACGCCAGGGTCGTACAACTCCAGGTCGGCATCTTGATGGGCACCGATGCTCCAGCACTCACCGAACAAAGGCAGTGCAGCCCCCTCATGCAAACCGCTCAGCACTCGCAACTCGAACAGCTGGCCAGGCTGCTGCAAATCGAACACCACGGTTGCGCCATCAGGTAAGCCATGCCCCGGACTCAAGACACGGCCTCGCGCAGCACACCGTCGAATTGCAGATCAAGACGCCCGAGCACCTTGACCTTGGCCGAGCCGGTCAACTCGGCGAAAGACATGACCGGCACATGGTTGAATTCATCGAACAACAGCGTGCGCAACGGGCTGCGCAGATCCTGCGCCACCAGCAATACGCTTGCGTCGCACTTGCGCGGTGCAAAAGCCTCCTTGAGCAGCGCCACAAGTTGCGTACTGTGCTCATTGTCCAGGGCAAAGAACACGCCCGCTTGGGTTTGGCGCAATGCCTCGCGAAAAAGGTTTTCGCTATGGGCAGACAACAGCCAGGCATGCAGACCGTCAGCCTGACTGTACAGGTGATAGATCTGCGACTTCAGGGCAATCCGCGCATAGTCCGCCAGCGCTGACACTTCGCGCTCGTGCTGGCCATGTTCGGTCAGCACTTCGACAATCAGGCGTACCGCCCGCAGGGGTACGCCTTCACTGGCCAGGCGCTGCAGAACGGCAGAGAACCGGGACAGCGGCATGATCCGCTGCAACTCTTGAACCAGCTCAGGCTGGGTTTGCTCAAGCCAGCCGAGAATCGACTTGCTCTCCTGCAACCCCAAAAATTGCGGCCCGCTGATCATCATGGCTTGACGCATGCGCTCAACAATCAAGGCATGGGCACTGAACGACTCGACGCCCTCCCGGGCCAGCAGCGGATCACCGGGGTTCAGCCATAGCCAGTCCCGTTCATCTCTTTGCTCGCTGCCTCTGAGAGCACTCTGAGGAGCATCCGTGACACTGTCCCGTGCCACGGCCCGTCGTTCATCAAAAGTCGCCTTGAGCGTGGGCACTTCGTGAACACAAAAGCGAAACTCATCCTCGGGCAGCATGTCGCTGTATTCGATTTCAAAACTGGGAAGTGTCACCCCGATACGGGTGACGATACTGTTGCGCACCTGACGAATCCCGTGAATCAGCCGCTCAGTAAGCTCCAGGCTTTGATGGGCACTGGCGAACTGCAACAGATACGGGCGTGTCGGATCAAACACTCTCAGATCTTCGTCGCCGTTGTGATCAGGGGCCACCTGCACTGCTTGCGCCGGCTCCAACGCCTCAGCCTTGCGGCTTCGCGACCACCAGTAAAATCCCGGCGCAAACGTACACAGGGCAATCAAGCCAAACACCGGGGCGGGCATTCCCGGCAGGGCGGCGAAGGCCAGCATGGCCGCCGATGCGATCATCCAGCTCTTGGGTTCACGGGTTATCTGCTGGCCGATTTGTGCCCCGACATGGCTGCCTGGCGATTGGTCGTCGGGGGCGACACGGGTGATGATCATCCCCGCGGTCAAGGCAATCAACAGCGCCGGAATTTGCGCGATCAGACCATCACCGATGGTCAATACCGAATACAGCGTGATGGCCTCGCCAGCACTCATCCCGTGTTGCACTACCCCCGTGGAAAACCCGCCGAGGATATTGATCAGCACAATCACCAGGCCTGCGATGGCGTCTCCTTTGACGAACTTCATGGCGCCGTCCATGGCACCGAACATCTGGCTTTCCCGGGACAACTGGTCACGTTTGTATCGGGCCTGTGCACCATCGATCAACCCGCCACGCAGGTCACTGTCGATGGACATCTGCTTGCCCGGCAGCGCATCCAGGCTAAAGCGCGCCGCCACTTCAGCGACACGTTCCGAACCCTTGGTAATCACCAGGAAATTGACGATGGTGATGATCAGAAAAATCACCAGCCCCACCGCCAGATTCCCCCCCACCACAAAGTTGCCAAAGGCCTCGACGATCTCGCCCGCATCCTGCTCCAGCAGGATCAGGCGGGTCGTGGCAATCGACAACGCCAGACGAAACATCGTGGTCAGCAGCAAAAGTGCAGGAAATGTGGAAAATGCCAAAGGGTTGGGCAGATAAAGCGCCAGCACGATCAACAGGCTGGCCAGGCACATATTGAGCGCGATCAGCACATCCACCAGCCAGGTCGGCAAGGGTACGATAAAGATAAAAACAATGCCCAGCACCGCCACGGCCCCGAGCACTTCGCCCGGGCTTGCCACCCTGCCAGGGCCTTTACTGAGCCATTTGACGAGCCTCATCGAATCGGTCTCGTCAGCCCTGCCCACAGCTGGACGATACCTTCGCTCTGAGTGTGTTCACCCATCAGGCTCAAAAAAGACTGCAATGCGTCCTGACGGCTTGCAGGGTCACTCCAAACGGCCAACGGGAGACGCTGAATCAACGGATAAACTTGATTGAGCAAGACCAGTTGACTGGAAAGGTTTTCGCCACCCAACTCACGACTCAGGCTTTGCACCTCATCGCTATCGATGCCCGTGCCCGCGTACCCCAGCAGACGTTGCAACAGGCAGACTGGCGACAGTTCGGCCTGCCGTTCGCGGGATGACAATCGCTCAATAAACCACCGGCAACTGTGCAAAAGGCTGCTCAACTGGGTGCAGCCTTGAAGTCCGCTCAACAAGGTACGCAACCTGAGGCTCGGCACCGAGGGCCGGTGGGCGGCGATATCATCCGCCAGCGCGCGCGCCATCACGCGCAACCCGTCGTTGACCCTTTCTTCATCGAATAAAGCCAGCAAGGCCTGGATAATGCTCGGCAGTGATTGTTTGCGCACCACACTGGAGTAATACAGCGTGCGAACAGCCTGGCGCAGCGCGGCATCGCCTTCGGCTGCTGCCAGCGCCAGCGCAATATTCAGGCCCGCCTGAATTTGCCGGTCATAGCGGGTATGCAACTGTGCCTGAACCTTCTGCACCCGCTCGATATCACCTTCACGCCCTTGTGCCCGGGCCTGAGCAACCATGTACTGCAAGACAACACTGGTGCGGGCCGGGTCGTCGCCGGTCAACGCCAGCAAGGCTTCGACCCCTGAGTCTGACGCCAGTGCCAGACGAACGTGCCGGGTCAGCAGCCCCAGGCTGAGCTGAGCGGGATGCCCCAGTTGCTCATAGAGCTCGTTTAACTGCTGGATACCCTCAACCTTCTGCACCCGGTTATCTACCGTGCGCAGCGCGCGCTGAGCCAATGCCTTGCTGCTGCTTTCGGCTTTCTGGCTGAACAACATGCCAACCTCTTCAGCGGCACTTTGCGCAGAAGACTGGGGCATCTGCCCCCCAACGCTCCGAGAAGAGAGCAGGATCTGCGCGGTGTCGTTTCGCCCTTCAACTTTCATAGCGCTGCCAAGTCAGGAGGTTTCATTGACCTGTGTGGTTGATCACAGGCAAGCGGTTCCCTGGCAGTAGCATTGGCATGTTTTTGAAAAAACTGGCGCACGCACAAGGTCCGCTACGCAAGATCCGGCACAACCGCGCCTGTTAAAAACCTGTAAAGCTCATATAAATCAGATGGCTATATTCGATCCGCAAATTGGCACAGGCGATGCTTGGGAGGTCCTTGTCGAAACCATTTTCGATAGCACTCACCCTGAGGATAAAAAATGGATCACCTTGATAAGGCTTCCCCCCCTGCCCCTGACTTTCTGGATCTGTCGACTGAACTTCAAAAAAAGCTTAAAGCGTTTATCCACAAGCGCGTACTGAACCCCGAAGATGCAGAGGATATTTTTCAGTTGACCTGCCTGGAGGCGTGGCGCAGCAAAGCACGCTTCAACGGCCAGGCAACGCTCAGCACATGGATGTGCGGCATTGCCCAGAACCTCATTCGCAATCATTTTCGTCGGTTGCACGCAAGGCCGGTGCATTGCGAGTTCGACGAGACGCAGTGCCATGAGCAGGACCACAGCCCCGACCTGTATGGTCAATTTGAGACTCACCGCAGGCTTGAGCTCACGCTGATTGCCTTCAACCGGCTGCCCATCGAAATGCGCGACACGTTGTATGCATCGGTGCAAAGCGGCAGCAGTTATCGCGACACCGCCAGCGCTCTGGAAATCCCTATAGGGACAGTTCGCTCACGCATCTCGCGAGCTCGCGAACAACTCAAGATGGCCACCCACTGCTAGTGCCCGCCACGGATGCTCAGAGGGGTCCATGATTGAGGACACTCCCGGAGCAAGGCCAGGGAATGGCCCCCACTACCGACTCAGACTTTTTTCGTTCGCGGCAGCAAAATCGCCAGCACGCCGAACAACGGCAGGTAAGAGCACAGGGTGTACACATACTCGATGCCATGAATGTCCGCCAAATGCCCGAGCAAGGCCGCACCAATCCCGCCAAAACCAAACATCAGGCCGAAGAAGATACCGGCAATCATCCCCACATTGCCCGGCACCAGCTCCTGGGCATACACCACAATGGCCGAGAATGCCGACGCCAGGATAAAACCGATGATCACGCTGAGCACACTGGTCCAGAACAGGTCGGCATAGGGCAACAGCAAGGTAAACGGCGCCACCCCGAGAATTGAAAACCAGATCACCGCCTTGCGGCCAATACGGTCACCGATGGGGCCGCCAAAGAACGTGCCCGCCGCAACTGCGCCCAGGAACAGGAACAGGTACAACTGCGAGGTGGACACGGACACGTCGAACTTTTCGATCAGAAAGAAGGTGTAGTAGCTGGTCAGACTCGCCATGTAGAAGTACTTGGAGAACACCAGCAAGCCGAGCACCGCCAGGGCACCGAGTACCCGCTGCTTCGACAACCCATGAGTCGCCTGCTGCCCGGCCTTGAGCTTGAACAGATTCAAATGGTTGCGGTACCAGCGACTGATGACATACAGCAGCCCGACGGCGAACAGGGCAAACAGGCCGAACCAGGCCACGTTACCCTGACCGAAGGGAATGATGATGGCCGCAGCCAACAACGGGCCAAAGGCCGAGCCGGCATTGCCACCTACCTGGAAGGTCGATTGCGCAAGCCCGTAACGCCCGCCCGAAGCAAGCCTCGCTACACGGGAAGCTTCGGGGTGAAACGTAGAAGAGCCAATACCCACCAGGGCGGCGGCCAGCAAAATCAGCGGAAAACTGCCGACCTGAGACAACATCAAAATCCCGATCAGGGTGCAAACCATCCCGGCAGGCAACAAAAGCGGATTGGGATGACGGTCGGTGTAGTAACCCACCCACGGCTGCAATAGCGAAGCGGTCATCTGAAACGTCAGGGTTATCAGTCCGATCTGGGTAAAGGTCAGGTCATATTTGGCCTTGAGCATCGGATAGATCGACGGCAGTACAGCCTGGATCAGGTCATTGATCAGATGCGCCAGGGCCACGGCGCCGATAATGCGCATGACCAATGGGCTTGACTGAGGGGCTGGAGGGGACGCGATTGTAGTTGTTTGAGCGTTGCTAAGAGCCATTTGGGTTTCCGTACGACAGGTGAATGCGCGCTTGCAGATCCGTCAATGTGCCATTCTTTTACAAGATCTTTCCATGCAAACGCCGTAAAACCTTAAGCAATTGATAGAACGAAGATTTTTTTTAGATATTTGCTTGACACACCCCCCGTACGAGGGAATAATGCGCGCCATCGGCTACATAGCTCAGTTGGTTAGAGCATAGCATTCATAATGCTGGGGTCCGGGGTTCAAGTCCCTGTGTAGCCACCAAACGCTTGTTTACAGAAGTCTCCATGAGTCTGCAGACAGTACAAGAAGCCCGCCTAGTGCGGGCTTTCTTGTGTCTGGGGGTTTCTTCTTGTCTCCTCCCAAATCTCCCCGTCGCGTCCTGCGAGCCCTCGGCCAAAAACCTGGCAACTGCGTCCAGAACTCGCCTCCCGCCCTGACGTCATGACCGATCCGAATCAGTCTGCTTCACACCTGTTCGCAGCCCATGATCTGAAATGGACAGGTAGCCCCACTATTCCCTGACACTTTTAATATAATAAATATTTACCTTTAAATCTTGGCTACCTAAAAAAAACAATGCTAGCCTGCGCGTTTTTGGAGAGCCGCTTATATGAAGGCACTTAAAGACGTCACTTTTAAGTACCCATGCTCCGTTATTTTTATAATGTCTTTTTTCCTATTTGCCGCCCTGCAATACAGGCCCGCAGTGCTCAATTACACAACACGCTTCGTCGACTTCGCCCACTATATGTTCCAGAACGGATTGACGCTTTTTCCAATCTCTGATGACCTGCAGCCCTATCCCGACTACACAGTGACCCATACGTTCCTCGTTTATCTGATTTCACTGCCATTTGGCCAAGTATCCCTTCTCTCACTGGCGACGCCTTTTTGTATTGCTGCCGCCTTGACACTGGTATTCATATACAAGCTGGGTGAACGACAGGAAAAGAAATGGGGCGCATATGGTGTTGTGTTCGCGCTATTCACCTGGTCATTTCTGGACGGCGTAAACTCCTTATCAATGGATATATACCCTGCACTTTTTACCGTGATATGTTTTTATCTGGCCTGTGCAGGAGACGAGCATAAACAAACATCCCGATTGCTGCTTATACTCGCAGCCCTGGCGCTGGGCTTTGCATTCCGTGGTCCTGTTGGCCTGATCGTCCCAGCCAGTGTAGTCGCCTCTTATTACCTGCTGAGCCGGCAATGGCGCAGGCTCGTTGTGTTCTGCCTGCTCGCCGGCCTGGTCCTGGGCGCTGCCCTTTTGCTGCTGATAGCGGCTGCCTACGCACAAGGTGGACATGCTTTCTTGCAGGAGGTATTGGTCAAGCAAGGGCTGGGGCGATTTGACAGTAACCAGGCACCTCGTTATTACTTCTACTTCTCTGCCGGCTTGCTGACCTACGGTGTAACCGTTTTTATTGCCTTGAACGTCATCATCAGAAAGGGCAAAGTTTTTTTAGCACCGTCGCCTCTACCGTCGACAAGCATGCTCTTGTATCTCTCGGCCTGGTTTCTTGTCGTGGTCGTACTGCTGACAATTCCAAGTGCCAAGAAAGCGCGTTACATACTTTCAATCACACCCGCGATTTCCTTGTTAGCGGCCTATATCTTTGTAGATCGAAGCCAACGATTCGCCAACACCAGAGACAAACTGCTGAAGTTCTGCTTGAGACTACCCGTTATTGGCCTCGGGATGCTTCTGTTTGCATTTATTTATAGTCACTTTGCGGCGTCCCCTGTTCAACCGAACTACCTTGGTGCAATGACGGGCTTGATTATTCTTGCCGCGGCTCGCCCCTGGATGGAGTCACGCCTTTATTCACATCCACATCGCGAGTTTTTAACATTCTCTTTTGGGGCGACGGCCTTTCTTATACTGGACATGTTTTTCTTTAACGCCATTACCTACCATCTGGAATTGGCCAATGAACCGACCCCCAAGTTCCTGCCTTATTGGTTTTGGTGACGCGCGCTCACAACGTCACCCATTACGGATTCCGCTCGAGTGAGCGACTATCAAGCAGCCCCCTGATGCGGGCTTATTCTTGCCTGACGATATCGACTGAAATCTCCACCGCCTCAATCACTCCCCTGTTCTCAAGCCAGTGAGTGGTGTGCCTGTCTTCAGGCCAGCCCACACCCGGACCATACTCCGTGGCGATACCATTTCTATGGTCAGTGATAACGCCGTGAAGGATATAGACGGTGCCAGGCCTGTCTGCATGGTTGTGAACCGGCCCGAAAACGCCCCCCGGCTCAATCGTCACCTTACGCATGCGAAGCTGGCGCCCTGCCATTCCCTCGATCTCGGGGCCAAGGTCGATGGTGGCCAGCAACGTGACCGTAACGCCTTTGGTCTCGGGTACTGCCTGTTCATTGCTCATCGCACCCACCTTTTCAAAAGACAAAGCCTTATTGAAAGTAAACACCCTGAAAGGCGTAACGAGTGACGAGGCGACAAAGGGATAGGCAGAACAGATTTGCTCCACCCGAAAACAAAAAACCCCCGAAGCCATAAGGCATCAGGGGTTTTGCTGTTGTGGTGCCCAGAGACGGAATCGAACCGCCGACACGGGGATTTTCAATCCCCTGCTCTACCGACTGAGCTATCTGGGCAAGGCGGCAATTAAACGTGTTTTACCGTCGGGGCGTCAAGCACGAAATAAAAAAAAGACCAATGATTACCTGCGCTTACATCACCGCCCAGGCCTGATATCACCCCTGGGGCAGGATTTTCCCCGGGTTCATCAGCCCAAGAGGGTCGAGAGCCTGCTTGACCAGGTGCATGACACCCAGTGCGGCGCCATGCTCCAGGGGCATGAACTTTATCTTTCCCGAACCAATGCCATGCTCTCCGGTGCAAGTGCCCTCAAGGGCAATGGCGCGCTCGACAACCCGCTCATTGAGCGCTTCGGCTTCAACCAGTTCTGCGGCATTGCCCGGGTCGACCACCATCCCCAGGTGAAAGTTGCCATCCCCGACATGCCCGACCATGCCTACGAAAAATGAAACCCTGGCCACATCTTCAGCCGTTTCGGCAATGCACCGGGTCAGCGCCGAAATCGGTACGCAGACATCCGTACTCCAGATCCGACCATTCGGCCGCATGGACTGCATTGCATAGTGGACACTGTGCCGGGCACGCCACAGGGCATTGCGCGCATCAGCATCGCCAGCCGCCTGAAAACCCAATGCACCATTGCTTTCAACAATCTCCCGGGTCAGTTCCACCTGCTCCGCCACACTGGCCGGGGAACCGGCGAACTCGAAAAACAGCGTCGGCGATTCAACCAGGCCCATGTGCGAGAAACGGTTGACCGCCTGCACCGTGCGCGCATCGAGCAATTCGACCCGTGACACTGGAATGCCATATTGAATGATCGACACCACCGAACTGACCGCCGCCGCTATCGTCGGGAAGGTACACACCGCCGCGCAGGTGGTTTCCGGAATACCGTAAAGGCGCAGGGTGACTTCGGTGATGATCCCCAGCGTGCCTTCCGAGCCGACAAACAAGCGCGTGAGGTCGTAGCCAGCGGATGATTTTCGCGCCCGCCCACCGGTCTTGATCACCTGGCCGTCAGCCAGCACCACGGTCAGGTTCAACACGTTTTCGCGCATGGTCCCGTAACGCACCGCATTGGTCCCTGAAGCGCGGGTCGCTGCCATGCCCCCCAGGGTACTTTCACCGCCCGGGTCGACCGGAAAGAACAGCCCGGTGGTACGCAGTTCGGCATTCAGCTGCATGCGGGTTACCCCGGCCTCCACAGTGACATCCAGATCATCCGGGCGCACGGCGATGATTCGCTGCATGCGGCTCAGGTCGATACAGACCCCGCCCCGGGTAGCGCCTACATGGCCTTCCAGTGAAGTGCCACCACCAAAGGCAATGATCGGCACTCGCTGCGCTGCGCAGAGTTTGACGATGGCCGCCACCTCGGCCGTGGACTCGGCGTAACACACCGCGTCCGGCGGCAAGGTCGGGTGGTATGACTCACCTCGGCCGTGTTGCTCGCACTCGGCTCGGCCAGTGCTCAGGCGCTCACCGAGCAGCTCGCGCAGGGCATCGAGCAGGGTGGGTATGGGAGAAGCGTGAAATGCAGGGTTAGAGGCCATGGAAACGTCCATATTATTGTTGGGAGGGACGATTCCAAGGTACAACAAACGGCCACTGTGATCACCGGCAGATCCGCAAGCCCGCTGAACGTGGCCGTAACGTTACTGGCTGCCGGGATATAACGCCCCGTCAACCAGCCTCGCGACCACCCTGCGCAAACGTTCGAGCAACACCTCATTGGCCGCGACCGAGACCGGGTTCAAGGGCTCACGCAACAAGGCAATTTCGCACTGATTGCAGGCCTCAGCCAAATTGACAGCGCCCACCGTGGCAAAAGAACCGTGCATCCGGTGCACATAACTGATCAGTTTCGAGGTATTGCCCTGCTGCAACGCCAGCTGAGCCTGCGCCAGATCCTCCTGCATGGTGGCGATAAACAGCCGATGCATGGCTGGCGACAGGCTGATCCAGTCTTGCAGATCATCCGTCTGCAGGGGTGCATCGGGGGCATCATGGACGCCAACAGGCAGCTCGGCAGGCGCTGCGCACAAGGCGGATAAGGTCTGGCGTAATGTGGTCAGGCTCAGGGGCTTGACCAGCCATACATTCATTCCCGCTTCCAGGCAGCGCTCCCCTTCTTCACGCAGGGCATTGGCGGTCACACCAATAATAGGCACCCGCGGGTCAAGCTCACGCAAGCGGCGCGTCAGCTGATAGCCATCGAGTCTGGGCATATTGACGTCGGTGATCAGCAGATCAAATGACGCTTCCTTCCAGCGCGACAGGGCCTGCTGCCCGTCGTCTGCCAACGTAACCCGGGCCCCCAGGGCCTCCAGCTGCTCCCTGAGGATCTCCTGGTTGACGGGATTGTCCTCGGCGACCAGGACATTCAACTCCAGCTTTGCGGCATAGGGCACCACACTGGCGGACGCCTGGGGGACAGCCCCATGGGCGATCTGCATCAGCGTTCTGCCAATGGCGCGAATATCATAGGCATTGACCTCCCAGCCACGGGCCGTTCTTTGCGGCTGGCTGCCCCCCGACTCGGTCGCCAGCAGCCGCTCACCTTGCCAGGGCACTGTCAGCGGTTGGTCAGGGTCCAGATCCAGCAGGATTGCAGGGTAGTCGGGAGGAAGCGCTGCCGGCATAACCTGGGCGCGAGCGCCCCAATGGTTTAACCAGTCTGCCAGGATCTGCCCTATATCATTGCGCGCAGCGCGCACGTAAACACGGACCCCCTCAAGGTCGATATCGGCACAACTACCCAGTGAGCCGGCGATAACCGGTAAGCTCATATGCAACGAAAAGCTGCTGCCAAGCCCCGGTTCACTGACCACCCGCAAATTCGCGCCCATCATCTCGCTCAAGCTCGCACAAATGGACAGGCCCAGCCCCGCACCGCCTGCACGTTCGCTGCCACCCACCTGGGAGAACGGCTTGAACAGACGCGTCAGTTGCTCTTCGCTGATCCCCACGCCGGTATCGGAAACCTGCCACTGCAACGCGGCCTGCCCTTGTTCGATGCCAATCACCTTGAGCCTGAAGACAACCCAGCCGGTGTCGGTGAACTTGATTGCGTTACTCAGCAAATTATTGATGATTTGCCGAATACGTACCGCATCGCCACTCAACAATGGCGGCAACTGCGCATCGGCACAGGCAAAAATCTTCAAGCCCTTATTGCTCGCCGCGGCTGAATAACTGCGCACACAGTCTTCAAACAAGTCCAGCGGACAGAAGGACTTGGCCTCGACAGCCATTTGCCCGGACTCGATCTTGGAGACGTCCAGCACATCACTGATCAACTGAAACAACACCGTAGATGACCGCTGAATGGTCTGCAGGTATTCACGCTGGCGCTCATTCAGAGACGTAAGGCCCAGCAGTTCAAGATTGCCCAGTACCCCGTATAGAGGCGTACGAATTTCATGGCTCATGGTTGCCAGAAACAAAGTCTTGGCTTTGCTCGCTTCGTCAGCCGAACGCCGCTCCTGCTCCATCAGGTTGGCGTCATCCACATGCCGGGTGACGTCGTTGAAACCACAGAGCACCACGTTCTTGCCCTTGTAACGGGTAAAGACAAAACAGGCCTGCAGATAGCGCCCCGCGACTTCCAACTGGACCTCTCCCAGTTCGTGCTCACCATAATCGCGCTTCAGCAGGGCAATCAGTTCAGGGGTACCCTGCCACTCATGCGCCCTCTGGTTTTCCAGCAGGATCTCTCCCGTGCTGCGCTCGACCACGCACAATCCCACGGGTGCGCTGTCGAGCATGGCCCGATTGAATTCTTCGCTCTCGGCCAGGGACTGGCTGGCACGCTGGGCAGGTTCGATGATTTGCTTGCGGTACCAGCGGTTGAAGCGCCAGCCGATCAGCCCAAACAATACCAGCAGGCCCGCCGCGCCGGCCAAAGGCCATTTGGCATAGCCAAAGAAGTTCTGATAACTGATCGCGTACAACCCGACCCAGGGCGTGGCCCCGCCCGAACTCAGCTTGAAGCGCAGACCATCGCGGGTAATGCTCAAGCCCAGGGGCAGATCCTCGACATCCCCGGCGTCCCCCAGCAATACATCGCCGGCAGGCGAGATCAGGGTCAAACGGCTGTTGGTGGGGTGCATCAGCAAGCGCTCCAGATCACCGATATCGCTGACGTCCAGTAACGCGTTCAGGATCACCAGGTCATTGGCTTCAGCCCCCGGTGGCATGAAGTTGCGCGACAGATTCAGCCCGACGGCGCCGACAATGTACTTGCGCTTTTGAATCAGGTCCTGCGGAGCTTTTATCCAGATCAGTTCATCACTGCCAAGGGCATGGCGATGCACCATAAGTTCATCGTACAAACGTTTGGTCACATCGAAAAAGTTGCTTTTGAGCAATAGGGGGGACTGCCGCGTGCCCTCAATACCGGGCACCGCAATAGTGAATTGATCGCTGGGGGAAAAAACAAATACCTGCGGCGCCACATAGTGGGAATCGGACCAGTAAGCCGTGAAAAGGTCGGTCAACTGCACACCGAGCGAGTAGACGCCCTGCATTTCGGTATGGGTGAACTTGTCTCGCTGGCTCACCGTAAAGGGCAATGACTTGGCCGTGTCACGGTTCTGGAACAAGCGCTCATCGCCCTGACGGATCAGTACCTCGTGCGAGTGCGGTTGGCTATCTATCAGCAGGTTTTCATTAGCCTGACTGTAGCTTTGAACGGCAATACGCAAAAAGGTCTCATGCTCATGAATGCTTTCCATCAGCCGCGCGAAATGAAAATCCGTCTTCTCGCCCTCCTCCTTCAGCACTCGATTAACCGCCCAATAGCTCATGCTCACCAGCAGCAGGGCAAACCCGGTGAGCAGGAGCAATAGTTTGTTAAGTCTGAGTGAGCTCAGTGCCAGCGCACCGAGACGTACCTTAGCTTGCTTCATGATTTAGCGCCGTCGATGACCTGGGAGGAAATAGGCAAGCCTGTTGCTAGCCAAAGGGTTACACATTGCACTATCCGCCAGCCCCCACTGCGCTCGCCACGAGCCTTGCGCCGCCACTTCTGCGCCCTCGAAATGGCCTGAGCAAGCCGAACAGGAATTGTCTGATGGGGATTCTCCTCTGGCAATTGCATCCTTTGCATCACCTGCCGCGGCGAGCCGTTGGCAGGGGGGGCATTAAATAATGGAAATCACACATCATTGGTTTGTAGAGGGCTTCTCTCATGTTTCATAAATTTGGCAAATACACCGCGCTTTGTGGCTCTTCGCTGCTGATCGTAATGGCTGCTGCTACCGCTCAAGCGGCTGATGGTCAGGTTGAATTCACCGGCACTATCAACGACAACGCATGCACCATCAACAGCGAAAGCGTTAAAAAAGCGGTTGATATGGGCCAGGTCCGTATTGCCGACTTCCCTAACACTGTAGGGGCTGTCGCCACTGCTGGCGCCACACCATTTTCGATCTCGCTGGAAAACTGCAGCGGCTCGACCCTGAAAAACGCCTCCATCAAATTCAGCGGCCAACAAGCTGGCACTGATGCAACCGTGCTGGGCATGACCGGTGACAACCAGGTACCCGGCGTTGGTATCCAGATCAACGACGCGCGCACCGGTAACAAGTTGCCACTTAACACGGCCAGCAACGATTACGTTCTGCGTCCGCAGTCCAACACCTTCGACTTCACCGCATCCTATGTTCGCCTGGTTGCCGACACCGCAGCTTCGGGTGAGACCCCGGGTGTGCGTGGCATCGGCACCGGTAAAGTCAATGCATTGGCCAGTTTCGACGTTACCTACAAGTAATTTATGCATTTAACGAAGAGCTCGCGGTTGATCGCGATTGATCGCGAGCTCTGGCGTTAACCAGAGGACATCTTAATGCGTTTAAAAGTTGCAGCCTTTTTGGCACTGGCAGCAAGCTTCTGGCTGCCCCAGGTTCATGCAGGCGTCAACGTGGGTTCTACGCGCGTTGTGTATCAAAGCAAGGAGAAAGAAGCCAACCTTGCACTTTCAAACTCGGGTGATGACGGTGTGCCGTATCTCGTGCAGTCGTGGGTCAGCCCGTTCGATGACCGCGACGCCAGCGCCGATGAGTTTATTGTCACACCGCCGTTGTTTCGCCTGGATGCCAAGGGCCAGAACCTTCTGCGGATCATCGCCACCAACGCACAGAACCTGCCCGACGACAAAGAAAGCCTGTTTTTGCTCAACGTCAAAGCCATCCCGGCCAAGAGTGAGGAACAGCGCAACCAGAACGTGCTGCAAATAGCACTCAAGACCACGATCAAACTGTTTTATCGCCCCGCCAACCTCAAGGGCACTTTGCCCGAAGCGGTGGAGAAACTGCAGTGGCGGGCTGAAGGCGGAAAACTCACGGTGCATAACCCGTCGGGTTACAACGTGGTGGTCAGCGAATTGCTGATCAACAACAGCGCCAGCAAAGGCATGCCCGAGGTTATCAAGCCCGGCAGCACCGTCACCACTCCAATAGCGCTGAAAAACAGCGACAGCCTAGAACTTAGCTACATCAACGAGTACGGCAGCACAGTCAAGGCCGCACCCGTTACCCCACATTGATCACTGAATAATCCGCTGAATGGAAGGACCCCCTCATGCTGCGATTGCGCATGTGCGCCTTCGCGCGCCGAGTAAAGTGCTGGAGCACGATGACCGTTGCGGCTACAGGTCTTGCAACAACCGCAGTGCATGCAGACTACAGTTTTGACTCTTCTTTTCTGGAAATTGGCGGCGGCAACGCTTCGAGCGAAGTGGCCGAGCAAGTAAAAGCCATGAGCCAGGGTCAACTTCCGGGGATCTACCGGGTAGACCTGTCAGTGGATGACCGGCTTGTGGAGCAGCGCGACCTGCACTTTGTGCGAGAAACCGCGAGCCAGATATCGACTCCCAACGGCCTGTTCCCCTGCTTCAGCCTTCAGGCCCTGATGGATTTGGGAATTGACCCCACACGCCTGAAAAATGCGGACATCAGCGCCGACAATTGCGTGTACTTCAACCGTGACCTTACCGGCGTCACCTACGATTACGACTTCAACAAGCAGCATTTGAGCCTGCAGGTTCCCCAGGCGTATATCGGCAGCGTGCCGTTTGAAACCCGGCGCAAGACCTGGAGCGATGGCGAGCAGGTGGCCTTCGCCAACTACAGTTTTTCCGGGAGCGACTACGAGAACCAGTTCGGCAGCCGCCAATCCCAGTTCGGCAGTGTTCATAGCGGGTTCAACAGCGGCGCCTGGCGCTTTCGCAATTTCTCGACTTGGCAAAAAGGCACTAACGTCGACGGCAGCTGGAAATCGGTGGACACCTATGTCCAGCGCGACCTGGGCAACCTTATGGCCATTGCCACGGTGGGTGAAAGCGCCACCGACAGCGATCTGTTCGACACCATCTCTTACCGCGGCGTGGGGATCGCTTCTGATCTGGACATGCTGCCCGATGATGCGCGTAATTTTGCCCCCGTAGTGCGTGGGGTTGCCAACGGCCGCTCGCTGGTGACATTGCGCCAGCGCGGTTATGTCATCAGTGAACAGTGGGTGCCGTCAGGCCCGTTCGCCCTCAAGAACCTGTACTCGACCGCGGGCAACGGCGATATCGAAGTCACCATCGAAGGCCCCAATGGCGAGCGCCAGGTCTACATCCAGTCATTTGCCTCTGTGCCTTACATGTTGCGTGAAGGCCAGCAAAGCTACGCTGTGACCGCAGGCCAGTATCGCCCGGCAGAAGGCGCGCAGAATTCGCCCAAGCCCAGTTTTGTACAAGGCACCTATCGCCGCGGCCTGACCGAGGGCACCACGCTGTTCGGTGGCAGCATCGTCAGCGAACAATACAAATCGGCGCTGCTTGGCTTTGCCCACGACTTTGCCGGCTTTGGTGCGATTTCCCTGGACGTGACCCATGCCATCAGCGAAGACATGGGCGCAGACGCCAAAACGCTGTCGGGCCAGTCATATCGCTTCCGGTACTCCAAATCCATCGATCTGACCGATACCAGCTTCAGCCTGATTGGCTATCGCTACTCCACCAGCGGCTATTACAGCTTCAACGAGGCAATCAACGCACGCTCCAACAACTCGCTAGAGCCCTATGTCGATGAAACCCTGAATAACAGTGCGGCGTTTTCCCCCTATTTGACCGGCCATATGAAAAGCAGCTTTACCGCCAACGTATCGCAACAATTCGGTACCTGGGGCGGCATGTACGCCAACCTGACCAAAACCGATTACTGGAACCGGGCCAAGAGCAATACCTCCATTCAGTTGGGCTACAGCTTCAGTGTTGCCAGCGCCTCCTACAACCTGGGGCTGTCACAGAACAGCGGCATGGGCGACGACATCCGTAGCGTGTCGCTGAGCGTCAGCCTGCCGCTGGGCAGCCCGGGCAGCAGCAGCCGCATCGGCCTGAGCACCAACCAGGACTCCGCCGGCAATGCCAGCCGCAATGCCACCTTCAGCGGCTCGCAACTGCAGGACGATGCCCTGTCGTACAACCTGGGCATCAATCAGCAGATCAGTGACGATGACCGCGTGCTCGGCGGCTCGGTGGCGGCCCGCTACAACGCGGCCAATGCCATTTGGCACGGCTCCTATAACAAGGATCAGAACACCCGTCAGATGGACTATGGCGTGGAAGGCGGCGTGGTTGCCATCCGCAATACCGTGATGTTCACCCAGCCATTGGGCGAGACCAACATCATTGTCGCCACCCCCGGCGCCGCCGATGTGGGCGTGCTGACCAAGAGCGGGATCAAGACCAACGGCAGTGGCTACACGATTATTCCCTCGGCGCAGCCGTACCGCAAAAACAAGGTATCGCTCAACACTGACTCACTGTCGGACAACACCGACATTGCCAACCTGGTACAGGAAGTCACCCCCAATCGTGGTGCCTTTGTCCTGGCCAACTTCGAAACCCATAACGGCCGCCGCCTGCTGGTCAGCGTCAGCTCAAGCACTGGCAAGCCCGCCCCTTTCGCCGCCGAAGCGCAGCTGTATGACCCCAAGGGCACTCTGCTGAGCAGCGCGATGGTAGCCGACAAGGGCCGGGTATTTATGACTGGCGTGCCGGACAAGGCGCGGCTGCTGATCAACGTCAACGGCCAGCCTTGGTGCGCCAAGGACCTGGACCTGAACACCTACAACCTGTCAGAGACTGGCATCGGGCAACTGACCATCCGTTGCGATGCCAAATCGCCAGACACTCAAGGTACTCCCGATGCATGAATCAAACGTCAAATCATCTCGTCCGGGGCTGGTCAAAGTCTGCTTGTTGCTGCTCTGCCTGTTGCTGGGACTTGTCAGTCAGCAAGCGTTTGCACTGATTGAAAACAACCTCGCATGCACCCCTACGGGCACCACCGGCATCATTCAGCTGGGCGACCTTGCGCCATCCACCAGCTATACCGCCAACATGACAGCCAACTGCCGGGTTACCCGTTGGTTTCCCTTTGGCGCGTCATTGCAGCACAGCCAGTTCTACAACCAGGGCAGAGGCAGCAAGGTCCAGGTGTTTCATACCAACTCTGGACTGATGGTTCCCGAGCTGCCCATCGGGACTGCGACCACTACATGCATGCCGTGGAGCTGTGTGCAGCTGTACGTGGGCAACACCTTTTCCTACAACGTTCTGCTTTATGGAACGGCGCCCGTCACGCCTGGCAACTACATGGTCAGTGTCACGCTCACAGACACCTCTATCCAAGGTTATGAGGCTTACGGCGACTACTTGCAGACCGTCATTCTCAGCTTCCGGGTCATCCAGCCCGCCTGCTCGATGGGCTCGGCAAAAACCCTCAACCTGCCCTTTGGCACACTCAGCAGCAATGACTTCGCCAGTTCGCAGCAAATTGCCAATATCACCATGAATTGCACTCGCGGTACGCAAGCGACCGCCACGCTGGTACCCACCCAGGCGGCCATCAGCGGCAGCCCGGGCGTTTCAGCCACAACCCTGGCCGGTCTGTCGATGGCTGCCACCTGGGCTGACACCAACACGGCAGTGAGCTTCAACAGCCCACGCACGCTGGCGCTGACCAATGGCAGCAACAACATCAGCCTTGGTTTTCGCCCGCGCCTGAATACCAGTGTTTCGCCTACCGGAAATTTTTACAGTCAGTACACCCTCAACATCACCTATCTCTGATCAAGTAAGGAGCTCAACCATGAAATTATCCCTGACATTGGCTGCGACACTGTTCGCAGGCCTGCTCAGCTCGACCGCCAACGCCGTAACAGACACTGTGACCATCAACCTGAGCGGCACCCTGACGCGTCCGCCCTGCAACCTGACCAGCAGCAAGACGCTGACCGCCAACTTCGGCAGCCTGCGTTATGACCAGGTGGCCGATGCCGCGCTGATCGACATCCCCCTCACCATGACCTGCCCGGCCAACTCGGTACTGGCGGTGAGCATTCTGGCAGCCCGCACGATTCAAGGCTCAACCACACAGGCCTCAACGGGCAAAACCAATCTGGCTTATTCATTGCTCTGGAACAGCGACAGCACGGCGGCCAACATTACCGGGACCAAACGCAACCTGACCAACCAGAGCGGCACGGTCGACCTGAGTTTGAAAGCAAAGTTGATTGCCCTTGGCGCGTTGACCGAGGGTGCATTCAGCACTTCGGCTGTTATCAGTATCGAGTACCTGTGAGATGTCCATGCTCGCCAGAGTGAGCCTGTGGGTGGCGCTGCTGTCCACCGCAGCGCTGTTGCTCAGCCCGGCCATCTGTGCAGAGGATGCCGCCCTGATAGAGGTGGGCGGCACCCTGATAAAACCGCCCTGCACGGCTAATTTCCCGGCCTCGCAAAGCGTGGATATCCCCAAGACAAACCTCAACTCGCTGAACTCGGACATCACCGGCTGGACCGATGTCAGCCTGGACTTTCAATGCATCAAAGGCAGCCAGGTACACCTGCGTTTCAGCGCCGGCAATGGTGCTTTTGACAGCAGCACACTGCGCACCACGCTCGACAGACTGGGGCTGAAAACCCGCCTGAGCGACATGACCAGTACGTTGAAAGTGATTGACCTGAAGCTGGGCGAGCAATTGATCTTCCCGGTTGAAGAAACGCGGCTCAAGCTCCAGCTCTCTGTGCGGCCGGTCAAGACCGGGGAGGAACTGCCCGCAATCGGCAGTTACAGCTCAACGCTATTGATGGAAATGATCTATCTGTAAACCGCTGCGTCAGGCAAACAGATTGGCCTTGACGCACAAGATCAGCAGCGCTTGATCATTGTCGACATTGAGTTTGCGCATCGCCGAAATCTTCAGGGTACTGATGGTTTTAATGCTGCGGTTCAGGCTATGCGCGACATCGCTCACACTCACCCCCGTAGAGAACAGACGCAGGACCTCGAACTCCTTGACCGTCAGTTGGCTGAGCCTTTGCGAAAGGTCATCGGCGCCCTCACTCAAGTCCCCTTGCGGCTGGTCCTGCTGGTAGTGCCCTTGGCGATAGAACGCGTCCAGCGCCACCAGGATCTGCTCAAGCCCAGCGCTCTTTGAAATGACACCGCTGATACCCAGCTCATACAGCCAGGTCAGTACTTGTGCATTGGTTATAACGGTCAGGATCAACACCTTGGGTTCGGGAAAATGCCGGCGCAGGTACTCCACCAGGCGAGTGCCGTCACCATATTGATCGTCACCCGGCATGTTGTAGTCGGTAATAATCACATCAGGCTTGAGTAACGAAATTTTGTCGATCAACTCCGAGGAACTCATTGCTTCGCCCACAACCTTGAAACGCGGGTCACGCTCAATGATTTCACGCACGCCCATCAACACAATCGGATGGTCGTCGGCCAATAAGACTTTCATTTGCGGCATGGCAAACATGACTCCTGCACTGGAAGAGCACTACAGCTATTCGAAGGGGTCCGCTTTGATGCAATAGGTCAGCAAGGCATGGTCGTTAAGCACTTCCAGCTTCTGCATCGCAGCCACCTTTTGGGTGCTCACGGTTTTAACGCTGCGGTTCAATTGGCGGGCGATATCACCCACGCTATTGCCCGCAACAAACAGCCTCAGCACCTCAACTTCACGGGGTGAAAGTGTGGAGAAACGTTCATCAATGACTTTGGGGTTAGTCACCACAGAGATGGCTGGAGCAGCCGGGGCCGTATAGTCCCGATCGTTGGCCAACGCACTTAGGGCCTTGCCTATTTCTTCGCGGATATGGCTTTTAGCAATCACGCCTGCCACACCCAGCTCCAGCAAGCGCGAGATAATCAGATGATTGCTCATGACTGTCAGCACCAGGATCTTGACCCCGGGAAAATGCTCAATGATGTACTCGATCAGTTGCAGACCGTCGCCATAGGTTTCATCCCCTGGCATGTTGAAATCAGTAATCAGCAGTTCGGGTTGATGCAACTGCAACTGCTCGACCAACTGCGACGAGCTCAGCGCCTCGCCTACCAGGGAGAAATACTCATCACGTTGAATCATTTCCCGAAGCCCCAGTACCACCACTGGATGATCGTCGGCAATCACTACCTTTAATTCGCGCATTGCCTGGCTCCACATTGATGACATGGCAAGTCCGGCGCCCCCGGTTTCTACAGATCGAGCGCAGAACAAGACCCGTGGCGCCGCACTCAGCTACCCCGGTGATGGCTTAGAGCTATCGTCCAGTAAAAGAGTTTCAAAGTCGGCGCACGATATAGCGCCGCAAATAAGGAAACCTTGCACTTGATCACACTGGATGCTGCGCAGAAACTCGAGTTCGGCCTGTGTCTCGACGCCCTCGGCGACAACTGTCAGGCCCAGCTTGCGGCTCAGTTCAACAAGGCTGCGCAGTGCTGACGCCAGATTCTCGTTTTCGACACAGCCATGTACCAGCGACCGGTCAATCTTGAGCTCACTGAATGGAGTGGAAACCAGATTGAAGTAAGAGCTGAATCCCTTGCCAAAATCATCCTGGGCCAAGCCAAAGCCCATCATGCGCAAACGACAAGCTCCCGCATAGTAATTACTGAGCTCTTCTGTGGTTGAACTCTCCATCAGTTCAAAAACGATACTGCGTGGCTCGCCACCATCAGCAATCACAGCGTCGCGCAGACGGTCGGCGAGCGCATGGTTATCCAGCAAATGCGTGGGCAAGTTGATTGAAACCGGAATATCCCAGCCCTGCTCTCGCCATTGTCTTTGGGCTTGAAGTGTTTGCTCCAGCATCAGCCACAACAGCCGCTCTTCAAGACCGTGGCTGATCAACAAGGTCAGAAAGTCCTTGGGCAATAACAAGCCGGCCTCGGGATGCACCCAACGCACCAGGGCTTCTGCACTGAGAATATTGCCGTTGCGCAGGGATTTCTTGGGCTGGAACCATGCTTGAATCTGCCCGTTGGCCATGGCCAATTCGATACTCTGCGGGTCGACTTCAATGGCCAGTGAGGGGTCCGTATCACCGTTAAGGCGGAAAAGCTCCATTCGCTCTTTCAAGCGCTGTACCGCATTGAACTCGACCGGTTTGGAGATCAGGCCAATCACTGAAATACCCAGGTTTTTTGCTGCCAACCCCGCACTAATCAGCATGCGCCGGGACGAGGCGCTCATCAGTGCCAACGCCGGTTTATTTTTCAGGGCGGCAACTCTCTGGATCAGTTGCACACCATCCATCACAGGCATCAGCAAGTCACTGAGCAGCAAGTCATAGTCATGACGCGCCAGACACTCCAGCGCGCCATCGCCATCCCAAACGGTGTCAACTGTAAAGCCACCCACCTCATTGAAAACGTTCAGCAAATACTCATGCTGAAAAGGGTGATCCTCAACGACCAGTACACGATAGGGCTTCACTGGATCCTCCTTTAGAAGTGCTGAAGACAGTTGTATAGGGTGTGCAGCGTAAAAGGCTTGATCAGGCAGTGATTCATCCCCGCATTCAGACAGCGCTCGCTCTCCTCACGCATGGCATTGGCCGTTGCACCAATGATCGGCAGCGTTATGTTCATGGCCCGCAACCGGGCCGCCAGCTCATAACCGTTCATTTTCGGCATGTTGACGTCGGTCAGCAGCAGATCAAAATCGTCGTCGCGCCAACGCTCGAGTGCTTCCAGTCCATCGCTGACCAATGTCACTGTGCAACCCAACTCTTCAAGTTGATCTCGCAGAATCAGTTGATTGATCACATTGTCTTCGGCAACCAGAATGCGCAAACCGAGCTTGAGTTCCGTCTTCACCGTACCCGGCTCAAGATCGCTGCCAATACCCATGCCCTGGGCCTTGCACAGGGCACGATAGACGTCCTGCAAGCTGCTCAGGTCCGCTTGCCAGCAAGGGTTTTCAACGGCGGGAGCTACCGACATGTCACTGGCGGCTACCACCAGCGGGCCTGTCCAGCCAGGTTCAAGCAATTGCCGGGCAGCGCCGGGATGCAGCTCCAATAAAACAGCAGCATCGGATGCATCCCCTGGTTTCGGCGCCCCAAGATGAGCCCGCGCACCCCAACGGCGTAACCAGGCGCAATAACACTCGGCCAGTTCGCGCACGGGGGAAACCACATAAACAACGCGGGCCGCCAACTCGCCAAAAGGGCTAAAACGCGCCGGTTCGCTAACCTGCACCAAGGGCAGATGCAGGGTAAAACTGCTACCCAATCCCGGCTCACTGACCAGACGCATGGTGCCATTCATCAAGTGCATAAGGCGCTTGCAGATGGACAGGCCCAGCCCGGTGCCGGCGACCACGTTTTTCGCAGACTCCACTTGATAAAAAGGCTCGAACAGATGAGCCTGCTCTTCATGGGCAATACCTTTGCCAGTATCGGAAACCTGCCAGTGCAACATCACGCGCTCATCATCACGGCTGTCCATTTTCAGACGCAGGACAATTTTTCCGTAGTCCGTGAACTTCAGGGCGTTATTGAGCAGGTTATTCAAGATCTGGCGGATGCGGGTGACATCACCGCTGAGCCACTCGGGCACCGTTGAATCAATCAATGCAAACAACTGCAGGCCCTTGGCCTGGGCTGCGCCACTGTAGCCCAGGACCACCTCTTCTATCAGCTCAAGAGGGCTGAAGGTGTTGAGTTCCAGTTGCAGCTGACCCGCCTCGATACGCGACACATCCAGCACGTCGCAAATCAGCTGCAACAAGTTGCCGGATGAGCGTTCGATAGCCTTGAGATAGTTGTTCTGCTGATCGTTAAGTTCGGTACGCGCCAGCAGTTCCAGCGTGCCCAAAACACCGTACAGGGGTGTACGGATTTCGTGGCTCATGGTTGCCAGAAACAGAGTCTTGGCCTCATTGGCCCGGTCCGCCAGTTGCCGGGCACGTTCGAGGGTTACTTCAATCTGTTTACGTGCGCTGATGTCGCTGAACGCGCAAATCAGCACATCCTGACTTTTGTAGCGCGTAGGGGCAAAGGCCAGGTACAGAAGACGGCCATCCTCCATTTCGATCTCATCACTGTTGCGCAAGTCACATTCATCGAACGCGCGTGAAATCCAGCCATGGCATAACTTGCTGCGCTCAGTGCCGTTACCCAGCCACTGTTGTGACAAGGAGTTTTCCAGTACCACGGTGCCGTCTGTGCGCCGGATTACACACAGGGCCATCGGTGCAACTTGCAATACGGCACGACTGAACGCCTCACTTTCAACCAGCGCCTGAATGCGTTTCTCACCCGGGGTGATCAGGCGCCGATCAATGCGCACAATCAGTAATCGCAAGCCGATGCAGACGGCAATAAACAACAAAACACAGCCCAACAAAGGCCCGCCCAAAACTGGCAATAGAGATTTGATATCTAAGGCATAAACGATTTGCCAGCCCGAATAGCCCAGCTTCTTCGTGATTGCCAGGCTATCGGGCAACCAGCCACTACCGATAAAGCCAAACGAATTCTTGGGTTCCAGCGTCTGCAATGAATTGACGAGAGTGGATTGTGCGGCGTTGGTGAACAGAATCTGGCCTTGACCGTTGAGCAGCATGAAGTCACCGGCACTTTCACTGCGCAAGGCCTCTACCAGATCCGGAACCTCGACCTCAATGCCCAGCCAGCCGGAAGACAGGTTACGGTTATCGAGTCGGGAAAATAAATAAAAGGGGGCATTCAGGACCTTGCTGTCGGTCAGCCACAGATCATCACCAAATGAATAGGCCTTGGCCCCTTCATCAAGCAGGCGCTGCAACACCACTTTGGGCAGCGGTTCAAGGTTGCCTGAAGAGTCGAACAAACACACCACTTTGGGCTTATCCGTCTGCGGCACATACAACAGATTGACTTTGCTTTCGTGCAAATAATCCATCATCCGCCGGGTCAGCCAAAGGTTCCAGTGGCCAGCCTCACTGCCCAGGCTGATGTTGACCTCTTCTTGTGGATCAATACCGGCGACCGTTTGGCCTGCCTGATGATCAGGCACAGTGGCCAGCACCAGGCTCTTGAGAAGCGTCTGGCGGCTGACGAAAAAATCCTGGGCATTGAACACCGCCTCGTTCATAAAACTGCGGCGCTGCGAGACCTCTTCGTTGAACACGGCACGCAAGTATACGAACGACCCCGCAAGGAGTCCGACGATCAGGCCACAGGCAAATAAGTGCAGGAGTTTTCGAGCGGCTTGGGGGGTCGATTTCATGCCGCAAGCCTGAGGCTGCGGCATGCAAAAAATAATCAGACAATTCCTGAAACCAGTCGTCGCTGACTCCGCTCTGCTACGGGGGAGTGACGCTTATTACGGACGCACCGCACTCAAATCCATCCGCCCGTCTTTCATCGGCGGGCACCAGTAGTAGCCACCGTTAAGTGGACGGCTGTAACGATACAAGCCATCGATGATGCCGTCTTCCAGACCGCTCATGCGCCGCAGTTGCACTTCAAAGGCATTCAGCGTGCGGCCAAAGGCAACAAACATCAGCCCGGACTTGCCGTTTTCTGTCCACGGCATGGAGCGGCGCACGATAAAGGCCTCTGGCGTGAAGCTTTCCTGGGCCGTCCGCTTGACGTGGGCCGACTCCGGCGCATCGTCCAGCTCTTCGTTGTCGCTCTTGCGACGGCCCATGATGTTGTCCTGCTCTTCGGACGGCAGTGCGGCAAAACCGTTCAGGTCATGCTGCCACTGCTGAATGGCAACAAAGCTGCCACCGTCCAGCCCGGCGCCAGCATTGGCAACGATGGCCGCGTCCACAGCCGCTTCGTCCACCGGGTTTTCAGTGCCGTCTTCGTAGCCGGTCAGGTCACGATCAGTGCCGTAACGGAAGCCTTCGGTCACTTGCAGCAGGTTGAACGCAGGCGCCAGGGCAGTCTCGATGGCCTGGCTGCGGTGCAGCAGCTCGCCACGGTCTTCGCCCAGTAACCACAGCCACAGGGCGTGCTGGGTCGACGGGTTTTCAACCATGGCATTGATCGCAGGAAACACCCGCAACCCCGGGACTTTCGCGCCAAGGGCCAATACCAGCGGCGAACCAAAACCGGCCACCACGCTTTTGCCATCCACCCACTGCGACAAGGTGTCGAGTGCCGCCGGCAAAGCTTCTACTGACTTGAGGGCGAAAAACATGTAACGCGCTTGCGAAGGTATCGGTTTGGCAAGAATGCTCGACTGGTAGAGACTCATAGAAACTCCTTTGGAAAGCCTGGAGTTTACTCCTACCAGTACTTTTTCCGTCACCTCAGAGGGATTTTTCTTAAGTTCAACCCCTGCATATCAAGGCTCATGACGACAGCTGGTTGGCAAACTGACCCACGGCATCGACCACTTTCTGCGCGCCATCCTGGATTTCGACAATCACCGTGCCCGCTTCGGCAGCCAACGCCAATCCTGCTTCGGCCTGAAGCTTGCCATCGGCCATCAGGGTCACGGCGCTACGGGCCATGTCCTGGTTTTGCCGCACCACACCGATGATTTCTTCAGTGGCCTTGCTGGTGCGCGACGCCAATTGGCGCACTTCGTCAGCCACGACGGCAAAACCGCGACCTTGTTCACCGGCACGCGCGGCCTCAATGGCGGCGTTAAGCGCCAGCAAGTTGGTCTGGTCGGCAATCGAGCTGATGGTCTTGACGATGCTGCCAATCACTTGCGATTGATCGCTCAAGGCTTCAATGCCGTCACCCGCCTGCTGCATGTGACGGGCCAGATCACGCATCACTTGCACCGCTTCGGTCACCACTTTGGTGCCGCGCTGGGCGCTGCTGTCGGTTTGCAGCGAAGTGCTGTAGGCAATGCCTGCCGCTTCGCAGACGGCCTGTTCCTGATGAACCTGATCGGTGATCACCGTGGCGAACTTCACCACTTTGTACAGGTTGTCATTGGCGTCGCGCACCGGGTTGTAGGTGGCCTCAAGCCATACATCACGGCCGTGACTGTCGATGCGCTGAAAGCGTGCCGCGACAAACTCACCCGCATTTAAACGCTGCCAGAAGGCCTGGTATTCGGCACTGTTCTGTTCTTGCGGGGTGCAGAACATGCGGTGATGTTTGCCCTGGATCTGCCCCAGGGTATACCCCATGCCGGAGAGAAAACGCTCATTGGCGGTCAGCACTTCGCCCTTGAGGTTGAACTCGATCACGGCGGTAGAACGCATCAGCGCACTCATCAGGTTTTCATGGTCGCGGGAAGTTTCGATGGTGCGCGTCAGGTCACTGGAGAAAATCGAAATGCGCAGCACCCGCCCGCTGGAGTCCAGAATCGGCTGCATGATCGAGCGCAGCCACGCTTCCTGGCCATTGCCGCGCAGCAAGCGCACGGTGCCACTGTAATGTTCATTGCGCTTCATGGCGCTCTTGAAACGAAGGCTGTGTTCGTCGTTTTTCAGGTGTGCGGGCACCAGTTCATCAATATGCAGACCCAGCAACGCAGTACCGGTGTAGTGCATCTGTTGGGTGAAGTTATGGTTGGCTGTCTCGATGCGCCCATCCGCACCCAGAGACAGCACCAGCATTTCGCTGTCCAGGCTCTCCCGAACCTGCTGCAGGCTGGATATTTCTTCGCGAAGAGCCGACAGCTCTTGCTTCAAGCGTGTGTTGAACATGGGGTACCCGGAGCAATGAAAGAATGCGTGCAACAGAATCGGCTTTAGGCGAATTTTCTGGAGCGCCGAAAACGACCGTTCATCCAAAACCGAGGCCACTGAATAACCCTGCACATTCATGGCCACACACAGCGGGCCATCGGAATTGCTCCCGCTTTGATTTACTGTGCTCGGGCCATCCCATAACCATAAGAAAACCGAGGTACATTTCATGGCCACCGAGATTACAGACAGCCGCTCTGCCCGCTTTGCCCTGCGCTGCTCGAACTTTGCCGAGCGCTGGTTTCCCGATTCGTGGGTGTTCGCAGCTGTTGCGGTAATAACCGTGGCACTGGCCACGATGCTGATGGGCGCCAAACCCACCGATGCCGCCATGGCATTTGGTGACGGCTTCTGGAGCCTGATCCCGTTCACCATGCAAATGGCCTTCGTGGTGATTGGCGGTTATGTGGTGGCCAGCTCGCCGCCCGCCGTCAAATTGATCGACAAACTGGCCCGGGTACCGAAAAACGGCCGCCAGGCGGTGTGCTGGGTAGCGTTGATTTCAATGGTCGCGTCATTGCTCAACTGGGGGCTGTCGCTGGTGTTTGGCGGCTTACTGGTACGGGCACTGGCCCGGCGCACCAACCTGCGCATGGACTATCGCGCCGCCGGCGCTGCGGCCTACCTGGGGCTGGGCGCGGTGTGGGCACTGGGGTTGTCGTCTTCGGCTGCACAGTTGCAAGCCAACCCCGCCAGCCTGCCGCCGTCGATTCTGGCGATTACCGGGGTTATCCCCTTCACTGAAACCATCTTTCTCTGGCAGTCCGGGGTGTTGCTGGCGGCGCTGGTAGTGGTGTCGTTGATTGTCGCCTACGCCACCGCACCCGGCGCTGAATCGGCCCGCGACGCAGCTGCCTGCGGTATCGACCCGAGCTTCAGCTCACCGAAGCTCCCCCCGCGCACTCGCCCCGGTGAGTGGCTGGAATACAGCCCGCTGCTGACCATTTTGCTGGTGCTGCTGGCTGCTGGCTGGTTGTTCCATGAGTTTTCGACCAAACCGGCGATCAGCGCCATCTCCGGGCTCAACACTTACAATTTTCTGTTCCTGATGCTCGGTGCCCTGCTGCACTGGCGCCCGCGCAGTTTTCTCAATGCCGTGACCAGCGCCGTGCCAACCACCACCGGAGTGATGATCCAGTTTCCGCTGTATGGCTCGATTGCCGCATTGATGACGGTGGTCAAGGGCACCGACGGGCAAACACTGGCCCACCATATTTCGACGTTTTTCGTGCAGATCGCGTCCCATGACACCTATGCATTATTGATGGGCGTGTATTCGGCGATTCTGGGCTTTTTTATCCCGTCGGGTGGCGGCAAGTGGATTATCGAAGCGCCGTACGTGATGCAGGTGGCCAATGATCTGGGCTATCACCTGGGTTGGGCTGTGCAGATCTACAACGCCGCCGAGGCGCTGCCCAATCTGATCAATCCGTTTTACATGCTGCCGCTGCTGGGCGTACTGGGTTTGAAGGCGCGGGACTTGATCGGCTTCTCGTTTGTGCAACTGTTGGTGCACACGCCGCTGGTGCTGTTTTTGCTGTGGGCATTGGGGACGACGCTGGTGTATACCGCGCCGGTGATGCCGTAAGCGAACTCGTAACTAAATGTGGGAGCGGGCTTGCTCGCGATTCAGGCGGCGCGGTAAAGCAGGAAAACCGCGTCGATACCATCGCGAGCAAGCCCGCTCCCACAGGTTATGCATGCAACTTTATACTGCGCCCACCGGCCGCAAACGATACTGCGGCGGCAACTGGTCAAGGCCGCTGATGGTGGTGTTCAGGCTTTTCCAGCGACCGTCCTTGATCCCGTAGATGCAGCCATGCACCGACAGCTTCTGCCCGCGGTGCCAGGCATTTTGCACAATATTGGTATGCCCGACGTTCGCCACCTGCTGGATCACGTTCAATTCGCAGAGGCGGTCAACCCGCTCTTCCTCGGTGGGTAACAGCGCCAGCGCTTCACGATTCTCGTAATACAGGTCACGAATCGAACGCAGCCAGCCATCGATCAGCCCCATCTGCTGGTCCTTCATCGATGCGCGTACACCGCCACAGCCATAGTGGCCGGTCACCAGAATATGTTTGACCTTCAAAACGTCGACCGCGTACTGGATCACCGACAGGCAGTTCAAGTCAGTGTGCAACACGACATTGGCCACGTTGCGGTGCACAAAAAGATCGCCGGGCAACATGCCGACAATTTCGTTGGCCGGCACCCGCGCATCCGAACAACCAATCCACAGGTATTCCGGTGTTTGCTGGCGGGCCAGCTTGGCGAAGAAGTCGGGATCTTCCTGCTTGATCGCATCGGCCCAACGCTCATTGTTATCAATCAGATCTTGTAGTTCGTTCATGCTGTGGAGCCTCAAGAGTTGATGCGCTGTTCTGACAGCCGACCAGCGGTCGGGGTCACTTGCCCCATGACATTCCGGCGGTCAGTTGGGTGGAATCTTCAGCAATGGCTACAGTCATCGTATTAAAGCACCCAGAGTATGAGGAATTACCATGACTGATTCACGTCGCCCCTACGGGGCACCACAACCTGCGCCCATCGACGATATCGAAGACGCCATGGGCTCGGTGGAGCCGCTGGATTTTGATGATGACGATACCTATGAGCCCGTCAGCGACTTGTTTGTCGACGATACAGGCTCCAGGCACAGAGCCGCGCTGGATGACGAACTGGATCTGGGCCTCAACGACGACGACCTGGAGCAGGAGATGCTGATCCGCGAGGACGGCGCCCGCGATGCCAAGGAGGCTGCCCAGGGCCCGGACGGTGCCGCTGACTGGGATCTGAGCCTGGTTGATGAAGACGAAATCGGCGCCGGCAAAGGGCTGGATGAAGCCGAACTGGCGGAAATTGACCCGGTGGGACGCAAGCGTTGAAAGGTAAACCCTGTGGGAGCGGGCTTGCTCGCGATCGGATCAACACGGTTTACCTGATAAACCGCAGCGCCAGCAAGCCCGCTCCCACACAACGACTTTTCGCCGTCAGTCGACCAGCGTACAGGCCATCACCACCGCATCTTCACGCCCACCCACAGCCGGGTAGTAGTCACGGCGACGGCCGATTTCATTGAAGCCATAACGCTCATACAACTTGAACGCCGCGGTATTGCTGTCGCGCAACTCAAGGAAGCATTCGCGCGCCTCATGCTGATAGGCAATCGACATCAAGTGCTCAAGCAGCTTGAGCCCCAGGCCACGGCCCTGGCTCTCGGGCTTGACGGTGATATTGAGCAGATGGGCCTCGTCGAGGATGATCTGCACCACGCCATGCCCTACCTGCTGCTCACCTTCAAACATCAGCCAGATATGGTACTTGCCCAGGCCGTCGAGAAATATGCCGCGGGTCCAGGGGTGACTGAAAGCGGCGTATTCAATTTTCAATACCGCATCAAGGTCCGCCTCGGTCATCGGGCGAAAAGTTACCGCATCACTCATCGTTCTGTTTCCAGCGCGCCATTAGCCGGCGCATGGCTTGCCACACATGCGCTTTGCGTTGTGGCTCATCCATTAAGAGTTCCAGGCCCGGCAACGCCCATGCGCTGCCCAGCCCTTCAATTTGCAGTTCAGTGTTGAACGCCTCGGCATCGGCCTCACCGGCAAAGCGCACCGCAGGCAGCCCGATCAGCCACAAACAGGCACATTCGGCCTCTTCCAGGCGGGCCATAAGAAAGCCCTGCACAAACTCACGCGCAGCCTCGGGCCCTTGATCGACATTGCCACGCCGCAGCAACGGCCAGCGCACCGGCTCGCCAATGATTTGCGGGCTGTCGGGCAAGCCGGCAGCGCGCAACATGTCCTTTAACAATAAATAGGCCGGGTCGCGGCTCTGGAATGCACCGCCTGTGGGTAACTCCACCAGCACCAGGCAACGTCCGGCCCGCAGTAACTGCAGGGCAAAACGCGGCGGTGGCAGTTGCACGACCTTGGCCGGTACAGGTGCCAACTCGGCTTCGACCACCGGTTTGCTGACCGGGCGACTGACCGAAGGCCGGGGCACTTCGATTTTTGGCCGCTCGACAGGTTTGCCCGGTGCAACCGCCGCCTTGACCGCAGGCCTTGTGATCACAGGCTCCGCGGGCGGCTCGGGGAGCACCAGCAGTTCTGGCCGCGAAGGGGCGGCAAACGGCAGTTCAGTGCGCGGCAACCAGCTGACCACTTGCATGGCAGTCAAGAAAGCGCGGCGGCGGGACTCATTCAACAAGGGTCGGCCATCTGTGGATTACTAAAGTGTGGGGATTCTACCGCCCTTCTGCCCTTCCCGCCCGCAGTTGATCTGCCAAGTGATGACTCGACAGCACGTTGCAGTACAATCGCGGCCTTTACTTGCCAATTGACCGGCCCTCCCATGATCGAACCCAAGCGCGTTTTACGTGCCCTCGCCGAGCACTGGGCACTCCTTGAGCCTTTGTGTGAACACTTCGACCAAGGCACCCTGAGCCTGAACGAATTACGCCTGCAACTGGCCGTTCATCAGATGGACAGCACGCCGCAAGACATCACCGCCGTGCTCGATGCCTGGATTCGTCTGGACATTCTGGTGCCGGTCGCCAAAAGCCCGAACCGTTTCGAGCTAAACGCCCAGATTCACGACTTTCTGGCTTATTTGCGCCACGAGCACCGCCTTGGCCTGTGCCTGGAAATCGAAGCCTACCTGCGCCATCTGGAGCGGCTGGCAGGTTATATCCAGGATGCCTTCGACATTCGAGACGGCCATGACCTGGCACGCCAGCTGCGTTTACTCGATATGCGGGTACGCGATGTATTGAAAAAACTCGCCAACGATGAACAGGCGCTGGTGGCCGTAGCCGAACGGGCCAAGACCAGCGACCGGCAAATTCCGTTGCGTCAGCGCTATGCCGAAGTGCTGGCAACCTGGGATGAATACGTCGAACCCATGATTCAGCTGGTCAACGCCGACGGCGCTTTCGAGCAAGGCGTACGCAAGGTCGAAGTGGTGCTGCTGCGCATGCTCAGCGAACAGCAACGCCTCGGCCACTTGGTAGACGACGACATGCTGCTGCGCACCCATGCGCGCATCCTTGAGATGCAAACCAGCGCCCAGATGACCCTGCGCCATGCCCGTGAATTGCTACTGCCGCTGCGTGAAGAAGCCCGCCGGCACAATGCCGTGACCCGTGGTGCCGCGCTGGCACTGGCAGCCATCCGCCGCAAAGGCCTGGACGCAGTGCCGCAAGCAGCCATGCCGATGTTCACCCGCCCGCAAAGCACCTTTTTGGGTAGCGCCAGTCAGGTTGAGGCTTATGTCTATGCCCTGGCCCGCTTCGAAGCCAAACCGGCGAAATTTCCCAAGGCGCATAAGGTCCACCGCGGCGAAACGCCCAAGGCCCCGCGCACGGTCAAGGAAATGCTCGACCGCTGCAGCGATGCGCTACCGATGCCGGACTTGATGTGCTGGCTGCTGGCACAAGAGCCAGACGGCGACACCGATGAGCTGCTGTACTGGTTCTCACGCCTGTCCCGTGAAAAACGCTTCGGGCGCGAACGCCTGGAGCGCCGCGATTACCACACCCACGAACATTTGGTCAGCCTGCGCTCCTTCGCTCTGCTTTCTCACAGCGAAGATGCGACCCAGACTACTGCGAGCTCTCTGCATGCATCTTGATCTTTCTGAACTGTCCCAGCTGGCACCGATTTTTCGTGAGCTGTTCAAGGGTTATCACGTCAGCCGCCGCGACCCGGAGCTGTACGCGCAACTGTCGAACTTCCAGGATCAATACCGCGCCCTGTTTAAAGCCCTGGGCTTTGAACTGGTGTGTGATACCCGCGGCTTCTATTACTTTGTGCCCGACACTGCCACTGCGCAGGTCAACAAGACCGCACAGCGCCTGGCGCTATTCACGTTTATCATCGTCGAGCATCTGGCCGATCAGGGCCGCGACCCGATCGCCGTGCTCGACGGTGGCAGCCTGGGCCGCGACGAGTTGCCTGCGCTGCTGGAAAAATACCGCGACCTGTTTGTGCAGGCTGAAGTCACCAGCCAGGACGAACTGGAAGAAAAGATCATGCGCCGCATGACCCAGCTCGGTTTTGCCAGTGAAGAACCCGGCATCTATCGCTTTCTGCCACCCATGCACCGTTTTCTCGATGTGTGCCTGTCGGTGCAACAAGACCGCGACCTGGCCGCCAGCCTGCACAGCATCCTGCCATTGCCCACGCCGGTGCTGGCCGATGACGACAGTGATGACGAGGCCGCATTGGCCCGCGCCATTGCCGACGAACAACAGGAGATGGACGCATGAGCCAGGAACGCTACGGCATTCGCCGCTTTGCCCTGTTGAACACCGCCGGTTACAGCCTGGGGCTGTTCCCGCTGGAACACCCGCTGTCGGTCTACGGGGCGAACAACCTCGGCAAATCGGCATCAATCAACGCCCTGCAGTTCCCGATTCTGGCGCGCATGTCCGACATGAGCTTCGGCAAATACAGCCTTGAGCAGTCGCGACGCTTCTACTTTGCCTCGGACACCAGTTACATCCTGGTCGAAGTGTCCCTACCCCACGGCCCCCATGTGATCGGTGTTGTCGGTCGCGGCCCGGGGGGCGGCTTCGGTCACCAGTTTTTTGCCTACGCGGGCAAACTGGACCTGGCCCACTACCAGAAAGACGACACCTGCCTGCGCCAGAAGGAGCTGTTCAACAACCTGGAGCGTAATGGCCTCAAAGCCTACGAGCTCAAGCCTGATGAGCTTCGGCGTCTGCTAGTGGGCGGCCATACGTCGATCCCCCTGGACCTGACCCTGATCCCGCTGCGCTCCACCAGCGAGCAGAGCCTCAAGACCTTCCGCGCGCTATTTATCAACCTGCTGCATATGCGCGAAATCACTGCGGCCAAGCTCAAGCAACTGTTCCTCGATGCGTTCGAACACAGCCTGCGTTCGGGCAGCGTTGATTACATTGCCGCGTGCGAAGAAGCTTTCCGTGATGTACGACGCATGGAGCAGGACTACAACGCACTGGTCGGCGCCGGGCCGTTGGTCGAGGCATTGGCCGCAGGTGTGCGCCAGCGCGACCTGCTGCGTGGCAAGCTGCACCGCCTGTCACCGCTGCTCGATTCCTTGCTCGGTACCTGGCAGGACTACGCCGGGGCCCGCAAGGAAGAGCTGCTGATCCAGTCCGAGCACTACCGCAACGAACAGGACGCCCTGCAAAACAACCAGCGCAGCAGCACTCAGGAGTTGATGCGTCTTGAGCGGGAAATTTCCGGTATCCAGCGCTGGCTCGGCGAGTTGTCAGTGCTCAAACATCGTTTCGCCCTGGTCGACGACGTAAAGGTGCTTGAGCAGCAATTGCTGAGCGCCAAAGACGCCCACGACGAACTGGCGGGGGCGCTGGCGCAGTCGCGTCAGTTCAGTGCCGAGGATCTGGACGAGCGACTGCGCGATCTGGAAAAGCGCCTCAAGTCGGTCAAGCAGCAGCTCGATCACGCCGACAACAACAGCTATGCCCGCTTGCGCGAAGAGTTTTCGCAGCAGGATGTGGAACGCCTGATGCGCCTGTTCAACAGTGCCCTGTTCAGCCTGCCCCTGGGTGAGCACGGGATTGCGCTGGATGACAGCGATGCCTGGGTCAAATCGCTGGAGCTGATCCTCGATGGCTTTAAAGGCGAGCGTTTTGAAGCCCCGGGCCTGTCCATCGACTTGAGCCATATCGAGCCCCCTGCCCTGCAGGCACTGGCGGACCGCGCGGCTTTGCGCGAGCAGAAAGAGCGTCTGGAAAAAGAGCTCAAGCAACTCAAGACCCAGCAGGCCGTGACCTCTGACCGCGCCGCAAGCAAGAGCGAAGCCGAGTCCCTGTATCAGCAGGTGCTGGATGCGCAAAAGGCGCTGGAAGATTTCCGCCGCAGCCAGACGCTCAGTGCAGAAGAAGGCGAAAAACTCGAGCAACTGGCTCAGGCCGAAGCTGCGCAGGACGAGTTGAAACGCTCCAGCGATGCCTTCACCGAGCGCGTCCAGCAGTTGTCGGCCAAGTTGCAACTGGTCGGTCGCCAGATCGGTGACATGGAAGCCAAACAGCGCACCCTGGATGACAGCTTGCGTCGACGCCAACTGCTGCCCGCCGACTTGCCGTTCGGTACGCCATTTATGGATCCGGTCGACGATTCGATGGACAACCTGCTGCCGTTGCTCAACGACTATCAGGACAGCTGGCAGGGCTTGTTGCGTTGCGACGGCCAGATCGAGGCGCTGTACGCTCAGGTACGCCTCAAGGGTGTGGCCAAGTTCGACAGTGAAGACGATATGGAGCGGCGCCTGCAGTTACTGATCAACGCCTACGCCCACCGCACCGAAGAAGCCCTGACCCTGGGCAAGGCGCGCCGGGCCGCAGTCACCGATATCGCCCGCACGCTGCGCAATATCCGCAGCGACTACGACAGCCTCGAGCATCAACTGGCATTGTTCAACCGCGAAATCAACAAGCGTCAGGTGTCCAACCTCAAAAGCTTCCGTATCGTGCTGGCCCCCAACAAGGAGGCGCTCAAACATATCGATCAGATTATCCACAGCGCCAGCCAGTACGAAGAAGGCGAGACACTGTCGGTGTTTGACCTCAGCCAGAGCACCGAACAGGACAACAAGAACGAAGAGGCCAAGGAGTATCTGGCGCGCCTGGTGGCAGCCAACCATAACCAGTTGGGGCTCAAGGACTTGTTCGAGCTGGCGTTCGAGATCACCAAGCTCAATGGCCAGCCGGTGATCCACACGGATATCGATGGCGCGGCGTCCAACGGTACGACCATGACGATCAAGGCGCTGACCAACATGTATTTGTTGCTGCACTTGATGGACCGCGATCAGGCCGGGCGTATTCGCTTGCCGTACTACCTGGACGAAGCTGCCGACATTGACGAGAAAAACCAGACAGCTCTGCTGGAGACCAGTTTGCAGCTGGGCTTTGTACCGATTCTGGCCAGTGTGAAGCCGCAGGTCTGCGCCCATGTGGCCATCGACCTGGAAGGCGGCAGCGGCCCTAACGGGATCTATATCGATGAAGACGACTGGAAGTACATTCGTCGCCATGACGAGGTGAAACCTGATGCGTTGACGGCGGTGGAAGAACGCGAACTGGATGAAGTCTGAGACTGAACCCCGTACATAAAAAAACCGCGATCATTGATCGCGGTTTTTTTTGCAGCTTATTTGCCTAACGGGATCTTCGGTGCCCACTGCAGCCATTCGTCTTCGAACTTGTCAAAGAGCGGGAAGGTTTGCTCAGGGCGAGCCTGGGTGCCCAGCTTGTCGCCGTCCGGTGTGGCGAAGGCAATGCCACCCTGCACCAGGGTTTCCAGGGATTCAGTACGAATCGTTGCTCCTTTGAACAAACCGAAGTCGACACCAAAACCGCTCGTATTCCAGAAGCGGCTACCGCTACGCACCAACGGCGCGTAACGCGGCTCGATCAGGATATGTACCAGCACCCGGTCGGCACTGTTGCCCAACTCATACCCCGTGACTTTACCCACGGTGACTTCACGGTAGGTGACAGGCACGCCCTCCTTGAGCGAACCACGACGGGCAGCGC
The DNA here is from genome assembly GCF_022496745.1 of Pseudomonas sp. TMW22080. Classification (NCBI taxonomy): domain Bacteria; kingdom Pseudomonadati; phylum Pseudomonadota; class Gammaproteobacteria; order Pseudomonadales; family Pseudomonadaceae; genus Pseudomonas; species Pseudomonas sp. TMW22080. Next base: position 3,444 of record NZ_SCFF01000002.1, on the reverse strand, counting down.
TCAATACCAGGCTCAATCCGGCCTGGGAAACGGCGGCATCCGGCGCTTGCTCCAGGGCTACAAAACTGGTCTGGCGCCCCAGTTGTTTGCTCGCCGGTTGCACCTCGAGGTACTGGCCGGTGACCAGGGTTTCGAGGTTGGCCGTTTTCATCAAACCAAGCTCCGGCTTGACCACCCAGAATTGGCTGCCAACCCGCGCAATCCGCTCAGGCACTTCGGTGATGCGGGCCTTGAGCAGAACCGATTGCAGGTCCTCGCTCAGGTCAATGCTTTCGATCTTGCCAACATCCAGCCCCTTGAAGCGAATCGGCGTACCCTCGCGCAGGCCATCGGCACGCGGCACCTTGATCGTAACGGCGACTCCCTGCTGCATGGCTGCGTCACGGTCAGTAAACAGACGGAAACGCGGGATACGTTTTTGCAGCGGCGCCTTGGCTTCCGGTGTTTCAAAAGCAATCCCGCCTGCCATCAGACTTTGCAGGGATTCGCTTTTAACCTGGATACCGCCGGTCAAACCGCCGGTCAACGTGATGCCGCTGGCATTCCAGAAACGGGTCGAAGCATTGACCAGATTCTCGTATTCCTTCTCGATATGGACACCGATCACCAACTGCTTTTTGGTGCGGGAGAACTGATAGCTCTGCACCGAACCGACCTTGACCTGCTTGTAGAGGATCGGGCTGCCGACATCCAGCGAGCCCAGGTTCTCGGTAAAGAGCACCATATGCAGGCCCGGTGAGCGCAGATCCAGCGGCGGAGCCTTTGGCCGGGCGACGAATTCGCGTTCGGGGGTGCTGCCCTTGTCACCCGGGCGAATGGCAATGTAGTTGCCTTTGACCAGCGCCTCCAGCCCGGTAATGCCGGCCAGGGAGATGGACGGCTTGACCACCCAGAACTGGGTGCCCTGCACCAGGTAATCTTCTGCCAACGGGTCCAGAGTCAGCTCGGCACTGGCGCTGGTCAGATCAGGGTCCACCTTGAGACCCTTGAGGCTACCGACCTGGATGCCTTTGTACATGACCGGCGTACGACCGGCCTGCAGGCCCTCGAAGTCGCTGAGTTTGACTTTGACCTTGATCCCCGCCTGCGCGGCATCGAAGTCTTCATAAAGACGGAACGGCAGGCTCGAATCGGTGGGCGGGCTGTCTTTGCGGTTCTCTGGAGTGGCGAAGGCAATACCACCGGCCACAATACTGGCCAGAGATTCGCTGCGCAGTTTCACACCCGACAGGTTGGCGTCGATGCTGATACCGCTGGCATTCCAGAAGCGCGTATGTTTGCGCACCAGATTGGCGTAGGTCGGCTCGATAAAGACTTTGATTTCAACAGTGCTTTGGTCTTCGGAAAGCACATAGCTTTTGATCTGCCCTACCTGGATCTGCTTGTAGAACACCGGGCTGCCACGGTTCAACGAACCGAGACGCTCAGCTTTAAGCGTCAGGTGCAGACCTGGTTTGGCATCAGACAAGGGCGGTTCTTGTGACAGCGCCTTGAACTTGCGTGCAGGCTCGCCATCGGCGGGACTGACCGCAATATAGTTGCCGGACACCAGCGTTTCGAGCCCGGTGATACCGGCCAGAGTGACACTGGGTTTGACCAGCCAGAAACGGGTATTGGTTTTCAGGTATTGCTCAACGTCCTTGTCCATTTCGACGGTAGCAATCACCCCTTTGCTGGGGCCAGACTCGTCGAGGGCGAGGGTTTTCACCTTGCCCACGGGCATGCCTTTGTAGACCACCTCGGTCTTGTTGGCGACGATGCCTTCGCCGCTCTCGAAACGCACCTGAATATCGATGCCGGTTTCGCTGTAGGCGCGCCACCCCAGCCAGCCACCGATGACCAGGGCAATAAGCGGAAGGATCCAGATCGCCGACCAGTTGGAAGCCGGGCGGGTTTTAGCGGTAGGCAAGTCACTCATGGTCGTCGTCCGACTCCGTGTTGTCCCAAATCAGTCGGGGATCAAAAGTTACAGCTGCAAGCATCGTTAGCACCACCACACTGGCAAATGCCACTGCGCCAAGATTGGCTTCGATGCTGGCTATGCGTCCAAAATTCACCACGGCCACCAAAATGGCAATGACGAAAATATCCAGCATTGACCAACGGCCAATGAACTCGATAAATCGGTACATGATGATACGTTGCCGGGCAGAAAGAGGCTGATGGCGTTGTACCGAAAACAACAGCAAGGCGATGCCGACCAGCTTGAAGGTGGGCACCAGAATACTTGCCACAAACACCACGGCAGCAATCGGGATCATGCCGTGCTGTACCAGCTCGATGACACCCGCCATGATCGTACTCGGCGAGCCCTGGCCCAATGAGTTGACTGTCATGATCGGCAGCAGGTTGGCCGGGATATAGAGAATGGCCGACGTCAGCAGCAATGCCCAGGTGCGCATCAAACTGTCGGGGCGACGCGCGTGAACCAGAGCACCGCAGCGAGTACAGGTTTGCTCGTCGGTTTCGGGGTCTTGCCTGTTCAGTTCGTGGCATTCGCCACAGATCAAGATACCCGCATCAATCGCCCGCATGAGCATCCTCCCCGGATAACGCCTGCCAGATCTGGTGAGGTGACATCACCACTTCCAGCCAGACCTGTACCAGCAACAGGCTGACAAAACAGACCAGGCCCAGGCCAAGACTCAGCTCAGCCAGATCGGACAGTTTTACGATGGCCACCAGCACGCCCATGAAGTACACCTCAAGCATGCCCCAATCACGCAGATGGTGATAAATGCGGTAAATCAGCAAACCGTAGCTGCGCCCGATATTCCAGCGAATGCTCAGCAACACAGCAAGCTGGCAGAGCAACTTGAGCAGCGGGATGCCCATGCTGCACAGGAACACCACCACCGCGATGCCTTGCATGCCGGTGTTGTACAAACCGAGCACACCACTCCAGACCGTGTCTTGCGACGCCTGGCCCAGTAGATTGAGCTGCATGATGGGTAAAAAGTTCGCAGGTATGTAGAGCAGCAAAGCAGCAATCACAAGCGCAAGGCTGCGTTCAACCACCTTGTACCTATGAGCGTAGAGTTCATAGCCGCAGCGCGGGCATTGGGCTTTCTCACCGAGAGCGAGATGCGGCTTGCGCATCAGTAGATCGCACTCATGACAGGCCACCAACTCGTCCAGCGGTAATTCTGACACCCTGCGGGGGTCAACCGGATCTGGCATATAGGGAGTCTCAGGCTCAGAAAATGACTGGGCCTATTCTAGTGCGCGGGCTACAAAATAACTGTGCCTATTTGCAGGACTTTAGCTGCAGGCGATCTGAAGAACGATACGCTCAGGCGGGTCATAACTTTTTTCGCCACAAAAACAAACCCCCTGTCTGCGTGAGCAGACAGGGGGTTTGGAATTTAATCTTGACGATGACCTACTCTCACATGGGGAAACCCCACACTACCATCGGCGATGCATCGTTTCACTACTGAGTTC
>NZ_SCFF01000012.1:0-1547 GCF_022496745.1 Pseudomonas sp. TMW22080 | reverse complement strand
TGATACCCGTAGCTTCGGTGTATGGTTTGAGCCCCGTTAAATCTTCCGCGCAGGCCGACTCGACTAGTGAGCTATTACGCTTTCTTTAAAGGGTGGCTGCTTCTAAGCCAACCTCCTAGCTGTCTAAGCCTTCCCACATCGTTTCCCACTTAACCATAACTTTGGGACCTTAGCTGACGGTCTGGGTTGTTTCCCTTTTCACGACGGACGTTAGCACCCGCCGTGTGTCTCCCATGCTCGGCACTTGTAGGTATTCGGAGTTTGCATCGGTTTGGTAAGCCGGGATGGCCCCCTAGCCGAAACAGTGCTCTACCCCCTACAGTGATACATGAGGCGCTACCTAAATAGCTTTCGAGGAGAACCAGCTATCTCCGAGCTTGATTAGCCTTTCACTCCGATCCACAGGTCATCCGCTAACTTTTCAACGGTAGTCGGTTCGGTCCTCCAGTTAGTGTTACCCAACCTTCAACCTGCCCATGGATAGATCGCCCGGTTTCGGGTCTATTCCCAGCGACTAGACGCCCTATTAAGACTCGCTTTCGCTACGCCTCCCCTATTCGGTTAAGCTTGCCACTGAAAATAAGTCGCTGACCCATTATACAAAAGGTACGCAGTCACCCAACAAAGTGGGCTCCCACTGCTTGTACGCATACGGTTTCAGGATCTATTTCACTCCCCTCTCCGGGGTTCTTTTCGCCTTTCCCTCACGGTACTAGTTCACTATCGGTCAGTCAGTAGTATTTAGCCTTGGAGGATGGTCCCCCCATATTCAGACAAAGTTTCTCGTGCTCCGTCCTACTCGATTTCACTGCAAAGATGTTTTCGCGTACAGGGCTATCACCCACTATGGCCGCACTTTCCAGAGCGTTCCGCTAACATCAATACAGCTTAAGGGCTGGTCCCCGTTCGCTCGCCACTACTAAGGGAATCTCGGTTGATTTCTTTTCCTCAGGGTACTTAGATGTTTCAGTTCCCCTGGTTCGCTTCTTAAGCCTATGTATTCAGCTTAAGATACCTAACTTATGTTAGGTGGGTTCCCCCATTCAGACATCTCCGGATCAAAGTCTGTTTGCCGACTCCCCGAAGCTTTTCGCAGGCTACCACGTCTTTCATCGCCTCTGACTGCCAAGGCATCCACCGTATGCGCTTCTTCACTTGACCATATAACCCCAAGCAATCTGGTTATACTATGAAGACGACATTCGCCGAAAATTTGCTTTCAATCACAAATTTTACCTTAGCCTGAATAAACACCAGTGAAAGTGTTATCCAGTCTAACTTTCTATTACATACCCAAATTTTTAAAGAACGATCTAATCAAAAGATCAGAAATCAACATTCACCATCATTTGATGGAATGCTCATTTCTAAGCTTTACGACAGAAAAACCGCAGATCAACTCTGCAGTTATCGTCTTCTACAATGAATCAAGCAATTCGTGTGGGAACTTATGGAGCAGCTGATGTCGTCGATTAAGGAGGTGATCCAGCCGCAGGTTCCCCTACGGCTACCTTGTTACGACTTCACCCCAGTCATGAATCACACCG
>NZ_SCFF01000011.1:0-2657 GCF_022496745.1 Pseudomonas sp. TMW22080 | reverse complement strand
ATGCGCACCAGCTTTGCATGGAATCCCATAACCGCGTGGAGGACAGCAAAGCACCCTCGCCGGGTGGCATCCCCCGGGCCCGTTCGGGCCCAGGGAATTGCCAAAGGGTGATTTTGTCCGTGTCGGGTCAAGGGTTCGCTTCGCCCGGGACTCCGTTCGCCGCGACGATGAAACGAGTCACGACGAGCCGGGGTCGCGGCCCCTGACCTGGGAAGGTTCAACGGTGGACAGACTGTCCTCGATCGGAGTGCGGGAACTTGTTCCCGTGCAGAGGTCGAGGGGACAAGCGCAGCGCGTCAGGCGTGGGCAGCTCTGACCCTCAAGGCCATCACCTGGCGAGCTGGCAGCTCGCGCAGTGCAGCGTTGCAGAACGTCAGGGCGCCACGGATCGATTTGGTTTCCTCGTCCCAATGCTCCAGGTCATCCAGGGAAAACTGATATTTCCCCAGGAAGGCCTCCGCCAGATCACTTGCCAAGGCTCTGTAAGCCTCTCCAGGCGTTTTTAACGCCGAATCAACTGAATCTCCTACGGGGTCGTGAATCGCTCCTGTATCGCCTTCCTGAGCCCTCACAAGGGCGTGCGCGTTGTATTCCGCTGCACCTGTTTCGGGATCCTCTGCTGGGTTGCCTGGGCAAAGCATCGACTCCCAGGGCAGGACGTACATGGATCGACCGAGGATGTCCTGCAGGACGTAATCCGAAGGTTTTGCGAGACGCTGCATGAGGGCTGCTCCAGGCGAAAATCGCATGGTAGCGCAGTGGCCTTTGGGCAGCTGAAAGCTGCTTCCAGAGCGGCCTTAGCCGCTCTGATAAACCGACGTCGAAGACGGCGGAAACAGACTTACAGACACCACCCGAGCCCACGAGGGGGGTGAGGAAAAATGGCCCCCAGGCCAAATTTTTCCGTTCTGCCCTGGTGCAGCCCGTTCAGGGCGAAACCAGGGTGCGAAGCATCAGTCCGCACCGCTTGCGTGCGCGTCAGGTGAAACCGGACCAACCTGGTTTCGAGCCGAAGCAGCAGAGGGAGGGACGAAGTCCCGTACCGATGCGTCGTGAAGTCTCAGAAAGCGGGTTGGTCCGGCTTTTCCGGACGCGCACGCGGGTGAATTTTCGAGACAAGCCCGTCCAGGGCGCAGGGGAGGAAAGAGGGTGGCGAATTGCGCAGCAATTCAGAACCCTGAAGGCCTTCCGGGGCGCTCCCCCGGGAGGTTTGGGCGTCCCGTAGGGGCGGCCACTGAACCCCGCAGGGGTGAGGGCACTTTGCTGTTGGTTTCTATGGTTTTGGCTCTTGCCGTTCTATTGCAGGTTCTATTGTTTTTCCTATTAGCCCGGCAATAGGAAGGCAATAGAACCGGGGTCAGTCGCGAAAACTTGCCGGCTGATAGGAATCGTCCAGGTAGCGATAGAACCGATCCAGATACGGGAGCCCATCGAGAGGCTCATCGAGCAGTGAGTCTGGAATATCGACGCCACGGAACGTGCCGAAACTGTTCAGCAAGCGCTTGCCCTTGAGGATCTGCGCCGCGTGCCAGTTGTCAGCCAGGGTCAAGTCGGAGAACTTCACAGCGTACTTAAACACCTCCATGAAACCCTCCACGGGATCGCCCAGAATTGGCCTGCAATCCACGACCATACTGTCGCCAGTGATCTTGTGCCACTCGGCGCTGAGGTCTGTTTGTGATGGCATAGAGGTCGCCAGAATGATCATGTGGCAGTGAGGATGCCAACCCTTGCCCTTGTTGGTCAGCTCCAAGGTGTAGACCGCTCCCTCTGCCTTGCAAAGCTCTGTCCATGGAGCACGCGGAACACCGGAATTGAAGTTGCGGCGACGGTCCAAAAGCTTACGCAATGACTTGCTGAGGTGAGTCTGCCTTTCTTCCAACGCATCGCCATTTTTGACCGTGAGGGTCAAGAGATATGGGCGCAAATCCGGTCGTTCCGCTTGGATCACCTGCCATCGCGTCAGGTAAGCCCCGAGGGCCTTGGCCCCGCGGCGGATAGCACACAGCGGGCAGACCAGGTGCTGCTTGCAGAACGTCGCGTTGTGCAGTCGTACCTTGCCCACGGTGGGATACTCCCGAAAGTGCAAGTAATTCCCACAACTGGCGAGGCCAGCAGCAGTTTTGATAGACGCTTTGGACGGTGCCTTTCGGAGATGCACTAGCATCGCCTGAGACCTTGTGTGAGCCACGCCGTAGCGTGTTATTCTCTCGTCCAGAAGCTTAGCTTCGTCGGCCCCTGTGAACTCCCCTCCCGCCAAGTTGGTAGAGTTCCCAGGGGTTTTTTTATGCGCCATGTTCGGCCCCCATTTGGATGGGACCGAGCATAGCATCTGCATGCACATTGTTTCTATGTATCAAGTAAAGCAGAGATCCGCCCGCCTCAACTCCGCGCAAAGCCCCGTAATCCGGGAGCATCAGAAGAAATATTGCAGCCAGGACCTGAAGGTCACTGCGGTTCAGCTCAATGGAAATTTTCATAGGTCTCTCTCGGTGGTGGTACCGAAATTTTCCCATTGAGTTCAAGCCTTATGCGCACCAGCTTTGCATGGAATCCCATAACCGCGTGGAGGACAGCAAAGCACCCTCGCCGGGTGGCATCCCCCGGGCCCGTTCGGGCCCAGGGAATTGCCAAAGGGTGATTTTGTCCGTGTCGGG
>NZ_SCFF01000010.1:0-4603 GCF_022496745.1 Pseudomonas sp. TMW22080 | reverse complement strand
TTCATTCGGGCCAGCGGCGACGGCAATCGCTCTGGCCAAGGTCTCGGGGAATCTCTGCTTTTCGGTGCGGGGAACGAGACCTGGTAAGCCAATTCTGTCGGGAAAACTCCCGTCTGTCCAGCTTCCAGCCTCCCCCGACACCTCTTCCCGACGCTTGGAATCAAGATGCTTTGGGCCCGGGAAGTAATAGCTGCCGATCAAGGGGATCTCTTCACGGCAGCCGGTATAGCCGGTTAGGTGCGACCCGCAAGGGCGAGAAGGCAATGGCAGGGCAGCGTAAAAACCCAACCACGGGCGCTGTCACTGTCCTAAAACCCACCAACCGCCAGACGCCGAAGAGGGCAGGGGGCGCAGTGGTAAACAATCCCCGAAAGTCTGGAACGCCTGTTGGGAGTGGGAGCCGGGTGGTCGCACCTGGAACAAAATCCTCACTGCGTGGAGTCATGCGAGACGCTTTTTTTAAAAGCCGATCGTAGGGGCTCCCACGCCAGTGGGAGCCATCAAGTGCGTCGCGCAGCCATCATTATTGCCGCCAGTGGGCGGCCTTAGACTGGCGTCAGCCATCATTGCTCGTGCTCTTGTCTCTCAGGGTTATTACCCGCTTTGGATCTTTCCCAGCGAGTGGGGGTCCCCCTTTAGGGGGTCGAGCTGGTGAGCGCGTAGCGCGAATGCTCTTGGCTTTTTGCCCTTTTGTGCCTTTTCACCTTTATACCTTTATACCTCTCCTATTGGCGTTCTATTGCTGAAGCAATAGCCAACGCAATAGAACGACCAATAGAACGCCACATAGATAATCCAAGACAAAAGCAGAGCAACAGCGCGCCATCCCTACGGTCTGTCGTGGCCGCCCTGCGGGACGCCCAAACCTTCCGGGGGAGCGCCCCGTCAGGCTTTCAGGGTTCCGACTCGCTGCGCGAGCCTCCACCCTCTTTCCTCACCTGCGCCCTGAACGGGCTTGTCTCGAAAATTCACCCGCGTGCGCGCCCGGCAAAGCCGGACCAACCTGCATTCTGCAATTGCGCGACGTCTCGTTGCGGTCCTTTGTCCCTTTCTCGACTGCTACATCGCGAATCCAGGTTGGTCCGGTTTCACCTGACGCGCACGCAAGCGGTGCGGCCGGATGCTTCGCACCCTGGTTACGCCCTGAACGGGCTTCACCAGGGCAGACCGGAAAAATTTGGCCTGGGGGCCATTTTTCCTCCCCCCCCTCGTGGGCTCGGGAGGCGTCTGTCAGGCTGTTCACGCCACCAGAGGTGGCGGTTTATCCGAGCAGCTTTTGGCTGCTCGGGATGCGCTACCATGCGATTTTTTAAGGAGCCATCTCATGCAGCGTTTGGTAAAGCCGTCGGATTACGTCCTGCAGGACGTACTTGGCCAATCGATGTATCAGATTCCCTGGGAGCCCAGGCTCTGCCCGGGCAACCCTGCAGAAGATCCCGAGGCTGGCGCACTTCTTTACAACGCATTCGTCCAGGATCAGGCCAAAGGTGTTGTGCCGCGGACACCCGCCGAGCAGATGAGTGACATTCTGGATTGGGTTTTCGAAACGGCAGGCGAACCCGCCCGCAGCCTGGCCGCTGACTTGGCGGCAGCGTACCTAGGCAATCACGCCTTCCTGATCGATGATCTGGATGATTGGGACGCGGAAACCAAGTCGCATCGGGCGCACATGGTTTTTCATGGCGAGGACATTAGGGGACTTTCAGCGCGAACCGTCATGAAATTGCGGGCTCGAGCTGCCGCCGGATTTTAGCCGCGAAAATATCGTTAGACCGGTTGTTGCTACTAGTAACACGGGAGCGCATAACGAATAGAAAGGAACCCGCCCGGACGGGCCAAGAAGGTGTCGCAATGCGTATGACGTTTGGCAGTGCCTGCCGTAACGCGGGCCTTATGGCGGTGGTGTATTTCCTGTACGTGGGCTTCCAGAAGGGACACTTTGATGTCTTCGGCTGGTACGGGGTTGGGTGGTCGTGGGGGGACTGGCTAGTGTTGGCGGTGCTGACGGGGGTTTTTGGGGGCATTCTGTTTGAAGAATGGTGGGGGCAGCGCAAGCGTGCGAAGGCGAAGGCCCGCGAGCAGGGCGAAGACTTCCAATAACGCCGCGTATGTAAGTCGGACACAAAAAATCCCGCCAAAAGGCAGGATTTTTTGCTTCCGAACTCACCAATCTTCAGGGCGTTCCGCGTGCTGATGGAGAATTCGATATATCAGGATGGTATCCCCCTTCCGCGTGTAAATAGATCGATAGGGGTATTTCGAAATAATCAGTTCTCGGCAATCAGGGATATCCGAGGCTTTCCCTAACTGAGGAAAGGTCTCCAGTCGGGTTATGGCTTCCAGCACTTGGGAAATGACTTCCTCGGCCTTTTCAGCACCTAGACGCGGTTCGTAATGCTCGTAGATACCTTCGAGGTCACTGTCCGCTTTGCTGGTTAATGCGATTTTCGGCACGAGCCACCCACTTAGCCTTCACGGCATCCAAGTCGATTAGATTGCCTGCCTCAGCATCAGCGATCCCTTCGGCTACCGCTCGAAAATGCCAGGACTCTGACTCTACATAACGTGCCAATGCACGTTTGAGATGGTACTGACGATCCCGATCAGTTGCTTCAGCGAGCTGATCGAGCTGGTTAATCAGCTCCGATTCCACACGAAAAGACAGGACAGGCGAGGCCATGTTATCACTCCACACGATGTTGTCTACGATGTAGACGTTGTCTACTCATATTTGAGTATTCCACTATCAGTGGAATATCGCAACTATTTGCTAATCATTTATGAGCACTCACTATCATCGACCCAGTGCGAATAACGCCGCTTATGTTCAAAAGGCCCCCACACTTGAGAGAGTCGTGGGGGCCTTTTTTTCTGGGCACGGAAACCACACCCCTCCTACACTGGTACGCCAGACCCCACCTCTGTGGTTTTACGCACGGTGGGCCACTGACTCGGATAAGGACACCCCTGCCATGCCGTTACCCGTCACGCCGTCTTATGAGCGCCGTTTGCGCGACCTGCGCACGCTGTCCCCGGACACTGGCGCACTGCTTGAGCGCATCGCCCTGGAGCTGCAGCCGCAAGTGCTGGCCACCTCGATTGAGGCGTTGGAGGCGCAATTATTGGATCACCTGCAGGAAGTGGCTGAGCAGCAGACGCGCTGTGTAACTCGACTCTGGGACTGGTTAAACGCCGTGGTCGCCGCCGGAGCGCTGACGCCACCACAGGCGGCAGCGTTTGCCTGTGAAGCGGCCACCTTGGGCGGCCCGTCTGGCGTGGTACCAGAATGAGCAGCCGTGACGGTTCCACTGCTCACTACGGCTTAGAGCTCGGGCTAACGTGTTGGCATATTCAATGGGTTCTGGAGTATGAAGGCGTGACGTGCACGCTTTGCGGTGTCTGCCAAAGCGTCCAAGAGGCAGACATTCCTTTTGCTCATGTGGCAGGTTGCATCGGCGCAGCGGAAGTGGCACAGCACCCTTGGCGCGAGCTAGCAGCGGTTCTACGCCATTTGCCGGTCGTACTCGATAAATGATTGGCGAAGGAATTCACGAAGACGCGCTGCAGCACCTGGTGCAACAAAACGCGGTTAGGGAGTTTGTTGTGGGCCGCGATGCTAGCCGCACCAAGTGGACGTTTTCGGTACGCCTCGGCGGGCCGCACTCCCGGCTGATCGCGGTGCGCTCACGGCGCGAAGCGATTCGTACCTGGGCCAGCCTGACGGCAGTGGGGCGGTTTGCCGAAGGGCTCGGCGTGCGAGGCTTTGCGGTGGAACTATGAAGTTTCGCGCCCGCGAAACTGGCCACGGCTTTTAGTTATCGAGAGCGTCGAGCAAATTTGCCCAAGTAGGGGCTTCCCCTGGCTTCGCGTTGTGAGGCAATGCAGGTTTAGGCTCAGGTTTATGCTCGATCAGCCGAAGTGATTGTTGCAGCTCTTGTATCTCTGCACGCAGCAATCGAACCTCTTCAACCAACGAGTGTAGGGCTGGGTGTAAGGCGTCCATTTCAGGTGTAGGGGAAGTGTAGGGCGAGGGTGTCGGGTCAAGTGTAGGGCGGTGTAGGGTGATCCCCTGTGGTTCGCCATAAACGCGGATCATTTCTGATAGGTCGATAACCTTTTGCCCTTTACCGTCTAGGCCAGCAGTTACGCGGCCTTTAGACACGGCCTCATGCAATGTTGAACGGTGTAAACCGTAGAGTTTTGCCATGCGGCCGATGGTTAATTTTGCCATGTAGGGCAGTGTCGGGTTCTGTCTGTAGGGTGCCCTACAGTCTACTGCTATTTATGAGACTTAACCGACCATTCCCTAACGCGGTCCGGTGGACCTTGTTGGCTACCGTGCTGGTAGGCAGCACAGCTGCCAGACCCACACGGCAGCTTGTGAAAGACACAGGGTTTGCGCTGAGCGAGCAAACGCAATATCTTTGGGTAATAGATACATAGCATTAAAACGAAAAAACCCTGCCAAGGCAGGGTTTCATTCGGGCCAGCGGCGACGGCAATCGCTCTGGCCAAGGTCTCGGGGAATCTCTGCTTTTCGGTGCGGGGAACGAGACCTGGTAAGCCAATTCTGTCGGGAAAACTCCCGTCTGTCCAGCTTCCA